>NZ_RJPS01000005.1 GCF_003943505.1 Streptococcus cristatus
CGGATATGCATCTCATAGATGACAGCCTGATTTGGGTTATCTAAACGCCAGGTTGCCTCCTTGCCTTGACATACCTTAAAACCAGCAACAGTCTTGTCCTGTTCGGCAACAATAGCTGAGCGCTTGCCATCTGGACTGGTAGCGATTGTATAAGGATCGCGCGTCAAAAAATGCTGGTTTTCAAAATGAACATGATACTGGTAGGCCTTGCCAGCTAAATCTTCTGGCACTTCCACCGACCAAACTCCGATTGTATTTTTAGCATGATCGTGCGAGTAAATCTCTCCCTTTTCCATAGGGAATTCTTTATAAACAGCTGCTTGATTATCGGAAGTTTCATAGACTAGCAATTCAACTTTTTTGGCTGTCGGAGCCCAAACTTTAAACTCATTTACTTGCCCCCGCAGACGATGCCCAAGCCAACCTTGGTAGCCCCAGCATTCATCAAAATAATCCGACCGCATGGCCACATCGAAATTATGAGGACGTCGCCGCGAATATTGGTGGCTCGTCGTCGCCGCTTGCAAGGAATAGTAGACCTGATGATCTCCTTCAATCAACCACACCTCTGTAGGCAAATGAACTGGTAATAAATCAATGTGATAATCGCAAGATTGGCTGGACCAGTCTGAACGCTTGACAATCACATGAGCCTGACTGAGAGGCTCCCAACTTTCAAAAGATAATTCTCCCTGAATACCAAAATAATCAAGTTTGGAAAAAGGAGCTTCTTTTCCCCACTGATCTGTCTGCCACTGCCACAAATCATAAGAAAAGTAATCTCCCTTAGGATTGTGGTAATGGACAATGACTTTATAGTCTAGCATTTTCATTTATCTCTTCATTCTAATTTTTCTAAGGAAAGAGCGCTCTCATCGATTTCATCTATATTGGCGAAAAACTCCAGATGATTGTGCAAAACTTCCAATTCTACTGGTGTATCTCCTCCGTACTCACCGTCCAGATTCAACATAAAGGGTGCTTTTTTATCCAATACTTCTAGCTTCAATTTGCTGGTTTTCAGATATTCAACATTGGCATCCGTCACATGTTGGCCACCATTAATTGCCTGTATGATGAGACTAAGCATATCAAACAACTTAGCCGTTTTTACAAGAATCAAGGTGAAATTTCCATCATCCAGTTTGGTATCTGGTGCTAGCTTTTCAAAGCCTCCGATAGAATTGGTCAAGGCCGCAAAGACAAGCGAAATCTTACCCTCAAAAACACCATGGTCATGCTCAATCCGTACCTTACGCGATTTGGAGCGTGGCAGCATTTTGGCTCCTTCGGCTACATAAGCCAGATAGCCTAGACGGGTCTTGACTTCACTAGGGACACTATAAGTCAGCTCAGTCAGCGTACCTGCCGCCGCAATATTGATAAAGTATTTGCTGCCATAAGCCCGGCCGATATCCATCTGAATCGTCTGGTTCTTTTCTATAATGCGGGCTGCCGCTACAGGATCTCCCATGGGAATCTTCAGAGCACGCGCATAATCATTGGTTGTACCAGTTGGGATGAAAGCCAGCTTAGGGCGCACATCTAGGCCCGCAACCCCGTTCACTACTTCATTGATAGTCCCATCTCCACCGGCTGCTATGACCAAATCAAAACCTGCTCTTGCTGCTCTTTCAGCTTCTCGCTGAGCAGAGAAAGGCTCTGGAGTCGTCTGGTAAGCACTGGTCTCATAGCCAACATCTTCCAAGACATCCAAGACTTCGGCAATATTTTTTTTGATAATTTCCTGCCCAGAAGTTGGGTTATAAATCAATCTTGCTTTTTTTATATTATTTTCCATACTCAGCCTCACAAGCTATCTAGCCAGTCCTCGTCCCGAATCTCGATTCCAAGTTCTTGGGCTTTGGTCAATTTGCTGCCTGCGTCGCTGCCTGCCACCACCAAATCTGTCTTTTTAGACACACTTCCAGCGACATTTGCACCCAAGCTCAGCAATTTTTCTTTAGCTTGATTCCGTGTTAATTTTTGTAATTTTCCGGTCAATACGACTGTTTTGCCAGCGAGAGCGGCATCAGCTGCCACTTTCTCCCCTAGATAGTCTAGGTTGACGCCAGCTTCTTGCAATTCCCGCAAGAGAAGCTGACTGCCTTCCTGCTCAAAGTAAGAATGCAGACTCTGAGCGATAACTGCACCCAAGCTGTCAATAGAAGAAATTTCCTCTTGACTGGCCTGAGACAGCTTGATCATATCGTGGAATTTCTCCATCAAAATCCGACTAGCCTTGCTTCCCACATGACGGATTCCCAGACCAAAAAGCAATTTCTCTGCTGAGTTTTCCTTGGAAGCTTGAATGGCAGTATACAATTTATTCGCTGATTTTTCCTTAAAGCCGTCCAAGGTCAGCAAATCTTCTACAGAAAGTCGGTAAATTCCAGCCACATCCTTGACCAAGGCCTTATCAAAGACCTTTTCGACCACTGCTGGACCAAGACCAGTAATATTCATGGCATCTCGGCTGGCAAAGTGAATCAAGCCCTCCTTGATCTGGGCTGGACAGAGGGGATTGATGCAGCGCAGAGCCACTTCGTCCTCGAAATGCACCAGCTCACTCTCACAGCTCGGACAGTGACTTGGTATTTCCAGAGTCTCCTCCGAGACACGCTTGGACTCAACCACTCGCAAGACAGCAGGAATAATATCCCCCGCCTTATAGACGATAACGGTGTCTTTCTGACGAATATCTTTCTCCGCAATATAATCCACATTGTGCAAGGTTGCTCGGCTAACGGTCGTTCCCGCTAGCTGAACTGGTGTCAGATTGGCTGTCGGAGTCACAACTCCTGTCCGACCCACTGTCCAGTCAACAGACAGAAGCTGGGCTTCCTTTTCCTCAGCAGGAAACTTATAGGCAATGGCCCACTTGGGAGCCTTGACAGTAAATCCAAGCTCCTCTTGCACAGCCAAGTCATTAACCTTGATGACAATACCGTCAATCTCATAAGGCAGACTGTCCCGCTCCTGAGCAATCTTTTCGATAAACTTCCAAACGCCATCAATCGAATCGGCTAGAAAATGAATCGGATTGACTGAGAAGCCCAAAGCCGCTAGCTTATTCAAAACTGCCTCCTGGCTGCCAGCCTGAGTCGGACTGGCTTCTTGATAGAGGAAGGTTGCTAGATTACGCTTGGCCACAACTGCTGTATCCAACTGCCGCAAGGTTCCTGCTGCCGCATTTCGAGGATTGGCAAACTCAGGCTCACCATTCTCCTGCCGCAGCTGATTGACCGCATCAAAGGAAGCCTTGGGCATGTAGCACTCTCCGCGAACCGTAATATCCAGCGGCTCTTTCAAGGTCAGAGGAATATCCTTGACTCGCTTAAGGTTTTCCGTGATATTTTCACCGACAGAACCGTCCCCCCGAGTCGCCCCTGCTACCAAGATTCCCTTTTCATAGGTCAGGGAAATAGAAAGCCCATCAATCTTGAGTTCACAAATATAGGAAACCTGAGGAAATTCCTTGCGGATTCGCTGGTCAAAAGCCATTAATTCTTCACGTGAAAAAGCATCCTGCAAACTAAAGAGAGGATACTGGTGTGGATATTTTTCAAATCCTTCTAAAATCTTCCCACCCACCCGATGGGTCGGGCTATCAGGCAGGATATCAGTTGGATACTTTTCTTCTAATTCCACTAACTCGCGATAGAGTCTGTCATACTCGCTGTCCGATACACTTGGCCTGTCTGCCGTATAGTATTCATGAGCATATCGGTTGAGCAATTTTACTAATTCTGACATTCTTTCTTTCATACTTCTATTTTATCACAAATACACAAAATCTTCCTCTATTTGTCCCGAATTCTCACTAAAAAAGAGGACATAAAAAGAGCGAAATTCCGCTCTCTGCTGTCTTATTTTGTCAAATCAATCCTTTTCGCAATCTGGTTAATAATGATAGCTCCAACTATCAAGGAAGCAAATTCTCCAATAGCCGTTGTGAACCAAGTCAGGAAGAATGGCAAGCCCTGTAAAAAATACAACTCTGCTGCAATCGTCACCATCGAAATTGAGAAGAAAATGGCAAAATAGAAGTGATCCAAGCGAAGCAAATCTTTAATCAGGTATTGATCCTTATAGCGACTGAAAAGGTAGACACCTAATGATAGGAAGACTAAAGTTGACCAACCGCCGACAAAGACGTCAATGATTCCAAAGCTATATAGATTGGCAATCATACAGCCGATGGTCACTCCCAGGATGTATTTACGATTGTAAAAGGCCATAAAGTTCATCATTTCAGAAATTCTGAACTGGTAAGCACCATAGCTGATAGCATTTAAAGGGGGCGTAATCGTAAGGGCCACATAAATAGCAGCAACAATGGCAATGTGTGTCAAATCACGAACTGATAAGTTTTCTTGTTTCATGTTTTCTCCTTTAGCGCATGAGCGCGTGTAATATGCTTGGCGAAAGAAGTTAAGCGCCAAGGGTTGCCTCAGACGGAAAAGCTATCTCCTTCAAATCGACAACCTCACTAGTATAGCATAAATCCTAGAAATGTGATAGACTATGCTTATGAAAACTTTGATTAAAAAATTCTTTGACAATGAAGTCCTATCCTACCTCTTCTTTGGTGTCGCCACAACTGTCGTCTCCGTTGTCAGTCGGATGCTCTGCTATGAATTAACGGGCAAGGAACTACTGGCTACGATAATTGGTGATATTCTGGGAATTCTCTTTGCCTTTGTGACCAACGATACCATCGTTTTCAAGCAAAAGAGACAGGGCTGGCCAGTNAGATTGGTCAAATTTTTCACAGCCCGCCTGGCTACTATGGCCTTGAATTTACTGCTAACTTTTGTCTTTGTCACTAGCTTCCCGCAGATTATCGGTCAATTCGTCCACAACGATATTAAGATGGTCAACACCATTGAAACTTTGATTGCTCAAGTGCTGATTATCGTTCTCAACTACATCTTTAGCAAGATTTTTGTCTTTAAAAACAAGGCAAAATAAGAATAGAACAGCCTATTTCCCCAAACAAAAACATCTGGACCAGATATTTCTGATCCAGATATTTTTATTTTTAGACTTCCAAGCTGGGATTTTCAGCTGTCAGGTGGGTAATATCACCCTTAACCCCAAAATAGTCCTCAATCAGAGTCTGAAGTTCTGTCATGGCTGCTTGGGCACGTGCAGCCTGCTCTCCATTGATGGCCTCAATGACCAAGATGGCGTCCTTGGTCTCTTCTGTCAGCATGGTTCGTTGCGCTTCTCGCCAGTTAAGGCAACGGCAGACCGCCCCCTCATCATCATAGTAGATGATTTCTTCCGGTAAAGCTGGTGCATCAGTCTCAGCTCCTAGTGGGAAAAATGCTTCGCCGCCCTTGGCTTTTCCTAGATAAAGACCACCGACAATCTTGTCNAAATCCTCACCGCCACAAGGAACAGCATAAGAGAGGGAAACACTATTATAAATATCGACTAAAGGATTGATTGGGTTGAATTCCCGCCCCTGACTAACCCGCTTGAGTAGGGCTTCGATAGAGGAACGCGCTCCTTTTTTGGTCTTGAATTGGCTGAAAGCCTGCCGCCACTCCTGAATGACCTCATTCTGAGTGAAATTCTCATCTGGAATAAAGTCTGCTGCTCGCTTTGCGCCCTTATCCAGCAGGGATTTGAAATAAGGATCCTTACTTTCATCCACACTATTATCCAGCCCCTTGACCACTAAAACACTAATCTGAGCTTCTGGAAACAAAGTCCAAAATTCATTTTCAACTGTAACTTTCATGTTCTACCTCAATAATTTCTTTTCTGGCCTTTTTTGACCAGCTCCCAGTCCTTGGTAATATTCTTTCGGACGCGAACCAGCAACTTCTCTAACTCTTTCCGCTCGTTTTCTGAAAATTTTTCCAACGAAACCTGCTCCGAATATTCGTTTTCCGCTATGATAAAAGGATAAAGTGTTACCCCCTTCTCAGTGACGAACCATTCCTTGTTCTTGCGGTTATTGGCAGCTGGCCGCTGTTCCACTAAGCCTTTACTTTCTAGCTTCTTGACTGAACGAGCCACCGTTGAGCGATCCACCTTGAGCAAATCAGACAGCTCCTCCTGGATAATCCCAGGATTCTCCGCAATCCGCACCAGATAGAGATACTGCCCCCGCGCCAAATCTATGTCACGAAACTCAATATTAGCGATGGAGTCCAAAGCCCGAGCAATGATTCCAATCTCACGTAAAATTGACATACCTCCTCCTTCTGAAGATAGTATAACAGAATTTTATTGCAAATGCAATAAAATTATTTAAAAATACTTATCTTAGAAAAATTCTGTGAAGAATTAAAGCTTCACATAAAGTTCTTTCCTCATTTCCCTTATCTGCACCATCCAAATAAGAGGCTATGAAAAAGTCTTAGCCTCAATTTTTGTTAGAAATAGATACTGGGAAGGTTAGCCGATTGCTTGTTAAGCAACCTCTTGATATATTTTGATAAAGGTCAGTACAATCGCTAGCTAGATTCTCTCGAGTATAGTCTTCACCTTTAAAATCCATTAGCGCAGCCTTATTGCTCACATCATGTAATCCTACCATATCAAATCGGCATGAGAAGAGCATAGATAAACCACCTGAAGGCAACTCAGGTGGAAAGCTTGGGATAGATATTTATTTACTAATGCCACGTTGCTTCTTAACATGTTCCTTGTACATTTTTGACTTTTTCCCGTACCATTCTTCAATGGTATAACCATATTCTTCACGGTATTTCTCTTGGTTTTTATTGACTGCATTCAAGTTCTCTAGCGTTACTAAATAGGATTTAAGAAATGAAACCATAAAAAGGCCAAATAAAATAGGTGAAATTGGCAATAAAGCAAGCAAGAGGTGCGCTAGGAAATGATTAAGCCCGTGGGTAAAGAGGTTGATTCCATACATCAACAACCATAAGAATAAAATAACATTCAAAAATTTTTTAATATTTAGAGAAGCAAAAAAGTCTTTTCTAGCGCGCTGCTTTGTTACAAAAATATAGATAAAGTAAATCAGTGATAAGACAAAACCTATCCAGTAAACGATACGAATTACAACTAGAGGGATAAAATACAAGTTGGCTATAAACCAACTATAATAAAAAATCACAAATAGAATCAACTGAAGAATCTGAGTCAATAAATAAGCTTTAATGCGATTTCTTTTGGAAATAATATAAAAACTAATAAAACAGAGCAAACTAAACAAGAATAGAAAACCAAAGAAACTATCTGGGGGAATGAGCCCTTTTTCCACTGATGTTAACTGTGTAACCATTGAGGTCAGTGGTATAGCTGGGTCATGCCCAGCTTCACTAGCCAATCGGAGCACTCCCTTTGGAAAGTATGAGCCCCAAATAAGCAAAAACACATACAAAGGCATTTCGAAAATCATTAATAATGGATTCCATTTACGTGTTGTTTCTAGTGCATCATTAATATCTTTTTGTATCTTATCCATTTATTTTCTCCCATAGGTATTTCATTTGGTAAGAATCCTCCTTTATTTGACTTTGAAAGGATAGAGATGGTCATCCTCTTATTCTCCTTTTTCAACCAATATTCTACGTTGTTTGTTCAGTTCGCGGTCTTTAGCAACATCGTAATACAAGTCAAACTCTTCTTTGCTATTAACTGAATGCTCTTGATCATCCTTACTGAGTTCAGCTGGAATCGTCAGCCCTTCGTAAAGATTCGTATTGTCTGGGACAAAAAGCTGATACAAATCAAGAAACTGTGGAACATCTCCATAAACCTCATAGTTATATATCTTGGAATCAATTAAGAGATAAAACTGTGAATCTTTCTCACTTAATAATTGATAAACTTTTGGCGCAACTGTCTCCAAAACGCTTCCCTGCAATGCATCCTGATGAAAGGAAAGTTGATTTTGATAAAACTTATCGAATACAGTAGTTGTTCCAAACATTATTGTCATTTCTTCCATTTTGTCCTTTAAAGGACCTAAATCTACCGACGGCGATTTAGGAAACTGTTGTATTTTTGCATCTTCCCAATCAATTTGCTTGGTTTCTAAATTCAGCCATAATTGTTTTTTCTGTGATAGCTCCCATCCTCGTTTGTATACTTGTAACGCTATATAATCCTTACCATCCTTTTCGATAATACCACCAGTTTTCTCAGGTATATAATCAGGGTTATAGTCCTCTACAAGTTTATAAATATCGAGCTGACTCCCTTCCAATTTTCGATCACCTATTCGATAAATGGACATGGCATAATAAACGTCAGGATCCTCTTTAGGTAATTTTTGTGTTCCTCTATAGGTAGAATTATGGAAATAATCACGAACAATATAGCGTTGATTGGAGGCCCCATGAACGCCTAAAAAATTCTCAGCCACCTCTGGATTGTATTTGGCAAACAACCGGTCTTCTTCTGGATTCAGCGACTTCCAATGAACGGCAACTCCCCTGCCATCCTCTAAAAACTCATAAGAATCAATTTCCCATTTTCCTGTATAGTAACCCATATTTTCATATTTTTCGCGTTCTTGCTTGGCCTGCTCTGATTGTTGATAACTATGATAGCCCCATAGAAGCAGAACACCCAGCAAGACAGATCCAACTATTGTTAGTACTTTTTTCATTTTTCCCCCCTTATTTACCATATTGCTGTTCGAAATACTTTTGAAAGTCTGTTAATGAATTACTTCCCTTAACATGATTAAGACTATTAGTAAGTTTTTGAATTTGTTTTGGAATTATTATCAAACCTATTCAAAAGAAAAATGTCATTATCCCATTATACCACAAAAAAAGAGAGCGTCTTTCGCTCCCCTTACTCCTCTGGTCATTCCAATTTGAAACTCATATCTGTCTTCTGCAACACCCCCTAAACAGCTAATAGAAAGGCTAGGCTATTATCAGATGGAGAATAGAAATGTATAAATTATACTTTAATTCTCCTCTTTCACCTATTATACATCTGTATCCTTATCTGCTTGTCCTTCGTCATCAAATCTCAAAATAAACTCACCACTACGGCTTTCAAAGTGCGATACGAAACGACTTTGGATGCTTGCATTGAGGACAGCACCGACGATTAGCACCTTGGCAATCAGGATAAACCAAAACATGATAATCACAACCACCACTGAGCCGACAAAACGCACATCTAAAAAGCGATCTAGGTAAGCTTCAATATAAACAGTAAAAAGGTTCATGAGGCTATAAATGATGACAAGAACCAAGGTAGCACCTGGTAGCACATAGCGGATTTTGGGAATTTTAACATTGGGTAAAGAAAAATAAAGCAGAATCAGCGAAAGAAAGAGCATCAGATAAATCGTAGGCTCTGTCATGGTCAGCAACTGCTGGTAGAGGCCACGGTCAAACTGCCAGTAATTATAAAGAATCCCAACCAGCATTCGACCGAATAGGGTCAAACCGAGCGACAAGCCTAGTAGGACTTGCAAACCTAGACTCATGATAAAAGCAAAGATCCGCTCCCAGATAAGACCCCTCCCTTGCTTCGTACCATAACATTTATTAAAAGCCTTTTGCAGAAAAGTCATACTCTGGGAAAAAGTCCAGAGGGCAGATAGGATAGAAATACTCAGCAAACCTGTCGATGGCTTGGTCAGCACATCTCGGACAACCTTGGCGATCGTCAGATACAATGACTCCGGCAGTAAGTCTTTCAGCACAACTAAAAGCTCATCTGGCCGAATCTGAAAATAGGGCAGAATATTTGCCGCAATCAATAACAAGGGAAAAATCGAAATCAGAAAATAATAGGCCACAGCAATACTGGTAATATCTGCCTCCGACGCCTGATAAAAATGGAAAAAAGCTCTGAGAAATTCATTTTCTCTCATCTTCTTGATGAATCCTGTCACATCTCTCTCCTATTCAAAAAGGCTGGGACAAGCCCAGCCCTCTATGCTTAATAAGTCCCTTCTTCTCCCTGGCTGGTTAGAATCACAGGACCATCTTTGGTAATGACAAATTGGTGCTCATATTGGCAAGAAAGACCGCCATCTAGGGTTTTATGCGCCCATCCTGTTTCAAAGTCCGTGTCAATTTCCCATGTACCTGTATTGATCATTGGCTCGACAGTCAGAACCATTCCCTCTCGCAGGCGCAAACCGCGTCCTGCACGGCCATAATGTGGTACCATTGGCTCTTCATGCATGGTTGGGCCAACTCCGTGACCAACTAAATCACGCACCACTCCGTAGCCATGGCTTTCAGCGTATTCTTGAATAGCTGCACCAATGTCTCCAATGCGATTGCCAACTTTTGCAGCTGCAATTCCTCGGTAGAGACATTCCTTGGTCACATCCATGAGCTGCTGCGCTTCTGGACTAATCTGACCAACTGCATAAGCCCAGCAAGAATCTGCGACACCGCCACGGAAGTTTTCTGTGTATTGCTTCATCTGCTCAACATTGTCAAAGTCCAACTTAGAGACATCCAGCTCAGCCTTGTCTACTAAACCGACAACCATGTCAACACTAATGATATCACCCTCGACTAACTTTTGATGGCGAGGAAAGGCATGGGCCACCTCATCATTGAGGGAACAACAAGTCGCATAAGGATAATCCATAACGCTGCCCTCTACGCCAATCTGAAGGGGCAAAGCATTGTCTTCTTTACAGCGCTTGCGGACATATTCTTCAATGTCCCACATGTCAATACCTGGCTTGATCAAGTCTCTCAGACCGATATGAACAGAAGCCAGAAAATCTCCGCTCTTGTCCATTAAATCAATTTCACGTTGTGATTTTATAGTAATCATTATTAACCTCTTTACTAAGTAATTTTTACAGTAATCGTTGCTTTGGCAACGATGAGCGAATCTAAGTAGATATCATAGTCAATCACTGCTGTCCGCCGCGTCTGATGAATAATATGTGGCCGAATCTGCAGGACATCATCAATCTGAACAGCCTGAAAGAAATGAATCATCATCTGATCGACGATTAAGCTCTGACTATTCGTCGTCATCAACTGCTGCGTAATCCGAGTGATAATTTCCGTCAGGACGCCATTAGCTAAGACCCTGTTTTGCTCCAGCATGAAAGGCTCGACAGTGAAAGAAAAAATATCCTCTTGGCGATGAAGCTTCTGGCCTACCTGCTCACTGAAGGTCGGTAGACTGGAAATCTGTGAGCGGCTCATTTTTTCCATAATATCCCGACGTGTAATCACTCCAAGGAGAGTCTGATTGCCACGCACTACCGGAATCATCTCAAAATCCTCTGCAATCATGCGCTGACTGATATTGGCAATATTTGCTGAAAGACCAGTCATGAAGATTTTGCGAGTCATCACCTTGTCCAAGGTGGTCAAAGGAGATTTATCTCCCGCATCCCGCATCGTCACGACACCAACCAGCATTTGATGCTGATTGACGACTGGAAAACGACTGGTGCGATTACGACGAACCAAGTCCAGATAGTCACGAACGGTATCTGTGTCATGCAAGAAACCATATTCGTGACTGGCTCTATAAACCTGCTCTACCGTCAAAATATCAGTTTTAATCTGGATATTGGACAGGGCGCGGTTAATCATGGTCGCCACGGTATAGGTATCGTGCTTGGTCCTTAGGACGGGAATTTCAATACGATTGGCCAGTTTTAAAACCTCTGGATCAACTTCAAAACCTCCCGTTACCAGCACGGCATTCTCATTTTCAAGAGCCAAAATCTGAATCTGCGTCCGATCTCCGACAATCAGAAGACCGCCTTCGTTTAAGTAACGTAGGATATTTTGCTCGGTCATAGCTCCGATTGAGAACTTGTTAAATTCTTTTTCTAGTCCTTTTTCNCCGGCAAGCACCTCTGAGCCAGTAATATCCGCAATTTCCTTGTAGGTCAGNTGCTCTAAAACAACNTTTTTCGACTTCACNCGGANAGTCCCACTTCTGGGTCTNGTNTCGACAATTCCTCTATTTTCAGCTTCCTTNATCGCTCGGTAGGCAGTTCCGTCGCTGACNCCCAAGTAATTTGAAATACTCCGAACNCTGACNCGCTTGCCAATTGGAAGATCTTCAAGATAAGCCAAAATTTCCTGGTGTTTACTCATTGAAATCTCCTTTTTCGTAGCGATATTCGGTGTAATCTCTCATCTTTCTCGTATAGCGGTCGCTCCCCTTAAACTGGCGGAAGAGCTTAAAACCAGCTTTCAGTGCAACTTTCTGACTAGCCAGATTCTCTTCATGCGTAATGATAGTCAGACGATTAAAATCGAATTTCGTAAAGGAAAGAAAAACCAATTCGCGGACAACTTCAGTCATCAAGCCCTGTCCCCAGTAGTCTTTCCTCAAAAAATATCCTAGTTCAGCTTCTTTTTTTATTTCGTCCATTTTCTCAAATTTAATGGAACCAATCATTTCATTCGTTTCCTTATCGCAAATTGCCCAAATTCCCAAAGGATTTTTCATAAAATAATTGGCGATGACATATTCACTTTCCTGTAAGCTACTTTCAGTCGGAAAAATAAACTCGGTATTATCCGGATTGGAAGCAATTTTATAAAGGGATTTTGCATCTCCAAAAAGAATCGGGCGTAAAAACGAATGCTCCGTTTCAATAAAAGAAAAAGCTGCTAACTGTGTCCACAAATTCATATGCTTCCTCTATAAAAAATAAGCGATGAACGCTTATTCTTCGATGAGCTGGATGTCAGCACCCAGACTTCTTAATTTTTCAATAATATTGGAATAACCGCGTAAAATAAATTCAATATTGGTAATCTCTGTTCGACCTTGAGCCATCAGACCAGCAATCACCAAGGCTGCACCTGCACGCAAATCCGTTGCTTTGACAGAAGCACCTTGAAGCTGATTGGGTCCTTCATAGACGATTTGATTGCTAGTGGTTGAGATTTTACCAGCCATTTTTGCCAATTCAGCGACATGGTTGACTCGTTTCTCATAGATGGTATCAACGATTTTTCCATGACCATGAGCGGTCAGCAAGAGCGGAGTGATCGGCTGCTGCAAATCAGTGGCAAAACCAGGATAAGGAGAAGTCTTGATGTTAATAGCCTTTAAATCCTTCTGCCCTTCTACAAAGATGCTGTCTTCTGAAATGGTCATGCGCACACCCATTTCTTCTAGCTTAGCAATGAAACTTTCCAAATGTTCATAAAGAACATTATTGATCTGGACACCTTGTCCAATGGCTGCCGCCAAAGAAATATAGGTCCCAGCTTCAATCCGATCTGGAATAACCTGATGGCGTGTGCCATGAAGGCTGTCTACACCTTCAATCGTGATAATGTCAGTCCCAGCCCCACGAATATGAGCTCCCATATTATTAAGCAGGGTAGCTACATCGATGATTTCTGGCTCACGTGCCGCATTTTCAATCACCGTCCGCCCCTCAGCCTTGACTGCTGCCAACATCGTATTAATCGTGGCACCGACACTAACGGTATCCATGTAGATACTAGCTCCAGCCAAGCGCTTGCCACCCGTTGACAATTTCATATAATTGCCTTCCATGGTCATATGAGCTCCCATCGCTTCAAAAGCCTTGAGATGGAGATCAATCGGACGAGGACCAAGGTCACAGCCCCCAGGAAGGCCAACTGTCGCTTCTCCAAAGCGGCCTAGCAAACTTCCATAGAAATAGTAAGACGCTCGTAGACTATTGATTTTACCAGATGGCATCGGCATATTATTGATGTTTCTAGGATCAACTTCTAAGCAATCGCCAGACCGCTTGATAGTCGCTCCCATGATTTCCATGATTTCGATGAGGCTATCAACATCCGAAATCGCCGGTACACCATCTAAAGTAACAATATTATCAGCTAAAATAATAGCTGGGATAAGGGCCACAACACTATTTTTAGCACCATTAATAGTCACCTCTCCTTTTAAAGGGCGACCACCATTAATTACAATTTTTTTCATGTTTTAAAATTTAGCTCTTTCACGGTATTACTCTTTATTATATCATAGTTTTATCCATTTTCCTAGACAAAAAAGCCCTCAGTTTAAACCGAGAGCTANTATTTTATTGCAAAGCCGCTTGGAGAGCAGCTACCTTGTCTGTGCGTTCCCAAGGAAGATCGATGTCTGTTCGACCCATATGGCCGTAAGCAGCAGTTTGCCGATAGATTGGTCGTTTCAAATCCAACATTTGGATAATACCTGCCGGACGCAAATCAAAGATTTGGCGGACAGCATTCTGAAGTCTGCTTTCAGAAACTAAGCCAGTTCCAAAAGTATCAATGCGAACTGAAACTGGATGAGCAACTCCAATAGCATAGGCCAACTGCACTTCTACTTTTTTAGCCAAGCCAGCAGCTACAATATTTTTAGCAATATAACGCGCCGCGTAAGAGGCAGAGCGATCGACCTTGGTTGCATCCTTACCAGAGAAGGCGCCACCTCCATGGCGAGAATAGCCACCATAGGTATCCACAATAATCTTACGGCCTGTCAAGCCAGAGTCTCCTTGAGGACCACCGATAACAAAGCGTCCAGTAGGATTGATAAAGACCTTAGTCTGACCATCCAAGTATTCACTTGGAATCACTTGAGCAATGACCTTTTGGATGACATCCTGATGAATCTGTTCATTGCTGACTTCAGGATCATGCTGGGTAGAAATAACTACTGTATCCACACGCAATGGACGGTCATTTTCATCATATTCGACCGTAACCTGAGATTTGGCATCTGGTCGCAGATAAGACAATTCACCTGATTTGCGCAGTTCTGCCAAACGACGCACCAGTTTGTGACTGAGAGAAATAGGCAATGGCATGAGCTCTGGCGTTTCATCCACCGCAAAGCCAAACATAAGGCCTTGGTCACCCGCCCCAATCAAATCCAGCGGATCTTTTTGAGCATTTCCTCGAACCTCAAATGCTTCATTGACCCCTTGAGCAATATCTGGTGACTGTTCCACCAAAGATGGATGGACGCCAACTGTCTCTGCAGAAAAGCCATACTCTGTATTGGTGTAGCCAATCTCTGCAATGGTATCACGAACCACCCGATTGATATCTACATAGGCTGTAGTGGAAATTTCTCCAAAAACATGCACGGATCCTGTATAAACAGCCGTTTCAGCAGCCACATGGGCATCTGGATCCTGACTCAAGACAGCATCCAAAATAGCATCGGAAATTTGGTCTGCAATCTTATCGGGATGTCCCTCCGATACAGATTCAGACGTGAAAAGTTTACGTTCTGACATAGAAATGTCCCCCCTTAAATAAATTGTTATAGAGTTACAAAGCACTGATAGAAATAACTACCACCTTATCGGGACTATATAACTTTCTCATTATACCACTTTTCCCCAAAAAATTCAGAATTTTTTTAATAGAAAAAGCTATAATCAGAAACTATAGCTTTATTGCAATGATAAACTATGGGCAGCTTACTAACAACTCTTCAACTTCCGCCTTACCGGTAGCATCACCAGCTTGGTCAAAAAGTCTGATAGCAGCCTCAAAGTTGGATCTTGCTGCTTGTAGATTTCCCAAAGCTTGAGCAATTTCACCCAAGCCTCGGCAACTACATGCATGATTTACCACATCATCCGACTCCATAGAATAGATATGTGACTTTTTCATAAAATCCTGAGCTTGAGCCAACCTGCCTAATTTAAGATTTAGATAGCCTAGCTCATAGAGATTAACTGATTGACGATAATGGTCATCTGGGAAATACTTCGCTAGGAAAGCAGCTTCTTTTTCAATCCACTCTAAAGCTTGACAAAAATCTCCCGCAGATCTAGCAACATAACCTAGCTGATGATAAGCGATATGCTCATTTTCTCTATCACTTTCTTCCTGAGCCTGAATCAGATAAGCCTCTAAATTTGCAAAAGCGTTCTGATAATCCTGCCTTTCTACAGCTAGATAGGTCCGTAAATTCCAGCGGCTAAAGGAATCTTTTTCCAGCTGCTGCTCTAGTTCTTCGGCCTTATTTAACTGTCCTTCAAAGAAATATTGCCAAGCGGCTGCCAATTTATCATTCATCTACCTTCTCCTTTTACTTCCAGAACTTCTCGCCTATACCAACTCCGTCTGAGCAATGGCCTCTTTCACATCTTCTATCGGCAAATGTACCAGTTCCACTTGTTTTTCCTTGTAAAGGTACTGAGCATAATCATCTATCCGATATTGGTTGATGTAGACCACGCGCTTACAGCCAACCTGAAGCAGTTGCTTGGTACAGTTTAAACAGGGAAAATGAGTCACATAAGCCGTAAATCCCTTAGGAACGCCCCTCTCAGCTCCCTGCAAAATAGCATTGACCTCTGCATGCAAGGTTCGCACGCAATGACCATCGATGACCAAACACTCATGATCAATACAGTGCTCTGTTCCTGAAACGGAGCCATTGTAGCCGGTCGATATGACCTTATTATCCTTGACTAAGACAGCTCCGACCTTGGCGCGTTTGCAAGTCGAACGATTGGCAATCAAAAGTGCCTGTGCCGCAAAATATTCATCCCAAGCTAACCGATTTGACATCATCATTCACTCCTCCATCCATTCTCACTATATTATACTAATTATACTAAAACACTTGGAGATTGTCATCCTGACAAGAAAAAAGTTGAAACGATGTTTCAACTTTTTGTATTCTTATTTAGCAAGTTTAGCTTTAGCTGCATCTGCAAGAGCTGTGAAAGCTGCTGCATCATTAACAGCCAAGTCAGCAAGCATTTTACGGTTAACTTCGATCTCAGCCAATTTCAAACCATGCATCAATTGTGAGTATGAAAGTCCGTTCATACGAGCTGCCGCATTGATACGAGTGATCCACAATTTGCGGAAGTCACGTTTTTTCTGACGACGGTCACGGTATGCATAGTAGTAAGAGTTCATTACTTGCTCTTTTGCAGTACGGAACAAGATGTGTTTTGCTCCATAGTAACCTTTAGCTAATTTTAAAATACGTTTACGACGTTTGCGTGATACAACGCCACCTTTAACACGTGCCATGTTTTATTTCCTCCAAATATTTCCTAGATAATTGTCACAAAATCTCTTATTTAAGACCTGTAAGCATTGCTTTGATACGTTTGAAATCTCCTGCAGAAACCATTGATGCTTTACGAAGATGACGACGTTGTTTCTTAGTTTTTCCGTGGAAACGGTGAGAAGTGTAAGCACGGAAACGCTTCAAGCCACCAGAACCTGTACGTTTGAAACGTTTAGCTGATGCGCGGTGTGTTTTTTGTTTTGGCATGATAAAATCTCCTTTTTCTAACTTTTTGACAGTTTATTTTTTGTCACTAATCGGTGCCATTTGCATGAACATTTGACGTCCATCCATCTTAGGCTTTTGCTCAATGATTGCAACATCTTGAGTTGCTTCAGCAAAGTCTGCCAAGACCTTAGCCCCGATTTCTTTGTGGGTAATCATCCGGCCTTTAAAGCGAATGGATACCTTAACTTTATTTCCTTTTTCAAGGAACTTGCGTGCGTTACGAAGTTTTGTATCAAAGTCCCCTTTATCAATGGTAGGACTGAGACGTACTTCTTTCACAGTGACAACGCTTTGTTTTTTACGTTGTTCTTTCTGCTTTTTCTGATACTCAAACTTGAACTTGCCATAGTCCATAATTTTCGCAACAGGTGGTTTAGCTTGTGGCTGAATCAGGACCAAATCGACATTCGCTTTATCCGCAAGAGATTGCGCTTCGCTAAGCGGTTTAATACCTAATTGTTCGCCGTCAAGACCGATCAACCGAACTTCACGCACACGAATTTCATCATTGATGAATAAGTCTTGTTTTGCTATGGTTTTCACCTCTTTTTTTATTTTTCGAGAAAAACAAGTGCGGACCTGCTAACGCAAACCCGCACTACATGATAGTATTTCATCACTGAAACTGAATCCTGTAGAGCCAGACAACGTTAGTCGCAAGGCGAGAAGTTCTCACTTCTGCTTTTCTCAACTCTACTATCATACCAAGTTTCTTTTTATTTGTCAATGATTTTTTTCGCTTTTTCTTCAATAAATTTGACAACTTCTACAATTCCAATGCCTGTCGTATCAAAATGAATGGAGTCAGCCGCTGGCTTCAAGGGTGATACTTCGCGATGACTATCCTTGTAGTCCCGCTCCGCTATTTCCTTTTTGAGAGTTTCCAAATCAGCTGGAATCCCTTTTTCAAGATTCTCCTTGTAGCGGCGCTCTGCTCTTTCCTCAACCGAAGCCACTAGAAAAATTTTCAGTTCCGCATTGGGCAAAACGACGGTTCCAATATCCCGTCCATCCATAACGATACCGCCTTGCGCGGCAATCAACTGCTGGAGGGCCACTAATTTTTCCCGAACCTGCGGAATAGCAGCAACCCAAGAAACATTGTTGGTCACTTCATTTTCTCGAATCGGATGAGTAACATCAACATCTCCTACAAACACTAGCTGCTCACCATTTTCAGAACGACCAAAACTAATCGAATAAGTCTCGAGCAAGGCTACGATCTCATCTACATCATTTTCAGTCAGATGATTTCGCAGAGCCAGATAAGTGGCTGCGCGGTACATGGCACCCGTATCCAAATAGGTATAATTAAAATCTTTGGCAATAATCTTTGCAACAGTGGATTTTCCACTTGAAGCAGGTCCATCAATCGCAATCTGAATCTGTTTCATAACCCGCTCCTACTGAATCTTAACAATATCACCTGGGTTAGCATACCAAGAACCAGTAGACATGTGCGACGGATTTAATTGCTCCAATTTTGCAATAGAGATACCTGCACGCGCTGCAATCGCAGCCTCTCCTTCACCAGGCTGAACAGTCAAGGTACCTTCTGAAGACTGAGTTGGCTTTTCTTCTGATTCACTTGGTTGCTCTGATGGAGCTGGTTGTTCCGCACTACTACTTGAAGATGCAGCTGCATTAGAAGTACCATAAAATCCATCCATAACGGTCTTTTTATTACTTCCGCCAGTAGAGAGGTAGGCGAAAAATAGTGCCATAGCAATGACCATCACTAGAAAAACAGCTGCTATTATTGTCAGCCAGCGATCAACTTTACTCGCCTGACTTTTCTTTCTGCGATTCAATTTCTCTGCTCCATTATCATATACATCTGCTTCCCATGGTTCTTTTTCCATGACTTCCTCCTTGAGTTTTTCTAAAAATCTTATTACAATATGAGTATGAAAGTTACACTCATTCCCGAACGTTGCATTGCTTGCGGACTCTGCCAGACCTACTCAGATCTCTTTGATTATCATGATAATGGCATTGTCAAATTTTATCAAGACGACCAGCTCTTAGAAAAAGAGGTTGAGAGTCAGCCTGAGATTCTCGAGGCTATCAAAAACTGTCCAACCCGAGCTTTACTAAAAGACTAATTTTTCTTAGATTGGTCACCATAGTAGACCTCAAAATAATCTAGAAGAGTCAGATTATCTACTAATTCCACTTCGCCTTTAAAATGCTCATTTAAAGCTAGGGCGTTAACAAAATATTTTTTTGGCCACTTCCGCATACAGAAAGTTCTGCTGCGACTCTTCCCTGTAAAATGAAGGGTGATAGACGTTTTTGTAACTTCTAGCTTCTCAATCGTTGAAATATCAATCTTAATTGGCGTGAAAGGATTTGCCGTAATAATGCGCAAAATACCGTCATCATAAATCGTGAAATATCTATGCACACCGATAGCCAGTAAGACCATAAACAAAAAGAATGAAAAGAGGACAAGAGTCGGAACACTGGAGCTTTCGTACATCAAGGCCAGTCCTATAAAAATTGGAATGACTGACAAAGACCAATAAATCACCAACACCGACATTTCTGGTTGCCAATGATAGCGTACTTTCCCAAAAATCTTTATCATATCTTCACCCCCTTACTACTAGTTTAGCATAAAATAATAAAAAATAGAATTGGTAAACCTATTCTATTTTTTATTTTGCTGGTACAGCAAAGAAATCCTTCGAAAGATATCCTTTCCCACCAATCATATCATATTCGATCAATTTCAAATCATCTGCAATTTCCTGAGCTGATGAATCCAGTGCCTTCTTGTCCACACTAGCCTTATGAAGAACCTCCGTCAATAAAGCGTAGTAAGGAGATACTTTCGAATTGGTCTGCTCAAGTAGCAAGGCTGAAAAATCACTAGAATTGACCAAAGGATAGTTCAATTTAGGTGTCTCATAATTGCTCCAGATAAAGTAATCCGTCAAATATTGATTTTCAGGATGATCCTTAAAAGCTGATTGAGGATATAGACCTGGCAAGTGATCACCATAAAAGACTACTGTTATCTTTTTATCAATTTTAGAAAGCTTATCTAGAAACTCCTTGGTCGCATTGTCTGTGTGGTAGAGCAAGCGAGTATAGTTTATTAACTTGTTATTCTCATTGGCTGTAAAGCCCTCCCCTTGTGCCATAAGATTTGAGGGCTCGCTTTCTGACCAAGGTGCATGATTCTGCATTGTTATGACTGAAAAAAACTGATTTTGTTCTTTCTTTAAGTTATCTATCACTAGCTGATAAGTAGAAGCATCGCTATAATTCTCTCCTTGTCTATAAACAGATAATCCACTAGTTCCTAAAGAAATAAATTTATCATATCCTAATGTCTTATAAATAATATCTCTAGAGTAATTCGTTGGAGCAGCTAAATGTATGGCAATACGATTCTTCGATTCAAATTGATCACTAATTGCAGGAAATACATTCATTCTAGGAACAATTTCTGTATAGAGAACCGATATACTTGGTGAAAGATTATAGTATGGAAGTCCTGAAATTGTTTGAAACTCCATATTTGCAGTTCTGCCACCATAACCGTCTGATTGCATCAAACCACTTGTCGTTCGTGACTTGACATCACGAATATTTGGAATCGGATTTGTTGTAATTGATATGCCTGAAAGCCTTTCAGGATCAGAAAAACTCTCACTCAAAACATAAACTACAGTTTGCTCGCTTATTAGGTTTGACCTAGTAGTATTTATTGAATCTGCTAATTGTTTATACTTTTCTTCCACAGAACGAATCTTAGACTGACTATAACCATTCGGCTGTGTCATCACATTTTCTGACATCTGCGAGAACCATACGAATGACAATGATCGTAATTGAGAATTAATCGTATTGCCATACCAAGTTAGATCATGGTAATTATTCAAAATAGAAATCACAGGGATATTTTCTGCAACTCTTCCATCTTTTTTAGACGAAAAGATTCCTGTAACTGTAGCAAAAAAACTGCAGATTAGTAAAATTAAAGCCAGTCTATGTTTGAAATTCTGGATTAATTTATTTGGTAAAATATATTTTCTAACAGCAAGATAGAATATTGTTACTATAGAAACGCTAAGTAAAATATACATTCCATAATGTCCATCTGCATAGCTTAGCAAGGTTCTCGGTGTCTTCAACCAAGCTAAGTCACTAGGAAGAATTGGCTCCTGCCTAAATTGAAATTTCAAACTATTTGCAATAGTTGTAACAACTCCCAAAAATATACAAATGATTGTCGGGAATAAAAAACTATTACAAATTAAATAAATTAATAAAAATAAAGCAAAAAAGATAATAATCTGAAAAAGTGTTGCTCCTGTAAATAAGCGTAAATCTAATATGATTACATCAGCTTTGAGACTATCTTGAATTGTGTAATTGAAGATAAGCGCAAAAAGTGCACTAAATGTAAATGCTACTGAAAAACTAGAACGATTGTTAATAACATCTCTCATACCTTTCACAAGTACGAAGCTTGGAATTGTAGAGACTAGCACAATGTAGATAACAAAACCAATTAATCGAAAAATATATTGCTCACTATTTGTATTCGTAAATTCTAAGAATAATGAAAGCTTATCCATTACCGCTGGCAATTTAGAATCTGTTAAACACATTATAATAAATAACTGGGAAACGACTAATGTCTCCATAAAACTTAAGTTCTGATAATTAATATTAAAAGTTTTAAATGGTTCCTGCTTACCTTTTTTCAGAATATATTTGTTAATAATTCCAAAAGCTAGTATGGGAATTATTAAATATAAACTATTAGTTTGCCATAAATGATTCTTGTCAATATCCCATATTTTATAAGAAAAATCGTTCAAGTTTCTTGTGATTTCTAACAGATAAGAAAACAGTATGTAGATAAAAAAGACAACTACAATAGCGATAAATGTTTCTTTTCGTAGAAATTTTGAAATATAGCGTCCTAGCAACCAGCATGCAATTCCACTAATAATCATTTCAAAAATTAGGAACGGGGAATTGATAGTAAATATTCTAAAAGCTGAGGAGACATTAATATTAACAACTGTCACATCTAAGATTAAACAACTAATTAAAATAAAACAAATCTGTTCATAATAGTCACCTAAAAATTTCAGTTCTTTTTTCAACTAACTTCTTCCCTCTTTATCTGATAAATTATTTCTTGTTCCATTTATCTTTATTAATATTTTTTTTATAATATACTTTATCGCACTACCTGGCCCTCGATAAATATATTTTAAGGCGCCTTTGATTCCCCCGATATTATCAAAGTTAATATAAGTATTAGGTAAAGTATCTGGACGAATATTTAAAACAGTGTTATCTACAAATGGTGTGATATAAATATCATTTTTAGAAATAGCATAATCAAACCTTTGTGACCAAGCTAAATAAACAAGAATTCTCTCGATAGAATGTAAAATAGTATGTTGCGGAAGAGGTTCCGAAGGAATATCCTCATCTTGTAGATTTAAATCAAAGAGTGGTTTCAAGGCATCATACTTGAACCAAATGAATGTTCCATAACTCATAATAAAGGTATTTAATTTATTGAAGTCAATGGAACGATTAATGTTCATTCTCTCCCAAAGAATATTCATATCGTCAGCAAATTTATTTTCATTCCATGGATCCACAATCTTAGTATATCGGAAAAAAGTCGGGATATCTGCAATCACTAATCCTAAACGCTCATCATTTTCCAAACTAGCCATGATCAAATCAGCCGGTTTTAGTAACATGTCAAATAGCTCATTTCTCCATGAATCTCCTACCCAGTATGGATATTCTGGAGATTTTTTAGTATGGAAATGCCCGATATAATCATAGGTACTCAATTCTTCTCTCAATTTAAGCATTGGGATAATATCTCGACCTTTATTTCCAGTAATATATACTTTCCCTGGTTGATTACGTTTTGATAAAACAGTTTCAATTTCTAATTTTTTCTTTTCTGAATCCGTAGTTAGGAAGAGGTCATAAGTAAAGTGAAAATTTTCAAATTGCTTTAAAAAGTCTTCTAGTAAGTCAACATAGTAGGTATGAAGATGTACAGCAATTTTTTTAGTGTCTGAATATGTCTGTGAACTTTCCTCAATAACTTTGCGATCAAGTAAATAAGGTGGAGTTGGTAAACTCATATCTGACATGTGAGATAAGATAAATTCTACTGGATAGTTCGTTCTTTTCTCGATTTCCTTAAGCAAATAAGGAGCTAGATGCTGAGTTAAATCAAATGTTTTAACCTTGATGAACGGCACTCCTGCATCAAGCAAAACATGGGGATAATGAATAGTGAAATTGCTATGGAAAAACTTGTCATTTAATGGAATCGTATTGAGAATAGATTCATAGTTAAATCCAGCATCCATGAATTTCTTGGTATAAAGAGTTTCATAATTATCAATTACCTTTTGAACATCTTCGAAACTCTCAACTGATTTCCAGAATTTTTGGAAAACACTAGATTCAACTAAGCGTTTTTTAAATGAAATAAAGTAAGATTGCAAATGTTCATGAATATAAATATCACCGGCTTTGATTCCTTGATGATTAGTCATACCCCAAAAATCTACATTGGGGTTTGATTCATAGTTATCATAGATCGGTGCCATGTCCCAGAGTGGACCAAAACAAGTGTCATTCATAACAGTGACAGAATCATACTGTTTTAAGTTATCAAATCCAACAAATTTCATACCATCATGCCAAGCAGCAAAATCGTAACCTTTATTCTCACGTTGGATAAAATCATCAATCAGGTGTTTATCACGAAGTTTTTGTACTTCACTTTCACTAAGAAGACTATTTGAAATAAAAACTAATTTATCAAACAATGGTCTCATATGTTCAAGTTGATAAAATACATGCCGACTAATATGATCATATTTATTAAAATGAACATAAAGCAATAGACGTTTCATTTACTTCTCCTAAAGAAATTAATAATTTTAGTTAGTATTGTCCATCTTCTCGAAGTAACAACACTGTTATATTGGTTTTGTAAGTCATCATATAAAATCTGTAAACGATTCAACTCATTTTGAAACTCTTGACTCTCTTTCTTCAAAACTTCAATATACTCATTTTGATCATGAGAAATTCGCGACACCTGATTCAGTCTTAAATCTAAGTCTTCTATCTGACGATCTTTTTTAAAAACTAAGACATCCAAATCACGATCCTTAACAAGCGCTAAGTGTGAGATTCTTTGAATATCCTGATCTGGATACTTGTTGAGATATTTAATTTGAGAATCCAAGATACCTGTGAACCGCTTTTCAGCAGTCTCCAATGTCATAGGTTTTGAATCGGACCCTAAATTCATACGATACACAGTGGTGGAATCACTCAAAAAAGAAATTTTAGTGCGTTTGAATAATTCAAGTTGTAACTCAAATGTATCGTCTGCGGCTGTATCGCTAATTTGAGCAGATACATCTTGCATAAGTGCGGTATCAACCAACCAGGTTGAAGCCATCGTCATACCTTTCATAACAAGCATCTCTTCATAGGAATCAATCAAAGGAAGCGCCTTATTAGCAAAGGCATTTTTTTGGATAAGATTCCCGTCTAAGTCTACCATATCAAATTCAGTATTTGACCAAAGTGAATCAATTGAAGCATCCAACAAATCAACTTGCTTTTGAAGTTTTAATGGGTCAATCCAAAAATCATCACTATCACATCTTGCGATATATTGACCTTCAGCTTCTCGGCAAATTTTTTTCCAAGTTTTAGTAATGCCAAGGTTCACTTCATTACGAAAAGTTCTAACTTTTTCAGGAAACTTATTTTGATATTCTTGAATAATCTCATACGAATGATCTGTTGAAGCATCATCAATGATAATAATCTCGAAATCAAAATTTGTTTTCTGATTGAGAAAGCTATCTATAGCCTCTCGTACCCAATCCCCCTTATTATAATTGGTACAAATAATTGATACTTTCATTCAAACTTCCCTTTTTCTCTTAAGAAAAACTCCACTTCCCATTTCTTTGAATAATACCAGTTGCAGAATCTTTAGCTGACTCATCATCTTCATCAATATCATCCCTATTTAGAACAATAACTGGAATCTCATCAGTCGGAAGAAAGGCTAAAACTTGATTATTCTCATCCCTCACAGTAATTTCAAGTTTTAACTTAATATCGTTTAGTCCTGCTAGTGAACACTGATAGTTTACCTTAACATCACCCTTACCACTTGTTAAATTATCCATCGTATTATCATTATAAATCCAAATATTACGATCAATATCTGTAAATGAGATAGCAATATAAGTTGGCACAGCTTCTAGCAAGGTATACGTAAAATCAAATGAAATTGGTTCATTTGGTGTAGCTCTTTTAGAAGACAATAGTGATAACTTCAAATTTTCAACAACTGAACCACTTCTTTCAATTCCCGGTTGATCTGAAGTGATTACTTGTTCTGTATTATCAAAGCTATATTGATTGGCAACATCTCTAGGCTCACCTTTGGCTTTAATGTAACCATCTTCAATTAAAATAGCCTTATTACAATATTTCTTGACAGCTCCCATATCATGGGTAACCAGAATAGTTGTTTTACCAGAATTCTTTCTTTCTAAGAAATAATCATTACACTTACGCTGAAAGGCTTCGTCCCCCACAGCCAGAACCTCATCCAAAATCAGAATATCCCCTTGAGCCTTGATTGCAACTGAAAAGGCCAAGCGAACCTGCATCCCGCTAGAATAATTTTTGAGTTTTTGATTCATAAACTCACCCAGCTCAGCAAATTCTACGATGTCGTCATACATGGCATCTACTTCTTCAGTTGAGAAGCCTAGCATGGCACCATTCATGTAGACATTTTCACGACCGGTCAGTTCTGGATTAAAGCCAACACCTAACTCAATAAAGGAAACCAACTTGCCATCAATGGTCACTGTCCCCTTTTCGGGAATATAAATCTCTGAAATGATTTTCAAAAGGGTTGATTTTCCTGAACCATTACGGCCGACAATTCCATAAAAATCTCCCTTTTCCACTTCAAAGGAAATATCCTTTAGGACATGTTGTTCTTTGTAACCTTTGATTCCTCGAAAGCGGTTAACTAGGCTTGTTCTTAAACTTTGTGTTGACTCTGTTGGCAGTTTAAAAAACTTACTGACATGGTCAACTTTTACTGCAATATTATTTGACATTATAGAATCTCCGCAAATCTCTTAGCATTTTTATTAAAGATATAATATCCAAGTCCAAATATCACTACTGGCAATAAATAAGGAATCAGACCAATCCATGGATTTTCAATCAAATCCCATCCTCGCATGCTCCCTGAATAAATTGCAAAGTGTCGTAAATCTTGAATAATTTGTGCAATAGGATTTAGCATCATTAATTTTGCAAAAGTAACTTGTCCTCTCTGAAGAATAAAAGTTAATGAATAAATGATTGGTGTCGCATACAGGCCTGCCTGCAAAACTACTTCCCAAATTGGACCAATATCGCGATATTTTACAAAGAGCGTAGAGAGCATAAAGGCAAAACCAGCCGACATTAAAACCAGCTCTAAAAATAAAGGAATGATGACTAACCATCCAAAACTAAATGAGACACCATTAATCAACGCAAAAACAAAAACCACCAATAAATTAATTGCATAGTTTATTGCCGCACCTGCAATAGCAGAATAGACAATAATCGACTTAGAAAAATTCAACTTTCGTAACAAGTCCCCTCTAGACACAATAGACATCATGCCCATATTGGTTGCTTCTGAGAAAAAGTTCCACGTCACCATCCCTAAGAGAAGCGATACCGCGTAATGAGGGGTACCATCATCGAAACGTAAAAAACGTACAAAAACTAAATACATAACTGTAAATAGCAGTAGAGGTTTCAAAATAGACCATAAGTGGCCAATAAGAGAGCCTTGATAACGTAATTTAAAATCTGTTTTAATCATCTCTCTCAAGAGAATCCAGTTTTTTTGGCTAAAATAATCTAGCATGCATATTACTCCTTATAAGCAAATTTTGTGAGAATGAGTGTCGTGAAAACCAAAGTATGAAAGGCACGATTTTTTCTGTAGCCATACTTTCGAATGCGTCGCAGTCGCTCTGCAAAAGGGGCTTCCATGATTGTCACAAAATTTTCAATAATTTCTCTATTTTCAGTTGTCAGAGGCTGGCTGAGAAGGTTGCGAGCCTGAGTCTGACTGTCTTTTATCAATTTCCAATATTTAGCAAATAGACGGCTAGGATGAATCCAGTTCTTCATTCGCTTGCGTAAAGTTCGGGCTCCTAACACATTATTGGAATGTTGGCGGTAGAGTTCACCTGGCTGATCTAGATAAACGAGTTGCCCAAAAGCCGAAGCCAACAAGCCCAGATACCAATCGTGCATAAGCAGTTCATGTTCCTCCTGCCCTGTCCACAAATCAGCCAGAGCGCGGTTGATCATCGAAACGCCACCTGTCACCGTATTTTCTGTCAATTCTTGAATCAATTCTGTATTGGCATGGTCAGACTGCGTCCGAATCATACTTTCGTGAACAACATTTAGCTCCTGATCCACCACTTTTAAATCCATATAAACCAACAAAGGTACGGAAGCATCATAGTTTTCTGCTGCCGCCAACTGAATCGCCAACTTATCCGGCAACCAGACATCATCCTGATCGCTAAAAAAGTAAACATCCGAATCCTGATATTTAAGCAAGCTATGAAAACTCTTAATGACACCCAAATTTTGAGTTTCTTCTGGATTGATAAAGAAGATCCGGTCGTCTTGTTGGCAAAAATCCTCAATAATCGCTCGCGTTCCATCACTAGAGCCATCATCTCGAATCAAGAGCTGCCAGTCCTTATAAGTTTGGGCTTGAATACTTTCAATCTGCTCTGCCAGAAATTGCTCCCCATTATAGGTAGACAGAAGAATAGTCACTTTCATGATAAAAATAGCTCCTCGTATTCACCTACAATTTTTTCCCATGTGTAGTTTTCTTTCATATTTTCTTTGGCCGCCTGGCCTAGCTCAGAAAAGTCGATCTGACCATCCACTTGGTCAATCAGCTGAGCCAACTGCCCCTTCTCTTTTTGCCAATACAAAGCTGTTTCTTGGGCTACTTGATGGTTGAAGTCCACATCCAGCACCAGATTGGCATCTGTCTGAGCCAGTGCTTCCAGAAGCCCGGGATTAGTTCCACCGACTTCGTGACCATGCAAATAGGCAAAGGCTTGATTGCGGATGTATTTGAGTAATTCCTGATCATAAACAGTCCCGACAAACTTAATCCGAGAATCCTTGTCAAAACCGGTTTTCTGCTTGAGCTCTTCAAAATAGGGATTGCCTTCATGATTGCAGATAATCAGCAAGTCACGTTGGGTTTTGGATTTCATAAATTCCCGAATGATGGTCTTGTAGTTGTTTTCTGGGACAAAACGTCCAACAATCAAATAATATTCCTTTTCTCTGCTCTGCCATTTCTCAAAAAAATCACGCACGCAAGCATCCTGAGAGTCAAGAGAAGATAGCTGGAGGTCTGTCCCATAAGCAATGAAAGCCGTCTTAGACCAAGGATAGGACCGTTTTATATAGCTTTCAATGCCTTGGTTGTCCGCAATGACCAGATCAGCATGCTTGGTCATAACCTTTTCAGAATATTTAAGATAGGCTTGAACTGGCTTAGGCCACTTAGCTCGCTTCCATTCCAGACCATCTGGATTGATAAAGAAAGTCCCGCCTGCTTTATGAATTTTATGCGCAAAAGGCGCCACAAAGGCTCCGATTGTATTGCCTAAAATATAAAAAACTGGACGCTCAATCTGCTGCTCTTGCACTATCTTTAAAGAATAATTGATGGCCATCATATCATAGGCGATCACTCGAGCCGGCCCCAACTTAGGAGCCTTAATGGTGAAGCAATCCACTCCCTTGTAATCAAAATGATGAAAAGCTTCATCATCCGACAAACAAGCTACATGATACTGGATTTGGGAAGAAACCTTATTTTCTACTAATTTTTCAACAAAGGTTTCAAATCCGCCATATTTAGCAGGAAGTCCTCGACTCCCGATGATGAAGACATGTCTCATGCTTTTCCTCAATTCAAAGATTTACAATCTAGTCTATTATATCATTTTCTTGGTGATTTGTGGAACTTTCAACTAGGCTTAATAAAGTAATGAAGCCTTAAATAGACTAGTTCGAAGCGAACTAGTCTATCAACGCCTTATTTCCTTACTTCCTGCTTGTAAAACTCTTTCAAAGCATCCTGCCAAGTTGGAATGACAAAGCCTGTAGCCTTGGCCTTGGCCAGACTCATAGTTGAGTTGAAAGGTCGCTTAGCCTTAGCTGGGAATTTGCTAGAATCAACTGGCTGGACTTCCACATCCGTATATTTGAGAATTTCCACTGCAAAGTCATACCAAGTTGTATCCTCTGCCGCATCATTAGACAGATGGTAATAACCAAATTCCTTTTGATTCTCAGCCAGATAGGTCATAAATTCAGCCAGCGTACGAGTCCAAGTCGGACGGCCATGCTGGTCATTAACTACGGTCAGAGTTTTATGTGTCTTAGCAAGGTTTTGCATGGTAAAGACAAAGTTTTTACCGTAGTTCCCAAAGACCCAGGCAGTACGGATAATGTAGAAACGGCTGGAATATTTCTCAACTAGCTCCTCACCCATGCGTTTGGTACGGCCATACTCGGTCTGTGGATCTGGTCGATCGTCTACTTCCCATTCCTCTCCGACAGGCTTTTGTCCGTCAAAGACATAGTCTGTTGAGATGTAGACCAAGGTTGCTCCATGTGCTTCTGCAGCTTTTGCCACATTTTCGGTCCCGGTCACATTGATGGCATAGTCCAGCTCTTTTCCTTCGTCCTCAGCCGCATCAACTGCAGTATAGGCTGCGCAGTGATAGACCAAGCTTGGCTTGACTTCCGCAAAGACCTTGTCCACCATTTGGGAATTGGTAATATCCATTTCTGCCACATCAACAGCCACATACTCTTCGTTGCGCTCATCCAAAAGATAGCGGAGCTCTGTTCCCAACTGTCCATTCGCACCTGTAATTAAAATCATTTGTTTTTCCTTTCAGATCATAAATATTCGATGGATTTATTATACCAAAAAAAGCAGAAAAAATCTGCTTCTTTACATACTCTTCTCCTTAATCACATAAACAGGGCGTTTCTTTGTTTCCATGAAGATTTTGCCGATGTANTTGCCNANNATACCGATGGTCAACANCTGGAAGCCACCAAGAAGGAGAATAACGGTCATGAGGGATGGCCAGCCAGATGTGGGATCACCAAAAACCAAGGTACGGATAATAATTACTGCCATCAGGATGAAGGCTAAAATCCAAGACAGGATACCTCCTAAAAAGGCGATGTTGAGCGGCGCATCAGAGAAATTGACAATACCTTCTAAAGAATAGTTGAATAGAGACCAAAAATTCCAGGAGGTCTTACCAGCCACTCGTTCGACATTTTTGTATTCCAAGTATTCGGTGTTGAAGCCAACCCAGGCAAAAATTCCTTTGGAGAAGCGATTGTACTCTGAAACCTCCAAAATGGCTGCTACCATCTGACGGCGCATCAGTCGGAAGTCCCGCGCACCATCTACCATCTCTACCTGACTAATCTTGTTAATCAACTTGTAGAACAAATTGGCAAAAAAGCTTCGGATAGGTGGTTCTCCCTCGCGAGTCGTGCGACGGGTTCCTACGCAGTCTAGTTCGGGATTCGTGTCCAGCATGGCCTTCATCTCAACCAGGAGCTCGGGCGGATCCTGCAAATCCACATCCATGACCGTCACAAATTCCCCACTCGCCTCTTGCAAACCAGCATAGAGGGCAGCTTCTTTGCCGAAATTACGAGAAAAGGACAGATAGTGAACATTTGCACAGCGACTGCTGAGCTCACGCAAAACAGCCAAGGTCCGGTCCGTTGATCCGTCATTGACAAAAATATATTCAAACTGGTCACGGATTTGATATTTCACCGCTTCCATGGCTTCATGAAATAGAGGAATAGACTCTTCTTCATTGAAGCAAGGAACAATCACTGAAATTGTCATATTCTTCCTTTCCTACACACATAGACAATAAATCATCTCATTTTTCGCACGCTACTCCATCTCCGTCTTTATCTAACTTGCTACTATAACCCGGTTGCCCACGATAAATAGGGGTAACTCCTGCTCTCCTAGCAGCTTCACAATTAGGATAAATTCCACTTTCTGATATTGTACCTGAGTGATTTTCTACAGAAGAGTTATTAGATGAATGAGAAACTGGTTTGCCCAGCCCGATAGCATTCCAACTTATCCCTTCATAACGCCATCCTACTTGAACCAAATAGTCCTTCTCTCCTTCAGATAAAGTATAATGATGACTACCAGCTTTTGCATTAGGATTATATAATCTATACAACGGATGCTGACCTGAAGATTTCCATGAAACTCCTTCATATCTCCAACCAGCTCGTATTAAGAAATCTCGTTCATTTGCATTCAGAGTATAGTGATGATCACCCGCATTTGGATTGTACATTCTGTAAACATCTTGACCTTCCAGAGGAGCAATCCAACCGATTCCCTCATAGTGCCACCCTACACCTACTAGCATCTCTTTTTCATTCCAACTTGCTGTATAAAAATGTTCTCCACTATTTGGATTATACATTCTATACATTTCTACTCCACCATCGTTTGCACTTACTGACAAAACGTTTATAAACACCATAGATAGCAATACAGCAATAAAAATATAAACTTTTTTCATTTATAACTCCTTAACTAGGCTTTGACACCATAATATTCTAAAATTGTCAATACTATTGACATAACAATAAATAATAACGCAATGAATAATACGAGACTATCCCTCCTCTCTTCTTCCTCATTAGTCAAGACGACAGGTGTAGGAACATAGAAGTGCGAAACATTTAATGCTAATCCCATTGAAAGTATGACTCCAATAAAATATCGTCCTTGAATGCCATTAAAACTCATTTCCGTTACTTTTCCCCACATCAGATAGGCTGTCATCAAAATTCCCAATGTTATACCGAAACCTACTAACAATGTTCCAAACTTACTAATAGTAGGTAATGGATTATATTGCGGAATCATAAATATGATACAAGCAATAAAAGGAAGATAAAACCACATAAGATTTCCTAAACCATAGCTTAACCAACCAAATGTAAATAGGGACGGGAGTAAATTTGGAATTAAATTAATTATCTCTTTGAAAGAAAATAGCGAAAATGTTTTTAAGTGGGCGAAAGTGTACTTTAATTTTTCAACTGGATTCGCAACTTCATTTACCTGAGTTATATTAATTCCACTAGATAAACGTAACCATAGGAAACTAATTATTGCAACGAAAACAATTGCAGTAAATATATACAAGTATGTATGACGGCTTTTAAATTTATTTTTAGGAATGAATAATAATAAGCCAACAAGCAAGACATAAGGAAGTTTTATAGTTGCCATTAATAAACATAGAGATGCAAAAATACAAATATCTTTCATATCCACTTTATTCTGACCTACCAAACTACAAAATATTCCCAACAGTAAGAAAGTTAAACCATTCGCCATTCCATCAGTACTAAAAGACGAAGCTAAATAAACCGCCATCGGTATCATGGCTATTGTAGAGAATAATAATTCTTTTCCGTTAGATTTTTTTATAGCCAATCTTACCAATAATGAATACACAATTAAGTTAGAGAGTCTTCCCAAAACTATAGATGCAAATACACTTAGTCCCAGAATTTTTGCTATTAAAATACCTACTACTTGAGGTAAGTATGGAACAAAAGAGGAAGCATTCGTCGCAACAAATTGCGGATAATAGGCTTTATCTGATGATGTTCGCACCTTATCTAATCCCGATTTTATTAGAGGTGTTTTCATAACTTTATCCGCTATAACCACATCTTTAGAAACCTGAAATTCCTTTGGTTTACTAGGTAAATAAAGATGTCCTTCAGATATATACAAAGCCCGCGAATAGTGAGCATTCTCATCTGGAGCGTCCAAAACTGGAGTTATGAAAGCAAAGATACTCCCCATCAAGATAATCATTGTACATATTTTATTATGTATTTTCCCATCTACACAAACAGCTAAACTACCAATTAGCCCCGTTATGATTAATAATGTTTTAGGTATAAAAATAATCGAGCCACCTAGATAAACATATATAGCTAAAACCATGAGCCATAATAGCAACAAATATTTCCATCTTTTTTTTACATTAACAGCTATCGCTAAGCAATATTGTTGTGCAAAATGAAGGAAGTATTTAAAATATCCATCAAACATATATCTACTCATCCTTTTATCTTTAACTGACTTTATGTTTCATAACCAGTAATAAACTAAAACATCTATATTTCAAAATTTTCAAAAATAATGGAACCACATATGCTAATGTAGAATTTATATTTACTTTTTGGATTCCTTGTTTAATATATTTATTTTTTTCCCAATTTTTCCCAAAATATTTTTCCATAAATAAAATGATGTCTTTAAAATCTTGTTTCGTTGCCTGAGGGTATTTTAACAAACGATAAGTATGCCCTACACATAAATGTTCCAAGGCTAGATATTGTAATTCTTCCCTATACATTTCAAATTCATCACCAAATAAAGAGAAAAGATATTCTAAAGCATCATAAATATCAAAAATATTAGACTTACTTGAATTCATGATAGAATTAGAAGTATTCACCGTATATTTATATAAATATTTTTGTATATATGAAACATCCGAACATTTTGAAGTAACAAAAGGCATAAGAGCGATGTCTTCAAAAATCTTTCCNTTTGGAAAACGATACGACTCTATAAGTGAGCTTTTGTAGATTCTAGTCCACGATGCATGCTTTGTAAGCATAAAAACATGAATATTATTGATAGTAGCAGTAGAATCATAGAAAGGATTAACTTTTAAATGTTTTAGTGTTTTTTCAGTGTTATCAAACAGATCAATATCAAAATAAATAACATCCTTTCCTTTGGCAAACATAAACTCCTTTAAATAGTTTTTATAGATACTATCATCTGGATCAATAAATGTTATGTAGTCACTAGACTTGGTCTGTTCAAGACCATAGTTTCTAGCATCTGATACCCCCCCGTTCTCTTTTGAAAACAATTCAATAAATGGATATTTTTCAACATATTCTCTAATAATATTTTCTGAATTATCGGTACTGCCATCATTGATACAGAGTACTCGCAATGAACACTTTTCTATTTCCTCCTGATGGACAATACTATCTAAACACCTTCTCAAATATTTTTCAGTGTTATAAACAGGAATAATCACCGTTAAATCATATTTCATTTTTACTTCCTTTATCTCTACTTGCTAAAAAATAAATACTTGCAATTCCAAATAAATAAACTAACATAACAATAAAAAAACTAATTGCGGCACCAAGCATACCTTTTTGATAAATAAATGGTTCTGTGATCAATTTAGTAAGTATCAAAAGAATAATATACAAGCCAACTAAAAGATGCTGTTTCCGTATAATCGTTAAAATATTCTCAAAAACAATTGCTAAAGCATATAAAACTCCTGAGAATATCAGAATAGTAAAAGGAAGTACATAATTGTTTAAATCCACTCCAAATATTAGACTAAGTACAGGCACACCAAATAAATAGGCTATAAATGTGACGAACAAACCGCCTAAAGATAGAAATCCTAATAATCTTTTTATAATTAACGAGAATTCTTTATATTCTTTTTTATTCCATAAAATGGCTAATTTTGTAATCAGGGGTCTAACAATTAAAATAATAAGACTCATAAAGAAGACAGGCATAAACAGAATATTAAAATCACGTTGCATGCCAGTTTGTAAAAAGCCCTGATTAAGACCTTTTTCAATGATTATTTTAGGCTCATTTAAAATATATAACAAAATAAATCCATTTACAAATAGTGGCCAACAAGCTAACAATATATCCTTTATATCTTTTTTATAGCGAGTAGACAACAATTCTCGGACTTGAATTTTTTCGAAATAAGCTACAAAACGCATCTCGTAGAAAAAAATGAGTAGCCCATTCCACATAACTAAAGAAAGCAAAGCAAGCAGAACAGACTCAGATAGTAGCAATGTTATTAGTAATACTAGAACACTCGTAGAATATCGAATAAACATTGTTTTTCCAGCAATGTCCATACGCTCTCTTTGTTGAAACAATCCTTGAAATAAATCTGATACTGCATCCCACATGCGATAAAGAATCATAAGAAAGGTCAATAGAAGAGTCTCTAATGAATAACGGCCTTCACCAATTATATATAAATATGGAAACAAGGTAAGTATCATTATCGTAATTGTGAGGATACGAGTCTGAAAATAACCTATAAAACTATGCCGCTGCTTTACATCCGTTCCTTGATAATTTCGAACTTGAAATAAACCGATAACTATCCATAGTGTTCCGATGGAATTAGCTAGGCTAAATTGATCTGCTACTTTAGCAGAACTCAATCTTGTGATAATTAAAAGATATAATACAGATACCCCAGATGCTGCTAAATTTCCCAACAAATTCCAAAAATATATTTCTTTATCCGATGGATCAGTGCGTATCTTCATCTTTATTCCTCAATGCAATTATCTGTACTAAATTTTTAAATTTTGTATCTAATTTTGATAACTTTAAAGTTAATTGAAACTGATTAATCAACAATAAAAAAATAATGAATAAAAAGATAAAGTTAACGGCTGAAACTATTCCTAAGGCATTCGCAATTTTTTCTGCTAATTTTGGAAAAATACTGAAAACTAATAAAACTATCGAGAAAAATATCCAAAATAAGGCATCATTAATTTGAACTTGTGATTTTCTGATACTACGCAAAATGAAACTACATGTCAAAATAGATACAATAGTTAATACAACTTGAAACCAAATCGTCATTATTTTAACCTCTCTTTCTAAAGTTTTGGATAATCAAAATAGATGCAAACATATGTATCATATACTGAATGGAACGCGAAAATGTCAAATAACTTTCACCTGCTTGGCGTTCTCTCATCCGTACCTGAGCTTCCGCGACCTTTACTCCATGACGGATCAAATAGGAAACTGTATCTGGTTCTGGTCCATAATTGATATTAAGTGCAAATTCTTTAATCAAATTCTCAGAAAACATCCGCATCCCTGATGTAGGATCGTTAATCGTTTTACCTGTTGTTAATTTAATTGCTCCACTAATCAATGTATTCCCTAACATTCTGAGAGAATTTTCGCGTTTTTCTGTAACAAAACGCGAACCAATCACCATTTCATATCCCGAATCAATCATTTCTTCTAAAACAGATATATATTCAGGTAAGTGTTGACCGTCAGCATCAAACTGCACTGCTTTTTTATATCCTTTTTCATAAGCATATCGAAGCCCCGTCTGAAAAGCACCTGCCAACCCCAAATTTACTGGTAAATCAACAATATTATAGCCTTTAGCATGAGAAATTGCTGATGTTTGATCTTTCGAACCGTCATTAATAATAACATAATCATACTGAGAATAATTTTGAATGATATTATCTACAACACTAACAATTGATGCTTCTTCATTATAAGCAGGAATAATAATTAACAAATCTGAAGATTTCACTGATTTGTATCTCCTTAAAATAGTTTACACCTATTATACAATATATATGCCTCATTTTCTACTGTATAAATGATTATAGTAGTCTCAATCATAAACCAATTTAGAATACTCAAAGACTAAGATTTCTTTATATCTAACTTTATAAGTCAAAATAAGATAAAAATACGAACAAACTCAGATTAGTGTTCACTAATTTTAAGAGTTTATTCGCATTTATCTATCAATATAGAAGAAACTAGATTTTCACTTGAAGCACCCTAATCATCAAAGCCATTCGGATGCTTACTCTGCCAACGCCAAGCGTCTTGACACATTCGCTCAATATCAAACTCGGCTTCCCATCCTAGTTCATCTTTAGCTTTTTTGGAATCTGCATAGCAAGAAGCTATATCACCTGCACGCCGTTCTGTAATCTCATACGGAATTTTCTTTCCGACTGCTTTTTCCATATTTTTTATAATTTCTAGAACAGAATAGCCTTTTCCTGTCCCAAGATTATAAATATTTAGTCCAGACTTTCCCTCTAGCTTCTGAAGCGCAGCAACATGCCCTCTTGCCAAATCTACAACATGAATATAATCTCTAACTCCTGTCCCATCAACTGTAGGGTAGTCGTTACCGAATACTCGTACTGATGGCAGTTTCCCTACTGCAACCTGAGTTACATAAGGAAGAAGGTTATTTGGGATTCCATTCGGATTCTCCCCTAAATCTCCACTTTCATGTGCACCAATAGGGTTAAAATAACGAAGAATCACCACATTCCAACTTATATCGGCTTTATAAATATCTGTCAAAATTTCTTCTGTCATTAATTTTGTTCGGCCATATGGGTTTGTAACTGAAAGTGGAAAATCTTCTAAAATTGGAACTGTGTGAGGATCCCCATACACCGTCGCTGAAGAACTAAAAATAATATTTTTACAATTAACCTCTTCCATCACTTTTAAAAGCGTTAAAACACCTGTGATATTATTCTTATAATATGTAAGAGGTATTTCCGTAGACTCTCCCACTGCCTTTAATGCGGCAAAATGAATAACTCCTGTAGGTCTTTCTTTCGTAAAAATTTCGAGCAGCTTTTCCTCATCACAGACATCTGCTATATAAAATGGAATGTTTTTCCCAACAATTTTTTCAACAATTTCAATGCTTTTTTTGTTGCTATTGATTAAATTATCAACTACCACTACTTCATGACCAGCATTAACTAGTTCAATAACAGTATGAGTACCTATAAAACCTGCCCCACCTGTAACTAAAATTTTATGTCTCATTTAAATCAACCTTCACTAATTAAAATATACTGACATTATCTCACAAAAAATCATTATATTCAAAAAAAAATAGAATATTTAAAAATTCAATTTCTAAATATTCTAAATTATAGCTATTATTTGTTAAATAGATTCCAAAGCTATTCTCAAATCCTCTATCAAGTCATCCACATTTTCCAAGCCGATAGAGAGACGGATTTGATTTGGTGTAATGCCTGCTGCCAGTTGAGCCTCTGGCGACATCTGACCATGAGTCGTTGTAGCTGGATGGACGACCAGGGACTTAGCATCTGCTACATTGGCCAAGTCAGAGAAAATCTCTAGGCTGTCAATAACCTTACGAGCTTCTTTCTCACCACCTTTGACATTAAAGGTGAAAATTGAGCCCACGCCTTTAGGGAAATATTTTTCTGCCAAAGCATGATAAGGACTGTCAGCAAGCTTCGGATAATTGACCTGCTCGACCTTAGGATGCCCTGCTAAGAATTCCACAATCTTCTCGGCATTGGACACATGGCGTTCTACACGCAAAGAGAGAGTTTCCAACCCCTGCAGGAAGAGAAAGGCATTGAAGGGAGACATGGCTGCACCCGTATCGCGCAAGAGCTGGGTCCGAACAGCAGTAACAAAGGCTGCTGCTCCGACATCGCGCGTATAACTGATATCATGATAGCTCGGGTCCGGGTCCACGAACTGCGGAAACTTGCAAGAAGCTTCCCAGTCAAAACGACCGCTGTCCACAATCACACCGCCAATGCTTGTTCCGTGACCACCTATAAACTTGGTCGCAGAATGTACTGCAATGTCCACTCCATGAGAAAAGACATTGATTAGATAAGGTGTAGCAAAGGTATTGTCAGAAATCAGCGGAATCTTGTGAGCATGAACCAGCTCGGCCAAATCATCAAAGTCAGGGATATTAATCAGCGGATTGCCTAAACTTTCAATCAAAACCAACTTGGTATTGTCCTGAATGGCTGCTTCTACTTCAGCCAGATTTTCAATATCCACAAAAGTCGTGGTAATGCCATAGCGAGGCAGGGTTTCCTTGAGCAGATTAAAGGTACCGCCGTAGATGGTAGAGGCTGCTACTACATGGTCGCCAGTATGGGCCAAAGCTAGAATGGTGTAGGTAACAGCTGCCATACCAGAAGCTGTCGCTAGAGCTCCGACTCCACCCTCCAAAGCCGCAATCCGCTCCTCAAAAGCAGACAGGGTCGGATTGGTAATCCGAGTGTAGATATTGCCCGGTTTGCGTAGGGCAAAAAGATCTTCTCCCTCCTGAGTATCGTCAAACACATAGGAAGTTGTCTGGTAAATAGGCAGAGCCCGTGATTTGGTTGTCGGGTCCACTGTTTGTCCGGCATGAAGCTGCAGAGTTTCAAATTTAAATTCACGTGTCATAAGGTCACCTCACTATAGTTATGTGATAAGTCTACCATTAAACGCCCCGCTTGACTAATAGAATTTCCTTATCAAAAGAAATAAAGAGAAGCTATATCTTATAGCTTCTCAGATATCATCTCAAAAGTCGCCTGATTGCTGGGCCAGTACAGCTGCGACGAAACTTTGTCTAACGCTACCCACTGAGCTCCAACATGCTCATCAGAAATCTGGATTGCCTTCTGTTCAGTCAGAACTAGAAAGAGATTTTTGTGGATGGTCAGATTTTCATCAATCTTTACCATAAAATCTCCAAGACTAGTCAGATTTGAACGATGTAAGAGCAAGCCAGTCTCTTCTTTTATTTCACGAAGACAGGCTTCTTCTGGACTCTCACCACTCTCAATCCCACCAGTAATGGGCTGCCAAAAGGAAACTTTCTCAGCTTCCACTTTTAAGAGCAAGATTTCTCGTTCCTCTGGATGATAAATCCAGGCTTCAATCGACTGCCTCATCATGATTTTTTCTCAATCGGTGCTATGCTGGCCAGCACTTTCTTCAGGCCGACTTCTGGGAAACTAATCTTGAGCTCTTGACTGTTGCCGCTGCCAGATACTGCCAAAACTGTTCCATCGCCCCATTTCTTATGGTGGGCAATATCCCCGATAGCCCAAGCAACTTCTGGCTTAGATGGCTGGCTCTGACTGCTCTTTCCAAAAGGCAGGCTGTTTGTAGAAATCGAACTAGGTGCCGCTTGACGCTTCCTCTCCTGCAGGGCTTGAGCCAGACTCATGCCCTGACCGAATTTGCTAGTATCGCTATTGGTATAGCTAACCTTAAAGGAGCTGTTTGCCGGTCGAGCCAGTCCCTGATAGTTTAGCAAGTCTGAACTGATTTCTCTCAAGAAACGGGTCGGCTGATTGTAGTTGGTACGGCCGTAGAGCAAGCGGGAGTTAGCATTGGTCAGATAGAGAATCTTCTCTGCTCGGGTGATGCCGACATAGGCCAGACGGCGCTCCTCTTCCAGCTCATCCTCATCTTCAGATGCCCGGCTCAGAGGGAAGACATTTTCCTCCATACCAACCAGAAAGACGACTGGAAATTCCAATCCCTTTGCCGCGTGGAGCGTCATCAAAGTCACTTCAGAACTCTCCATATCTCCATCATCTGTGTCCGCAATCAAGGCTAGGTCATTGAGAAAACGGCTAAGCTTGTCCAGACCTGTCTCATCAGCAGGATTGTCTGGATTTTCGTCAAAGTTCTTGGTTACAGACAGGAATTCTTCGATATTTTCAATCCGAGCTTGGCTCTCCAAGGTTGCCTGAGCTGCCAAAGCTGCAGCGTAACCTGTTTTTTTCAGAACAAGCTCGACTAGTTCAGTCACGCTATAGTCATCCAAACGATCCCGCAAATCGAGTATCAGATTGGCAAACTCATAAACTGCCTGAGCTGCCTTGCCCTTGACTGGTGATAGCATGATATTAGCTGACGCCTCCAGCAAAGAGATTTCTTGACTAGCCGCAAAATCCCGAATTTTCTCCACCGTTCCCGGCCCGACACCACGTTTGGGCTCATTGACCACGCGCTCGTAGCTGATATTGTCACTAGGATTGGCGATGAGATTAAGGTAAGAAATAACATCGCGGATTTCTTTACGGCTATAGAACTTGGTGCCCCCAACCATGGTATAGGGGATATTAGCCTTAAGCAGGGCTTCTTCCACCGTCCGTGACTGGGCATTAGTCCGGTAAAGGACCGCAAAATCCTTATGACTGTAACCTTCTCGGCTCAGTTGATCAATAGTTCGAGCGACAAAGAGAGCCTCGTCCTGCTCGTCATTAGCCCGATAGTAGACAATTTCTTCACCGTCTTCATTTTGAGTCCAGAGATTCTTAGGACGGCGGTTGCGGTTGTTTCGGATGACTTCATTAGCCGCCTGAAGGATGGTTTTAGTCGAGCGATAGTTTTCCTCTAATAGGACTACCTTAGCTTCTGGATAATCCTTTTCGAAGTCTAGGATATTCTGCATATCGGCTCCCCGCCAGCCATAGATAGACTGGTCAGCATCTCCGACAACACAGATATTCTTGAAGCGAGAAGCCAAGAGCTTGACCAGCTGGTACTGGGCATGGTTAGTATCCTGATACTCGTCTACATGGATGTACTGGTAACGTTGCTGGTAGTAGGTCAGGACATCTGGATTCTGGTCAAAAAGCCGCAGGGTCAGCATGATCAAATCGTCAAAATCCATGGCTTCAGACTGGCGCAATTCCTTTTGATAGGCCGTGTAGCACTTGGCCACAATCTCTGTGTATATATCACCAGCTAGATTCGCATAGGCCACCTCGTCAATCAGGTCGTTCTTAGCATTGGAAATAGTACCTAGAATGGCGCGCTCGTTCCACTTTTTAGGATCCAGATTGAGGTTTTTGAGAATCCGTTTCATCAGAGTCCGCTGCTCGCCTGGATCAACGATAGTAAAGTTGCGGTTGTAGCCAATATGATCTGCTTCTCGCCGCAGGATGCGCACACACATGGAGTGGAAGGTAGCGATTAAGCAGTCTTGGGTGGCTGGATTGAGCGCTGCTGCTCGTTCTTTCATCTCCCGCGCTGCCTTATTGGTAAAGGTAATGGCTAGGATATTCCAAGGATTGACCATCTTCTCATCAATCAAATAGGCGATGCGGTGGGTCAGGACTCGAGTTTTTCCTGAACCAGCCCCCGCCATAATCAACAAGGGGCCTTCCGTCGTCTGGACCGCTTCGGCCTGACGGTCATTCATACCGTTTAATAAGGGATTCATCTTCTATCCTTTCAATACAAAATCAAACTGAAAATCAATGCTTCCATTATATCAAAATTCGAGCGAATTTGTTATCGAAAAGGCAACTGTCCTCAATTGAAATTCAAGTGTGAAAAAGCTATAATAGTAGTCTAGAAAGGAGCAGCCATGAACAATCATCCAAGTGACAATCTCAAACTTGCCGAACGAGGCGCCCTCCTAGCAATTGCCACCTACATTGGCTTATCCGTTACAAAGATCATTGCAGGTACGGCACTGACATCCTCCAGTTTGACGGCGGATGGTTTCAACAACGTATCCGATATCGTTGCCAATATAGCAGTCTTAATCGGTTTGCGCATGGCAAGAAAACCAGCGGATAAGGACCACCGCTTCGGCCATTGGAAGATTGAAGATCTGGCCAGCTTAATTACTTCTTTCATCATGTTTTTTGTCGGTTTCAATGTCCTCATTGATACGGCTCAAAAAATCATTAACAAGGAAGAAACCTTGATTGATCCTGTGGGAGCCATCGTCGGGATTGTATCGGCCATCATCATGTTTGGCGTTTATCTTTACAATAAAAACCTAGCCAAAAGGGTAAAATCCAAAGCTCTGGATGCGGCTGCCAAGGACAATCTCTCGGACGCCATCACTTCTCTGGGCACATCGGTTGCTATTATTGCCAGCTCCCTGAAGTTTCCCATCGTTGATAGGCTAGCAGCCATCATTATTACTTTTTTCATTCTGAAAACAGCCTATGATATTTTCATGGAGTCCTCCTTCAGCCTATCAGACGGCTTTGATCAGGACCTTTTAGACGACTATAAGCGTGCCATTCTGGAAATTCCTAAAATCACACGCGTCAAATCCCAGCGTGGTCGGACCTATGGCAGCAATATTTATCTAGATATTATACTGGAAATGAATCCTGACCTCTCCGTCTTTGAAAGCCACGAAATTGCTGATCAGGTGGAGGACATGCTCAAGGAAGACTTTGGTGTCTTCGACATTGATATTCACATTGAGCCAGCCCCTATTCCTGAAGATGAGATTCTGGATAATGTCTGGCAAAAGCTCCTGATGCGTGAGCAATTAGTCGACCAAGGCAGTCAATTGGATGCACTTCTTTCTTCCGATTTTGTCTACATTTCCCAAGATGGTCGCCAGCTGAACAAAGAGGAATTTCAACTAGAAAGAGCCCAAACTTCTCCTATCAAAAATTTAGAAATTACATCCGTCAGCCAAAAAACCAAGCTGATTCGCTATCAAATCGGGGATGTCATCCATACTAGCCTCTGGCGCCGCCACGAAGTCTGGCAAAATATCTTCCACCAAGAAACACGAAAAAAACAACTAGCAGAAAACTAGTTGTTTTTATATGCTTTCACTTGGTCTGTTGCAATATCCTCTCCAAACCACTTTTCAGCGATTTTCTGGAATTCTCCCTCTTGGTATAATTTTCCGAAAGCAGCATTTACTTTTTCAACTAAAGTACGGTCCGCCTTTCTAGCTCCGACCGCAAAGTCCTCGCTTTCAAATCCAACTGAAAAGACTGAATACTGATCTAAAATTCCTTCTTCTGTCAGATAATAATTGGCATAAACGCGGTCAATCAAGAGTCCATCAATCCGGTCGTTTTGCAAGTCAATCAAAGCCTCGTTGAAGCTTTGGTACTGGGTCGCCGTCTGATTTTTGACAAAGGTTTTCAATATTTCAGGATTGCTTTCAAAAGCTACATAGCCAGAAGATCCCGTTTGGGCACCCAATACTTTTCCTGCCATGTCACTGGCCTGTGAGATATGAGAGGACTTTTTGCTGACCAAAACCTGCTCATTTTTCATATAAGGAATGGTAAATTGCACCTTTTCCATTCGCTCATCCGTTGCGGAATAGCCATTCCAGATAAGGTCAATCGTGCCGTTGGTCAACTCTGTTTCTTTCATATCCCAATCAATCGGCTGCCATTTCACCTCAATCCCATATTCCTTAAAAACAGCATTGGCCAGATCAATGTCAAACCCTGCGTAAGTGCCATCTTTTTGCTCAAATCCCATAGGGACAAAGGTATTATCAAAGCCGATTGTAATCTGTTTTTTCTCCTCGTACTTACTCCAGTTATCCAAGCTGGGATCACTGACATTGGAACTACAAGCACTAAGCAGAAAGGTTAGGATCAGGGTCAGACAGGTCAAAAGAATATTCTTTAGTTTCATTCGGACCTCCCTTATTTTGGTATGACTTTGAGAATAGAATCCGCAATATTTTCCGCAAACTGCAAATCATGTGTGACCACAATCTGTGTCATTCCCATTTCACGATTTTGAAGGATGAGTTTTTCTACTTCCAAGCGTAAGGCAGGATCCAAGGCAGAAGTCGGCTCATCATATCCGATAATCTCTGGGTTGATCATCATAGCACGAGCCAAAGCGACCCTCTGTTTTTGCCCGCCTGACAGCAAATAAGGATAGGCATTGGCATGCTCGGACAAGCCTAAGCGGGCCAATAAATCCTGCGCCTTCTCTTCAGCTTCTTCTTTGGAAACATTCATTGTATGTATAGGTGATAGAGTCAAATTTTCCAAGACAGACAAATGAGGAAAGAGCTGAAAATCTTGAAAGACAAAGCCTAGAAGATTACGCTTTTCAAGCTCTGCGACATCCAAAATCTCTCCATTATAAATTACTTGTCCTGAATCAATTGTCTCCAAGCCTGCCAGCATACGCAGAAGGGTTGTCTTCCCTCCGCCCGAAGGTCCAACAATGGCCAATACTTGCTTTTCAGGCACAATCAAATTAAAATCCTTTAGAATCTGCTTATCACCAAATTTTTTACTAATATTTCGTAATTCTAACATAATAGCACCTACTTATAATAACTAAATTTCTTTTCGACCTGCTTGGCAATCAAGGTAGCCAAACCGATTAAAAGTAAGTAAATCAAGCCTGCAACAAACATTGGTGCCAGACTGGCATCTCGGTTGGCCGCTGTTCGACTAGCCAAAATCAAATCTGAAATGCCTAAAGCATAAACCAAAGAGGTATCTTTCACCAAAGTCATGACTTCATTAAATACGCTTGGTAGCACAATTTTTACGACCTGCGGCAAAATAATCAGGCGAATCGTCTGAACTGGAGTAAACTTCAAAACCTTCGCAGCTTCATACTGTCCAGTCGGAATGGAAGAAATACCGCCACGGAAGATATCCGCAAAATAAGCGGCGTAGTTTAGTGTAAAGGCAATAATCGCTGCAGGAATCCGATCCAGCCGAATGCCGATACTTGGCAAAACATAGTAAATAAAGATTAACTGCAATAATAGCGGCGTCCCACGCATAATCCAAATGTAAATATGAAGCAGCCATTGCAGGGGCTTTAAGCGAATTTGCATCGAAAAAGTCAGCATAATTCCCAAAGGAATCGAAAAAACCAAGACCAAAGCAAACACCTGCAAGGTAGTTGCCGCTCCACTTAGAAGACTAGGTAAAATTTCCAAAATATAGCTCATTCTCTTCCTCCTAAATAAATATTTTACCATTATAACAGGATCTCAAGAAAATACAAGCAGATATTGCAAAAAAGTTATAGCACAAAAATCGAAGTCGAATAAAAAAGATTTTTGAAACTTTTGGGGCGGATTTAGGGTGAATAGAACAAAAACCCTTGTAAATCAAGGGTTTTAAGTATGGTTTCATGTCCCCTGCCGGAATCGAACCAGCAACTACTCCTTAGGAGGGAGTTGTTATATCCATTGAACTAAGGGGACTAGAGAAAAACTCTGCCAAGTGACAGAGTCATTTCTGATATTAACGACGGATTTCTTTGATACGCGCTGCCTTACCTTGCAATGCACGAAGGTAGTACAATTTAGCACGACGAACTTTACCGTAACGAACGACTTCAATCTTGTCAACACGTGGAGTGTGGATTGGGAAAGTACGTTCAACACCTACACCGTTAGAGATTTTACGAACAGTGTAGTTTTCTGAGATGCCAGCACCTTTGCGAGCGATAACGACACCTTCAAAGATCTGGATACGTTCGCGAGTTCCTTCGACAACTTTCGCGTGAACGCGGACAGTGTCACCAGGACGGAATGCAGGGATATCTGAGCGAAGTTGACCTTCAGTCAAGCTTTGGATTAATGGATTCATTTTTTCTCCTATCTTACTAATCTTGTAGTTCTAGACAACAGCGGATTAGCCGTTTTTTTAGTGCATCCATTTATGCACAAAGTATATTATATCAAAATTTAAAAAAATGTAAAGATTTTTAGATAAAAATTCCTAAAAGAATGGCTAAAAATCCTATAAGGTAAGTCAGCATCAGATAGAGGCTAAATTTCTTCTTATCTGAGAACAGCTCTGCTAATTCAGCATNAAAAGTGGAAAGAGTTGTNAAACCGCCACAAAAACCTGTTGCCAAAATACTATACAGCTGCTTATCTTGGATATGATTATAAAAATACCCAATCAAAAAGGCTCCTAATATATTAGCCATCAAGGTGCCTACTGGCAAAGCAGCCCTGCTATTGACCTTAGAAAAAAAGTAACGGACAAGAGCTCCTAGACCGCAAGCAATGAGCAAAAACCAAATCATGCGGTCACCTTCCCTCCAGCCCATAAAGCAATGCAAAGGCTGCCGCCGATACTCAAAGCAAGATATAGGAGCAATTCTGGATAACGGCCTAAATCCAACAATTTGAGCGAATCTAATAGAAGACTAGAAAAAGTCGTCAAGCCGCCACAAAATCCCGTCGACAAAGCCAATAACAAACGCTTGGAAACTTGCTTACGACTGAGATAGCCTTTAACCAAATAGACTAAGAAGAAAGTCCCCAAATAGTTGACTAAAAGTGTCGCTAGCGGAAAATGTCCCGTAAATGTGAAAAAGGATGAGCATTGATAACGAAGTAAACCGCCTAGCATAGCTCCCAAGAAGATTGCTAAAGAATTTTTTACTTCACTCATCGAATTTGTTTCTCCTGAAAAGCACGTGAATGCTTTAGGATGTCCGCAAAGGTCGCAAGAATCGTTTCTTGATAGTCCTTATTTTCAATCTTGTTCGCAACTCTAGCAAAGATCCTTTCTTCTCTCTTAGGATCTGCGACAGCCTTCCCAGTCGATTTTTTAAAAGCCACAACTTGGCCGACCAAATTCATACGCTGCTCTAGTAAGGCAACGAGTGCGTCATCTACTTGGTCAATTTCCTGTCTGATTTCTTCTAACGTCATCTCATTCCTCCTCATATTCTATCTATCATATCAAAAAATAGTAAAATGTTCTAGTTTTATCCTAAATAAAAAAGGTCCACTGGTCCTTAAATTAAAAGAAAACTCGCTTAAGCGAGTTTTTATCTGCAACCTAAAAATACTCATTAGGGTATTTTTAGCCAACGGACCCTTCCATGCTCATGTTGATGAGTTGGTTGAGTTCGACGGCGTATTCCATTGGTAGTTCTTTGGTAATGGGTTCCATAAAGCCGTTGATAATCATTGCTGTGGCTTCTTCTTCGCTGATACCACGGCTCATCAGGTAGTAGAGCTGGTCCTCAGACACTTTAGAAACCTTAGCTTCATGCTCTAACGCGACATTGGAATTATGGATTTCGTTAAAAGGAATAGTATCAGAACTAGACTCACCATCCATCAGAATGGTATCGCACTCAATATGAGATTTGGAACCAGCACTATTCTTACCAAAGCGAACCTGACCACGATAGTCTGTCTTACCTCCATCCTTGGCCACTGATTTAGAAATTAAGGTACTGGAAGTCTTGGGCGCATTATGAAAAACCTTACAACCAGCATCTAAGTGCTGGCCATAGTTAGCAAAAGACATAGAGAGGACAGAAGTTCTTGCATTGCGACCATTAAGAATGCTACAAGGATATTTCATATTGACCTTGCTGCCTAAGTTCCCATCAATCCACTCTAAGGTGCCGCCCTCTTCAACAATTCCTCGCTCCGTTACAAGATTATAGACATTGTCCGACCAGTTTTGAATGGTTGTATAGCGGAAAAAGGCATCCTTTTTGACAATGATTTCGACATTTGCCGCATGAAGGCTATTAGTCGTATAAGTTGGTGCTGTGCAGCCCTCGATGTACTGGATAGAACCGCCCTCCTCGATAATCATCAAGGAGCGTTCAAACTGGCCGGCATTTTCACCATTGATTCGAAAATAGGTCTGAACAGGAACTTGGCACTGGACGTTCTTGGGCACATAGATAAAGGTTCCGCCGGACCAAACTGCACTATTAAGCGCAGAAAATTTATGCTCAGCATTTGAAATCACAGTACCAAAATACTGCTTGACCAAGTCCGGATATTCCTGCACAGCCGTATCCGTATCAGTAAAGATAATCCCCAACTTGGCAAATTCTTCTTTCATATTATGGTAAACCACTTCAGATTCATACTGAGCCACAGCTCCAGATAGAAAGCGCTTCTCGGCTTCTGGAATTCCCAAGCGATCAAAGGTTTTCTTAATCTCCTCTGGAACTTCATCCCAACTACGAGCCCGATCTCCGCTTAGTTTCTGGTAGTAGATAATATCATCAAATCGAATACCTGATAAATCAGGGCCAAAGTCGGGCATGGGTAACTTATGAAATAGTTCCAAAGAGCGGAGGCGATAATCCAACATCCACTGGGGCTCATTTTTTATTTCGGAGATTTCTCGAACAACTTCTTCAGTCAGGCCCTTACCAGTTGAAAAGAGTGGCTTGACATCATCATGAAAGCCAAAGGCATAGTCGCGTTCTTTCATAGGAACTCCTCCTTTATCTAAGGGATAACGCTTACCTATATTATACTCCTAATCATGAGAATTGTCAGAAAATAATACTTTAACAAAAGAAAAACGACCACAGCCGCTTTCCATATTGTTATTTTAAACTTTACTTACCAACTCTTCCGCAAATGCTTCCAAGCGCTCAATATCATCTTCTTCTGCAGAAAGATCTACTTTGACACATTCTGAACCTTTCACTGCTCCTGTAGCCGCAAAAACAGCATCAAAATCATCAACAGCCTTGCAGAATTCATCATAAAAAGTATCGCCTGAACCGACCACTCCGTAGACCTTGCCAGACAAGTCCAATCCAGACAAGTCTTCGTAAAAGTCCATCATCTCATCAGGTAGCTCACCATCCCCATAGGTATAGGTCGCTACAATCGTAATATCCGCTTCCAAGAAATCTTCTGCATCGACAGTGGTACACTCGTCCACTTCAACTTCTACATCTAGTTCTCTTAGCTTATCCGCCACAATATCGGCAATTTCCTCGGTGTTTCCAGTCATACTGGCAAATACAATTTTCGCTAAGGTCATAGTTCCCTCCAAATTATAATCTTCATTCATTATAACACATCTTTTTTATTTTAAAAATAAAAATTCTTGTGCTACAATAACTAGAGAAAGTTTAAGAGGTCTACAATGAGTATCTATAGCAAAATTCTGAAAAAAATTAAAGAATACGATAAAATTATCATCCACCGCCACATGCGCCCTGACCCAGATGCGATTGGCAGTCAAGTCGGTTTACAAAAGCTTCTCCAACTCAACTTTCCTGAAAAATCCATCAAAGTGACAGGTTATGACGAACCAACCCTTACTTGGCTAGCCAAGATGGATGAGGTGGCCGATTCTGACTATGAGCAAGCCCTGGTAATCGTGTGCGATACAGCCAACACTCCTCGTATTGATGATCAACGCTACAGCATGAGCGACTTTTTGATTAAAATCGACCATCATCCCAACGATGATGCCTACGGAGATTTGCTGCTGGTTGATACAGATGCTAGTAGCACGAGCGAAATTATCGCTCTTTTTGCCTTCGAAAATCACTTAGAAGTAAATGACTATATCGCTAAACTTCTTTATGCTGGCATTGTTGGGGATACAGGTCGCTTCCTCTACCCAACGACTACTGCACGCACATTTGAAGTAGCTGGCAAACTTCGCCAATACGCTTTTAATTTCTCAGAGATTTCTCGAAAAATGGACTCCATCACGCATCAAGTTGCCAAACTGCAAGGTTATGTTTATGATAATTTAGAAATTGATGAGAATGGTGCTGCGCGCGTTATCCTATCTCAGCAGTTATTGAAAGACAATCGATTGACCGATGCTGATACTTCAGCAATTGTAGGTGCACCCGGACGGATCGAAGATGTCCAGATGTGGGCCATCTTTGTCGAGCAGCCTGACGGCCATTATCGTGTGCGGATGCGCAGTAAATTTACTCCAATCAATGAAATTGCCAAGCAACATGATGGAGGTGGCCATCCGCTTGCCAGCGGTGCCAATGCTTATTCCAAAGATGAGGTCGACTTGATTTATCAAAAATTAAAAGAAAGAGCAAAAAAGTAAGAAAATCATCCAAAAGACTTGTCAAATCATTTAGAATTTGATAAACTATCAAAGTAACTAATCTATGGCTCGCAAAGAGTCCATGGCAGAAAGGATTTTTTTAAAATGAGAAAAGACATTCACCCAGAATACCGTCAAGTTGTATTTATGGACACTACTACTGGCTACAAGTTCCTTAGCGGTTCAACTAAACGTTCAAACGAAACTGTTGAATTCGAAGGCGAAACTTACCCATTGATCCGTGTCGAAATTTCATCAGACTCACACCCATTCTACACTGGACGTCAAAAGTTCACTCAAGCAGATGGACGTGTGGATCGTTTCAACAAAAAATACGGTCTCAAATAAGAACCATATTAACATTAAAAAGAATGTTGATACAAAGCCATTTCCGAGAAATCGGATTGGCTTTTTTTGTTTTTCCAATAGAAAATCCTTCGAAATGTAGAATGAGGCAGCATGACTACTGTCACTCATTCCTTCATCTCAAAGGATCGGTTTCAACTATTGATTTTCTTTCAATTTTTCTCGCTCAAGGCGAAGTTTGCGATTTGGATTTAGCCGGTTGAAGAGTTCTTCCAGCTTTTTTGCATTCCAAACATCTGCTGCCGAGACAAAGTTGCCATTTTCGTCTCGGAAAGATATTGGCTTATCACCCATTACATATCTCCTTAGTCAACAAATTCAAACTCAAACTTACCGATGCGCACCAAATCTCCGTCCTTGGCACCACGCGCACGAAGCGCCTCGTCAACGCCCATACCACGCAACTGACGAGAGAATTTCATGATGGACTCATCACGGTCAAAGTTAGTCATTGTAAAGAGTTTTTCTAGTTTATCACCTGAAAGCACCCATGTAGCATCATCATCACGGGAGATTTCGAAGGCTGGCGCTTCTTCATCAAAGCCATAATAAGCCTCGTCTTCCATATCAGATTCTTCATAAAGTAGAAACTCAGGTGTCTTATCCAGCAACTCAGCTGTCGCATCCAAGAGCGTTGCAAGCCCCTGCTTGGTCAGACTAGAAATAGGGAAAATCTGCGGCAACTCTTCAAATTCATCATAGTTGGCAGCCAGTTTTTGCTTGAATTCTTTCAAGTTTTCTGCGCTATCAGGCATATCCATCTTATTGGCTACGATGATCTGCGGCCGTTCCATCAAGCGCAAATTATAGGATTCTAGCTCTTTATTGATCGCAAGGTAATCTTCATAAGGATCGCGACCCTCACTGGCAGACATATCAATAACGTGCAAAATGACCCGTGTCCGCTCGATATGTCGAAGAAACTGGGTGCCTAGACCCACGCCCTGACTGGCTCCTTCGATCAACCCTGGCAGATCGGCTACAGCAAAAGATTCCCCAGACTGAGTCCGAACCATGCCCAGATTAGGAACAATCGTGGTAAAGTGATAAGCTCCAATTTTCGGCTTAGCTGATGTAATCACACTCAGAAGGGTTGATTTCCCAACCGAAGGAAAACCAACCAGACCAACATCGGCCAGCACTTTTAGCTCCAGCAGTAATTCTCTTTCCTGACCAGGCTCCCCATTTTCAGAAATTTCCGGAGCAGGATTTTTAGGTGTAGCAAAGCGAATATTGCCACGACCGCCACGACCGCCATGCGCTACGACGAAACGTTGACCGTGTTCAATCAAATCCGTAATGACCTTGCCAGTTTCAGCATCACGAACGGTCGTCCCCTGCGGTACACGGACAATCAAATCCTCCGCTCCTCGGCCATGCATTCCCTTAGTCATTCCTTTTTCACCTGATTGAGCCTTGAAATGACGGTTGTAACGGAAATCCATCAAGGTGCGCAGTCCTTCATCCACGACAAAAATCACATCACCACCACGACCACCATCGCCGCCCCAAGGTCCACCATTGGGTACATATTTTTCTCGGCGAAAGGCTACCATGCCATCGCCGCCCTTGCCAGCCTTGACCTGAATCTTGGCTGTATCTAAAAACATACTCATATAAATTCTCGCTTCTTTTTTACTCTAAAAAAACGCCTTGCAGCGTTTAGGATTAGAAGATTACGCCGATAGCTTGTGCAAAAATTGCACCAATCGTTACAAGTAACATGATTACCACGACCAGCATTGTCAATTTTTCAAATCCAGTTTTTTTACGTTGTCCGTTATCTCCAAAAGCCACTTTATTACCTCAATTCCTAGATTACTCCCTATATTTTAACACGATTAGCATACTTTTTCAAATATTTACGAGATGAAAAAGAAAAAGAGAGGTTTTACTCCATTAGCCAAAAAATCCTAAAGGATATTTATGAAAATAATTTAAAAAGATTGAAGAACTCACTCCAAATAGGAGGCTTCTCCAATCTTTTGACTTTTATTCGATACCAATTTCAGCACGGACAACATTCGCAATTGTGTCCACATAGTAGTCCACTTCTTCGTGAGTTGGCGCTTCAGCCATGACACGCAGAAGCGGTTCTGTTCCGCTTGGACGGACAAGGATACGGCCGTTTCCTGCCATTTCAGTTTCCATTTTTTCAATAATGTCTCTGATGGCTGGTACTTCCATTGCCTTATCCTTCATAGCATTTTCGACACGGATATTGACCAATTTTTGTGGGTAAATGGTCACTTCTGATGCAAGTTCAGACAAACTCTTACCAGTTTCTTTCATCACTTTGGTTAATTGCACCGCTGACAATTGACCATCACCAGTGGTATTATAATCCATGATAATGACATGTCCAGATTGCTCGCCACCTAGATTATAACCGTTCTTGCGCATTTCTTCTACCACATAGCGGTCACCAACGGCAGTCACTACTTTATTGATGCCTTCGTGCTCCAAGGCTTTATGGAAACCAAGGTTGGACATAACGGTAGTCACAATTGTATTTTGAGCCAATTGGCCTTTTTCAGAAAGATACTTGCCGATGATGTACATAATCTTGTCACCATCTACAATATCGCCATTTTCATCAACAGCAATCAAACGGTCACTATCACCATCAAAAGCGAGACCAATCGCTGCACCTGATTCATGGACCGTTTCCTGTAAGCCTTCTGGATGAGTAGAGCCTACATTTAAGTTAATGTTGAGGCCATCTGGATTTTCTCCGATAACAGTCAGCTGGGCACCCAAATCAGCAAAAATTTGACGGGCGCTAGTTGAAGCAGCACCATTTGCTGTATCAAGAGCAACGTGCATTCCTTCAAGATCTAAACCTGTTGAAACGATATATTGTTGGTACTTACGCAAGCCTTCAGGATAGTCCACGACTTTCCCTAATCCCTCAGCACTTGGACGTGGAAGGGTATCTTCTGCTGCGTCCAGCAAAGCTTCGATTTCAAGTTCGCGTTCATCATCCAGTTTATAACCATCGCCGCCAAAGAATTTAATGCCGTTATCAAGAGCAGGATTGTGACTAGCTGAAATCATGACACCCGCGCTAGCTTTTTCGGATTTGACCAAGTAGGCAACACCCGGAGTAGCGATCACACCAAGTTTGTAGACGTGAATCCCCACAGAAAGCAGACCTGCAATCAAGGCACTCTCCAACATTTCTCCTGAAATACGTGTATCACGGCCAACAAATACCCGAGGAACTTCACTTTCGTGTTGACTCAGAACATATCCACCAAAACGACCCAGTTTAAAGGCCAATTCCGGCGTTAATTCCACATTAGCTTCTCCACGAACACCATCGGTTCCAAAATATTTACCCATTTTTAAAATTTTCCTTTCAAATCTTGCATTTATTTACTAGATGAATTCGAACTTGAGCTCGATTTTGAGCTTGACGAATTCGAATGTGTCGTTTTGGTCGTAACTTTCATCGTTGTTTCAAACGGTGTCACAACACTTGGCAAAACATTCCCATTGGCATCCATGGCCTGTAAGGAAGCTGCCCCACTGTAATTTCCTGAAATAGTGACGTTGCTTGGTAAGACTGCTGCGACATGATTAACTTTTTCCAAAGTTTCTTCATCGCTTGTCACTGTGACTTCTTCGTGCTCCAAGCTCACATTTGTGATAGAAATATCTTCTGCAACCTGACTGGCTGTGATGAGATACTTCACTGGCACTTTCTTGCTTGCTTTTTTACCTATCTTGACTGAAATTTTTTGCGGATTGACCGTAGCAGACAGGCCGCTTGGTAGATTTTCGACTTTCAGCTGCACTTCGACTGTTCCTTCTGATGCATTAGATAAATCCGCTACCACATGGAACTTCCGTGTACTCTCCTGCATTTCGCTACTTAAAGCCACTCTATTAGAACCCGTCAAAACAACACTAGCCTCGGAAGTAAAGCCGCTAATGAAGTACCGTTCACTATCATACTTGATATCAATCGGGACATTAGAAATCGTATTACTATAAGTTTCCGAGGTCACTTGGCGAATACTGATACTATTTTGAAAACTACTAGACGTCGCATAAATAAACAAAACCAAAGCAAAAAATAAGGAGGAAATAATATAGAGAATTTTTTTACTTTGTTTCATTCTTCCATCCTCCTAGCAAACGATTCTTTAGGCTCATTTTCTCATGCTTGTCTGATAAGAGAACTTCCCGCAGTTGTGATTCGAACTCGCTCAAACTCAAGTCATGCTTGAAGACTCCATTATGTGTCGTAGAAATACCGCCTGTCTCCTCAGACACGACAAAAGTAAAGGCATCTGAAACTTCTGAAAGGCCAATCGCAGCCCGGTGACGAGTCCCAAATTCCTTGGAAATACCTGTGCTTTCTGTAAGTGGCAAATAGGCACACGAAGCAGCAATCTTGTTATCTTTGATAATAACTGCCCCATCGTGCAGCGGCGTATTGGGAATGAAAATATTGATCAACAGTTCCCCAGAGATATCCGCATCCAGTGGGATTCCCGTTGCAATGTATTCCTGCAACGTTCGAGCGCCCTGAATAGCTACCAAGGCACCGATCTTACGCGGACTCATGTAAGCTACTGCCTTAACAAAGGCTTGAATCAATTTCTCCTCACTGCTGACTGGAGCAGCAGAAAAAATCTCAGTTGCTCTACCCAGCTTTTCAAGACCAGTCCGAATCTCAGGCGAGAAAATCACCACTGCCGCAATGACCCCGTAGGTAATAACCTGATTGATCAACCATGAAATGGTCGTCAAACCAATGATATTCGCTAAAAACTGTGCCAAGATGAAGAAGAGCACTCCCCGAACCAGAATCATAATTTTGGTCCCGGCAATTGCTTTAGTAAAATGATATAAAATCCAGGTAACTAAAGCAATATCAATAATGTTGATTAAAATATTCCAAGGATTACTGAATACATTAGACCAGTATTGGAGATTGGTTAATTGTTGAAAGTTCATTGCATAGTGGCCCTCCCAGTCAAAAACAAACAGTTCTCAACCATTATATCACTTTTAAGGATATTTTTCTGTAACCTTCTTTACTTTTTTATGATAAAATATTTCTTATGAAGATAAATACAGCATTGGGCCTCCTAGCAGGCAAGTCCTCCCACTTTGTTCTCAGCAAAATGGGACGCGGCTCGACTCTGCCAGGGAAAGTTGCCCTCACATTTGACAAAAACATTCTGCAAAACTTGGCCAAGAACTACGAAGTTGTGGTTATTACTGGAACCAACGGAAAGACTCTGACTACAGCTTTGACTGTGGGCATTCTCAAGGAAGCTTTCGGAGAAGTGGTGACCAATCCTAGCGGTGCCAATATGATTACCGGGATTACCACAACCTTCCTGACAGCTAAAAAAGGCAAATCTGGCAAAAATATCGCTGTGCTGGAAATAGATGAAGCCAGCCTGTCTCGGATTTGTGATTACATCAAGCCTAGCCTCTTCGTCTTTACCAACATTTTCCGAGACCAGATGGACCGCTATGGTGAGATCTACACGACCTACCAGATGATTCTGGATGCTGCAGCTAAAGTACCTGAAGCGACTGTACTGATGAATGGTGACAGTCCGCTCTTTAACTCGGTCAGCCTGAAAAATCCTGTCCGCTACTATGGTTTCGACACGGAGAAAAGCCAGGCTAAGCTAGCTCACTACAATACAGAGGGCATCCTCTGTCCTAAGTGCGAGCATATCCTCAAGTACGAGTTCAATACTTATGCAAATCTCGGAGCTTACATCTGTGAGGACTGTGGCTTCAAGCGCCCTAAGCTAGACTACAGTCTGACCGCTCTCAAAGCACTTGAGCACAATCGCTCTGCCTTTACCATTGATGGACAAGACTATCAGATCAATATCGGTGGTCTCTACAATATCTATAATGCCTTGGCCGCTGTGTCAGTTGCTCAGTTCTTCGGAGTTGAGCCGGCTACTATCAAGGCTGGCTTTGACAAGAGCCGGGCTGTCTTTGGCCGTCAGGAAACTTTCAAAATTGGCGATAAGGAATGTACCTTGGTCTTGATCAAAAATCCAGTCGGTGCGACCCAGGCCTTGGAAATGATTGAGCTGGCACCTTTTGACTTTAGTCTATCTGTCCTGCTCAATGCTAACTATGCGGACGGCATTGATACCAGCTGGATCTGGGATGCCGATTTTGAGAAAATTTTAGAGATGGATATTCCTCGGGTCCTCGCAGGTGGAGTTCGCCATTCTGAGATTGCTCGTCGACTGCGAGTAACAGGCTATCCAGCAGATCAGATTACCGAAGTCAAAGATTTGGAAGCAGTCTTTAAGTTGATTGAAGAGCAAGAAACCAAGCACGCCTATATCCTAGCTACTTATACCGCTATGCTGGAATTCCGCGAGTTGCTGGCAGAACGACAAGTAATCAGAAAGGAGATGAACTAATGGTTTATAGATCCCTCGTTTCTCCTGCAAACCAGGATTATCACTATGACTTAAAAATCGCTCATCTCTACGGCGACCTTATGAATACCTACGGCGACAATGGCAATGTTCTCATGCTCAAGTATGTAGCTGAAAAGCTAGGTGCTAGGGTTGAGGTTGATATCGTTTCTCTAGAAGATGACTTTGACAAGGATAGCTACGACATCGTCTTCTTTGGCGGAGGTCAAGACTATGAGCAAACGATCGTGGCTCGTGACCTGCCAGCTAAAAAAGAAGCTTTGGAAAGCTTTATCAATGAAAATGGCGTTGTACTAGCTATCTGCGGTGGATTCCAACTCTTAGGCCAATACTATATCGAGGCTTCTGGCCGTCGAATCGAAGGTCTGGGCATCATGGGCCACTACACCCTCAACCAGACCAAAAACCGCTATATCGGTGACATTAAGATTCATAATGATGAATTCGATGAAACCTACTACGGCTTTGAAAACCACCAAGGACGTACTTTCCTCTCCGACGATGAAAAACCGCTGGGTAAAGTCGTTTATGGAAATGGCAACAATCAAGAAGACGGTAATGAAGGCGTCCACTATAAGAATGTCTTTGGTTCCTACTTCCATGGTCCCATCTTGTCTCGCAATGCGAATCTGGCCTACCGTCTGGTGACCACTGCTCTGAAAAACAAGTATGGCTCAGATATTAAACTGGCTGCTTATGAAGATATCCTTGCACAAGAAATCCCAGAAGAATACGGAGATATCAAAAGCAAGGCTGAGTTTGAATAAATAGGAGAATCGTTATGAAAGAAAAATTCCACTATATCCTGCTCTTGATTACCATTTTATTGGTTGCCAGTATTTCCTTAGCCAATATGCAAAGCGTCAATGTTAGTTTTATCCTCTTCAGCTTCAAACTTCCCTTGATCATATTGATTTTGGTCTCTGTTCTCCTAGGCTCTGTCACGACCTTTCTCATCAGCATGCCCAAGAACTTCTCGCTAAAAAATGAGCTCAAGAAAACCAAAGAAGCTCTGAAAACATCTCAAAAAGAAAACTAGGCTGGAAATTCCAGCCTAGTTTTTTACTACTTTGTTTCAACAAAACCAAATTTATCTAAAGGAGAGATACGGAATTCTATAATTCCCTTAATCTGCTCCTTTTTGATCAGACCAAATTCTCGACTGTCTTTCGTATTTTCCCGTCGATCATTCAAGATGAGAAAAGAATTTTTAGGGATGGTATCAGAAGTCGCTCCTTTTAAGTCAACAACAGAAAAATCGTGGGTATAATAGCCCGTGCTGGCAGCTGAAGCCAGATATTTCTCTCGCATCTTTTCGATATATTGCTCTGATTGCACCTGATTGTTCAGATACAGCAAGTTATCCATATAGGTCACCTTGTCATTTTCCATAGCAATAACACGGCCGACATATTCTTTTCCATCGACCTCATAGAGGGCAAATTCCCCACGAGCAAGCTTGGCTGTCTTATCCGCCAAGACCAAATCATTTTCCGCTAAGAAAGAATTGGCATCTTGCTTGGTGATACGATAAGGTGTATAGACAAACAAGCGTAGCCCCACCAGAATGGCAATAAATACCGTCACAATGATAATATTTCTCAGTAAATCTCTCTTTAACATCTCTCTCCCCTGTCCTTTTATTCCATTATATCATTTTTCATGGGATTAGACAAAACACTGAGATGAGAGAGGGTTACGTTTAACAAAATTGTAAAAAATGAAAAGGCAAAGCCTATTGAGGAGCTTCCTCGATCGAATTTGCCTTTCTAATTTTAATCTTCTTTAGCCACGCGTGATTTGTTAGCAATATCAGCCAGGATAGTTTGAACAAATTCATCAACTGAAACAGTTTGTGTTTCTTTTTGTCCATAGCGACGAACGTTAACGGTTCCGTCTTCTACTTCCTTGTCACCAACGATCAATTGGTAAGGAATCTTGCTNGTTTGAGAAGCACGGATCTTGAACTGCATTTTTTCATTGCGTTCGTCCACATCAGCACGGACACCGCGGTCACGAAGTTTCTTAGCCACTTCCCATGCGTAGTCCACGTGTTTTTCGTTAGAAACGGGGATGAGGGTTACTTGATGTGGTGCAAGCCATGTTGGGAAGGCACCCTTGTAGTTCTCAATCAAGATAGCTGTAAAGCGTTCCATGGTTGAGATAACCCCACGGTGAATCATAACTGGACGGTGCTCTTCGCCATCAGCTCCGATGTATTTGAGGTCGAAACGTTCTGGAAGCAAGAAGTCAAGCTGGATAGTAGAAAGTGTTTCTTCTTTTCCTAGGGCAGTCTTCACTTGGATATCGAGTTTCGGACCATAGAAGGCAGCTTCACCTTCGGCTTCAAAATAGTCAACACCCATTTCATCAAGGGCTGCACGAAGCATAGTTTGAGCATTTTCCCACATTTCATCGTTGTCAAAGTACTTGTGAGTATCTTGAGGGTCGCGAAGAGAGAGGCGGAAGCGATATTCAGTCAAGTTAAAGTCTTCGTAAACGTCGATAATCAACTGAAGGGCACGTTGGAATTCTTCTTGGATTTGTTCTGGAGTAACAAAGAGGTGACCGTCGTTGAGAGACATTTCACGCACACGTTGAAGACCAGTTAGGGCACCAGATTTTTCGTAACGGTGCATCATACCGATTTCAGCGATACGGATTGGCAATTCACGGTATGAGTGAACATGGTGTTTGTAGACCTGGATGTGGTGTGGGCAGTTCATTGGACGAAGAACGAATTCTTCCCCGTCACCCATGTCCATAGTTGGGAACATGTCTTCTTGGTAATGATCCCAGTGACCAGAAGTCTTGTAAAGTTCTACTGAAGCAAGTGGTGGAGTGTAAACGTGTTGGTAGCCAGAAGCCAACTCCTTGTCGACAATGTAGCGTTCCAATTCACGACGGATAGTCGCACCATTTGGCAACCAGAATGGAAGTCCTTGTCCGACTTCTTGTGAAATCATGAAGAGGTCGAGCTCTTTACCAAGTTTGCGGTGGTCGCGTTCTTTGGCTTCTTCACGCATTTGAAGATAGTTCTTCAAGTCTTTTTTGTCAAACCAAGCTGTACCGTAGATACGTTGCATCATCGCATTGTCGCTATTTCCACGCCAGTAAGCACCTGCTACATGGAGAAGGTGGAAGATTTGGATGCGACCTGTTGAAGGAACGTGAGGTCCACGGCAGAGGTCCACGTATTCGCCCTGACGGTAGATGGTCAAACCACCCTCGTCTTCAGAGTGTTCTTCAATCAATTCCAACTTGTAAGGATCGTTTTTAAAAATTTCACGCGCCTCATCCTTGGTCACTTCCTCACGGATGGATAGGAAGTTTTCTTTGACAATCTTCTTCATTTCTTCTTCGATACGAGGCAGGTCTTCGTTGGAGATTTGGCCAGCTTGATTGTCCGTATCGTAGTAGAAACCATCTTCGATGGCTGGGCCAACCCCTAGATGAATGTCTGGAAAAAGGCGGCGAGCTGCTTGGGCAAACAAGTGAGCAGCTGAGTGGCGCAAGATTGGCAGAGCATCTTCATGGTCAGGTGTCACGATTTCAATAGAACCATCTTCAGTGATGGCACGAGTCGTATCAATCAATTTGCCGTTAAATTTACCAGCCAAGGCCTTTTTAGCTAGGGAATTGCTGATGGATTGAGCAATATCAAAAGTTGTAACGCCAGATTCGAATTCACGAACAGCGCCATCTGGGAAAGTAATCTTAATCATGGTTTTCTCCTTTAATATCTATTCTATTTTTATTGGACAATTTAAAGATTCGAGCAATCTCTTCCGCAGTCTGCTTTTCTGATTGACGACCATCTGTCATGAGACTAGAATAACCTAATTTCATCGCTTCCTGCCGAACCATTTGAGCAAAAAGAATGTCTCGCTGCATCCAGTTTTCAAAAGCTTGCTCAGGATTGGTAGTTCCCTCTAAGACATAAGGAACCCATTCTCTCTGTTTATAGTGCTTTTTCTGAAAATCAGCTGTCGGAGTCAAGCATAGATAGGAAGACGCTGGGCATTCAAGCTCCTTTACCAAGTGAGGCAAAAGTCCTGCCCCCTCCACCAAGAGAGGTCTATCTTGATTTTTTATCAAGTAAGATTTCACATAAGGAAAAATCTCTTCATAAAAGCGCCATTCTTCATCTGCCATCTCTTCTGGACTTCTCATCCAGATTTGTTCTGGACTTCTGTCCTGTCTCAGAAGGCAAATCGGCTGTGAATCTGTACTTGCTTGACTCATCATCTCGTCTACCAAATCATCCAATTTGATATGAAGTAGTTGATACTGTCTAACAAGAAGTGAAGCAATTGTTGACTTCCCACTACAAGGCGATCCGCCAATCATATAAAGCATCATTCTTCCTCCTTCTGACAAAATAAAAACGACATCCTAAAAAGGACGTCGCAACGTGGTTCCACCTTCATTTATGCAAGTCAAAAAGACTTACACCTCTGATTGGCTCTAACGTAGCCACCGTTTTATGTTTTCATAAAAGCCAGTAGAGTAGTCCCAACTGCATCCTCTGCGCGATTTCCAGCTCCACGCGCTCTCTAAAAGATTTCCTGCAGGTGATATGTCTCTAAAAATTATTATAGCACGATTGAAAAAATTTGCAAGAACTTTTATTGGTTTTCAGCTCTGCTATTTTTCCTAGTAAATCTATAAATCAAATGCCCCAAGCCATTTCCAGCTAGTGAGAAAAGGAAATAGGCGGCATGATAAAGAGGAATCCACTCTCCAAAGGTGAAAATAGTCAGGAAAAATAAGAGGGCAACCAAGAAAGAAAAGCGCAAAGAAAACCCATATAAAGCTGCATAGAGCAGGGACACCAACAAGGTTGCCAGGGGAGAGTAGATGAGAACATTTCCAACTACTAGCCCCTTACTTAACATGGAATCCATGGGCAAATACCGTAACAGTATATAAAAGACAAAATAGAAAAAGAAAAGGGGGAGCAAAAAGAAAATTTCTTTTTTATGGACTTTCATAAGAGCACCTCCGTTCATTAGGTCTTATAAGGAAGTTTATTCCCAATATTTCCGAATATTCTTTATCTGCTTCTTAGATGCTTTTATCATCCTAGTTGAGCTGTTTACCGGCAGTGACATGATTTTTCCTGGCAAATAGACAATGGTCTTGGCTAAGCGTTTGGCCATCGTTTCTTCAGGATTGAGATCATTATGAAAATCCTTGCTAATGGTCAAATCCAAATAGAATTCATAGACACGGCGACCAAAATTCTCAGCGGAAATCTCGTATAATTTATCGGCTAGCTTTTTCTCGTCCATATCTGGTGTTGCCAAAATGGCTTCTAAAATAGCCCCTGCTAAATCTCGATTTTCATAATAGAGTGTACCAAAAGTTTTATCGCTGATGACATTGTCCAGATAAGGATTGCCATGGGCGATGATGGGGGTACCGCTGGCTAGGCTTTCCAGATAAGTCAGCCCCTGCGTCTCACTGGTTGAGGCCGAAATAAAGAAATCTGCTGCTTTATAGTAGAGAGCAGTATCGCTCGGTGCAATCATCCCTGTAAAAATGACAGCATCCTCAATATGGAGCTGGGCTACCAAGGCTTTCAAGTCCTCAGCATAAGGCCCATCTCCGACAATGACCAACTTCACCTTGGCATTTTCTTCCAAAACCATTGGCAGTGCTTCAACAATCGCCTGGATATTTTTCTCGTAGGAAATTCTGGATAAACTGAGCAACATGATTTCGTCTTCTGCTATGCCCAGCTTAAAGCGCAGTTTCTTGATGTCTTCCCGTGAGAGTTCTGGGCGGTCAAACTTGGCCAAGTCGATTCCTGTTGGAATAACCCGTTTTTCCGCCTTGATTTTATAACCAACCAAAAGGTCATAGACAATCTCAGAAGGACAAACGACACCATCCAAATCGCTCATGAAACCACGCACGATGTACTTGACCATACTCGGACGAATCACCATGCCCTTGGCAAGATAGTGCACATAGTCCTCATATTGGGTATGGTAAGTGTGAACCACTGGAATCCGCAGTTCCTTGGCAATCCAGATGCCCAAAAGACCCAGCGAAAACTCTGTCTGAGTATGGATGATATCTAACTGGTACTGGCGAGCAATTTCTAAGGCATTTGAAAAACCACGATAAGCCACGCGCCGATCCTTAAATGCGAAGAAAGGCACGCTGGGAATACGGATAATCTGCCAATCTTCATAACGGTTGACATCCTTGTCCGTCGTAGTGAAAATAAAGACTTTATGACCTAGTTTCTCTAGCTCAGTCTTGAGGGTGCGAATGCTCGTCGCCACCCCGGAAACCTGAGGAAAATAGGTATCTGTAAAAAGACCAATCCGCATATCACATCTCCAAAACTGTTTGGTAAGCCTTGACTAACTGAAGTGCGACATCATCGATAGAGCGACTCTCCGCAACACGATAGCCTGCCTCGCGTTTATCCACTTTTCCGTCAAGAACCTTACGAAGCGATTCAACAAACTCATCTACATTATGACAAAGCTCCGCCGACTCTTCATCAATCCAGCCATTATAAACAGGAATATCACGCAGGACCACGTGTTGCCCGCTGGCTAACGCTTCTAGGACCACTATCCCTTCTGTCTCCTCATAAGACGGGAAAAAGAAGGCGTCACTGCCTGACATAGCTCCTTGGAAGACTGCACCTTTGAAATAACCCGGAAATTCCACGTTTTCTGGATGATTATAGAGGACAAGATCTCGAATCTTGCGCGGAATAAGCCAAAGATTGATAGAACCCAGCCAGATAAAGCGGACATCTGGCATTCTGCGAGCTACTTCGACAAAGTCTTCGATTCCTTTTCGTCTGAAATAAAGGCCGGCACAGATTACGACTTTCTGCCCCTCTGCAATCTGAAAATGTTTTTTAAAGACTGCTTCCTTGCGTTCATCTTTCTTGTATTTCGACAGGTCAATGCCGTTTGAGACAGCCATAATGGGCGTCGTCACACCGTAGGATTGAATCAATTTTTTTGAATACTCAGACGGAGTAATGATAAAATCCGCCATTTTATACATGTGCGCTAGATATTTGCCAAACAAGGGCGCAAAAAGATTAGAACCAATAAAAGAATTTTCAAAGTCTTCTTTTGTCGAATGTCCGTGCATGATCACTTTTTTGCCTCCCCTCTTAGCTGCGTGAAGAAGAAGCAAACTACGAGGTCCGTAAGTGTTGATGTGCACGACATCATAATCTCCTAAAACATCTGTGGTATAAGGAATTCCTGCCAGATCCAATGCATGCATTTGATGCTGCAAGGCACGGCCGATGCCTGACTTTTCTAAAACAGACTTTCCTTCTAGATATAGTAATACTTTCATATCTTCTATTATACCAAAAGAAGCAAAAAAAGAAACGCCAAGGGAAGATTAGCAGTTAAATAATGCACTCAACCTTCCCACAAGCATTTCCTGCAGCAATATCCTTTCTTAGTGGAACTCTATTCAGTTTCTAATCAGACTAGTCCACCTTGACCAGCTGTAGCTCCGCTCCTCCCAGTAGAATCAAATACTTGTCTACTTGGCTAAGACAATAGGAACGACTGAGGGCTTCGGCATAGAGGTCCAGCTGAGCTCGGTAGCGCTCCACCAAGTCTGCCGGATTATGATAGCGGTCAGTCTTATAGTCAAAGAGGATAATGCGATCATCAAAGAGCAGGTAGCCATCCAAGATTCCCCGAACAACAAAGTCTTGACCACTGGCTGGATCCTGCTTGAGCATAGCAAAAGGTGCTTCCCTATGGAGACAATTGGCCTGCTGCTGGATTAGCTGACCCAGTTCTGTAGCGAAAAAGGCCTCAATCTTAGCTAAATCAATCCCTTTCTTAACTGCCGCATCTACCTGAACCTGAGCCAAGGCTTGACGAATGCTAGTCTTAGTGACAGGCTGATCCAGCGGAATCCGTTGCATGAGTTCATGAACAGCAGAGCCGATTTGAACTCCTGTGATTTGCTTCTTCTTGCCAAAATTAGGCAGTTCAAAAGTCAGCTGGGGCTGATAACTTCGAGGCGCATCCATAATGTCCAGCCCTTCTGAGTCCATAACTGGTTCATAGAACTTCTTGATTTGACTGGGCGTGCGGACACTAGGCAATTCAATAGCCGCTTGATAGAGGCTGTTGAGCCGATCTACATTCTCCAAGATATCCAGAGCTCGGCGGATATCCTCTGACTGACGGTTGCCCGTCAAATCATCTACCGGAATAGGATCAGCCTGCTCCACTACTCCAATCTGCTCGTCTGTCAGCTCTTGATCGGTCACAAAACGGGTCTGATAAGCCAAATTTTCCCCCTCAAACACAGACTGAATAGCATAGAGCCAATCCTGAAAATTGGTCAGCTGGCTACGAAGGCCGCTAGATAAGCGACCATTTTGGCTAGTCCCCCACTTGCGCTCTTGGAGCTTAGCTTGATTGCCCTTTCCGACCAGATAGAGCTTGGTCTCAGCCCGCGTCATGGCCACATAGAGCAGACGCATCTGCTCAGACAAGCTAGCCAGCTTGAGTTCTTCGGCATTCTGCTGATAAGGTAGGGTCTCCATGGAAATGCGGATCTGCTTGGGCGCATGAGGATCCTGAGCCTCAACATCTACATCAGCCACATATTTGATTCCGATGCCTTTTTGTCGGCTGAGGATAATATCAGAGCTACTATCCTGACGATTGAAGGTTTTGTCCATATTGAGCAGAAAGACATACTTAAACTCCAGGCCCTTACTCTTATGGATAGTCATTAGCTGGACAGCATTTTTCGGAGCAGCTAGAGGGACACTAGCCAAATCGTGCTCATTTTTCAAAATTCGGTCAATCATGCTGATAAAGCGGGATAGCCCCTTGAAACTCGACTTTTCATAGTCGTTGGCCCGCAAGGATAAGGCATAGAGATTGGCCTGACGCTGCTCACCGTTGGGCAGGACCCCTACCATATCGTAGTAAAAACGATCCTGATAAATCTTCCAGATTAAATCATAGAGGGAATGGGTCTTGGAATAGCTGCGCCAGTCATTAAGAGTTTCCTGAAAGTGCTGCAGTTTCTTGCGCAATTCACCATGGATGAGTTGAGGTTCCAGACCTTGATTAGCCAGAGTATTCTTCAGCTTTTCGTAGAGATTTTCCATGGACTTGGTACTGGAGGCTTGCAAGGCTAGCCGAGCTAATTCGTCCTCATCAAAGTCAAACATCGGCGACTTTAGGAGAGCGGTCAGGGCATAATCGTTGAGAGGATTGTTAATGGTCCGCAAGGTATCCAGCATCACCATAACCTCTACCGACTGGAGATAATTGGTCTCGCCATCATCAGGCACAATCGGGATATGATGCCGGTCAAACTCTGCCAAAATCAGATCATTGCGGGTCCGCGAAGCTGTCAGCAAGGTCATATCCTTGAAATCCACTCCTTCTTGGTTATGAAGACGGATGATTTCCTTGATTACCAAGGCCACTTCACCAGCTGAAATACTAGGCAGACCTTGGTCAGAATCCTCTTCTTCGCTATCAGCGCTACCATCATAAATCAAAAACTCCGCCTGATTGGCTGGATTAGGCTCCCGTTTAGCTGGATTTCCCGCCACCAAGTAGTGGTGCTCATTGTAGTCAATCTCGCCAACTTCCTCGTCCATGAGTCGTTTAAAGACATCATTAGTGGCTTCCAGTACCTCGATGTGACTGCGGAAATTTTCCTTGAGAATAATCAGCTTGCCCTGACTAGGATCGGCCTGATAGAGTTTAAATTTATCGTTAAAAATCTGCGGATCGGCCTGACGGAATCGATAGATGGACTGCTTAATGTCGCCGACCATAAAGCGATTATTTCCTCGAGCCAACAATTCCAGCATTCGCTCCTGAGTATGGTTGGTATCTTGGTACTCATCGACCATGACCTCATGGTACTTATCCTGATAAAAATGCCGTACTTCTGGATAATTTTCTAAAATCTCAATAGCAAAATGGCTGATATCACCAAATTCAAAGGCATTTTCTGCTACCTTGCGCTCCAAATAAGTTTGCGAGAAATCTCGGACAAAACCGCGTAACAAATCCAGTAGAGGAAGAGCTTCCGCCTGATGCTGCTCCATAAAGTTCAGATGATAGAGGCGGACATCCAACTCTTTAATTCGCTCTATCAAGGGCTTGCGGGCTTCATTATAGGCTTGGGCCAGCTCTTTTTTAAGTTCGTCCGCATTCTTGCCGACTCGGGCAGTAAAAGCCTGATGGTTAGACGTCTTGGCTAATTCTAAAAAGCGCTGAATCAGGTCTAGCAACTGCTCAGATCCGGTCTGCTCCGTCAGCTCAGCCAAGATATCTAAGGCTGCCTGAACATTTTCCTGATACTTAGCTCCAGCAAAAACTTGACCTTCATGAGCCAGATGGCTCTGGAAAAAATCTTCCAAATCCAGCAGAGACTGCCTAGCTCCAGAGAATATTCTCTCCCGCTCTGCTCTAAAATCACTGGTTTCATAACCTAGAAGAAAGGTCTCTTCCAACCATTTTCGCGGATTGCTGGTAGACTGGAGAAAGCTATAAATACTATAAATCTGCTGGCGGAAACCAGCAATGTCCTTGCGCTTACCAGTGAAATTTTTGACCAAGCGACTGAATAATTCCTGTCGATCACTCTCATAGTAGGTATCGAAAAGCTGGTCAAAGACTTCATTTTGCAGAATGAGCTGCTCACTGGCCGACTGTAAAATCCGAAAATGCGGGGCCAGCCCCAGCAAATAGCCGTATTTATTTACCACTTTCTGGGTAAAGGCATCCATGGTGCCAATATCCGCATTGGCAATCTCAGCCAACTGCTGGGCCAGATGCTGGCGGAGTTCCTGATCTGAAGTCTCCTTGAGTACCAGACTCAGCTCCTTTTCCAGCCGCTCCTTAAGCTCACCTGCCGCCTTAACAGTAAAGGTTGAGATGAAGAGTTGACTGACCTCCACACCCCTGAGAATCTGGTCAATAATCCGCTGAACCATAACATAGGTCTTACCAGATCCAGCCGAAGCTGAGACGAGAATATTCTGACCAGAGGAGTAGATGGCCTGGATCTGCTCTGGTGTACGCTTTTGTGGCTTGTCAGAGGCAGCTTCCTCAGCCTGCTTGACTAGGATATCCTGCTCGCTTAAAAAGGGAATCCGTCTCATTTGTCCAACTCCTCCTTGATTTTTTCTAGCCAGGCTTGACGCAGCTTCTCGCCTGTCGGCCGTTTATCATACTGGCCCAGGTTTAACTTGGTCAGCTGTCTAGCCTGCCCCAGATGGAGATTGGCCTCAAAGCCTGTAATGGCCTTAAACTGGTCCACGTAAGGGGCAATACTACGTCCATTTTCTGTATAAGGATTGATGGCAAAACGACCAGCTAAAATACCTTCTGCTGCTTGCTGATAGAGATAGGTATTATAAGCCAAAATCACTTCCAATTCTTCCTTAGTTAGCAGATTGACCTTGCTTTTCTCGTAGTTAGCGCTCAAGTCCTTGGCCTGATCAGCCAGAAAGAGGCCTTTGTAAACTTGACTTTTCATGACTTGTTTCACAGCCTCGTCCAGTGCCTTGGTCTCCTTGAGGCTGGCTAGGGGCTCCGTCATCTGTAGGTACATGGCTCCGAAAGTTCCCTTGTCTTCTTGGTATTCTGGCATTTCTCGGATAGCCGCTAGGTAAGTCGGCAACTGAGAGTTAAGCCCATTAAAGAACTTCTCAAAGCTGAATTTGGTATCGCCTGACTTGTAATCCACAACTCCCAGACTCCCCGTCTCCGTCAGCCGATCAATCCGGTCCACCTTGCTGCTCACCTGAAGAGCTCTGCCATTGTCCAAAAGCAAGAAAGGCCGATCATGACCAAAGTCAGTCTCCTCACCGATGACCTCCAGCCCATCCGACTGAGCCAAGATACGGCCAGTAGCCCGAGCCGTGTCCAATAGCAAACGGCGGGCGAACTGGGTCTCGCCATTTTCACCATAGATAGACTCAAACTCATCCTCCCAGCTAGTCTCCTCCATAGCCCGCTGCAAGCGAGTGTCGAAGTCCTGCTCCAGCTGCTCCTTCATAACCTTTTCAAAGATTCGGTGGAGGAAAATCCCGTGACTGCGTGCATCCGGCTGAATCGTCCACTCCTCCTGCAACCGCAAGACATACTTAAGAAAATAGGCATACTGGTTTTTAAAGTATTCATTGAGGGCAGAAGCTGACAGTTTCAAAGGCTTCTCTGATGGATAAAGTGCTTGGAGGGTTTCCGACTTGAGAGGCTCCGTCTTCAGCTCCTTACTGATCTGGGGAATGGAAATCCCTTCAGCTGCCAATTTCTTGCGCAAGACTCGGATGGCTACTGCCCAAAAAGTCTGCTCCTCCGGCGTCCATTCGTGGTCAATATCCTCCTGATAGAGATCAATCACGCGCGCCAACAGAGCCCGATAAGTCCCAATATCGTCACTGCTAGCCTGTGGTTGCTTACTGATGATAGGTAGGGAAATAGGCGCTATTTCCAGCTCCGTCAAATAGGAAGACATGGCATCCTCTACTTCATTGATTAAGACAGGAGCAGACAGAACCAAATCCTCTGTCGCTGAATTAAGCAAGGATAGCGCTGCAAAGCGGTTTTTCTTGAGATTTTCACTGCTGGCTACCTGCAACTCAGCCTCGTCCCCAGTCGCTTGATTTAATCTCTGCCGTTCCTCGTCACTGAGCAGACTTTTATTTTGCGCTAACTTGGGCAAGCGCTCCTGCGTCAGCCCGATAGCATAGACATAAGGCGCAGCCATGGGCTCAATCAAGTCATAGGACTGAACGGTCACCACATCCACTGTCGCTGGTACAACTCTGTACTTGGCCAGAAGCATACCAGACAGGATTAGAGCCAAGAAATCATCTAGCTTGAGCTTGCTACCATCAAACACCTGTGCAAGCTGCTCCAAGACATGACAAAAAGTCTTCCAGACTTCCTCCTGTCGTTCCACTTCCTGCTGGCTTGCACCTTCCAGCAGACCAGTCAGATTAGCATCCAAGCGAACTTCTTTGATAAAGTTGGTAAATTTAGCCAAGAGACCAGTCGCTGTCTGACTACGAGATTTGAAAAAGTCTAACAGAGGCGTGATAAGGTTGCGACGCATGGTATTGAGCCGCTTCAGGTCAAATTTCTCCTGACGGTTAATGGTAAAATCTCTCCCTAGCTTGGCTGCCCCTTTAATCTCGGCAAAGCGAAGGTACTGCTCAAAACTATCCAGCTCCTCATGACTCAAACCGCCATACAGGCCGGTTTTTAAAAGATTGAGTAAATCTTCCGTCTGAAAATTATAGCGTTTCAAGCGCTCCAACGACTCTAAAAACTGAACCAAAGGATGCTGGGACATGGACTCAGACCTCCCCAAATAAAAGGGAATCTGATACTGGTCAAAGATGGTCTTCAGTTGGAGCTGGTAGGCCTCCACATCCCCCAAAAGCAGTCGGATATCCTTGTAGCGGGCGCCATCATGGAGCCGCTGACGGATGGACTTGGCCACATATTCCAGTTCTTCTTTTTGATTGCGCACCGACCAAATCTCTAGGTGAGAGCGATCCTCCTCAGTCAATTCCACATGCGTTTCAGAAAAATCATAGCGACTCTCTAAAATCTTAGAAATCTTGCCAAAGGCATCATCCGACTGAGTAGAATCTCCCGCTAGATACTCTGGCTTGACCTCATAAGTTTGAGCCAGCTTGAGCAAAAATTCGACGCTGGCCTGATAAAGATTGCCCTCACGAAAGGCTGTCCGGTAGGCTTTTTGACTGGCATAAACACCAATGACAATCTCCACTCCCTTGTGGTGCAGCAAATCTACTAGATATTCCTCCTCTGCTGAGAAACGGGTAAAGCCATCTATAACCAACGCAAGATTAGCCAATTCACCATCCAAATCACCAGCTAGAATATGCTGAGCGAAAATCGTGAGTTTAGAGGTCGCATCATAATTTCCTGCCTGAAAAGCAGCAGACAAAGCCGTGAAAATCTTGAGCAAATCCTCGCGCTTCTCTGGCTCTTCTAGATAGTTCAAATCCGCAAAAGTCATCTGGGCTGTCTGAAGCTCATGATAAAGGTCTAGCAATTGCTGGATAAATTGTGCATCCTTCTTAATCCGCCCATAAACCTTGAGCTCTCGGTCATCCATTTCCGATAAAATCCGATAAAATAGCATACCTAGACCAATATCATCCAAGGCCTGTCCTTCCTGAACATTATTGAGGACAAAATAACGAGCCATCTGGGCAAAACGTGTCACCGTAATAGCAAAGGAAGCGTGATTTTCCAATGCCTCCAAAACTGCTCGCTCCTTTTCAAAAGAAAGCGAGTTGGGAGCTATATAAAAGACCCGCTTGCCGTCCGCTGCTAAGTCCTGAGCTTGCTTAGCCAAATGCGCCGTCAAAGGACTGCGGATATCCGTATAAAGTAATTTCATACCGTCTCTTTTCAACAACAAAATATCATAGAATGATTATATCATGTTTGCGAGAAAAAGGCTTTGTCTAAAAGAAAAAGCCCCGCCGAAGCGAGACTTTTCGTGTCTGATTTTATAATTGTTATCTGGGAACGAAATCGAATTAAGCTTCGATTTCAGTAACCATACCTGAACCAACAGTACGTCCACCTTCACGGATAGAGAAAGTAGTACCTTGTTCAACGGCGATTGGGTGGATCAACTCAACGTCGATAGTTACGTTATCACCAGGCATTACCATTTCAGTACCTGCTGGAAGTTCGATTGAACCTGTAACGTCAGTTGTACGGAAGTAGAACTGTGGACGGTAGTTGTTGAAGAATGGAGTGTGACGTCCACCTTCTTCTTTAGTAAGGATGTAAACTTCACCCTTGAATTTAGTGTGTGGGTTGATTGAACCTGGTTTAGCGATAACCTGACCACGTTCGATTTCATCACGTTGGATACCACGAAGAAGCACACCTACGTTGTCCCCTGCAAGACCTTCGTCAAGCTGTTTACGGAACATTTCAACACCAGTAACAACTGCTTTTTGGATTTCTTCTTTGATACCAACGATTTCGATTTCATCGTTGACACGAACAGTACCACGGTCGATACGTCCTGAAGCAACTGTACCACGACCAGTGATTGAGAATACGTCTTCAACTGGAAGAAGAAGAGGTTTGTCAGTATCACGTTCTGGTTCTGGGATGTACTCATCAACAGTGTTCATTAATTCCATGATGATGTCTTCGTACTTAGTATCACCTTCAAGAGCTTTAAGAGCTGAACCTTGGATAACTGGAAGATCGTCACCTGGGAAGTCGTATTCTGACAAGAGGTCACGGATTTCCATTTCAACCAATTCAAGCAACTCTTCGTCGTCAACCAAGTCGATCTTGTTCATGAAGACGATAAGGTGTTTAACACCAACCTGACGTGAAAGAAGGATGTGCTCACGAGTTTGTGGCATCGGTCCGTCAGTTGAAGCTACTACAAGGATAGCTCCGTCCATTTGAGCGGCACCAGTGATCATGTTTTTAACGTAGTCCGCGTGTCCTGGAGCGTCGATGTGGGCATAGTGACGTTTTTCAGTTTCGTACTCAACGTGTGCAGTGTTGATAGTGATACCGCGTTCGCGTTCTTCTGGAGCAGCATCGATAGACGCATAGTCTTTTGGTTGGTTAACTGATGAAGGCAAGCGACGTGCCAATACAGTTGTGATAGCTGCTGTCAAAGTAGTTTTACCGTGGTCAACGTGTCCGATAGTACCAATGTTAACGTGTGGTTTACTACGATCGTATTTTTCTTTTGCCATTTGAGTAAAAGCCTCCAATAAAATATATTTTATAGATAGACAGTAGGCAATACAGTCTAACTTTCCTTACTATTTTATCAAATTTTACTGAAAATGCAAGCCTTTTACACATTTTTTGTCAATTATTCCTTATCGAGCTTATAGTAAGGCTGATTGGGAACGGAAGCACCGATACTCGAAGCATAAATCCACTCTTTTCCTTCTAATTGAGTGAAATTTTCTGCTTTTCCTGTCAAGATGACACCGGAGAAAGTCAATTGATCCCTATTTTCTGCTTCACGAATATCTAACTGACCAAATTTCTTTAGATAGGCCTCAACATCATTATACATGTTGTACCCACTAAGACTTGGGAAAAGATTTTTATCTGTCTTTTTCAGATAATCCAAGAAAGTCTGCTGCTCTTTCTTAGCCTCTTTTGCCTTCTTCTTAAAATCTAAGTCATAAGTAAAGAGAAGACTAGCGTTAGCTCCATAGGTGAACTGGGGATCGGAAAACAGTTCAATACCTTTTTCACCATCTTCTGACTGGCTGCCAATCCAGTACCAGTTAATCTTGAGATTGTTCGGTATCATCTGCTGGATTTCCTTATAGGTATAAGCTTTATCAAAAGTCAAAGCTACTTCCACCAATTGATTTGGCATTTCTTTGACAGAAGCCAACTCCTTAGGCATAGAATTACTATCCTTTGTCCCTTTGGCATTGATATTATAGAAGACCGGATATTTTTGACGTAGGGTTCGCGTATAGGTCCCTGAGAGAGACAAATAAGTCCCTTCCGCAGTCGGATCTCTAAAAGCACCTATGAGTGAATAGTTTCCCTCATAGGAAGGATAAGCTACCTTCACTCCATCTAAATCCTTGAAACGATCAGAATGTAAGGTTCCTGAAAACAAAGAATTTTGAGTGTAGTAAAGACTGTCATAGTCAACATTAGGGTAGGCGATTTCCGATATAACTTCATACTCTTTTTGCAAATTTCGACCATTACTCGAGGCTAATTCTATCAATCCCTTCCCTAGTAAAAGCAATAAAGCTAAGGAGACAAGGCTACTGATGACAACCGTCTTCCAAAGTCGTTTTCTTTTACTTTTCTTCGCTAAAATTTCAAATGTTTCCATTTTTATATCCTTTCTTTTCCAATTTACGGCGGAGCTTAATTCGGCTACGCATGAGTTGTACTTTCACTTTACTTACAGAATACGACATAATTTGAGCGATTTCCTTTACTGTAAAATTTTGGAAATAATAAAGATCTAGAAGCATTGCTTCCTTAGTCGGGAGCTCTTCTATCGTCGACCTTAATAGCTCATAATAGTCGTTTTCAAATGGTTGAATCACATCTTGTTTGAAAAATTCCTTTTGCAAAATTTCTAAATAATGCCGATCGCGCCTATAGCGATCGATATAGCGACGGATGGAAACCCGATACATCCAAGCTCGCATCTTCTCTGCCGGGATGACCAGATCAGTCTCTAACATTTTGACAAAAACATCCTGCACCACATCTTCTGCCTCGGCCTTAGAAGCTCCTGACTTTTGCAAGTAGAAAACAATCTCTCTGGCAAAACCAATCAAGATGTTTTCGTATTCATCCAGTTTGATAATCTCACCTCCCCACAACTTCTCCTAAAATCTCTCTTTATTTGCACTTCTTTAAAAAGAATAACAAAAAAGCCTTTCTATCCCAAATCTCACAGCTGCTACTTCTCATTTGAAACTGCTTTTCTCTACTTAATACTTTTCTATTCGTCCCCCTTTCTACTAGTATAACGAATCAAAAGTTATTTTGGTTACAAAAATTTTAAACATGACAAAGAAACCCTAGATAGATGGAAACTATCTAGGGTCGATATATTATAGATTTTCTTGAGAAATTGACTCTGAGTTAGTGATTTGTTCAGAAGCCGTTCCCAGAGCCTGTTCTGCAGTTTCAGCTTGAGACTGATGAGCTTCTACTGAATGAACTGATTCAGCTGGTTCTGAAACTGAGGCTGAGAATGCTGATTGAGTTGACTCTTGAGTTTGGGCTTGGCTAGCAGCAAACGGTTGAGTTGGCTGGTTCACTTGATTCTGACCAAAAGGTTGCTGAGGCTGACCAAATTCTGGATTTTGAACTGGTGCTTGTTGCTGAGCAAATGGTTGCTCTTGGCTAGCAGGCTGACTAAACTGTTGGCTTTGAGCTGGCTGTTGAACTTGACCAAATTGTTGGTTTTGTGTTGGCTGTTGTTGTCCTTGGAATCCAGGCTGAGCAAACTGTTGGTTTTGAACCGGTTGTTGTGCTTGACCAAATTGCCGACCTTGGAATCCTTGTTGACCATATGGAGCCCCATTAACTGGCTGAGCTGGTTTGCTAGCTTGACAAAGCAAGACAATCAGAGCAATACCACATGGCAGAGAAACCAAAGCAGCCAAAATATTCAACACTGGAATGAAGTAAGCTAGTGAAGGCCCTACAGTGAGAAAAATAAATGCCCAATGGAAGCCGGCATCACGAAGACGACGAACAGTGATGGCAAGATTAGGAACGATTGTTGCAAGCCAATAGATGGCAAGTAGGAACATTATGAACACAGCCAAACCAGCGCCAGCCATAGCTCCAGATAAATCGGGTTCATAATCGTATAGCCTTGCATAATAAACTTCACTAAAAAGCGGAATGAGAAAACCGAAAAGGGCGATCAACGAAAATGGTAAGGTAATCAAAAAATTACATAGGACAACCCACCAGTAATCCGAACGGCTTGAACGACCACTAAAGTCTGCATAACGAGTCCAAAATTTTTTATAAGCAGAAAACATAGAAATCTCCTCTAAATTTTTATTAACAGGGTTCATTGTATCATAATTTTAGCTCGAAATCAAGGTAAGTTAATCCTAGCTCCGTCTCAGAGCAAGGAAACAGGGGTTACTTTACCGTCTCAATCTGCCATGAATCCCAGCCACTGAAGCGAATGGCTCCTTGTTCATCTGTCCGGAAAATCTGTGTCTGAATGTTCTTAAATCTGTCCAGAGTTTCCTGATGAGGATGCTTATAGCGGTTATTCTTGCCGGCAGAAATGAGGCCAATTTTAGGCTGAAGCTGATGTAAAAATTCTGGGCTAGAAGAGCCCTTAGAACCGTGGTGGCCTGCTTTTAAGACATCCACCTTGAGTTGCGGAAAACGACCCATCAAAGCTGCTTCGCCATTTTCCTCTAAGTCTCCCGTAAATAAAAAGCTGGTTCCAAAAAACTTCCCGTATAAGATAACTGAGTCATCATTGCTACCGTCGCCCGTATCCTCAGGATAGAGAACTTGCAGAGCACTATCAAAAATCGGAAGGCTATCTCCTACTTCTACCGCATGGACTCTCGTCTGCATCCGCTCCAGTTTCTCCACAAAATCCGACTGGGTCAAGCTTCCCTTAGATACATAAATTTCCTTTATAGAAAAATGCTTGGCTACTTCCAGCATATCGCCCATATGATCGGTATCGGTGTGGGTCAAAACCAGTACATCCAAGTGACTCAGTCCCCGACTTTTTAGATAAGGAATCAAAGTCTTTTCTGCATTTGTCGAAGAAACCCGCTTCTGCCAAGCTTCTTTCTTGCCAATCTCCACTCGCCCACCCACATCAATCAGAACAGATTTTCCCCGCCAATCGCGCAAGAAAATGCTATCTCCCTGTCCAATATCAATGATGGTGATTTCATTTTGCAAGGGATGCTTTGTGAGGAAAAAGAGCAGAGCAAGAGCCAAGCTGAGAAGGACCAAAACTCTCTTCTGTCTACGAAAATCATAGAGCAAGCCAAGAGTGATAAGCATGCCTAGCATCATCCAAATAGATGGCTGGCCAAAAACCACTGGCCGTGAGGAAATAGACGCCGTCCAACGAATCAACTCTTCCAGCAGTTCAAATAAGGCATTGACCTGAGTAATTTTCAAAAGAGGCGATAGAGCAAAAATAAAGGTCAGGGCTGGAAGCATAAAAAGATCAAAAATGACTGAGAATAGAAAAGTCAGCAGAATAGACCAGAGCTGAAATTCAGAAAAACAGAAAATCAGGATCGGCAAAATCCCCAGTGAAATAGTCAGACTTTCTGCCAGCACCTTTCGTACGGGAGGTAAATGCTCAAAATCCATGACCGAAATGAGAAAAGCATAGGCACAGGAAAGAACGCCACCCGTCGTCAATAGAAAATTGGGCATGAGAATGGCTAAGAGCATGATCGTTAAAGCAAAGTTATCCAGCTTAGTCACACCAAACTGCGAGAGCAGCTTTTGTACTAAACTCCTCAAGACTGATACTGAAAAGCCCGTCAAACCTGCATAGATAAAGGATAAGGGTAGTTGTATCCAATCGACGGTTTCCCTTTTTAAACCAGATTTCAGGAGAAGCCTGCGAAAACCATCCATGAAATAGCCGACCTGCATGCCAGATAAGGCAAATAGATGGATAATCCCCAGACTGGAATAAAGTTCATTCATCTCAGCAAAATCTGTATCCAAATCACCAAACAAGAGTCCAGTCATATAGTGTCTCATGGGGCTAGGAAAATTTTCCTTGATATAAACCAGAGCCTTTCTGCGCCAGACCAACAGCCAATCCCAAGGATTAAGACTGCTAAAATGCTGACTGGACTTGATTTGATTGATTTTCAAAATCCTGTAAATCCCCTGCGTTTTCAGATAAACCCGATAGTCAAAACCCGAAAAATTGCGCTGGTCTTCTGCTAAACTAAGCTCTCCATCAATCTCCAAAAGGAGTTGATCGCTCAGCTTTTGAAAAGCGAGTTTTTCCTGTTCTGACTGGATTTTATAAAAGGCCTGATAAGTTCGACTATTGGAATAGCCGCGAAAAGAAAGCGAGTCGCCATTGACTTTAATTGTATCTGGCTTCATCACAATGGTAGAAATGGTTTCCGGCTCATCTTGAAAGGCTTGATTAGCCACTTCTCTCCTAAATAGGAAAAATCCTGCAAAGAGACTCAAGAACACCAAAACAAGCAGAATATTTCTAGTCGAATAAAGCCAAAAGAGCCGAACAAGGAGAACTGCCAAACCTAGATAGGCTGGTAGACTACTAGTGTAAATCGCAAAGTAGGTTAGCACCAGCAAAATACAAAAATAGATGGGTTTGATGGGAAATTTATTTATCCACTGTGACATAGTCTTTTAACTTTTCTAAGGTTTTTGCACCGATTCCTGAGACATTTTTCAGCTCATCTACTGACTTAAACTTGCCATTGGCTTCCCGATAAGCGATGATGTCTTGCGCTTTCTTTTGACCGATGCCTGAAACTGTCTGAAGTTCAGCTTCGGTCGCTGTATTGAGATTGACCAAGTCAGACTTCCCTTTTGCCGTTTCTCCATTTCCAGCGGGCGTCTGACTAGTTTGCGTCACATCTGACCCTTCTTCACCGACTTTAGCTACATAGACAACTGCCTCGTCTGTTAATTTTTGAGCTTGGTTGATGGATTTTGACTCGGCATCTGGCAGTAGACCTCCCGCTTTTTGTAAGGCATCGTGTACACGCGCTCCTGCCCGCAACTGATAAACTCCTGGATTTTTGACAGCTCCTTTGACATCAACTGTTACTTCCTTCTCAGATTCCTCTGACTCCATATCCTTTTCTGAGTTGATTTTTTCTTGATTGATATTTCTTTTTTCTGTATCGGTTTCAGATGAAGCTGATGTGACCACTTCCTGAGCCAGTGCACTGACCTGATTCTGTGGCTGAGCGTTGCCCTTCAGCAAGAAAAAGCCAGCCAAGACGACCCCCAATAAGGAAAGTCCAACAAAAATTTTGTATTCCTTTAATTTCTCAACTATTTCTTCAAACATAATTTTTTCTCCTTTATTTTTTTATTCGTAAAAAATTCAAAAGAATATGACAAACAGAGAGAATTTTCAGCTTATCAAATTTTAAAATCTTTATTTTGCAAGAAGTAGTAGATAGAAAGGACATTGATGAAAATAGAAGCTGTAATATCAATCTGCTTTGCTTATCCTGTATATCCAAGCTTCTAACTTTTGAGCTCTGCTATGTAAAAAAACCAGATTTGCCAAAAGAAAAGCCATCACAAGCACGCTTAGAATCAGAAGCAGCAGCCAAGAAACTGACTGCTGACTCAGATAAAGGACAAAGACTAAGATGAGTATAGGAAAAGTCGTCAAAGCTGTGAAGCCGCCCGGTACCCAGCGACGAAAGCGAAACACTTGCATGATATGGCCCAGCAAATGGAGAGTATGACAGAAGCCAATAGCCAGAGCCAGCTCGGGAATGCGAAATAGAATGGCAAGCAGCAAGAGAATAAAAGCCAGTAGAAATTCCTCTGCAATCATTAGAGCTATACTTTCAGCAGAAAGATAACTTCCTCTCCTAGCAATGAACATCTCCTTTTGATAGCCTTGATGATCTTGATTCTGAGAAATCCAAGGCCGAATCAGGATAATCTCATCAAACTCGTGCAGCATAAAAAGTGACAAAGTTACAAAAGATAAAAAGGCAAGAGACATGGCATCCTCCTTATAAAACATACCAACATTATAACTCACTCACATACAAAAAATCAGCTCCCAAGCAAGATTGCTCAGCAAGCTGATTCGTATCTTATTCTCTATGCTTCTCTGGATCCCAGACAAAGCTTGCGAGGAAACTAAAAATGAAGGTCAGAATACCAATCAAGGCAGCTGGAATAAAGGCCAATGCTCGTAAAATCCGCCAGAAGATATTAGGTTTTTTACCTGTCTGATAAGACGCCACTTCTGCATCCAAGCGGTCAAACTCTGCCTGAATCCGACGAGCTACTTCCTCAACTCCTTCATCATTCATCTTTTTGATATCAGAAATATCAATCAGATTACCAAAGTTCATATCTACGCGTTCCCCAGCTGCCAAGCCTTTGAGGCTCATGGGACCAGCGTAGACTACTGGCATGATACGGACTTTAGCCATCTTAGCAATCACTGCTACTCCTCCCTTAACATCCGTAGAATGGCGGCTGCCGCTTGGGAACATAATCAGAGAGCGATTGCTCTTTTTCAGCATATTGACAGGGTACTTGATAGCTGACGGGCCAGGATTTTCCCGGTCGATAGGAAAGGCACCGCACATGCGAATCCACCAGCCGAACACCCGATTTTCAAAGAGCTGTTTCTTGGCCATGAAAATGAACTGCTTGGGCTTGGTCGCAAAAGCCATGTAAACTGGATCCCACCATGTTCGGTGAGGGGCCACCAAGATATAATTTTCATCTTTTGAAGGAATCTTTTCTTTATTGTGGTAATGCGCATTGCCGTTCAAGGTCCACAGGATAAAAATCACTAAACCTCGCAAATAGGTATAAAACATAAACTCTCCTTATTTCAAACTGTGATTGTACTTGAAATTTATTACATCCTTTCCCATTATACCCTATCCCATTATAGTCTGCAATATTTTTCCAAACTTTGGCTGTAACAGCTGATTCGGATAGCTATTTCCATAAAAAAATGGTATCATTAATCTCATGAACAAGAATGAATTAATCGGTTTAAACCAAACCCAAGTAGATGAAAAGATTTCGCAGGGCTTGACCAATGATTTTACAAGTGACACCAGCACCAGTAACTGGCAAATCGTTAAGCGGAATGTTTTCACCCTTTTTAATGCCCTTAACTTTGTTATTGCTCTAGCCTTGGTCTCTGTCCAAGCCTGGAGCAATCTGGTCTTCTTCGCTGTTATCAGCTTTAATGCTGTCACTGGTATTATTACGGAACTGCGAGCCAAACGCATGATTGACAAGCTCAATCTGGTCAGCCGAGAGCTAGTCACAGTCATCCGCGACGGCCAGGAAGTCAAGATTCAACCAGAAGAAATTGTACTGGGTGACCTAATCAAGCTGTCAGCCGGCGAGCAAATTCCCAGTGATGCCCGTGTAGTAGAGGGTGTTGCCGAGGCCAATGAAGCCATGCTGACAGGTGAGAGTGACCTAGTGCTCAAGGAAGAAGGCGCTGAGCTGCTGTCTGGTAGCTTTCTGGCCAGTGGGCAGATCTATGCTGAGGTGCACCATGTCGGCGCAGATAACTACGCCAACAAGCTCATGACTGAAGCTAAAACACTCAAGCCTATCAACTCGCGCATTCTTTACAATCTTGGAAAAATCTCCCGCTTTACCGGAAAAATTATCATTCCTTTCGGAATGGCTCTCTTCTTTGAAGCCCTAATGATAAAGGGATTGCCTGTCAAAAACTCTGTCATTACCAGCTCGACAGCTCTTTTGGGCATGCTTCCTAAGGGAATCGCCCTGCTGACAGTCACGTCACTCCTGACAGCTGTCATCAAGCTAGGTATGCGCAAGGTTCTTGTTCAGGAAATGTATTCTGTTGAGACGCTGGCTCGGGTGGATACTCTCTGTCTGGACAAGACCGGGACAATTACCCAAGGTAAGATGACTGTTGAAGCCTTGCATAGTCTGTCAGACAAGTTTTCTGATGAGACCGTCAATCAAATCTTAGCAGCCTACATCCAAACCAGCGAGGATAATAACCCAACTGCCCAGGCTATCCGCAAGGGCTACGGCCACCTGGAGCACAACTACACTAGCGACAATGTCATCCCATTTTCTAGTGACCGAAAATGGGGCGCTATGCATTTATCAAGTGTCGGAACTATCTTTCTGGGGGCACCCGAAATGCTGCTGGACAGCAATCCTGCAACGGTTGGAGAGGCTCAAAAACGCGGATCGCGGGTTTTGGTGCTGGCTCACAGCGACCAAGTGCTAGACAAACACAGCATCCAACTGCCTGAAGATATGACCACTCTGGCTGTTCTGGAAATCACTGACCCTATTCGTGAGGGAGCAGCCGAGACACTGGACTACCTGCGCTCTCAGGATGTTGATTTGAAAATCATCTCTGGTGACAATCCAGTGACCGTTTCCCATATTGCGAGCCAGGCTGGATTTGCCAACTACGACAGCTACATCGACTGCTCTAAAATCAGCGATCAAGAACTGGTTGAGCAAGCAGAAGAAACAGCCATCTTTGGCCGTGTTTCTCCCCATCAGAAGAAGCTGCTCATCCAGACTCTTAAGGCCGCTGGTCGGACAACAGCCATGACCGGAGATGGGGTTAATGATATCTTAGCCTTGCGTGAAGCAGACTGCTCCATCGTCATGGCGGAGGGCGACCCCGCAACTCGGCAAATTGCCAACTTGGTTCTTCTTAATTCCGACTTCAACGATGTCCCTGAGATTCTTTTTGAAGGCCGCCGAGTTGTTAACAATATCGGCCGGATTGCTCCGATTTTCTTCATCAAGACCATCTATTCCTTCATCCTGGCTATCATCTGTATCGCCAGTATCCTGCTCGGAAAACCTGAATACCTCTTGATTTTCCCATTCATCCCGATTCAGATTACCTTGATTGACCAGTTTGTCGAAGGTTTCCCACCCTTTGTCCTCACCTTTGAGCGCAATATTAAGCCAGTTGAAAAGCACTTCCTCAAACGCTCCCTGCAGCTAGCTCTGCCAAGTTCCCTCATGATTATCTTCAGCGTGCTATTTGTCCGTATCTGGGGCAGCAGCCATGGCTGGAGCGACATAGAAATGTCCACCCTGACCTACTACTTGCTAGGCAGCATCAGCTTCTTGTCAGTCATTCGGGCCTGCCTGCCACTCAACCTCTGGCGCGCTCTTCTGATCATTTTTTCAGTCGCAGGCTTCTATCTATCCGCCTTTGTCCTGCAACACCTTTTGGAAATTGCGACGCTGACAGCCGCAACCTTGCCAGTCTATCTGATTCTCATGGTTTTCTTTATCGGAATTTTCATCGCTTGTACTATCAAGCAAAAATATGAATTCAACTAAAATTCGCACCTGACTGTTTCTGTCAGGTGTTTTTTCCTATAAAATTTCTCTTTCTTCTTTGGAATAGCACTTAATCATGCTATAATGTTGGTATGACAGAAGCAAAATTAAAAGACGGAGAAAGAGTTAATCAACTCTTTTCCACTGATATAAAAATCATTCAAAATAGCGAGGTTTTTAGCTATTCAGTCGATAGTGTCCTGCTTTCTCGCTTTCCAAAATTACCCAACCGAGGGCTAATCGTCGATCTCTGCGCTGGAAACGGGGCTGTTGGTCTCTTTGCTAGCACACGGACTCAGGCCCAGATTTTAGCAGTGGAAATTCAGGAGCGTTTGGCAGATATGGCCCAGCGTTCCATTGAACTAAATGACCTTGCTCAACAGATGCAAGTTATCCATGACGACTTGAAAAATCTAGGAAACTACATCTCTGGCAGTAAGGTTGACATCATTCTCTGTAATCCTCCCTATTTCAAGGTCGATGAACATTCCAATCTTAACGGCAGTGAGCATTATCTGCTAGCGCGTCACGAAGTTGCTACGAATTTAGAAGAAATTTGCACGATTGCCCAGCGAGTTCTCAAGTCCAATGGCCGCTTAGCAATGGTTCACCGTCCTGACCGATTTTTGGATATTTTAGAAACCATGAAAAACCATAATCTAGCGCCCAAGCGCATCCAGTTTGTCTATCCCAAGCAGGGGAGAGAAGCAAATATGCTCTTAATCGAGGCTATCAAAGATGGTTCACCAGACGGCCTGAAAATCCTCCCTCCCCTCTTTATCCACGAGCAAGACGGCAGCTATACACCAGAAATTCAAGAGATTTACTATGGAAAATAAAGCCTATATGTATGTCCTTGAATGCGGAGACGGCACCCTCTATACAGGCTATACAACTGATGTAGAAGCCCGCCTCAAAACACATCAGTCTGGAAAAGGAGCCAAGTACACTCGCGCCCGATTGCCCGTCACACTCATCTATCAAGAGGAACATCCCGACAAATCTGCAGCCATGTCGGCTGAAGCCCACTTCAAAAAGAAGAAACGAGCTGAAAAACTAGCTTATATAGAAGAAAAACGTAGCAAGTCCTAAAACTTACTACGTTTTTTGAATTCTAAAATCAAGATTAGATGCGTTCCTTCCAAGAAGTCGCAGTCTTTTGAAGAACCTTGTTGAGCTCATCAATGTTTTGAAAACCAGTTGTACGAAGCCACTTACGAGCTGCTTCTTCACCGTCTTTGATGTAAGCTTCAACTGATCCTGCCCAGGTTGCACGGCCGCAAAGAACACCATTAAAGTTTGCACCTGATTCATGGGCAAAGACAAGTGTTTCTTGGAAGAGTTTAGCCGACACTCCAGCACTCAAGTAAATGTATGGCAAGTTAGTCGCTTCATCTTGTACTTTGAAGAAAGCTGCTGCTTCTTCGCGAGTATGCACGATTTCACCATCTCCAAATCCTTCAACGTATTTGACGTTGACTGGAACTTCCACTTTCAAGACGTCGATATTAAAGCGTGGATCTGAGAAGACTTTCATAGCACTGATAACCTTGTGTGGTTTTACTTTCGCGTATTCTGCAGAACCTGCGTCAGCAATCTTTTCATCGTAAGCAAGGATTTCAAGGAAGAATGGAATATCTTCCGCCACACACTCAGAACCGATGCGTTCGATGTAGGCTTGTTTTTGTTGGTTTAGTTCGTCAGAACTGTCTACATCGTAGTAAAGCAAGAACTTCACAGCGTCTGCACCTTGTTCTTTGATGCGTTTAGCAGACCAAACATCCAAGCAGTCTGGCAAGCGTTTAGTGCTAGTTGTGTCGTATCCAGTTTTTTCATAAGCAAGGAGAAGACCAGCATTTGGTGCAAGAGCTTTTGTAGCTGGAAGTCCATATTCAGGGTCTAGAAGCATAGAAGAAGCGTATTTAGTCAATTCATCTGCCACCAAGACTTTGAGTTCTTCCATTTGAGCCACTGTTGGCTCCTCTGTTTGATATTGAGCCATGAGGCGTTTCAAAGCACCACGTTGGTCAAAGGCAAGAGCTGAGATAATGCCATTCTCATCTGAAAGTTTTTTTAAGCATGCACGTTTGTTTTCTGTTAAAGCCATTTTATACCTCTTTTACTATTAATTGATCATATAGAGCTTGATAGTTGGCCATATTGACATGACCTGTCATTTTTTCTTGAGCATTGAGCATACCAAGGACATTAGCCTTGATTAGGAGTTTTTGATCCGATTCCTTATGAAGAAGTCCTGATGAAATACCTGCAACAGTAGAATCTCCAGATCCAACAGGATTAACTACTTGGATTCTAGGAATATCTACCTTGTAGAAAGTATCACCATGTTTGGCAAAAGCTCCATTAGCACCAAGTGAAACGATAATCCACTCAATCCCTGCAAATAATGACTCTTGAAGAACTTCTTTTAATTCATCCAAATCCTCAGAAACTTCCTTCCCAAGAAGCTGAGACAATTCTTCATTATTTGGTTTGATTACTGTTGGTTTGTGCGGTGATTCAAGGACAGCCTGAAGAGCCGCACCTGAGCAGTCTAGAACAACTGGTTTCCCTGCTTTATTAGCAAGTTCTACCAAGTTTGCATAGTAGTCAACTGGAAGACCTGCTGGCAGACTACCAGAGATAGCCACTACTTCCACAGTGTCAAGGAGATCCTCGAAATGAGCCAAGAAATCTTGCCCTTCTTGTTCCAGAACTTCAGGCCCTTTTTCTAGGATTTCTGTTTGGTTGTTACCGTGTAGAATAGCGATACAGTTACGAGTCTCTCCTTGGATGGAGAAGAAACGTTTACTTACTTTATCGTCAATGTTTTCTACTAGAAAATCACCAAGTTTACCACCGACCAAACCAGTAGCAGCAACAGAATCACCAAATTCTGAAAGAACTCGTGTAACATTGAGACCTTTACCACCAGCTGTCTTGGTCACATCCACCACACGGTTGACAGTGTCAATTTTCAATTCATCCAAAGGATAGGAAATATCAATGGATGGATTCATTGTGACAGTTAAAATCATGCGTCACCTCTTAGTCGTGGTACTCACCGCGATCCCATTTTTCAAGGAATTCTGTAAAGAAGTTTGCATCTGCTTGATGAGCATTGTGAGTTTCAACGTGCTCGATTTTAGCAATTAATTTTTTATTTTCTTCTGATGGTTTGTATTCAGCATTGATGAAAGCTTCAATAATATCGCACATGAGCAATTCACCAGTGATTTTACCACCAAAACCAATAACGTTGGCGTTCAATTGTTCTTTAGCGTAAAGAGCTGTTGTCATATCACGAACTAAGGCAGAACGGACACCAGGAACTTTGTTGACAGCGTTGTTGATACCAACACCAGTACCACAAATACATACCCCAAGATCAGCTTGACCGCTTGTAACGGCTTCACCAACTTTTTTACCAAAAATTGGGTAGTGAGTACGTGTATGATCATAGGTACCAAAGTCAATGACTTCATATCCTTTTGATTTCAAAAATTCTGAAACCGCCATTTTTTCATCTGTTACGATGTGGTCACATCCAATTGCAATTCTCATTTTTATCTTACCTTTCTTACTGTAATCTAATTAGCACATTTTGTTTAACATATCGACACGGATTTGGTGACGTCCACCGTCGTATTTACCGTTAACAAAACCTTTAGCAATATTTTTAGCCAATTCATCACCGACAAGTTGTGCACCCATAGTAATCATACGAGAGTTGTTGTGGCCGCGAGTCATATAAGCTGAACGTTCATCAGAAACTTCAGCAGCAACCATTCCTTTGATCTTAGTTGCAACCATAAATGGACCAGCTCCATAAGCATCAATCACGATACCAAGATTCTGTTCTTCTTTGTTTACTTCTGCAGCAACAGCAAGAGTCACATCAACAAAGTCTTGACCTTCAGCCGTAACATCCACTACGTGGAAGTTTTCTTTTTCCAAGAAGTCTTTCACAACTTCTTTCAATCTCAAGCCTGCAGCATCTGCACCAATGATAATAGACATATTAAGTCCTCCTTTAATTTTCTATATAATGAACTAAAATGTTTTAAAACATTAAACGTTATTTAATTTACAAGTTTATAATACAACATTTTATGTTCGATGTCAACATTATATGTTTGTTTTTGAACATTTTTAAAATTATTCTTTAAAAAATAGTAATATCAAATCCAATTTCTTCTTTTTCCCCTGCTGGGAGTAGACGGACATTTTTCTTGCTTTCTAAATAATCCTCCTCTTCTAACGAGGTCGACAAGCCTGACCAAGGTTCCAAGGCTATAAATGGTCCTTTGTTAATTGTTGACCAGAGAATTAGATTTGGAAATTCTTGAAAATCCAATCGCAATCCTTTTTCATGCTTCCGAGAACGAAGGGCAACAGTCCGTGATTTCAGCTCATCAAGAGTCACTGCATCTTGAGCAAAGAGAGCATAGTCCAAATCTAGTTCTTTTTGATGGTCTAGGAAGCTTGTGCGTTCCAGAAAGTTCAACATTCCAGTTTCAGGATAAGAGAGAGGAACACTGCAGGTTTCTTCCTGTTCAAACTCCAAATAGTAATCCTCATAATTTTCATCATCAAATAAAGGGCAGTTAAATCCCGGATGACCTCCGATGAAGTACGGCATAGCGCCACTATCTCCACGATTTTCTACGATATACTGGGTACGAAGCTTCTTACCAGTTAAGCTATAGCGAATCGATAAGCGGAAATGATAGGGATAGTTTTGAAACATCTCCTCTGTGTCCTCAATAGCAAAAGTCACACTCGTATCCGTTTGTTCTACTAATTCAAATTCTTTCTTGCGAACGAGCCCATGCCGAGGAATGACTCCACTCGCTTCTTGATCATCTTTTAAAACATAGTGAGCGGTGTCATTGCGCAAACTTCCGCAAATGGGGAAAAGAACTGGAGCTTGACCGCTCCAATAAGTTGCATCACCCTGCCAGAGATATTCCACGCCATCCTTATCCTTAATTGAAGAAAGCGCTCCTCCCAATTGCTTAAACTGCACTGTCAATTCATCATTTTCTAGCGTAATCACCATCCAATTCTCCTCTCTACTTCAGAGAAAAAGGCAGGCTTCTGACTTCTCTCTGCTTAGCCTTTTCTATTCATTACATAGGAAAAGCTAGATTATCAACATTCCCATTTGGAAATGGACAATCTAGCTTCCCTAGTCTTACAATATTTAACAATAGTTAACGGATATTATTTTGCTTTTGCTGCATATTCCGCATTCCGTTTGATCATTTGCTTTCTGTACCAAGCAAAGATTCCAATATAAGCACCAAGGAAGACAATAGCACCAATGATTGCTTTGATATCACCTGTAGTAGTATTACCAATAGTCCAACCCAAGAGTTTTTCGATTGGTCCTTCAAGTGTTGAGTGAGTAATCAATTGAGTTTGGCTAACTCCTTCAGGGAAAGCACCCACACCCTTAGCAAGTTCTGTCGCAAATGGTGCAATCAGTGTACCTGAGAGAAGGAAAAGTGGTAACAAGAGAGTTCCAAAGACAATCATACGAAGCAATTTACCACGAGTAACAACCAGAAGGGCAGGTGTCACACCCATCGCAATGATACCAGCCAATGGCAAGATACCGTTCCCTACATTAGAAAGCAGAACTGCTTCAATCAACATGATTGGTGCAAGCACGTTAGCGCAGGCCCAGATTTCTGCACGACCAGCGATAAATGGCCAGTCAAGACCGATGTTGAATTTACGTCCTTGAAGACGTTTTGTTGCTACGTTTGTAATACCTTGTGAAAGTGGTTCAACGGCTGCGATAAACCATGATCCGATAAGTGAGAAGAGCTCCAAGCAGACACCGGCAGTCAAACCAAGAGACAACCATCCTTTGATAACAAGTGACCATTTTGCTGCTTCGGCAACGTCAGACACTGGGTGCGGAGTTCCCATGATACCGATAACTATACCAAGAAGGAAACCGATGAAGAATTTAGATCCCCAGAAACCGATTTTCTTATTCAAAGCGGCAGCATCAAAGTCATATTTGTCCAACCCAGGGAAGAATTTGTCAAAAATCTTATCCAAAACCATGATAACAGGGTTCATCATGTAGTTCATGTGAGTTGAAGTCATTGGTGATGAACTTGGCGCATTCAACAAATCATCAAAAGTTGGTTTCATCAAGTCAGAGTTGATAATCTTTAAGACACCAACCAAGACAACTGCTAAAGTTGCAATCAAGAGTGACACAGCAGGACTTACATGGCTCTTATCTGCATACCATTTGATGAGCAAGCCAGTAATTGACAAGTGCCAGATATCAAAGATATCCACGTCCAATGTATCTGTTTTTTTCATAGCTAACATTGCCACATTGACAATGAGCATGATGAGCAAGAAATACAAGGTCCATGGAGAACCCCAAGTGATGGTTGCAAGTGGCGCCCAACCAACGTCTGTGATATTCAACTGGATACCAGTGTTTTCAACGAATTTAGCAAGTGATGCTGAGAAAGCTCCGTTGAGCATACCGATGATGGCACCGATACCAGTAAGAGCGATGGCAAGTTTGATACCACCTTCAAGCGCTTTGGAGAATTTCACTCCAAATAGTAAGGCCAATACTGTCAAGATGATCAGCATGATGATAGGACCACCCATTTCCAAGACTGGCTTGAAAATCTTATTGGCTAGGTCAATAATGACATCCATAATAATTCCTCCCTTTTTTTGTTATATGAATGTTAACAAGATAAAGAATAGATTAACTTAGTCCGTGTTCTTTAATAGCTGCTTCAATATTGTCAAACACTGGAGCGCTCATTGCAGGAATACGGAACAAAATTGGTCCAGCTTCGATAACTGGAATTCCTGGTTCAAAACCAAGATCTGTTGCAGCGATTGGCGTGAAGATATCATAACCTTGCATTAGATCTTCATTGACATCCTTAACCATCACGGCATCACAATGCACATCATAACCGCGGTTTGACAACTCTTCCTCAAGAGCACTCTTAATTTGGTGACTTGAGTTTACCCCTGCTCCGCAGGCTGCTAAAATTTTAATCATAATAAAATCCTCCGATTTATTTATTTAATAACTTTTGAAATATATTGGAACAACTCTTCTTTTGAGTTCAAAGAAGCTAAACCAGCTAGATTTCCTTCACTAGTGAAGAAATCCATTAACTGTGCTAAGATATTGGTCTGGCTTGAGCTAGAGTTGTTGATAATAAAGAACAAGAGAGACACTTCAACGGTTTGCGTAGGAGAAATCATATTGTGGAAGGTTACAGGCTGATCTAGCTTAACAACTACCACATTTTCAGTCAAATTATGCGCAATATCCGTATGAGGTATGGCAACATTCGGCAAGTCCTTTCCTAAAAATTCCATATCCAATCCAGTTGGAAACGCCTTTTCTCTTTCAAGTAAAGCGTTTCGATAAGAAGAAGTTACAACTTCTCTTTCTTCTAGCAAATCAGCTACTTGATGAAAAAGATCTTCTTGATTTTCCGCATGTAAAGAAAACACTAGATTTTCATCAAATAATTGGACAAGCGCCATTTTATCATCTCTCCTTTTGTTTCTTTTTGTTCGTTTAATTAATTATATCATTATGTGATAGCGCTGTCAATAGTTTGTTTTGTTATTTTTTGTTTATTTATCTAATAACTTAAAAATTTAATGTTCATATGAAGATAGAACATTTCGTCATTCTGCATGGCTGAAGAATAATACGAGTCATAAAAATATCCTAGCAAGTCTAAGTTGATATACAAGAACTTTTCGTCCACTGTAAAATACAATTATTCATCTGCAATAAAAAATAAAAGCTACGAAATTCGCAGCTTTCAGAATTTTAAATCAACATTCATGACAACACGATCAAATCAGAGAACCTTGGTGTAAGAACTATATTTCGCTCTCACTTTCGGAGAGATATGGTCATCCGTTACAATCGCGTCAATATTGTCCAAACGGTAAAAACTATAGAAAGAATAGCTATCAAATTTGCTATTATCTGCCACGATATATTTTTCAATTGCATTGTTAAGAATGATGGCATTCCCATTTCCTTCTTCTTCATTGGCAGTCGTCACATTGTGACCGTCAATTCCGTTCACTCCAATAAAGGCCTTGGACACCTTAATTTCTTGCAGAAGTTTATTAGCAAACTGCCCCACAAAAGTCTGAGTCTTGACCCGATAACGTCCTCCGATCAAAATCAAATCAAAATTAGGGTAATCCTTCAACTTTTCGAAAATAGGGAGAGAATTGGTCACAATGCTGATATTTTTCCCCTCTAAATAATCGCCTATAAAATCTGTTGTGGTACCTGATCCGATAAAAACAGTGTCCCCTTCAGCAATCAGATCCGCACATTTTTTAGCAATCAGCTTCTTTTCCTCGATATTTAACATCGTTTTTTCAGAATGCGAAGCTTCATTCAAGCTATCTTTCACCTTTTTATGAGCTCCACCATGCACCCGAATCAAAAGTCCTTGCTTCTCAAGATCAATCAAATCTCGCCGAATGGTCATATCTGTCACATTCAGCAATTCTTTCAGATTTTTAACGGACACAACTCCTGTCTGGTCCAGCTCTTGCAAAATCACCTTATGACGACTTTCTTTCATGCACAATCCTCCTTGTGGTTGATGTCTAGAGACTTCTCATAAAGTCTATTTTTCTTGTCAGGTTCCTTAGACACTTCAAATCACCTTAATGTCCATGTACCCTTTCTTACTTCATTATACTACAATTTTCTCATATAAACAAAAAAATGTATACTTTTTTTCAAAAAAATCGAATATTGTTTGATTATGCGTTTTCATTGTGCCTTTTTCAAACAAATCATGGAAGATATCGAGATTCTCCTCAATCAAAAAATCCAATGTCTAATGACATCGGATTTTCTGTTTATTTATCGCCTTTATTACGGATAACAAAGCCGGTTTTCTTTTCGCTGGAAGTGCGTTGTGGGCGTTTATTTCCTCTGCTTTCGAAGTCGCGACTGTTCTTATTTGACTTACGTTTAAAGTCACGGCGGCTGCCCTCTCGATCTTCGCCTCCACCACGGCGATCACGGCCTTGGTCGCCTCGACGACCGTTGCCACGACCACTCTTCCCTTTTCCGCCAAAGCCGCCGCCAGACGGTTTAAATGGCAATGGTTTTTCACGGGCAATTTCTACTTCAGGAAGGGCATCTGGATCCTGCACCGTCAAGCTGAGGATATACATAGCCAGCTCTTCTGGGCTGAATTCTGCTGCCAGCTTGCGAGCATCCTTGCTAAATTTCTCAAAGTTAGAACGGATGCTTTCATCCGCAAAATCGCGTTCAATCTTCTTAAGGGCAACTTTTTTCTTAGCTTGGAAAGCTTCCTCTGCAGTCGCTGGCTTAAGGCCTTTCATACGCTTCTTGGTCAGATTTTCGATAATCTGAAGATAGCCCATTTCATTTGGCGCTACGAACGTGATAGACTGACCTGACTTACCAGCACGACCAGTCCGACCAATCCGGTGAACATAACTTTCTGGATCCTGAGGAATATCATAGTTGTAGACATGGGTTACACCAGAAATGTCCAATCCACGCGCAGCCACATCTGTCGCCACTAAAACATCCAAATTGCCGTTTTTAAAGTCGCGTAGAACGCGGAGGCGCTTGCCTTGGTCCAAATCACCATGGATACCCTCTGCTCGGAAACCGCGGATTTTCAGACCACGAGTCAGCTCATCCACCCGGCGCTTGGTCCGACCAAAGACGATTGATAGCTCAGGCTGCTCCACATCCATCAGGCGGGTCATGGTATCAAATTTTTCATTTTCTTTGACACGGATATAATATTGATCCACCAGCTCCGTCGTCAGCTCCTTAGCAGCAATCTTGACATGCTCAGGCTCCTTCATGAACTTGACACCGATACGCTTGATAGCATCCGGCATGGTCGCTGAAAAAAGCAAGGTCTGACGCTCTTCTGGCACACGAGAAATGATAGACTCAATATCCTCCAAAAAGCCCATGTTAAGCATTTCATCCGCTTCGTCCAAGATTAAGGTTTCAATCTGATTCAGCTTAAGCGCCTTGCGTTTGATCAAATCCAAGAGACGACCAGGTGTTCCTACGACGATATGAGCACCAGATTTGAGGGCCTTGATTTGCTTTTCGATGCTGGAGCCACCGTAGACAGAGCGTACCTTGACACCCTTGCTGCGGCCAAAACGGAAAAGCTCTTCCTGACTCTGCACAGCCAATTCACGGGTTGGAGCAATAACCAAAGCCTGCACAGCAGGATTATCTGTATCAATNTTCTCCAGAGTTGGGAAGCCAAAGGCNGCTGTCTTTCCTGTCCCNGTCTGGGCCTGACCAATGACATCCTTACCTGCCATAGCAAGTGGAATGGTCTTCTCTTGAATAGGACTTGCTTCTACAAAGCCAGCTTTTTCAATCTCTGCTAGTAATTCAGCAGATAAATGTAATTCATTAAATTTCAATGTTCTTCTTCTTTCTAAAGGCGGTGCGAAGCCGCCTTATAAGGCTTTTGATACTCAACTATCGAAACATCCCAAGTGATTTCGCTTGCTAAATCTCGATTTCCTGAGAGTATTCGCTCTTCTCTTCATAAATATGGTCTCTCAAGTCCAGGCACTAAAAAAGCGCCGACTCGGTCGCTAGTTCCCACTGAATAGAAAAACTGTATTTCTGCAACTAACCTAGTATACCACAAAATCACCTAAAAAGATAGGACTTAGCTGTAAAATATTTTATTAGAGCTTTCTTTTGTAAAAAATGAAAACTTGAAAATCATTTTCAAAAACATTATAATCTACAAAGAAGAAAGGAGACAGGTATGAATAAATTTTTACGAGTGATTTTCATTTTACTGATCTTAGCTATGCTGGGCGCAGCTATGATCCAGATTTCCCAGCCCCAGCTCTTGAGCAATGAGTCAATCTATGGTCTAGCTCCCTACTGGCAGCGAGAAATTGGTTTCTGGAATCTGGCTATTCTGCCTTTAGTCATTGCCGCTAACATAAAGTATGATTGGTTTTATCTACGTATGACCCTGCTAGCACTGATTCTAGGTGGACTGTGCTTTTGTACCAACCATCTGCTAGGCTATCTTGAAGAAGCAAATCAAGCAAACCTACTGGGCTGGATTGAGAATTATCTGCTAGTCTGCTACTGGATAATCGGTTGGGTATTAGAATCTAGAAAAGAGAAAAAGTGATATAGAGAATATCCATTACGAAATCAATTAAAAATTCTAGAACAAAAAATAAACCGATAGAATGGATCCATCGGTTTTTGCATACTATGAAATAAATTAACGTACTGTACGGATACGCATTGTATTTGTACGAACAGCTTCGCCAAGTGGTACACCTGCAACGATAACGATATCGTCACCAGACTCAACAAGGCCTGCTTCAACTGCTTTACGTTCAGCAATTTCGAACATATCATCGGTTGATGAAGGTGCTTCTGTCAACATTGGGATAACACCCCAGTTCAACATCAAGCCACGTTCTGTCAATTCATCGAATGTCAATGCCAAGATATCAGCATTTGGACGGTATTTAGAGATCAAACGAGCAGTGTGACCAGTCTTAGTCAAAGTAACAACCAATTTGATATTCATTGAGTTAGTAGCATCTTTAACAGCTGAAGCCATAACTTCTGTCTTAGAGTTACGTTCGAAAGTATCTGAGTTCAAACGTCCGTATTCGTTAAGAAGAGTTTGAGCGTTCTTATCGATTGTAGCCATTGTAGTTACTGACTCAAGTGGGTATTTACCGTTTGCAGACTCACCTGAAAGCATTGTAGCGTCAGTTCCGTCGATAACAGCGTTAAATACGTCTGATACTTCTGAACGAGTTGCACGTGGTTTTTCAGTCATTGTTTCAAGCATGTTTGTTGCTGTAATAACAACTTTACCAGCTGCATTGACCTTAGTGATGATCATTTTTTGGTAAACTGGAACCATTTCGAATGGTACTTCGATACCCATGTCACCACGAGCGATCATGATACCATCAGCAGCTTCGATGATTTCATCCAAGTTGTCGATACCTTGTTGGTTTTCGATTTTAGCGAACAATTGAACATGTCCGTTACCAGTTTCTTCACAGATTGCACGAACTTCGTTGACGTCTTTTGCAGTACGTACGAATGAAATCGCGATGAAGTTGATACCTTGTTCAAGACCGAAGCGGATATCGTCATTATCGCGCTCAGCAAGAGCTGGGAAAGGAATTTTAGTGTTAGGGATGTTTACACCTTTTTGTTTAGCGATAACACCGTCATTTTCAACTTCAACTACAAATTCACGGCTTGCATCGTCTTTTTCTACAACGCGAAGACCAAGTTTACCATCGTCAACCAATACTTGGCGACCTACTTCAACATCATCGTAGATATCAAGTCCACCAGCAACGTTCAAAGCAATCACATCGCGAGTTGATTTGATTCCTTGTTTTGTCGCAACGCGGATCTTTTCGCCAGTTTTGTATGAGTACTCTTTTGCGTCACCTTCGAACAGTTCTGTACGGATTTCTGGACCTTTAGTGTCAAGAAGGAAACCAACTTTTTTACCAGCGATTTCTTCCGCACGTTTAACAGTTGCCATACGCTCACCTTGTTCTTGGTGGTCACCGTGTGAGAAGTTGAAACGGAAAGTGTTTGCCCCTGCTTCAATCAATTTTGCAATATTTTGAGCTGAAGCTTCAACGTCCAGTTTTTCACCCCAGTATCCGTCTTCACCGAATTTTTTACCGCCACGGATTTCTACCGCAGGACCTAAAGTTGCAACAATTTTTACGCGTTTGTTCATGATATTAAGAAACTCCTTCTACTATTTGGGGATTTCACCCCTGATTGACCAATTAAATATTAATGCTGCGATTGAGCTCTGCTAAGCCGATATCAGCTTTGTGTGGATTGTTGACAACGATTTTGCCATCTGCAGTCAGGCTAAAGAGTGCGCCTTCTTCAGCAGTTCCCAAGATTGGGCTTTCCACCATTTCTTCATTACGGATACCTACGGCAACACCACCGATACCTTCTTTAAGTAGTTTAACGGCATGCGCTCCCATACGAGAAGCCAATACACGGTCGCGAGCAGTTGGTGAACCACCACGTTGGATGTGACCAAGTTCAGTCACACGGAGATCGCTAGTATCACCAGCTTCTTTCAGCTTTTTACCAAACTCATCTGCTGACATAACACCTTCAGCAAGAACAATGATATTATGCTTCTTACCTTTTTCATAGCCACGTTTGATGCTGGCAACGATATCTTCAATCTTGAAGCCTTCTTCAGGAATGATAATTTCATCTGCACCTGTAGCAATACCTGCCCAAAGTGCGATATCTCCAGCGTTACGTCCCATTACTTCAACAACGAAAGTACGACGGTGACTGGATGATGTATCACGGATCTTGTCGATCGCGTCCATTGCAGTTGTAACAGCAGTATCAAAACCGATAGTGAAATCTGTTCCGACAATGTCATTGTCAATAGTTCCAGGTACACCGACAGCTGGGAAGCCATGCTCTGTTAAGCGCATCGCACCATGGTAAGAACCATCTCCACCGATAACAACTACACCTTCAATACCGTGTTTCTTCAGTTGTTCGATTCCCTTTAATTGCCCTTCAAGTTTTGCAAACTCAGGGTAGCGTGCTGAATGAAGGAAAGTTCCTCCACGAGAAATAATGTCTCCAACTGAAGTTGCATCAAGTGGATAAATATCTCCAGCAACCATTCCAGCGTAGCCGCCATAAATCCCATAAACTTCCATTCCTTCGGAAATTGCTTTACGAACGACTGCACGAATAGCAGCATTCATACCAGGGGCATCTCCACCACTGGTCAAAACAGCAATACGTTTCATTTCGTAATGTGCTCCTTTATCTTTTTAACATTCTTATAGAATTATACCACAATCAGAATAAAAATTCTCTTATTTTCCTGATTTTTTACCGAAAAACCGTTTTCATGCTATAATTTTCTAGTTCAGCTTGAAGTTGGTCTGATTTTTGAACTTGAAAGCCTGATGCAGGAACCGTTTTCTTCTCATTCTCATAGCGTAGCACCACGGGAATATCCCCTGGGTATCGCTGCAGGATCTCCGCAATCTGCCTGTCGTGACTAGTATCAGCTAATTGGATCCAAAAGCGTTCTGAGCTTGCTTTCTCCACCTCTGCTAGAACCATCTGTAGTCGGCCATCCCTCTCCTGAATTTTTCCAGTCAGATAGTAATAGCCTTTTTCTTGGATTAGTTGAGCAAAGCGGCGGTAAACCTCTGGAAATAAAGTGACATCTAACTTTTTCTTGGTATCCGTCACTTGCATAAAGGCCATATTTTCACCATTTTTGGTGCGAATAACCTTGATAGACTGGACTTCTACTAAAATGGTCGCCTTACTATTATCGGCCAACTCTTCAATCCAGACAAAAGGATGGTAGGCTTTCTTAGCTAGGCTAATAAGTGGATGGTCACTAAGGCCAATTCCAATCAAGGCTTGCTCCTGCTCAAATTTTTCTGCAGCAGTAAAATCCTCAACATCCGTCCATGAATAGCTAGTATCAGCAAATAAACTCCCCAACTCATCTGCAAAGACAAAAAGATTCGGTAGATTATGCAAAATCTTCTGTCGATTGGGCTCAAAAATATCAAAGAGTCCCAATTGCACCAAGGGACTTAAAAGTGGCAACTTATGATAACTCTGAGGCAGGCGTAAAATGAAATCTTCCACACTGCTAAAGGGATTTTTTTTACGCTCTTCTATGATCCAGAAAACAAAATCCCTTGGCAAGCCCTTGATATTTTTCAAACCAAGATAGATTTTTCGCTCCTGAAACTTATCTTTATAGGGAATGTTATGGATAGTCAAGGGAGCTAGCTCGAAGCCAAATCCGAGTGCATCTGTGATATAGTCCGAGCTAGAATAATTAAGCATGACATCAAAGAAGATGTCTGGATAATGAGCCTTGAAATAAGCCAGCTGAAAAGCTAGGGCCGAGTAAGCATAGGCGTGGCTACGGTTGAAGCCATAGCCGGCAAATTTCTCCATGACCGCAAAGACCTCCTTAGCCTTGGCCTCTGAGTGCCCCAGTTTGACGGCTCCCCTGATAAATTCTTCCTCCATTTTATGCATTTCAGCAGCATTTTTCTTGCCCATCGCCCGCCGTAAAATATCGGCCTTCCCCAGGCTAAAACCACCAAAACGCTGGGCGACCTGCATGACCTGCTCTTGGTAAAGCATGATGCCATAGGTTGGAGCCAAGATATCCTCCAAGCTCGGATCAATCATCTCCACGCGCTCGCGACCATGCTTGCGCTTGACAAAGTTATCAATATAGTCACTAGCACCGGGACGATTGAGAGATGTGGTAGCCACTACTTCTTCAAACTGGACGGGTTGGACTCTTTTCAAAAGACTGATAGCACCTGCTTGTTCAAACTGGAAAATACCCTTGGTATTGCCTGCTGCAAAGAGGCGTAGAGTTTCCTCGTCTTCCAAGTCAATACGAGCAATATCAATATCAACTCCATATTTGTCTAGAGCTGCTTCTTTCATCCGCTGGACAAAGGTTAAATTGCGCAAGCCTAAAAAGTCCATCTTAAGCAGTCCATTACTTTCCACACCGTGGGCATCGTACTGGGTGAGATACATATCCTCCCCGTATTTTAAGGGAATTTGATTGGTCAAATCATCGTCACTCATGACGACCCCAGCAGCATGGATTGAAGTCTGACGTGGATTTCCTTCGATTTTTTTGGCAATTTCAAAGGCCTTCTGATATTCTAGTTTGCTATTGATAATCTGGCGAAAGGCTATATTTCGCTCATAAGCAGTGGTTAAGTTGTCTCGAAAGCCGATTTTTTTGGTCATATTGGTCAGCTCGTACTCTGGCAAACCAAAGCGCTTAAAAACATCTCGGATAGCCTGCTTAGCCCCAAAGGTTGAGTAGGTCACAATCTGAGCCGCATGCATGCTACCGTAGCGATCTCGGACATAGCGTATAAACTCCGGCCGATACACATCGGGAATATCAATATCAATATCGGGCATGGTATAGCGTTCTAGGTTTAGGAAACGTTCAAAAAGCAGGTTCTTTTCTACTGGGTCAATGCCTGTAATCTCCAAAGCATAGGCCACCAAACTGCCAACCGCAGATCCACGTCCCATCCCCATGTAATAACCTTGACTGCGGCCAAAGCGCAGCAAATCCCAGACAATAAGGAAATAATCATCAAAACCCATCTGATGAATAACATCCAGCTCCTGATCCAGCCTTACTTGATAGACTTCCCCTGCATGCCCCCGCTTGGCCAATCCCATCTCAGCCAATTCTCGCAGCTCCTCTACAGCAGGTCGCTCAGGATTAAAGCGCGGAAGCTTAAACTCGGTGTTAATTTCATAATGAACATCAGCTATCAATCGCTCTAAGTTGGTCAAACTCTCTGGAAAGTTTTCAACGAAAGCTTCTTCTAAAGAGGCTGGGGCTAATAAAAACTCATGGCTCGACAGGTGACCGACCTCTCGCAAACTGATATTGTCCCGAATCGCCCTCAACATTTGCAAGGTTTCTAAATCTCCCTGCTCAAAGTAGCGAACCGTATGCAAGGGCAGGACTGGCCTAGTCAATTCCTGCCTTGGCGTATCTGGAAAGACCCCAACATAAAAGTCCAAACCCAGATCTAGCTGATCCACACCTTCAAAGATTGGTACAATCAGAGCCAGCCCCTTAAAAAGATGTTGAAAGTCTTCCCAATTTTGACGATTCATCATTTTCAGAGTTGAAATCTTCATCAAATTACGATAGCCCCGACTATCCAAAGCCAAGAGTCTCAGATTGAGAGGATTTCCATCTTTAAAAACTTCCATCTCTAGACCTAGCAAGGGTTGAAGTTCTGCCGCTTTTGCCTCCTCTAGAAAATGATAAGCTCCATAAAGATTGTCCACATCCATCATACCCAGACTTTTGTAGCCCAAGTCCTTGGCCCGTTGAACATATTTTTTGATAGAGACTAAACTATCCATAAAGCTATAAACAGTCTTGGTATCTAGTTGCGTAATCACAAAATTCTCCTTGATACAGCTACGATAAATGATGCCTACTAGTAAAAAGAAGACAGAAAAAATGCGTTTCCACTTCTTTATTTTTACATTTTATCTGAAAATCTATGCCAAATCTTGGCTAACTCCTGACCTCTTCATTCCTATCAGTTAAGCATATTGGACAAGCAATGATTTTCAACATTCCTGCTTCTATTATACCTAAATTTCTGTAAAGAAGAAACTCAGAATCTCTTATATCCGGCAACTGTGTTTAACTAAAACAAAAAATGAGACAGAACTAAATTCTTTCAAAATTTAATTCCGTCCCATCCCGTATCAATTTTATTATTTACGAGTTGATTTACGTTCATTGATCGTATGAGCTAGGAGGACTTCACGCTCTTCCAACTCTTCTTTATGCATAATCTTCGTCAGCATCCGCATACTAATCGCACCGATGTCATACAGAGGTTGTCCGATAGTAGACAGATTAGGGCGAGTAAAGCGAGCAATTTGCGAATCATCGCTAGTAATGATTTCAAAGTCTTCAGGAATACGAACACCTCGATCAGCCAAACCATTAAGCAAACCTGCTGCCAACTCATCTCCGGTCACAAAAGCCGCCGTTGCCTTTGAAGCAATCAGACGTTCAGCTAGATGATAACCATCATCGTAGCTATACTTAGACTCGAAGACCAAGCCTTCGCTGTATGAAATTTTCTTGCCCTTCAGAGCTTCTTTGTAGCCAGACAAGCGGATTTTACCATTGATATCATCTACCAAAGGACCGCTGACAAAAGCAATTTTCTTGTTGCGCTTAGCCAATAGTTCCACAGCATCAACCGTTGCCTGTTTATAATCAATATTGACACTTGGTAACTGATGTTCTACATCCACCGTGCCCGCTAGAACCACTGGTGTCCGTGAACGTGAAAACTCTGAGCGAATTTTCTCTGTCAGATGGTAGCCCATAAAAATAATACCATCTACTTGCTTAGAGAAAAGGGTATTAACAACCGAAACTTCCTTGTCATCATCTTCATCGCTGTTTGCCAGGACGATATTGTACTTATACATTTCGGCAATATCATCAATCCCTTTGGCTAAAGTAGAGAAGTAACTATTCGTGATATTAGGAATTACAACACCAACTGTGGTCGTCTTTTTGCTAGCCAAACCGCGGGCAACTGCATTAGGACGATAGTCAAGACGTTCAATCACTTCCAATACTTTTTTGCGTGTATTTTCTTTTACATTCTTGTTACCATTTACAACTCGGCTGACTGTCGCCATTGAAACTCCCGCTTCACGGGCGACATCATAAATGGTTACTGTGTCGTCTGTGTTCATATAGTTTCCTTTCTTTTGTTGAAAATATCGTTTTCATTTTTCTACACTTATCATTGTATCACTAATTGTAAACACTTTCAAGTATTTTAGCGCACAGATATGAAAACTTTCCTGACAGGAAACTTTTTCATCTTTTCTTTACATAAATCACAGAAAATGAAGCTCTTTATTCAAAAACGAGGCTTAGTCAACAAAAAATCGGCTCAAAAGCCGATTTCTTGATTTATATCGTTTGAAACTTCTTAGGGATCAACCAGAATTTCGTAGCCCTGTCGCAATTCCGTTGATGGTAATGTGAATCAAGCGTTCTTGTTCTGGTGAAAGTTCTCCTCGGCGCTGACGCTTGATCAGCTCAAGCTGAATATAGTTCAAAACATTGAAATAAGGCATCCGATAGTTCAAACTATCCTTGAGATAGACATTTTCTGCTAAGAGCTCGTCATGGCCTTCAATCGCCAAGATAACATCCTTGGTCAGCTGCCATTCGTCGAGGATGGTATTGAAAATATCCCGCACATCTTGATCTTCACAAAGCTGCGCATACTCAAAGGCGATATTCATATTGGACTTAGACAGGACCATATCAACATTTGACAAAAGGGACTGGAAGAATGGCCATCTCTTGTACATAAACTGTAGGAAGGCTAGATTCTTTTCAGGATCTTCATCGATAAATTCCTTGAAGCTGGAGCCGACACCATACCAACCAGGGAACATAACCCGACTTTGAGACCAAGAGAAGACCCAAGGAATGGCTCTTAGGCCACCGATTTCAGTGATGGTTTTACGGGCGGCTGGACGAGATCCGATATTAAAGCTAGAAATGGCCTTAATAGGACTAGACTCAAAGAAATAGTCGTAGAAACGTTCGTCACCAAAGACTAAATCTCGATAGATTTGGTAGCTTCGGTTCACTACTCGATCCATCACTCGCTCGTACTCGTTAGTTGTGGCACTGTCACTCTTCTTAGAGCTTATCATGCGGTTAATAGCAGCAGAGACGAGCATTTCCAGATTATAGTAAGCAGCATCCTTGTTGCCGTATTTATTGCCGATGACCTCACCCTGCTCTGTCAGGCGAATACGATCATTGATACTCCGCAATGGTTGTGAAGTGATTGCCTCATAGGTTGGGCCACCGCCACGACCGACAGTTCCTCCGCGACCATGGAAGAAGGTAATCTTGACGCCAAACTTGTCGCCAATAGCTGTCAGTTGTTGCTGAGCCTTGTAGAGTGTCCAGCATGATGATAAATAACCACCATCCTTGTTACTGTCTGAGTAGCCCAGCATGATTTCTTGGTAGTTATTTTTAGAAGCAATCCATTTTTGAGCAATTGGCAGAGACAGATATTTCTCCATAGTATCGCAGGAGTTATCCAAGTCCTCAATCGTTTCAAACAGAGGAACAATCTGCACACGCGCACCTTCTTCATCGATCAAGCCGACTTCCTTGAGCATAATTGCCAACTCTAGTAAGTCTGATACGCTAGTGGAATGGGAAATAATATTTTGCTTGATAACATCTTCGCCAATCGCATCCTTAAGCTGACGAGCCGTCTTGAAAATCTCCAATTCTTTTTGTAGAAGTTCAGATTTAGGTGCATGAGTGGCTGACAGAATCCGTGGATCCTCCAAAAGTTGCTTAAGGAGAACCTGGCATTTTTCTTCTTCTGATAAGCTACTATAGTCTTTTACGATATTAGCAGAAGCCAAGAGTTCCGCCACACAAGCCTCATGGACACTAGAATCCTGACGCATATCAATGCTGGCCAAGAAGAAACCAAAAATGTCTACTGCTTGTAGCAATTCAGTAAGTTCTCCAGTCACCAGAGCTTGTCCATTGTGTTCCAGCAAAGAATCACGAATAACAAGAAGATCTTCCTTAAACTCTTGTGCATTTTTATAAGACGGAAGTTGTTCTTTTCGTAATTCATCCAAACTACCACTAAGTCTAGACTGGATATAATTTGGAATGATTTCTCTACCATTATGGCTGACTGAAGTGGCTGAATTTGCATGCAGGACTGCTTCAGCTTTATCAGCCAAACGATGCCCTTCACCAGAGAAATTACCTTCTTTCAGATAAAGTAAGGTCTGAATCAACTTGGACTGAATATAATGAAAGGCGCGGCGATAAGGCTCATTTTCCCGATAAACAGACTTGTCGCTTGACAAAGCTGCCATCTTGGCTACAGCTTCACTTGTTTTTGAAAGATTAGTAGACAGGGAGAAGTTACGATAGAGCGTATAAACCTTGTCAATGTAGTAATTCAGAATAACTTCGCTCTGTACCGTTGCAGACAATTTCAGAGTTTCAGCGGTTACAAATGGATTCCCATCACGGTCACCACCAATCCACATTCCCATGGTGATGGGCTTTGGATTTTCCAAATGGATTCCTTTTTCTTCTGCTAAGCGTTTATACTCTAGCATCAGGTTCGTGATTGCTTGAAGAAAAGAACTATTATAGTATTCCATAACGTTAGTGATTTCATTGGTAACCTTAAGTTTCTTTTCCCGAATCATGTCGGTCTGCATCATCAGCTCGATATAACGACGAAGATTGGCTAACCATTTCTTTTCGTTCACCAGACCAGCTTTAACATCGCGATGCTGACGCAAAAGTGTATGAATGTGATTTGTCAAATCCAACATGGTCTTGCGCTGAACCTGAGTCGGATGAGCAGTCAAAACAGGAACAACATTTAGATTTTCCAAAATTTCCTGCGCATTTTCTCGTGTTGAAACCAAATCAATCGTCGTTGAAAGCTTACCAAGGTAGTCTTGATCGATATTATTTTGATGATTGATCTCATAAGCCAAGTCAACATCTTCAGAAATATTGATGAGCAGAGGCAAAATAGCAAAATAGCGTGAGATATAGACCATATCATCCGTAGATAATTCTTCTACCACTGCTTTCAGCTCTTGGTATTTAGATTGAACTGCTAGTTCTTCAATCATGGAGATTTTAGCAAAAGTGTCAGGACTGAGAATATCCCGGGTAATATCTACCAACAAGTCCGTTAAAATAGAAACTTCTTCTCGAATCATTTCTTTATTGCTATAATTTTCTAATTTTGTAAATGACATTATTTACACCTTTCTATTGTTGAAGAGCTAACATACAAGAAGATCTTTTAGGATTGACTTACTTCTAGTTCCTGATACATGGCGTTTCGTCGCTCATTAGCATCAATATTTAAAACAAAGGCAATGGCAACTGATAGAACCAATAAACTGTTTCCCCCCTGAGATAAGAATGGGAAGGTTACACCGGTTGAAGGAATCAAGCCCGAAATACCACCAATATTGACAAAGGTTTGCATCAGAATCATACCGCCAATTCCCAAAGCCATCATAGAATTAAATGGATCCTTAGCCCTTGTACCTACGAGAATAATTCGTAAAATCAAGAAAAAGAGCAGGGCTAAAATTAAAGTAGCTCCAAAGAATCCAACTTCCTCAATAACAATCGAGAAAACAAAGTCTGTATGAGCCTCTGGTAGATAACCTCGTTTTTCAATGGAGTTTCCTAAACCTAAGCCAAACCAACCACCATTACTCATGGCATAGTAAGAATTGGCCAACTGGTGACCTGAGCCAGACAAATCGTCGAAAGGGTTGAAAAAGGCACTGAAACGCTTTGCGACATACCCAAAAATAGGAATTTGCTCAACACGCTTGACACCTATCAGCCAAATACTCGCTAAAACTGCTGCTGACCCTCCTACAACAGCGCCAAGCATGGTCGAGAACCATCTGTAAGCAATTCCGCTGGTGGAAATTACAATCAAAACTGTCAAGAGCAAGATAGTCGCATTGCCTAAGTCGGGCATGATAACCACAAGACCAATCAAGAAAGCAACAATAACCCGCCAGTCAGTAACGGCACGCGGAATCAACTGATTAAAGGTGATTGCTTGATAATCATATACTTCTATTTGCTCTTGTTTCTTAGAAAACTGTAGGGCCAAATACCAGACCAAAATAATCTTCAGGTATTCTGCCGGCTGAGCAGTAACTGGGCCTATTTTGAGCCAACCATGTGCCCCATTGATCGTTCCTGTGATAAAGCGTGAGAGTAAAAGCAGAATAATTTCAGCTATGATAACAAACGTAATCACTCCTGGCCTCTTCAGAAAATCCAGCTTCATTCGGTAAATAATCCCAATCATCACCAAGCTGAAGAGCCAAAAACCTGCTTGAGTGGCGACCATTCGAAAACTATTGAGCCCATTTTGAATGAGGATGGGGCTCGTCGTGGAATAAACGACAATCAAGCCAATGCCAGATAACAGCATGTACGGAATCAAAATTGAGTAATTCAATAAATGCTTTTTGTCAATTTTCATATTTCACCATTTAATTTCTAAAAATTCAACCTTCATTATACCACCTTTTGACTCGAAAAAAAAGCATTAGGGTGGCCTCAATAGATATTTACTTATTTATCGCCTCAAATATCCAATTATTTCAAATTGTTTTATCTTCTATTGCAATCAGATTACATTTTCGTATTTCGCTGGAAATATAGATAAATACTTTGCTTTTCTATTTATTTTACGTTACAATGAAACAGTATGAGAAAAAGGATTAAACCGCTTGCACTCTTGCTATTCTTTGCTTGCTTTATTCTATATATTGTCATAAGCAAACACCATCTTGATGTGCAAATTAAACAAGCCCAAACAAAAAAAACTCAAGTCAGTCAGGTGACAACCAAGAAAAAAAAGGAGGAAACTCCTTCAGACGAACCTGAGGAAGAATTGCTTAATAAGCCTATCGTTGACCTTTCCGGTTGGCAATTGCCCAGCGAAATAGACTATGATACCTTATCAACAAATATTTCTGGAGCTATCATTCGCGTGCATAGTGGAGCTCAAGCAAAAAAAGAAAATGTTGCCACTCATTTAAATGGACTTGACAAATCATTTGCTACCCATATCCAAGAGTTTCAAAAACGGGGGATTCCTGTAGCTGTCTATGCTTATATAGCGGCAGGCAATATCAAAGAAATGGAAAAAGAAGCTGAAAGCTTCTACAAGGCCTCTTCGAAATATAAACCTACCTTTTACTGGCTTGATGTTGAAGACAAGACCATGGGCGACATGAACGCAGGAATCGAGGCCTTTCGTGCCAAGCTTGAAAGTCTTGGAGCTCAAAATATTGGTATCTACATTGGTACCTATTTCATGGAAGAGCATAGTATCTCAACTGAGAAATTTACTGCCGTTTGGATTCCAACTTATGGTTATAATGACGGCTACTATAACGCTGCTCCAAATACTGAACAGCCCTATGACCTACATCAATACACCTCAGAAGGTAAATTGGAAGGTTTCCCACATAACTTAGACCTTAATCAGCTCTCTCCTGTACAGGATAAGAAAGAGACTTATAAGAAATTATTTTCAACACCAAAATAAAAAGGATGCAAGATAACTGTTAGGAAATCTTGTATCTTTTTTTCTCTGTACAAGATATTTTTCTTGCTTTTTTCAGAAAAGTATGTAGCTTTATGGTACAATAGTCTAATGAAAAAACTTGTAGGGAGATATTATGATTTCATGGATTGCTAGAGTTTTAAAAGGAATGATTATCGCGCTTGGTTTCATCTTGCCTGGTGTGTCTGGCGGTGTATTAGCCGCGATTTTGGGGATTTATGAGCGAATGATTCGCTTTTTAGCCCATATCAAAGAAAATTTTATCGAGAATGTTCTCTACTTCACTCCTGTGGCTATTGGGATGGTTTTAGGGATCGCGGCCTTCTCCTATCCAGTTAATCTCTTGCTGGATAATTACAAGGTTATCGTTCTCTGGGGTTTTGCTGGAGCCATCATCGGTACCATTCCCAGCCTGATCAAAGAATCCGTCAAGGAATCCGACAGAGATCGAGCTGATACTGTTACCTTCTGGCTTAGTTTTATTTTGTCGGGCGTTTTCCTCTATTCACTGAATGGAATGGTGGGTACACTGCCAGCTAACTTCTTATCCTTTGTTTTAGCAGGTGCCCTTATCGCTTTAGGAATCTTGATTCCGGGACTCAGCCCTTCAAATCTGCTATTGATTCTAGGGCTCTATACTCCCATGCTGACAGGATTTAAACGCCTGGATTTATTTGGCACTTTCCTACCAATCGGTATCGGTGGCGCTCTGGCTCTGATTCTCTTTTCAAAAGCCATGGACTATATTTTGAAACATTATCATTCCCGCGTTTACCATTTTATCATTGGCATTGTATTGTCCAGCACCTTGCTCATTGTTCTCCCTCAAAGTGGCAACAGCGAGAGCATTAGTTATGCAGGNGTATCCATTTTCACACTCGTTCTTGCCGCCTTTTTCTTTGGACTAGGNATNTGGCTAGGAATTTGGATGTCCCAANTAGAAGAGAAATATAAATAATGGCNAAAAAGACAAAACTCAAAAAAACANTGGTNGAGCAAATTTTAAACAAGGCAAAAATNGANCACCAAGGNTTGCAGATTAATGCTTTAGATGATAGCCTGACAGAGGAATTTGACCGCTCGCAAATTTATAAAACACTGGCTTTAAACGGGGATAAAACAGGAACAGTCATTGGCATTCTCCCCATCACCGAACACCTGTCGGAAAAGAAATTAGCAAAAATTTCAGGAAATAAAAAAGTCAGTATGATTCCGCAGAAAGATTTAGAAAAAACGACTGGTTATATCCATGGTGCCAATAATCCTGTCGGAATTCGCCAAAAGCACTCCTTCCCAATTTTCATTGACCAAACGGCTCTGAGTCGCGAAAATATTATTGTTTCTGCTGGTGAAGTAGGCCGCAGCATCCAGATCAAGGCTCAGGACTTAGCTGACTTTGTTCAAGCACAGTTCGCGGACTTGAAAGAAGACTAGGCTATTCGCTTCAAAAGGAAAAAAGGATCTTGATATGAAATTGTATTTTATCCGACATGGAAAAACCGAATGGAATCTAGAAATGCGTTTCCAAGGGGCAAGCGGAGATTCTCCACTTCTTGAAACATCCATTGACGAGCTCAAGCGCTTGGGCAAACATTTATCGAACGTTCAATTCGATAAAATCTACTCTAGCGATTTGCCTCGCGCTTACCGTTCTGCAGAAATCATCCAAAGTGAAAACCAGCATCAAATTGATATCATTCCAACTCCTGAACTAAGAGAGTGGGCTCTTGGAAAACTAGAAGGAGCCAAAATTGCTACTGTAGAAGCCACTTATCCTCAGCAGATGTGGGCTTTTCGCCACGATCTATCCCAGTTTGATCACCAACTATTTGACGCAGAATCCGTCGCTCAAGCCACCAATCGGACAATTGCCTTAGTGAAGTCTCTCAAAGGGAAAGATTTTCAAAATGTATTGATTGTCGGACATGGTGCCAACCTAACTGCCAGCATTCGTCGCCTGCTCGGTTACGAAACCTCTTTGCTCCGTAAGGACGGAGGTTTGGCTAACGCTAGCGTCACCATTTTGGAAACAGACGATTTTGACTCTTTCAAGTTACTTACTTGGAACAACTTAGATTACATGCTAACAGATGAAACTGCGAATCTTTAAACATCGCAGTTTTTCTATTTTTATCGATAATTATTGCTGAATTTCCTTTTGTTTTGTGATAAAATAAAAGGGAAAGCCTTAGGAGGAAGAAAATGACTACTGAACATATTGAAGAATTAAATGACCAGCAGATTATTCGTCGTGAAAAAATGGCTGCGCTGGCTGAGCAAGGAATTGATCCTTTCGGAAAACGTTTTGAGCGTACTGCTAACTCTGCTCAACTCAAAGAAAAGTACAGCGACAAATCCAAAGAAGAATTACATGAATTGAACGAAAAAGCAACCATTGCTGGCCGTCTCATGACCAAACGCGGAAAAGGGAAAGTCGGCTTCGCCCACATCCAAGACCGTGAAGGCCAAATCCAGATTTACGTTCGTAAGGACGAAGTTGGTGAAGAAAACTATGAGATTTTCAAAAAAGCTGACTTGGGTGACTTCTTGGGAATTGAAGGTGATGTGATGCGCACAGATATGGGAGAACTCTCTATCAAAGCAACGCATATTACTCACCTTTCAAAAGCTCTGCGTCCCCTTCCAGAGAAATTCCACGGTTTGACAGATGTCGAAACCATCTACCGCAAACGTTATTTGGATTTGATTTCCAACCGTGAAAGCTTTGAGCGCTTTGTCACTCGCTCAAAAATCATCTCAGAAATCCGCCGTTACTTGGATGGCCAAGGCTTCCTTGAAGTTGAAACACCTGTTCTCCACAACGAAGCAGGCGGTGCTGCTGCTCGTCCATTCATTACTCACCACAATGCTCAAAACATTGACATGGTGCTACGGATTGCAACTGAGCTTCACTTGAAACGCCTTATCGTTGGTGGTATGGAACGCGTCTATGAAATTGGTCGTATCTTCCGTAACGAAGGGATGGACGCCACTCATAATCCTGAGTTCACTTCTATCGAAGTCTACCAAGCCTATGCGGACTTCCAAGATATCATGGACTTGACAGAAGGCATTATCCAACACGCTGCTAAAGCAGTTAAGGGTGATGGTCCAGTCAACTACCAAGGTACTGAGATCAAGATCAACGAACCATTTAAACGTGTTCATATGGTGGATGCCATCAAGGAAATCACTGGCGTAGACTTCTGGCAAGATATGAGCTTTGAAGAAGCTGCTGCTTTGGCACAGGAAAAGAAAGTGCCGCTTGAAAAGCACTTCACCGAAGTAGGCCACGTTATCAATGCTTTCTTTGAAGAATTTGTTGAAGAAACCTTGATTCAGCCAACCTTTGTCTATGGTCACCCTGTCGCTGTGTCACCTCTGGCTAAGAAAAACCCAGAAGACCCACGCTTCACGGACCGCTTTGAGCTCTTCATCATGACCAAAGAATATGCCAACGCCTTCACTGAGCTGAACGATCCAATCGATCAATTATCACGTTTTGAAGCTCAGGCAAAAGCTAAAGAACTGGGCGATGACGAAGCAACTGGCATCGACTATGATTACGTTGAAGCACTGGAATACGGTATGCCACCAACTGGAGGCCTCGGAATCGGTATCGACCGTCTCGTAATGTTGCTCACAGATGTGACTACGATTCGCGATGTATTGCTTTTCCCAACAATGAAGTAATCTCAAATTTACACAATTTTAAAAACAAATCCCGCTGGAATTCCATCGGGATTTTTTGCATGACAAAAAGTCTGGTTTCCCAGACTTTTGATAACATTATTCATATCTCAACGCTTCAATTGGATCTAGTTTAGAGGCTTTATTAGCCGGCAAGATACCAAAGACAATACCAACCATGGCTGAGAAGACAAGGCTTCCAACTGCTGCAGTAACAGAGACAACCGGTGGGCCTCCAAATACGTTTTCAGGCACGACTGCAGCTAGCAGAGCATTGATTCCATAGGCAAGGCTAAGACCAAGCAGGCCACCGATAAGGGTCAACACCATGGATTCAATCAAGAACTGCGTGAGAATATTTCCACGCGTTGCTCCAAGAGCTTTTCGCAAACCAATTTCCCGTGTCCGCTCTGTAACGGATACTAGCATGATATTCATCACACCGATACCACCAACAAAAAGGGAAATTCCTGCAATAGCTCCGATAACACCGGTCATCGTTCCTGTGATTTGATTGTACTGCTCCAGCAAGGTATCCATATTTAGGATTTGATATTCTCCTTGACGAGCCCCTGAAAGAGCAGTCAATTCTTTGGCCGCTTCTACACCAACTTCATTGATGCGATCCACTTCTGGTACATAGATATAGACAGTTGCAATTTCATCTGTATGAAATTCAGATGCCACCTGTGTATTAGCCATCAGGGCGCTACCTGAGCTCATACTCATGCTCTGACCAGCATTGGGATCCTTATAGATACCAACAACCCGATAGTTACTGTCACCGACTGAAACTATTTTATTCAGGGCTTCTGCACTACTTCCAAACAGGCTGGTTGCCACTGTTTCATCAATCATCATCACATTAGAAAAACTTTGATAGTCACTAGGCAGGAGAGTCCGTCCAGCTAAAATCTCATATTTTCTAATTTTAAAGAATGTAGCATTCACGCCCGTAATGTTGACCTTATCAGACTTCTTGTTCTGATAAGAAAAGTCAGCTGTCGAACCGTTGGTCACATAATAGCCCTTGACTCCGTCAATCTTCAATAGTTCCTTAACCCAAGATTCTTGGACAACAGGTGGTTCCTCTAGTATCTCACTATCTGCATCTTGACCACCATTGACCTCCATCAAATTAACTCCCATCGTATAATTATTTTTAGTGGGAGAATAAAGCAAGCTGACATACTTCTGTTCTTTTGTGATGCTCTTGGTGACTCCCTGTTGCATTCCATTTCCCAGTGCCAAGATGACGACAACAGACGCAACACCGATGATAATCCCAATCATGGTCAGAAAAGCCCGCATCTTATGCCCAAGAATGGAACTAATGGCAAATTTAAAATTTTGCATTAATCACGTTCCTCCTTCTCAGCACTATCTGAAGAGATGACTCCATCACGAATGACAATCTGACGCTTAGCATAGGCAGCAATTTCAGGTTCATGAGTAACCATGATAATCGTTTTTCCTTCAGCGTTCAACTCCGTCAAGAGTTCCATAATTTGCTCGCCAGTTTTGGTATCGAGGGCTCCTGTCGGCTCGTCGGCAAGAATAATCGAAGGATTGTTTACCAAGGCACGCGCAATGGCAACACGTTGCTTCTGCCCCCCAGACAGCTCTGACGGCAAGTGGGTCATACGAGTACCCAAATCTACTTTTTCTAAATACTGCTTAGCTAAATTTTTGCGACTTCCTTGTGACACCCCCGCATAAATCAACGGTAGTTCTACATTTTGAAGGGCATTTAATTTAGATAAGAGGAAAAATTGCTGAAAAACGAAGCCGATTTGATTATTTCGCACCTTGGCTAACTTCTTATCACCCAAGTTTGCAACATCTTCATTTCCTAAAAAATACTCGCCAGTAGACGGACGATCCAACATCCCGATAATATTCATCAGGGTGGACTTCCCGGAACCAGACGGCCCCATGATAGCCACAAACTCGCCCTCTTCAACTGTCAAATTGATATTTTTTAAAACTTTAAGTTCTTGATCACCATTCCGATAGGTTTTATTAATATTCCGTAGATCAATGAGTTTTTTCATCCGCTTTCACCTCTTGACCATCTTTCAAGCTATCTGTTGGATTGGTGATAACTTTACTGTCTTTTGTCAAACCAGATGAGATTTCTTGATTTTCAGCATCAGCATTCCCTAAGGTCACTTCCACTTTCTTTGCTTTACCTTTTTCAACAGTCCAAACGTAGTTCTTGTCTCCGTCTGAGATAATACTGCTTGCTGGTACAAGAATCCCTTTTGTATTGTTTTTCACTTCAACGCTGACAGAGAAACCTTGCTTCAAATCACCAATTTCACTTGTAATATCGACGGTAAATGGATATTTTGCAGAGGAAGCCGCGCCACCTGTATTGGTTGATGAAGCTTGCTGTCCGTCCTTAGGATAGTTGGAAATATAGCTAATTTTACCTGTCCATTTTTTGTCAGGATATACTTTAGAAGTAATGCTTACTTCTTGTCCAACTGACAAATTAGCCAGATTGTACTCAGAGAGTTCTCCCTTGATTTGAAGACTACCGTTGCTGACGATGTGCACCAAGGTTTGGTTGGTTCCTGTTGTTGATTTGGATACATCGCGGTTTACTTCCACTACTGTCCCCTCAACAGTGCTCGTAACAGTCGCTGCATTTAACAGAGCTTGAGACTTGTTCATATTGTCCACAGCATCTGAACGTGCATCACGCAAATCAGCCAGTTGAGAATCGACGGTACGTTGGGCAGAAGCAAGGGATTTACTATCCGTCTCTTCATCACCAGTTTTTTCTACTGTTGTCCCATTTGTCTGTAAGTCATTAATCTGACGGTCAGCCTTATTGACAGCACGAACTGCGGCATCATAGTTTGCTTGAGCTTCTGTGCTCTTATATTGAACAAGTGCTTGGCCTACAGCTACTTGGTCGCCAACATTGACTAGGACGGACTCCAAGTCGCCCTTGGTAGCATCATAATAAACATATTGCTCTGAGTTAGCCGTTACAGTTCCCGTCAACAGGACAGATGAGGCTATGCTACCTTCTTTTGCCTGCTGCACAATTGGTGTAACTTCCTTAGGTTCTGTTGTAGAACTAAGATTGCTCAGGACTATTGCAGAAATTGCTCCCAATACAACTACAACAGCAACTCCGATAATACTAAATAGCTGCCATTTTTTCAGCTTTTTCATCTATTTTCCTCCTCTTGATGAAAACCATTTTTCTTTTATACTACATTATATCATAACCTATCATATTGTGATAGGAAAAGGGACAAAATCCCTAAAAGACCATTTTTCCTCTAAAAAAGCTGCAGGATCTCTAAATCATAGCAGATTTTTGCATTCATTTTCTAAAAAAGGTACAATTACTTCATATTGATTAAAGGAGCGTCTATCTAACTATGAAAGAATTCGATATTATTGCAATTGGCGGTGGCAGCGGGGGCATTGCTACCATGAATCGGGCTGGTGAGCATGGCGCTAAAGCAGCTGTCATTGAAGAAAAGAAATTAGGGGGAACCTGTGTCAATGTCGGTTGTGTCCCTAAAAAAATCATGTGGTACGGTGCTCAGATTGCTGAGGCCATCCAACACTACGGACCAGACTATGGCTTTACTTCAGAAAATCAGCAATTTGACTTTGCCACCTTGCGAAAAAACCGAGAAGCCTACATTGACCGCGCTCGCTCATCCTATGATGGAAGCTTCAAACGCAACGGCGTTGAACTGATCGAAGGTCGCGCTCATTTCGTTGATAAGCACACAGTCGAAGTCAATGGAGAGCTGATTCGCGCCAAACACATCGTGATTGCAACCGGTGCTCATGCAGCCATCCCTCAGATTCCCGGTGCCGAATACGGTGAGACTTCTGATGATGTCTTTGCTTGGGAAGAACTTCCCAAGTCTGTTGCCGTTGTCGGAGCAGGCTATATCGCTGTAGAGCTTGCTGGTGTCCTCCATACTCTAGGTGTCAAGACGGATCTCTTTGTCCGCCGCGACCGTCCCCTCCGCAATTTCGATAGTTATCTGATTGATGGACTGGTGGCAGAGATGGAAAAATCTGGTCCTAGTCTCCATGCTCACAAGATACCCGAACGAGTGGAAAAACTTCCTGATGGTCAACTACAACTCTACTTCCAAGACGGCAGTAGCCATATTGCTGAGCGGATCATTTGGGCTATTGGCCGTAAGCCAAATGTCCAAGGCCTCAATCTTGATGCTGCAGGGGTTACCCTAAATGACCGCGGCTTCATCGCTGTAGATGAATACCAAAATACTGTCGTACCTGGCATCTATGCCTTAGGCGATGTGACGGGCGAAAAAGAGCTGACGCCAGTAGCAATCAAGGCTGGACGCACCCTGTCTGAGCGCCTCTTTAACGGCAAGACAGATGCCAAAATGGATTACTCAACGATTCCTACTGTCGTCTTCTCCCATCCCGCTATTGGAACAGTGGGGCTGACGGAGGAAGAAGCTGTTCGAGATTATGGTGTTGAGCAAATTCATGTCTACACCTCTAGCTTTACCTCTATGTACTCAGCTGTCACCCAGCACCGCCAGCAAGCCAAGTTTAAACTTATCACTGCTGGTCACGATGAAAAAGTTGTCGGCCTCCACGGTATTGGCTATGGCGTAGATGAGATGATCCAAGGCTTCGCTGTTGCTATTAAGATGGGAGCTACCAAAGCCGACTTTGACGCGACTGTTGCCATTCACCCAACTGGCTCCGAAGAATTTGTCACCATGCGCTAAAAGCTTCTTCTTTGGCCTTTCTAAAGCTCATTATTATAATAAAATAAAGAAGAGAAGGCAACCATAACTTATCCTTTCATTTTTGATTTTTATCTTACATTTTTGTAAGAAAGAAGTCTTAGGCCATTTGGTTAGAGCTAGTCACACTATCTGGCTTTGTTCTTTGACTTCTTACTTTATTTTAAAGTACAAAATTCAATTATCATTCAAGAAATTCTAAATTATTTCTAAAAAAGAGGAAGATTTATGTAAAGAATCTTCCTCTTTTTTATTTAGTTGGTTCACTTCTTCTAGACAAGCTTATAAATTGTAACTTGTCTAGATAATCCTATTTTATTAAAATATTCATGACTCCCTAGCCATCTTTTACCCTTTCTGCTATTCAAGAAACCGTATTTTTGATATGATAGTAAGAAATACTAAGAGAAAGGGGATTGGAAATGAGCAAAACGAAAAAATTATTAGCTGCTCTGGGAATTATTTTCTTTAATATTTTTGGGTTAATCGCCTTTATCTTCCTCCTCATTCGGAGCCGCAAAAAGCGGAAATAAACAAACAACTGTCTAGTCTGATGTNAAAAGACTTGACTTTTTTTTATTTTGATTTANAATAGTTACCATAATTTTAAAAAGAGGTTTACTATTATGAACAANAACAAAGCTTTTCTTCTTGCCCTCCCAGCTATCGGAGCCGCTTTCCTAGCTGTACTCTCCCAGCTTAGTTTCTCTATTGGGACCATTCCCATCACGCTGCAGACCTTTGCTGTAGGTTTAATTGCAACCATTTTCAAAACACGCGAAGCTGTCTTGTCTGTTCTGCTCTATTTGCTGCTGGGAGCTATTGGGCTACCGGTCTTCGCTGGAGGAAGCGGTGGATTTCAGGCTCTCTTTGGTCCAAGCGCAGGCTATCTTTGGGCATATCTGCTCTTTGCGCTGATTACTTCCAGTTTGATAAGTAAGGATAGCAAGTTTTACACGATCTTTTTGGCTAACCTGCTCGGAGATGCACTGGTTTTTGTCGGTGGCGTAATCGGACTTCATTTTCTGGCTAACATGGAATTTTCTAAAGCCATTGCTGTTGGTGTCACACCATTCATTCTTCCAGATCTTTTAAAACTTGTAGCCATCACGCTCATCAGCATTCCTATATTTAGAAGCCTAGCTTTTCATCCCTATTTTTTAGAGAAATAGAAAAACGGATAGAGTTTTCTCTATCCGTTTTTAAATGCATCCAAAAGAACTTGAAACTCTTCATTGGAAAGGGTAATTCCCTTGCCCATCTTGCTGTGGTCAGGACTCCAAGTTCGGATATCGTACTTGGCAGGCGCACCGTTAAAACTTACGCGGTTGAGCTCCTTGGTCCAGCCTTTTTCATTTTCCGATAAAACGAGCAATTTCTCCTCGATTTCAAATTTAAAATCTGCCATACTTTACCTCTTTTCTACTTTCTATCTCATTATTCGTAAAAGATTTTACTTTTTTACTTATTTTATTATATAATATATTGTAACAAGTTATGGAGATTTTATCTATGAAAAAATATCTCGAAATGATTTTACAAAAGACGAATGAGTTCATTAACTATAAAAAGACAGATAAGGAAGAGGACGACAAGAGTCATATCCTACATACAATTGACTTGGCTCTGCGGAAAAATTCTGGTGTCCATGTTATTTTTCTGGATAAAAATTTTACTGGAGATATTGTCAAATATGACCGTGACCGCCAGCAGTTGATTGTCAAAAATTTCAAAAAAAGCATGACGACCATCATCCGTGTGCCTGATATCCATCGCATCAGTCTAGTTCCCAATAACATCCGTGAAGCCCAAAAGAAAGATATTCGGCTCGAAAGTCGCAAATTCAAAAAATAACTCTTCAAATCAAAAGCGATTTGAAGAGTTTTATTTTTTAAAAGCAATAGCAGAATTTTTAGAATAAGGTCTTCCACTATCTATTCGTATCCACCATGTAGGCAATATCTACTTGATAAGCACAATTCTCCAACTTTCGCGCCTGATTAAGCCCGAACAGTCACACTAGTGCCATCTTCTTTATACAAATTGATTAAACCTTCCTTGCGGGCACGAACCATGTCACCAGGTTGGACTGGCTGCGGAACTGTAATCGTCAGTAATTCCATTGGGTTTGGCGCACGGTCAATCTTATTTCCTTTTTCATCATGGAGGTCAGTAATGTAGGTTTCAAAATGACGGAAACCAGGTCCATAGAATTCCACTTGATCGCCTTCATGGATAACATTCCGCTGGCGAATGGTCGCAGTTTGTGTAGCCTCATCATAAGCAACTACTTCTGCTACAAATTTGTATTCTGGAATCTTACGACGGGCTCCAAAAAGCTGCTCATTCTCAGTTGGCGTATGGTAGTAAAAACCAGTTGCCAGCTCACGTTGAGCTACTTTCCACATTTCATCTACTAGATCTTGCTTAATAGATTCAAACTTTTCTGGACTTTCCAAATAAGCATCCACGGCTGCTTTGTAGCAGTTGGTCACTGTAGAAACGTAGTGAATGGATTTCATCCGACCTTCGATTTTCAAACTATCGACACCATTTTCAATCATATCAGGAATATGATCAATCATGGACATATCAACAGCTGACATAGAGAATTCTTCTGGAATTTCACCCTTCAAACTCTTGCGTTCTTGTCCGAAAGGCATGTCATACAAATCGTATTTCCAGCGACAAGATTGCGAACAACCGCCTCGGTTGGCATCACGCATACTCATGTGATTGGAAAGGGTACAACGGCCAGAGTAAGAAATACACATCGCTCCATGAACGAAGGCTTCGATTTCTACATCGGTACGCTTGCGAATCTCAGCTAGCTCAGCCATGGAAACCTCACGTGCCAAAACGACCCGTGTCAAACCAAGATTTTTCCAAAACTCAAGCGTCTCATAGTTGGTTGCACTAGCCTGAGTTGACAAATGAATCTCCAGACCAGGTGCTTCAGAAGCTGCAATCGCAATCAAGGCTGGGTCAGAAACAATAACGGCCGCAATCCCGATGTCTCGCAAACGACGGAACCATTCTCCAGCTCCAGCCTCATTTCCTTCGTGCATGACCATATTGGCCGCTACATAGACCTTGGCACCATGCTCAGCCGCAAATTGGACACCTTCTTCCATTTGCTCAAAAGTAAAGTTCCCCGCACGGCTGCGCAAACCATAGGCTTGACCACCAATAAAAACAGCATCTGCCCCATAGCGAACAGCTACTTTTAACTTTTCTAACGTACCAGCTGGTGACAGCACCTCTGGACGTTTTAATTTTTTTATCATCTTTTCTCCTATTTGCAATATAAAAGTATTGATGTTTAACCCTATCTATTTTATAGCAATTTACCGCTAAAAGCAAGATGAAGCCTAGTTTTTTGACAATTCTAATCTTCCATCCTCATCTCCTTACTAAGTATTTTAGGATATAGGTTTATTATCTGAGAGAGGAAAAAAGCCAGAAGTCTTAAACTTCTAGCTTCTCTTTCAAAATTTATTCTTCCTCCTTCTTCTTATTAAATTGTTTGTATCCGAAGAATCCACCAACTAGCACAACCAATACGCCTATGACAATCCAAGTAGTTTGACTTGAGCTATCTTTCTTCGTATCGCTAGCTTTGTCCGCTGATTTTCCTTTTTCTGCTTCTGCTAGGAGGTTTGCTTTATTATAGCCTGTATAGACAAGATCTGCATCTTTACCTTTTTCCTTCTTAATCTTTTCTTCCATCTCTGCTTCGACTGCTTTGATTTCCTTAAAGATTTTTTCTGAGCGTTCCAAGGCTTCCTTCGTCACTTCTGGTCCAGCGGCTTTGGCTTGTTCATCTGTGTAGTTTGCATATTTGGCGTCGCGTTCGGTCTGTTCTTTATCCCATTCAGCTTCTTTTGCTTTCCATTTTTCTTGGATACTATTACCAAAGATTTCTGGATATTTCATAACCATTTGGTCAATATGCCAAACAGTCCAATACCAAGATTTTCCGTCATATTTAGTAGAACGGTTCTTGAAAGCTTCGTAAGTATCTTCTACATTACCATAGAATGGTACATATGGTGTGTTGCGACTTTGTGCCAGACCCAGCCACATAACACCGCCAAAGGCATTTGGTAGGTTTGGTTTGATTTGATAAACGTGGGCGTCGATTACGTTTTCGTTACCTAGCGCATATTTGTAAACATTACCATCGATCTTCTTACCGACTTCAACTAAGTCATCTGCTTTATATTGTGGCAAAGTTTCAAAACGATCCCGTTGCTCAGCAATTACATCATGAACAGTGTATTTCTTATTTGGATCAGTTGGTTCGCGCAAGAGATCAAAAGCTTCATCGTCATAATTTACTTTTGCTTGTGGATCCATCCACTTGATACCTGCATAGGTCCGTGAACGGTTACGTTCCATGTATTCATCAGGTCCGTAAGATTTAGCAATCATAAAGTTGCCATCTTTGTCAGTCTTATAGTTGTCTGCTTTTTTAGCTACTTCTTCCACATCTTTAGAAGCAATGACATTTTCCTTATCGTTCAAGTCAACGTGACCAAGATAGTAAGTGTTCGCAAAGACAGCATACTTATTCGTTGGGAATTTGATGGCTACATATTGGTGACCAGACAGGATTTCCATGTACCATAGCTCATTCTTATCTGCTGCAACGATGATATTTCCTTCTGCTGATCCTTTTTCGTCCAGAACTTTCGCAACTGTCTCAATAACTTCACGTGCTGTTTTTGCACGAGGCAAAGCAAGGTCAACTAATGATGCTTCTGGAAGACCATCTTTTACAAGTGGATCTTCTTTTAGCACTTTATCATTTGGTGTTGCTGAAACGGTCGCTGTCATAGCTACACCAAGTTCATTAAAGCCATGCGCAGCGAAGTTTCCGTTACTTCCGTTGTCACGATCAGAGTCGTAGACAGCTGTGTATTTCATTTCATTCGCCAAATGCGGATAGGTAAAGCCATTTGATTCATCTTCTATCTTATCGCCATCTTTATAGGTCTTAGCTGGCACAACTACATAGTTTTGATTGTGCCTACCGCCGTCAGGGGCGTATGGATAGTCCTCTGTCCGACCAAATAGAGTAGAGCCATCTGCTGTTAGGTCTTTACCGACAATAAAAGCAGAACACGCTTGTGCCACATGAACAGGCAAAAGAGCAACTAACATTGCAAGGAACATTAGTCTGAGCAGTATTTTCTTCATAGTCTATCTCCTTTTGACTATCTGCGGGGCTGGAATCAACTCCCAGTCTAAACAACATAAACCGTAATACCTTAACATTCCTATTTTAGTATACTCTCTTTCTAAATTTTTTGCAAGCGTTTACACAAGATTGTGTATATTTTTTATCTAATCTATATTTCCTCTACTTTTTTATCAAATCAGAGCAGATAAACAAAAAAATAGCCCCATCTTATTTAGAGGAACGGCTATTATTTTTTGTCTTATCAGAAAATATCCCGCTATAAAATATTTATAAGCAATTCACTAAAGATTTTGGCAGAGCCGACTTGAGCTTCAAAGAATTTATCTCACTTTTTTAGCCAGCATAGTCGCAAAGCGGAGCTGAATTCGATTGCCGTTTTCATCACGGCGATGGAGATGGCCAGGATTTTCATTGTACTTGACCAGCTCCCAGTCTTTATAATACTCCGTAAGCTCCCCTTCCTTAAAAGTAAATGGGAAGGGAACAGAGCAAGGGAAATCCTCTGTATCCATAGCACAGACGATGAGATTGTAGCCACCAAGTGCTGTCTGCTCCTGCATATTGCGGATAATATCTGGAATCCGCTCTGCCTGCAGGAACATCAGAACAACGGTGGAAACGATCAAATCATAAGTCTGAGTCAGACTAGCTGAGTTGATATCATAAGTCCCCACTGGCAGATCCAAATCTTCCTGCTCGACAATGCTCCGTAAGATCTCCAGTGCCAGCTCATTCTGATCTACGGCCGTTACTTCAAAGCCCTGCTTAGCAAGAAAGAGTGCATTGCGACCTTGACCGCAGCCTAGATCTAAGGCCCGCCCTGGCCGTACCGTCTGCATAGCTTCCAAAACCTCTGAGTGCACTGGATTGCTACCGTATTTCTTAGGGAAATAATCCTCAGGCCGACAGTAAAACTCCAAGTACCACTCCAAATCATCTGTCAAGGCTTCAACACGGTGCCATGCTTGGGGTTGGGCAAAAGGATTGTCCTGACCAGCTTCAAAGATGTGCTCAGCTAGCTCCTTACCTTCCTCTGACATCTCGACAAACTTAAGACGTCCCTTGAGAACAGTAATTTTGCCCCAAGTTCCCTCTTTGGTATTGTGCTTTCTCTTTACAGCTTCTGGCATTGTCTCAGCCGTCCACAACGGCATGCGTTTATAAGCTAGCAATTCTTCTGTCATAAATAATCCTTTCTCTAAAAGCAAACTACGAATAATCTAACTGTCTTTATCATACTCGAAAAGTACAGACTTGACAAGTGGCAAATTGAACAGCTTTCCCTGCAAAAAGAAAGAACTGGTCCATCAGCCAGTTCTTTCTCATATAGGAAGTCTACTTTCTTTTACTTTTCAGCATCTATCTCTTTACGACTCATCAGTATACCCTTTCTTGTAAAATTGATTTATTCTGTTTTTGTTTCATTAATTCCTTATCCTTACTCTCATCATAAAACTGATTGAATTCCTCTTTAGAGTTAAAAGGATGTTCCAATCCGTCTTTACTGATACTTGCTGGAATTACACCTTCATATAAGTCTGTATTCGAAGGAACTAACAGACTATAAAACTCTAGATAGTCTTTAACGCTCTTATCAAGTATATAAAGTTGAGAGTTCGTTTTTTCCAATAATGCCGCTGCCTTTGGGTCTGTTTGCGCCATCAAGATATTTCGAATCCAACTTGTATCCACAGCTTCGCCTAAAGGATATGTAATAGGAAATTTAAAATTTCCCAACTTTTCGTCAAATTGTTGCGTATTTAGTTTAAAATTAAAGGTGGGACTTTGGTATTGTGCTGTCTTATTATCTTCCCATTCAATTTTTCGAGTATCAAGATTGTACCAAAGAGTTTGAAACTTATCATGTTCCCCAGACTCAGAGGCATAAATAGACAAATAATTATTTCCATCAATGACAGTTAATGTTTCCTCTATTCCTCTAGGTAAATATCGAGAATTATAGTCTGAAACTAATTTATACAAATCTTCTTTATAACCTTCTAACTGTTGATTCTTAATATGGTAAATGGATAAGGTATAATAGTTACCTTCATTTTTTTTATCAATAATATTCGGCATTGAAGGAAGTTTGATATTTTCTCGAACAATATAGTTGGGATTATGCGCACCACGTGTCACATGCGTTGGATTCTCTGAGGTTGCCGGTAGAGTAGCATACTTGCGAACTAAAGCATCTTCCTCTGGATTTTCTGATTTCCAATGAACCGCTACCCCTGTACCATTTTCAAGAAAAGAATAATCATCAATTGTAAAAGTCCCTGTATAATAATTTAAGGATTCATAAGTTTCTCTTTCTTCCTTGGCTTTTTGAAGCTGATCTTGTTTTAAATGACACTGCCAAGCAAATATGGCAAGTCCCAAGACTGCTAAAGCAAGAAGACTTAACAATAATTTTCTTATCATTTTTTTACCTTTCTTCTTATTGTTTCTATTTCTCTTTTTGTGGATGAGTTTCAACCCACTGCTTGAAATCATTAAAAGATCGAATCTGTGTTTTCTCTCCAGTTGTTTCATCTGTGGCATAAAGTTCCATCACTTCCTGTCCTTCGGGCGCAAACCAATGAATTAAATCATTAAACCATTCTTCCTCATTGTATTGGTCTGGACGGAAATAGATTTTATTCATTTCTTTCATCTTTTTCGCAATTTCAGGATAAATCTTAGCAAAATTAGTACTTGAAACTTCTACATAATCACCTATTTTATACGATGGTATTATGTAGCCAGGAACATACTCCATACCATACTTTAATAGTGTGTTATTAATCTGATCCCCTATTCCACTTCTTACAAGATCCATAGTCTTATATATTGTTCCTCTCATATAAGTTCTAGTATCCTTCTGATCTAAAAGTAGATTAATCTCTTTTTCTGACATCTCTTTTTCAATTTTTCCTGACTCCAATGCTAGAATAAAATATTTGATTTTCTCCGGTTTCCCTTTTTCATACGAGTGCATACTAAAAGTTAGAAATTCTTTTCCGTTCCTTGTAAATTGTGCTCGAATTTGCTTAAGCCTATAAGTATTCTCTTGTCCTAACAAATCGTAGACATTGACTTCCTTACTAGTTATTTTAGATGGATCCTGCAAATTATAAATCTTGATTTTGAAATATTCCTCTTTACTAACTTTAGACGACGTTAAGCCATCCTCTTCAGTAAGAATATTATACTTGAAATCTGTTATATAATTCTGTCCATAATTGAAAAAACCATCATTTCTGCTAGTAACCAATACATATTTGTTTTGACTGAACAACTCTATTTGATCAACATTATAGTCTTCTTTATCATACTCTTTTTTTCTCCCACTTACTAAAAAAGCGAAAAGAACTACTAAAGTCAGAAGAAGTCCTCCAAGAAATATGAAAAATTTTTTATTGAGTTTCATTTGCTTACCACCAGTTTTTAATTCATCTAGCCATTTATTTTGTTAGTCCTCGGAGCCATTCCACTTTTTTCATCAATCATTCACCAAAAGTGGTCATCCTCAAACCTCATCCTTTCCATTATAGCATAAATCCAAAATCAGAGTTGAATGTTAAAAAAGACCGGTCGCCCAGTCTTTCATCTTGTATTAAAATTCTTCATCTGTCTTGCGATGTCGCGGTTTTGCTCGCGGCGTTTGATGGACTCGCGCTTGTCATAGTCGTGCTTCCCTTTGGCTAGGCCCAGAAGCAGCTTGGCATAGCCGTCCTTGAGATAGACCTTGAGCGGCACCAGCGTCATACCATTTCCCTTGGTCTCCTGCTCCAGCTTTTGGATCTGCTTCTTATGCAGCAGCAGTTTTCTGCGACGCTCAGGTTCTTGGTTCCAGATATTGCCCTCTTCATAAGGGGCGATATGGACATTGCTGAGCCAGGCCTCACCGTTCTTGATTTGGGCAAAGCCGTCTTTGAGATTGATGCGGGCGGCACGGACGCTCTTGATTTCCGTCCCCGTCAGCACCATGCCGGCTTCGATGGTGTCTACGATGGTGTAGTCGTGTCTGGCCTTTTTATTTTGCGCGACGACCTTTCCTTCTCCCTTTGCCATGCTTGGCTCCTTTCTTGACTAGTTCCTTGTAAAATGCCTTCTGGCTCTTGCCTTTCTTGGACTTCTTATCTTTCTTATCTCTATAGCCTTTTTCTTTGGATGAATGGCTGCGCTTGTCATCTTCACGGCGTCTCTTTCTGCCTGACTGGCCTCTGCCACTCTTGCTAGTCTTTTCTACCAGGTCAAATTCACTAGGCAGGTATTCAAAGTCAATCTCGCCCGTAGCCTTATCCGCTCGGACCAACTTGATACGAATCTGCTGACCGACCTTAAAGACCACACCAGACTTTTCTCCTTGCAGGGTCATCGTCCGCTCATTGTAGCTATAAAACTCTGGCAAGTTTGTGACATGAATCAAGCCTTCAACCGTATTGGGCAGTTCGACGAAGAGTCCAAACTTGACCACGCTTGAGACCACGCCGTCAAATTCTTCTCCAACAAATTCTTCCATGTACTCAGCCTTCTTCATGGCTTCGACTTCACGCTCGGCATCAATAGCCCGACGCTCCCGGCTGGAAGACTGACTAGCAATCTCTGGAATCACTTGCTCAAAATGCTCTGCTATTTCTTTAGACTTGCCATAATCACGCACCATCCGGTGAACCAGAAGGTCTGGATAGCGTCGAATCGGACTGGTGAAATGCGTATAAAACTCTGCTGCCAGTCCATAGTGGCCGTGATTGTGCTCAGAATAGCGAGCCTGCTGCATGGAGCGCAAAAGCATCATAGACAGGACATCCTCATAAGGCTGGTCTTTGACCGCCTCCATAATATCCTGCAGAGCCTGCTGACTCATGGAGCTAGCCGTCCCATATATCCGAATGCCAAAGCTAGAGGCGTAGTCGATGAACTTCTGCACCTTCTCCGCCTTAGGCTCCTCGTGGATCCGGTAGATAAAGGGCAGATTTAACTTAGCAAAATGCTCAGCCACCGTCTCATTCGCCACCAGCATAACGGACTCAATCATACGCTCAGCAATCCCCCGCTGACGCAGGACAATATCCACTGGCCGACCTTCCTTGTTGACCATGATTTTGGCTTCTTTGGTGTCAAAGTTGAGCGCTCCGCGTTTAAAGCGCATGCTTTCCAGAATCTCATGCAGACGAACCATACTGTCAATACTAGGCACAATGGCCTTGAACTGCGCAGCCTTTTCCTCATCTCCTGCGATGATGTCGTTGACATCGCTATAAGTCATGCGGAAGGTCGTCTTGATAACAGTCTGGGTGATGGTATGCTTGACCACGCGCCCCTTGGCATCTATCTCCATGATAGCCGACTGGGTCAGCCGGTCCACATTGGGATTGAGGGAACAGATACCGTTGGACAGACGCTCCGGCAGCATAGGCACCACGCGGTCAGTCACATAGACAGAGGTTGCACGATTGAGGGCTTCTTTGTCCAGCTCAGAGCCTTCTTTGACATAGTAGGATACATCTGCGATATGGACTCCTAGCTCAAAGTTGCCATTTTTCATGCGCTTGATATGGACCGCATCGTCCAAGTCCTTGGCGTCTGCTCCATCGATGGTGAAGGTAATCTCTTCGCGCAAGTCCAAACGTCCTTCCAAATCACTCTCAGTAGGTGCATCTGGAACTCGCTCGGCTTCTTCCAAGACCTTTTCTGGAAATTCGGAGACAATATCCATGGACTCCAGCACTTCCAGTACATCAATGCCTGGGTCGTTGACATGACCGACGACATCAACCAGACTAGCCACAAAGAAATCGTGTTTCTTGGTAGGATATTTGTCAATAGCAACCTTGAGTATCTCTGTACCATCCAAAACCAAGGCTGGTTTTTTGACATAAATAGGCTGGCGGATTTTCTGATTTTTCGAGCGGATATAGCCGGCATACTTGGGCTTTTCCTCATCCAAAACCAGCTGACCAACCGCTGACGTCAGGCTGTGTTCTAAAATGTCAATAATCTTAGCCTCAGCTGACGTTCCCTTGATACGATCTGCCACCTTAGTAATGACCACTTCTACTGTATCGCCATCAATGGCATGATTGATATCATTACGGCTGACAAAAAGATCATCCTCTTCTTCATTCAGGGTGACAAAGCCAAAGCCATTCTTGTGGGCATGAAAAACACCCTTGAGCGTCAGACGCTCCTGCTTTTTCTCCTCATAAAGCTCAATCAGCCCCTCGTTATCAAAGCGAAGCTGATACTTTCTTTCCATCTGGGAGATGGTCTTGACCAAGCTACTAAAGTCCTTGGAAGACTCTTTCCCCAAAGCAGCCGCCAGCTCATGTACGCTAGCCTGCTGCCTGTCTTTTAAATATTCTATAATTTCTGCTTTCATACTTTCTTTCTATACTATGAGGGGCTCTTGATATTCCCCCTTTTAAACTTTAAAAAAAGGCCAAGACATAGTCAGAGCCCATTTTATTTACTAGATAATACTGCCAAAATCAAGGCAATCAGCAACCAGACAAAGATCAGAAATCCGGTCAGACGCTGCATTACAGCTTCAAATCCACGTGCTTTAGACCGCTCAAAAAGGTCATTGGCACTAGAATCAAACACGTTACTAGATTGGTTTTTAGTCGGTTGCATGAAGATAGCAATGACAATAAAACCTGATAAAATGACTAAAATCGTTAATAATAGGCTATACATAAATAAAACTCCTTAAAATCCTTTCTATTTTATCATAAAATCTATTTAGATTCAAGATGTAAGGTTACTTTTCTTTCCTTGGGGCAGTACTTCAATACCTCAATCTTATCAGGATGAGTCTTACTATTCTTACTAGTCAGATAATTCTGACTGCCGCAACTGGAGCATTTTAAATGAATTTTAACGCGCACTAGATTTCCTTCTTTTTCAATAAATTTCCAAAACAAAAAAGGTTGATAAGGAGACTCAGTCCCACTAAGCCTGCTGTAGCATAAAAAACTGAATGATAGCCTGCTGTCGCTGCAATAGCCGAACCTGACATGGGGCCGATGACGCCACCCAGATAAAAGAAAATCTGGTTGTAGCTAAAGATTCGAGAAATTCCAAACTTAGGCGTAATTTTGCTCAATAGAGCATTGACCCCCGGCACCAAAGCTCCGGTCCCTAAACCAAACAAGAAACGGTAAAAACCGAGTTGGAGCGAAGAGCCTGCATGAGCACAAAGCAGGTAAATGATAATGGAATAAAACTGAGCCAGAACGAGCAAGCGATGATTGCCCATGCGATCCCCCATGCGACCTAAAATACTCGAGCTCAGCATACTGGACAGTCCCATACTCGAAACAATCAGGCCAGATACAAAAATCAGATTGTCCGTTTGACCTAACTCCCGAATATAAAGGGAAAGAATCGGACCGATAGACTGGGCTGCAAACTGGATCACAAAGCTAGTCAGAAAAAGAGTGGGCAAGAGCTTGGGATATCTAATCTGACGAATCAGTTCTCCAAAGCCAATCTCCTCTTCCTTGGTGACTGGTCTAAAATCTTCTCGGATGAAAGCAGCCGTCATCAGAGTCGCAATCAGAAAGAAAAAGCCAATCAGTAGAAAGACATTGCGGATGCCAAAGACTTCAGCAATCACTCCGCCAATCAAGGGTCCCATGAGATTGCCCGCAACGACACCTGTTGCCAAAGTTCCCAGCGCATAACCAGTCTTGTCCTTAGGAGCCTGACTGGCAATCAGAGCTGTGCTGTTGGGCACATAACCCGCAAAAACGCCGTTGAGAAAGCGTAAGACCAAGAGCCAAAAAATATTAGGCACAAAGGCAATGCCGCCCATGGTAAAGACCATAGCCGTAGCAGCCCGAATCATCATCGGCTTACGGCCATAGCGGTCAGCCAGACTGCCCCAGACAGGAGAGAGAAAGGCCGCTGAAACAGCCGAAAGGGCAATACCCAGACCAGCATAGTACTCCACTTCGTGACCACGCGCTCCTAGCTGCTCCACAAAAAGGGGCATAAAAGGAGTGACTAGAGAAATGCTGGCACCTGTTAGAAAATTCCCAAACCAGGCGACTTTCAGATTATGTTTCCAATTTACTTGTACCGTGATAGAATCATCTTCTTTCTGTTTTTAAAAGTTGGTCAACTTGAGCCAAAGTGTCCACCAGATCGCCATTATTCTCAATCAGCACATCCGCCCTCTTTCGCTTTTCTTGGAGAGATAGCTGAGCTGCTATGCGTTTTTCTGCCTCTTCCCGACTGAGAGCATTTCGAGCCATAAGACGGATGAGCTGAGTCTCTTCACTCACATCCACCAACCAGATTTGGTCAAACCAGTTATCATATTCTAACTCAAACAGCAAGGGAAGATCCATGAAAAAGACATCTTCCGTCTCTGCCAACAAGTCTCGTCTGCGAGCCAGTTCCTCTCGGATAATTTCGTTCTGAAGCTGGCTAGACTGCGCCAAGAGATCTGGATTCCCAAAAATCATGGCACCCAGCTTGGGGCGGTCCAAGCGACCATCTTCCTGTAAGATAGCTGTGCCAAAGGTAGATAAAAGAGCTTGATATAGTCGTCCTCCCGGCTCCTGTAGCTCATGCACCACTTGATCCGCATCGATGACTTGGTAGCCCTGCTGCCGCAAAAACTCTGTTACTGTTGACTTACCCGAAGCAATGCCGCCGGTGATACCAATAATTCTTACCACTACAGCTACCTCGCTTTCTGACAATGAGGACAGAGATGAGTACCACGTCCTCCCAGCTTGATTTTCTCAATCGGACTGCCACAGCGAGCACAAGGCTGACCAGTCTTTCCATAGACCTGCAGAAAATCCTGCATCGTGCCATCCTCACCCAAAGCATTTCGGTAGGTCCGAATGGTCGAGCCCCTCTTTTCAATCCCCAGCTGCAAAACTTCTATAATCTGCTCACGCAGCCGCTTCACTTCTGCAGGCTTTAAACTAGCTGCTGGCCTTGCCGGATGAATCCGCGACCGCCAAAGTGCCTCATCCACATAGATATTACCCAGCCCAACGACCAAGGTCTGCTCCAGCAAATAGGGTTTGATGGGCTTCTTGGAACGACTCAAAGCTGCTGCAAAAGGCGCCAAGAGAAAGTCCGCCTCTGTTGGCTCAGGACCAAGCTTTCTGGCAGCAAAATAAGCCTCCAGCTGGTCCTTTCTCAACAGCTCCATAGTCCCAAACTTGCGAACATCCTCATAAACAAGGGTACCACTATCTGTCATCTCGAAAAAGACATGAGCATGCTTTCGCTCAGGCACCGCATCCGGATAAAAAAGATACTTGCCTTCCATTCGCAGATGGGAAACCAACACTCCACCCGTCAGGTAAAAGAGCAAATACTTGCCCCGACGGCCAATCTTTTCAATGGTCTGACCTGGCAAGTCGTGGACAAAGGCATCTACTCCCGTTCCAATCATCTTGGCATAGCGGACCTGCACCTGCCTAATCGTCTTACCAACAACCAGACGCTCCAGACCACGCCGAACCGTTTCCACTTCAGGTAATTCAGGCATAAAGCTCCTTTCTTATTCTATTTATTAGTCAGAAATATACTCTAAAATATCAGCAGGCTGACAATCCAACGTTTCACAGATAGCCAGCAAGGTTGCAAAGCGAATACCTTTAGCCTTTCCTGTTTTGAGAATGGATAAAATTGCTTGTGTAATTTTTGTTGTTCCTAATAGAATTTTTAATCACTACTCTTTTTAAAACTTTGGTAAACATCATCAATAAAAATCTTTGCAATACGCTTTTTGAAATCTTCATTACTCAATAGCACTCCAAAGAAATCTTGATTTTGGGTGTAACCATCAGTTAAAGCTTTATCAATTTCATCCTCAAATGAAAATTCGAAATCTTCGCGAGAGTTTACTAAAGCTGATTGCTTCAATTTAGGATTCTTCTTCATCAATTCCCTAATTGAGACTGCCCCGCTAACAGCAATTTGATCATCAATATCTAAATCAAGCTGCTCATTAATTTCTTCAATAATTTCAGACAATTTTTTCTCTTGTTCTTCAGAAACATTTGATAAATTCGGCTTATTCAGTGTCACCGAATAATTTCCCTCTAACTCTGCCACAGTGTAAAAACCGGTTTGTTTGTGTTTCATATAATCTACAACAATCTTATCAGCAATAGTGAAATCATTCCCTCCCAATCGGACATCAATCATTTTCACAAGATCCTGCAGATAATTGTAGCGTTCATGAAGCAATTCATTTTGATAAGCTGTAGCCTGAATCAAGAAGGTATACATACGTAAAAATCCACGAATAACTTTGCGGATATTTACTTGTTCTTTTTCATCAAAACGCTGAACTCGTGCATACCCGTTTGACAGTAGAGCGAGCATCTTTTGTTTATCGCGGCTGGAACGTTTCTCTTGATATAAGAATTGATTGTAGGTATGAACATCATCATTATCTACTATTCCATAACTTTCAATTTTAGCATCTAAATCAAATACATCGCTCGGAGTAATCGTTTCAGTCAAAATTGTTTCTCGGTAGTAGGGAGCAAAAGCCCTATTGATATCCTCATAGGTATTTTTAAAATCAAGAATAAAGGTCTTTTTGTGATAGCCTTTTACAATACGATTCAAACGAGATAAAGTCTGTACTGCTGCCACATCGCGCAACTTTTTATCTACATACATAGCCAATAACTTAGGCTGGTCAAAGCCCGTTTGATATTTATTTGCGACAATTAGCACTTGATAATCATCAGTATCAAACTTACTCTTGAGCTTATCTTCACTAAAGCCATTCATAGAAGATTCACTAAATTCCGCTCCATCAACGCTCAACCTTCCTGAAAAAGCGACGACCGTTCCGATACTAGTGATATGATGCTCTTTTAAATATTTCTTAAAAGCTTGTTGGTATTTGACAGCTGCTTCACGTCCTGAAGTTACAATCATTGCCTTTCCATGTCCACCTAAATCAGCCATGATGTCATGAGTAATAAAATGGTCCATGATAATTTCGACTTTTTGATGAATATTTTCATCAGACAGCTCCACAAATTTAGCAATTTTCCGCTTTGCCACTGTCGTTTTGAGTTCAGGATCCTCTTCGACCGCCTTATTTAGCTTGTAGTATGTTTTATAAGTGGTGTAATTATTGAGAACATCTAAAATAAAACCTTCCTCAATAGCCTGCTTCATACTGTACAAGTCAAAAGGACCCTTTGAACCATCTGGTCTAGTAGAGCCAAACAACTGCAATGTAGTAGCTTTAGGTGTCGCTGTAAATGCAATAATAGAAATATTGTCTTGTTTCCCTGTACGGGCAATTTCCTGTTCAATAGCATCGCCGACAGACACTTCTTGTGGCTCATCCATTGTGCCGTTCTCTATATCCGTTTCAGTCAATACCTGACTGACTGCACTCATATAGGAGCCAGTCGTAGAACTATGCGCCTCATCAATCAAAATGGCAAATTTCTTTTCTACTGTTACACCCGCAGACATCCAGTTTGATTTATTTATTTGTGCAAACTTATGGATAGTGGTCGCAACAATTTTTGTATTCCCAGCAAGAGCATCTGCTAAGTCGTTAGAAGTGGCCTTATCATCCATAACCTTAATCACACCCGGCTGATGCTCAATAGAACGAATAGCATCTTGAAGTTGACGGTCAACAACGATACGGTCAGTAACAACCAAAACAGTATCAACGATATTTTGATTTTCTTCATCATGAAGACTAACTAAGCTGTGTGCCAACCAAGCAATCGTATTTGTTTTACCCGACCCCGCTGAATGCTGAATCAGATAGTTTCTATCAGTATGGTTGACTCGCATATCTTCTATAATACGATTAACTGCTCGTCTCTGCTGATAACGCGGAAAAATGATGTCCTTTTTATCAGGCGTTAAAAAGATAAAACGTTCAATCAACTGGAGGATACTTTCTTTCTTCAGCAAATCTCGCCATAGATATTCTGTTTCTGGCCCCTGATCATTCTGGGGATTCCCTGCTCCTTGGTCAATCCCTTCACCCTTTCCTTTATTAAAAGGCAAGAAGTAGGTATCTGATCCCTTAAGCTGAGTTGTCATATAGACTTCCATCCAGTCAACCGCAAAACTAACTAACACTCCTGCATTAAATCGAAAAAGACGATTTTTATCATCACGTCCTTTTAACTGCTTAATAGCATCCTGAACAGACTGGCCGCTTGAGTTTAGTTTCAACTCAATAGCAAACAAGGCTAAGCCATTAAGAAAGATGACTAAGTCAATACGTTCTTGGTCCTTATAGACCACTTCTTCCATTACTGTCAAGCGATTTAAATTATACTGATGGATAGCCTTTTCATTAAAGTCTGTTGCTGGTCTGCGGTACATAAGACGAAGTTTTTTATTCTCAATATACACTCCATCTTTTAAGGCAAATAGAAGACCACCTTTAATAATTTCTTGATTAATCAAATTGAGAATAGTCTCTCTGTCAAAACGCTTCAAGAGTTTTTCGACAGTTTCTTCTTGGGTTGACATCAGAAATTCCCATAAAATATCTATATCCATAGCTAACCTTTGATTATAAGCAGCCTGAGCACGCTGAATATAGCCATTATATTGAATGAGATCTTTTAAAATCCATTGCTGAAAATCATAACGCTCAGTAATATCTAAATTTGCCATCTACTCTCCTTATCCTTCATCATCAAGAGATAGAATCTCCAAATACATATCCAATCTTTCATTGATATATTTGGCAAATAAATCCTCCATTGCCGATAAACTTCCTTTTGAGTGAAAGTCATCAAATGCTTGGTAATAGGCCAATCTATCCGTAAATTTTATATCAATCGGTGGATAGCCCGCCTTCATCAACTCCAAATTCACCAAGAGCCTCCCCGTTCGGCCATTGCCGTCAATAAACGGATGGATACTCTCAAAGGCAATATGAAACTGAGCTAGCTTGGTCACCATATTTTCCTGACTTACTGCATAGTCCACTAGGAGCTTTTCCATCAATGGAGCAATCATATACGGCTGAGCCGGTTCATTGGCTGCTCCCATGATGCGCACCGGGACTCTCCGATAAATGCCTCGGTCATTTTTTTTATCCGCTAATACTAGATAATGAATATCCTTTATCATCTGTTCTGACAAAGGCTGGTTCTCCTCAACAAGCCTTTGAACATACTGAAAAGCCTCCTGATGACCGATTGCCTCCATATGATCTTTTAAAGGCTTTTGGTCAATAGTCAATCCACGCAGGACCAAATCTGTCTCACGCAAGGTCAGTGTATTGCCCTCAATAGCATTTGAGTTATAGGTATATTCGACTGCAAACTCTTCATTCAGCCGCTCCAACTCTCCATCCGTCAAAGGACGAAGTTTTGATAACTGCATCATCTTTTCATCAATCAAAGGCAAGAGACTCTCTGCTTTCTTATAACGGCCATCCGCTGGCTTTCTGGCATCTGAGGGAATCCTCCACAAACGCCCTTCTTGGACAGCACCCGTAATCTTTCCCTGACTGCACAGAGACCGAACTCGACGATCAGAAATACCCCAGAGATTAGCTGCCTGCCTCACTGTCATATACATGAGCACTCCTCACTTTCTCCCTCTATTATAACATAGTTCGGAACAATACGAGGGTTAACGGAACAATATTTGTAGATTAACGGAAGGATAATAAACGGAAATAATATGTAGGCCTACACATTAGTCTTATAAAACTCACTATTCCCAATTATGTCCCCATTACTTACAAATATCTAATTAGTCTTTCTTTTTTCCTTTTCACTATCTAAACTTAAACATAGAATCTTTCTAAAAGTTAATACTAAACTACATAGCGATAAAATGAAATACAATAAACTTCCGATAAAGATGCTCATACCCACATGTACAATATTTACTGAGTTATTTTGTTCAAGAGATATAAAAATAGAAGGAAAAATTAATAATAGTACTGATAAAATCGACAGATCAAAAAGTTGTTTCATTATTAGCAAGTCTAAATTCAGAGTTTTTAGTTTTTTGATAAATGGATTGTCCGATAAAAATGAAGTAATACTAAATGAAGCTATAAGTACACCTGATATAAAAATAAGGACATTTTGAATAGATGATAGAAAATCTGCATAATTCTGAAAAACGGACAATTTGATTGGACATATCAAAAAATACAAAGCTACTAACAAAGAAAGGAAAAAAAATATTTTTTCTCGTGTTTTCTAATTTTAGTAATCATTCAAATACTCTTCCCTTACTTTATAAGCTCTTTCAAGTTTATCATAAAAGACATTGTTATCAACTTCATCTAGATAATATTTTTCATAATAGTTTAACTTATGAGTTACTAAATCAATTATCTCTGAGTCACCATAAACAGACATAGTTCGGATCTTCATATTCTGGTTATCTTTATACGAACACAATTCGTCTATAGCGCGTTTAATTCTATTTTTATTTAAACTAACTCCCTTTATTCTCATTTCCATACTTTGTGCCGACATCTCTTTAGCAAATTCAACACCACTATTAATATCCTTTACTTGCTCTGAGAATAACGATAAATTTTCTGGAATAGCAATTGAAAAAACAACGTCATGGATATGTCGCATGTTATTTAGATTTTCAATAGCATTTTTATCCTTTATAATATTAAATTCGAATTCTCTATAATCAATACCAACCTTTAAGGCTATGAATTTTCTTAATTCTTCTATTGTAGTTTGAGATTTACCACGTTTCTGAACTAAAATGCTATTGTTGAAATCATATAAAAATTGAGCGTCATTAGCTATTCCTTCGGTATCTTCTTTTTCTACTATATCTCTATTTTGAGTCTGAATATCATCTATCTGAATATCTTGATTCAAATCAACTTTTGTAATAGTAAATAATAAATAAGTATCCGTTTTTCGAATATCGCTACGTAAATAATAAGATAGATTTCCAATAGATTCTGTACTAAGTGGTGTCGTTGGATTAATCTCAGCAAAAAAAGCATTAATCTTTGAAACGGCATTTTCTTTAGAAACAACTTTATAAAACAGACACTTGAATTCGCGTTCTACAACCATCTACACCCTCCTCTTCCCTGTCACATAATCATAAATAAGAGTTTGTCGTTGTTTGTTAATATTATCAATTTGCTTGTTTTTTATTTGAATTAGTTGATCAATTTGAACTGTTTTCTTATCTAGAAAATCGGCAATTTTTTGTTGCTCAACAAGACTTGTTGGAAAAGCAATTTTCATATTTTTTATATATTCCCAACTTGCTCTAGGCATTTTACTACCATAAGTAGAAGTATTAACTTCTTCAATAAAACTATCACTTTGAATAGCATAGTAGAGAAAATTCATGTCTAATTCTGAAGATTGAAACACAAGAAATTCTGAGCTAGCTGTTGAAGGGAAGGTAGCTCGCCAATATTTTCTCAAATATGGTCTAAGCTTTCCAAATAAAACATCTCCAATTTCGACTACAATATTTTCACTCTTATCAACTTGTATACCAGTTTCAACAAATTTCCCAGTTTGACTTTCTATATTTTCTAATCCGATATAAGGTACAGAAGAGTTTGTTATTCTTTTTTCACTTCGAGTAGTTACTAAATATCTTATTTTAGAAATCTCCCACCCTTCAGGCACCTGCCCAATCCAGTCGATACCTGAATCTTTCATTGGGACTATTTTATCCAATCCTTTTGTGACGGTCTCATAAATCAAGCTAGCGCCGTAGTCTTTGAGTTTTTGAATTTGCTCCTCCAGTAGTGCTTTAGCTTTATCTAATTGGACGGTTTTCTTGTCTAGAAAATCAGCAATTTTTTGTTGTTCTTTGATATCAAATAGAAGAACAGTGATATTTGAAACTAACTGTAAGTTCAGTCCATCCCTATCCTCGCCTTTTAAACCTCTTATGTAAGAGTACCCAGCTTTAAAAAAGTAATATAAATACTGATTATTTAGCCTGTTACCATCGACTATAAACGAGGCCAAAGATTGATTTGATGCCGTTTCAATAGCTAAAATTGCTACAGTACCTTTTGTTTTTCCTTGCCCATTCATAGCAAGCATTACCGTGCCAATAGGCAACAGTTTTGTCGAAGACTTCTTCAATGCTAAATTTGTTATAGTTTCAGCAGTATATTTTACAATTTCCTGATTAACTTCACCAGATGACATCCAATTTATATCCCCGTTCCAAAATAACAAATTATTTCTATCGGGAGTCGCACCTGCAGATATTTTTGAAAAATACTTAACTTTCCCACTCTCCCACTCTTCTGGTATCTGCCCAATCCAGTCAATGCCACTCTCTTTCATCCTAGTCATGTTTGAGCTCCTCCAAGAGGGTTTGTAGTTCTTCTTCAAGCTCATAGAACTCTGCCAAGAGCTTCTCTGCACTTTCTGGGGCTTGGTATTGGTAGAAATAACGATTAAAAGGAATCTCGGCTCCATAGCCTTTTTCCTCATCAAACCAGTAGTGGGCGTCAGGTACATGGGGATAGACCTCACGCGCAAAGTAGGCTTCAACATCCTCGGTAAATTTGACGATTTCCGTGTCCTTGGTTGTCTTATCATAGACAATACCATCTGCTATCTCGCCAAACTTATCCTTCTTGGTCGTTGTGATAATTTCTGCTGTCTTATCCATCTCGCTCATAACAAGCGAAATAGCATTGACATTAGCTGGTGTCACCTTCACCTCAGATAATAGCTCTCTGATTACCTGACTAAATTCCTCAAAATTAGGGTAGCTATCATCAGTGATTCCAAGCCGGAGAGCATTTAATAACTGCTCCTGCTTAGTTTTCCCCGCTACTAAGTCTTGTATTTTCTTCTCATCTTTGGCTGTGCGAGGCTCCATTTCAAGCAGTTCCTGATATTGGTATTCATCATAAAGCTTGGCTACAAAAGGTACACTTTTAACCTTTTCGATGGTATCTTCAGTAATTCTGCCTCGACGTTGCAGAGGCTGCATAACGATATACTCTTTATAAAGAAATTCTTTGTTATCAAATATTTTCACATGGTCGTTTTCTTCAAAGTTATGGTACCACTGGATAATCTGCCGGATATTGTCCTCAGAAAGTTCACGACGCTTTTGTCCCAGAGACTTTCTCAATGGTACAAACTCTTCGGTCGCATCGATAAACTGTACCTTATTCCGACGCTTAGGAGCTTTACTTTTATTATAGATCCAAATATAGATGCCAATTCCTGTATTGTAGAAAAATTGACCAGGGAGTGCGATGATAGCTTCTATCAAGTCATTCTCTAAGATATAACGCCTAATCTGACTTTCTCCAGATGTTGTTCCACCTGAAAAAAGCGGAGACCCGTTAGAAATAATAGCTGCACGTCCATTTTTTTCTAGTTTAGCCAAGCCATGCAAGTGGAAAAGCAACTGAGCATCACCTGTTGTCGGAGTATTGACAAACCGGCCTTGTCTGCCATTGGTTGCCTCAAAGAGTTCTTGATCTTTTTTGACAGCCTGTTCTACACCATCATCAGCGTCCTTTCCTCCCCAAGACTGGCCAAAGGGAGGATTGGCAATGACAAAATTCATCTTTTTGCCCGCAAAGGGATCACCATCTTTAAGAGTATCTGTCTTCACAAAGTAGTCAGAGTTTTCCTGCCGAATCAGCATATCTGCCCTTCCGATACCATAAGTTTCTGAGAGATATTCCTGACCAAAGAGAAGAACATTCACTTCAGAATTCAAACGTCGAATATAACTTTTGGCTGTAGCCAGCATACCTCCTGTACCAGCAGCCATGTCTAGAATTTTGACTATTCTCTTATCTACAAACAGCTCCTCATCTGCTTCAACGAGCAGTAAGTTGACCATCAAAGCAATGACCTCCCGAGGTGTATAGTGAGATCCTGCTTCCTCATTTTCAGAGAAACGGCGAATGATGTCTTCAAACATATAGCCCATTCGCATAGAATCCACTGTACTCGGGGATAGATCAATTTTGGAGAATTTCTTAATGACAGTGAATAGGCGTCCTGTCTGTGCCAAGGTATGGACCTGCTCCTTAAACTTAAGGTTTTCAATAATGTCCTTTACTCGTCTGGAATAACCATCTAAATAAGCGAGAAAGTTTTCTTCGATTGCATCAGGATCATTTTGCAAATTTTCAAGAGTAAAAGGGCTTGTATTATAGTATTTATATCCTGATATATCTTCAAGAATCTGTTCCGGTGTTTTTTTGTCTTTCTTGTAGGCTGCAATCACTTGATTCTTAGTTGGCAGTAAAGCTGCTTCTAATCTAGCTAATACAAACATGGGAATAATCACATCACGATATTTATCTGCACGATAGGCTCCCCGAAGTGTATTCGCAATAGACCAAACTGTGTTGACATCGCTAGAAATATTAACATCATTTTTCTGAAAAAGAGGAAGTTTCGATTTTAATTTTGACATATATTTACTATATTTCTAATTTTTATTCTTATTTTAGTATCTTTTTGGCGGAAAAAAATGTAGATCACCACTCGTTTGTAGTAAAAAGAGATAACAAAACGTTATGCTCTCTTTCACTGCTATTTCAAACATAATTTTTCCAAGCTTGCTTAAAAAACCTCAATACTCCTTCTCATTATAGCCAAAGTCCGCTAAGTCCAGCTTCTTGTCCCGCCAGTTTTTCTTGACCTTGACCCAGGTTTCGAGGAAAACCTTGTCCCCCAGCATGAGCTCGATATCACGCCGAGCCATAGAACCAATTTTCTTAAGCATGGAGCCGCCTTTACCGATGATAATGCCTTTTTGGCTGTCTCGCTCGACCATGATCGTCGCTCGGATATGGACCTTGTCCGTCTCCTCGTCTCGCTTCATGCTGTCAACAACTACCGCGACTGAATGGGGAATTTCTTCACGAGTCAGGTGTAGAACCTTTTCACGGATCATTTCTGAAACCAAGAAGCGCTCTGGATGGTCGGTAATTTGGTCTTCTGGGAAATATTGGAAACCTTCCTCCAGATTTTCACTAAGAATATCAACCAGACGGGAAACATTGTTACCCTGCAAGGCTGAAATTGGCACGATTTCTTTGAAATCCATCTGCTGACGGAAATCATCAATTTGCGCCAAGAGCTGATCCGGATGGACTTTATCAATCTTATTGACCACCAAAATAACTGGCACCTTAGCCGCTTTCAGGCGTTCGATAATCATGTCATCGCCCTTACCACGCGGCTCATCAGCCGGTACCATGAAGAGAACCGTGTCCACCTCACGCAGCGTGCTATAAGCTGCTTCCACCATGAAATCACCCAGAGCCGTCTTAGGCTTATGGATTCCCGGCGTGTCGATAAAGACAATCTGCTCCTTATCCGTCGTGTAAATCCCCATAATCTTGTTGCGGGTCGTCTGAGCCTTATCGCTCATGATGGCAATTTTTTGCCCCATGACATGATTCAAAAAAGTTGATTTACCGACATTTGGTCGGCCTAAAATGGCTACAAAGCCTGATTTAAAAGTCATTGTTCTATTCCTTCTCTAAAAAATAATATCCCACAGTTTTGGCAGAAAGATAATCAAACCTGTGATAACTGCAAAACCAGAAACCACCAAAACTGCACCAGCTGCCATATCCTTGGCATTCTTTGCCCGCATAGAAAAGTGATAATCACTAGCCAGATCCACAACATTTTCAACAGCTGAATTCATGATCTCAAAAGCGATTACCAAAAAAATACTTAGCAGCAAGAAAAGCCACTCCGTCGCTGAAATCCGAAAAATCAGACCTGCAATGATGGCAGCTAAAGCTGAAAGAACATGGCTCCGCATATTCTTTTCTTCCTTAAAAGCTGTGAAAATCCCCGTCAGAGCGAACTCTAAACTTGATATGACATCTCGATTTTTCCACTTGCGCTTGTTATTTTTATTCTCTTGTAAGTCCATAAGCTGTCAAAATTTCTTCCTGTAAGCCAAACATTTCTGCTTCTTCTTCTGGCGTATAATGATCATAGCCGTTGATATGCAGAAAACCATGCACCGCCAAAAAGCCCATCTCCCGCTCAAAGCTGTGGCCATATTCTTCTGCCTGCTCCCGCGCCTTGTCCACCGAAATGAAGAGCTCGCCAATATAAGCATCAAAATCCTCCAGCATCTCAGCCAGCTCAGGATCATCCGCCAAATCTTCCTCGTCAAAGGCAATATCCAGCTCTGGCTTGTATTCCAAGCTGATGACATCTGTCGGCCGATCTGTGTCTCGGTATTCCAAGTTGAGCTCATGGCTGCGCTCATTGGTCACAAAGGTCACAGCCATTTCCTTATTTTCTTTGCCCGTTTTCTGAGCCGCAAACTCCAAGATTTCCTGAGTCTGCTTGATGATTTCTTGAGAAACCTGACCGGTTTCATCCACCATTTCGATATACATATTTTACCTGCCTTGCTAATATTACTTTTATTATACCATATTTGGGCGCCTATGAGAGCATAAGCATTGTATTTGAACTAGGAGAAATCCTGATTTAAAACCAAAAAAGGCTGAGAAAATCTCAACCTTTCTATCGAGTGCTAATTGCCGGGATCGAACCGGCGACCTCATCCTTACCATGGATGCGCTCTGCCTACTGAGCTAAATCAGCATTACCTATCTACTATATCATGTAGACAGGTACTTGTCAATATTCTTTCTCATTTTTTTGCGAAATATTGGTCCCTAGTCAGATAGTAATGCACCCGTGTCACTATGCGCCCTTCCTCATGCTTATCTAGTGATGCGTAAGGCTCTTCGTGGGAAAAGATCATGCCTGACTTTTGCATGACACGGCCGGAGGCTGGATTATCCGCATCGTGCAGCGCTGCAAGTTTGTTCATCCCGATTTCCTCAAAAGCCAGCTCAAGCACCGCTCGATTGGCCTCCGTCGTATAGCCCTGATTCCAGTATTTTTTATGGATCACATAGCCGATAGCTGCCGTTTTCAAATCCAAGCGAATCTTATGCAGGTCAATCGTTCCGATAAAATCACCAGTCTCTTTTAGCTCGATGCCCCAGCGCCCCAAAGGATTAGCTAGGTAAAACAAGGCAATATTATTACGGGTTTCTTCTAGATTTTTGTTAGCCTCAAAGGTATAGCGGACATTCTCCTCGTCTGAAGCATATTCAAACATGGCTGGTGCGTCCTCTAAAGTCACCGGGCGCAAGATCAATCGTTCCGTCTCAATTCTGGAATGCTGGCTTAGCTTAATATAAATATTTTCCATCTCTTCCTCCTGATTTTTCTTATCAGAATAGCATAATTCCCTGCCTAAAACAATCCTTTTTTTCTTGCTTTTTACGACAGTTTCCTTTAAAATGAAAACATCACAATAATTGACCTAGGTTCCTTTGTAGTCCTGTATTCGGAGATCCTAGCGTTAGAAAAAGGAGTAAAGCTCTATGTTAATCGGAATTCCAAGAGAAATTAAAAATAATGAAAACCGCGTTGCCCTGGCGCCAGCTGGTGTGCACAGTCTTGTAGGAAAAGGCCATCAGGTGCTGATCGAGACAAATGCTGGACTTGGATCTGGCTTTGCAGATGCAGACTATGAAAAGCAAGGTGCAAAAATCGTTGCCACTGCTGCTGAAGCTTGGGCAGCTGAGTTGGTTGTTAAGGTTAAAGAACCGCTGGAAACTGAATACCAGTTCTTGCGTGATGACCTTCTACTCTTCACTTACCTGCACATGGCCGCTGCTCCCGAATTAGCCCAAGCTATGGTAGCTGCTAAAACTACCGGGGTAGCCTACGAGACTGTACGTGACGGACAAGGACAACTACCACTCTTAGTACCCATGAGTGAGGTTGCTGGCCGCATGGCGGTTCAAATCGGAGCTCATTTCCTAACCAAGCAAACAGGTGGCTCTGGCGTTCTCCTTGGCGGTGTACCCGGAGTGCCAAAAGGTAAAGTTACCATTATCGGAGGCGGTGTTGTAGGAACTCATGCAGCCCGTATCGCTCTGGGACTAGGCGCTCAGGTTACGATTCTCGATATTAGCGCCAAACGTCTATCCGTTCTAGAAGAAGTCTTTGGCAACCAAATTCAAACTCTCATGTCCAACCCATTTAACATTGAGGCAAGCGTCCGCGAAGCTGATGTCGTGATTGGAGCTGTGCTCATTCCTGGTGCTAAAGCACCAAAACTGGTAACTGACGATATGGTGAAGCAAATGCGCCCTGGTTCTGTTATTGTTGACGTGGCTGTTGACCAAGGTGGTGTTATCGAGACTGCTGACCGCGTGACAACCCACGATGAGCCAGTCTATGAGAAACACGGTGTTCTCCACTATGCGGTAGCCAATATCCCTGGTGCCGTAGCCCGCACTTCTACTATCGCCCTGACCAATGTTACTCTTCCTTATATCGAAGCACTGGCTGAGAAAGGCTTCAGACAAGCTATTGCAGACGATGCTGGATTGCGTGAAGGTGTCACAACCTATCACGGTCACATCACTAGCCGACCAGTTGCAGAAGGCTTGAATCTTGATTACACTTCTATTGACGAACTTGTCTAATCATTTTTCTCTTATATACAAAACCCGAAGGAACTTCTAGTCCTTCGGGTTTCATTTGTTTTAAACTTGAAATTAGTATCATACTGCAATTCATTTAGACAAGATCAACATTGCTCCACATCTTTAAATTATCAAGTCTGTTACTCTTTAATAGACATTTTAAAAAAAGTATATAACACTTGTGATTGCTAGCCCTGACTAGGCTCTTCTTTCTGGTAAAAGTTCATCCCAACCTCAGTATCCTCGACCAGAATATCATCAGTCTGGCCCAACAGCAGCAAAGCGATGTAAAAGTCACCAACACATCCTGCTGCATGAATACTAGCCAGAGGCATGTAGAGAGTTGAACTGAGCAAGCCCAGCATGGCCAATAAGGTCAGAAGTAGGCTAATCAAAACAAAAGGTGCCAAACCAATGACCAAGAAGTCCTTACGATTATAAAAGGTTCCTGGACTAGTCGCATAGGCCATCCCTTTTTTAAAACCAAACTTGACCTTGGCCTTCCCTTTACCAAAAAGCTTGAAGAAGAAACCGTGGATGTACTCATGGATGACGACAAGGATAAAGGCAAAAACTAAAAAATAGGCAAGATCTAGACCCGAAAAATCATAATGGTCTGCACGAAAAATTAGCTGGGTCAATTTCGCAAAAAGCATGGAGAAAGGAAAAATCAGTAAGAGCCCTGCTACATTTAGACCGATTACATATTTCTTTTCTTCCATAAAATTGATTTTTTTAATGAGTTTCATAAAATCTCCTCCATCATTTTCGACCTTTACTCAAGACATAGGTGCTTGCACTGATAAAAATAAGAAGCCAAATCACCAAATTAGAGAAATCTTCAATTTTAAAAGAATAGTCTCCTGTTTCAAAGAAGTTGATAAAAGGATTCATAAAAGTAAACCGTAGAATGTGCTGTATTGTTTTATCAAAACTAGCAAATAGAGGTACGAAACTAATCAGAAACAGCGGAAATAAACTATAAACCTGAGCTTGTGATTGTGTCTTGGAAATACCACCAATAAAAAGATTGATTAAAAGGATAATAACAATAATTAAGAGATTGATCAAAAGATAGATAGGCCATTTGCCAGAGAGATCTACATGCAAATAATATGGGAAAAAAAGCAAGGCAAAGACTGTAAATAGGAAGGGATAAACCAACATGGATAAGAGGTATTCAGTAGAACGAACCCCGCTCAACATCAAGGTTTTTAGATTGCGCTTTTCCTTGTCCTCTGCCATCATAATAGATACCATGTAGCCGCCACTCATGGCAAAAGTCATAGGCAGGATCATCTTCAATAGTCCTTGGCCTGCATTGCCATTCTTATTTAAAATCATATTGTACAAAAAGAGGAGGCCAAAGGGCAGCAAGACGGATATAAGCAAAGAAGAGTTTGTCAATAAAATCTGAGTACGCAGCCATGTGAGAGCTTTAATTTTTTTATACATCTAATTTTTCTCCTGTTAATTGAATAAAGATTTCTTCTAATGTAGGTTCGCAAGAATGTACTGTAATGGCCAATTTTAGGTCTTTTGTAGCTAAATCAGAGAAGGAAATTTGCTCGATTTCTCCATTTTCATAGCTAATTTTAACTTTCTTGGCTGCGTTATATTTCTGAATAATAGCTTTCGGCTTTCCATACTCTACTAATACTCCCTTATTTAGTAAGGCCAGTCGATCACAAAGGGCACTAGCTTCATACATATCATGCGTCGTCAGAAAAATAGTTGTTCCTTTTTTCTTCAGCTCAAGCAAAAGCTCATGAATCACCTTGGAAGTACGAGGATCAAGCCCACTCGTTGGTTCATCTAAGAATAAAATTTCAGGATCATTTAAAAGAGCCCTAGCTAGAAACATCCGTTGCTTCATACCTGTCGAAAGTTTCTCTGCTACAATATTTTTGCTTTCTAACAAACCAACCTGCTCTAAAACTTCATCTATCCGCTCATTTTTTAAATCGTATAATTTCGCATATATCTGCAGGTTTTTATAGAGAGTCATCTTTTCATAAAAGCCACTTGTATCAGATACCAGACCAATTTTCACCAAATCCTGAGCATTAATAGTATCTGAAGCCTTACCAAGGATTTTACTTTGACCATCGTCGGCATCAAGCTGGCCTGTTAGTATATTAATTAACGTTGTTTTTCCTGATCCAGATGGTCCTAAAAATCCGAAAATTTCTCCTTGATCGATATGAAAATTAATCTGTTCTAAAGCTTTTTTATCTCCAAAACTTTTAGAAATATTCTCTACTTGAATCACTTGTGACATAAGGCCTCTTCTCACTTTCTTACTTATAATAACGTTTAACGATTTTGTACTGGCTGACAGTAACATAAAGATAGATGACCGATACCGCAATCCAAGCCAAAATCGTATCCAGTTGGAATAGGAGATTTAGCAGTATCAGTCCAATATAGATACTAGGAAAGATAAAACTCACTAATTTCAAATGAACTCCTTTTGGGCCGACAAACAGCTTATTTGAAATATCTTTTAACTGCTTGATAGGAGTCCACATTGATATAGACAAAAATAATGGTTAAGACAATCATGCCAGATACGACCTGCATCGGTGTCCCAGCTCCGACAAGAAAGAGAAGGATATAGAGACCTGGAATGAGCCGCTGATTGAGATTAAAGAGAGTTAAAAAGCTTTGCTCATAATGAGCCTGCAACTCCCCTTCATCATAGGACAGCGCATAGTCCTTCATCTCCTCAATGGTTGGCATAGCAGATAATTTATATTGACGAACCTTCTGAGTGGTTTTCAATACAAGAATTTGACCTAAAATCAAAGCAAGAAACAGTGCAATATCATAAAATGGAATGTGAATCGTCGTTTCTGACCTTAGTATCGGACCAAGGTAGCTCACTCCTACAAAGAGGGTTAATAGAGTCAGAGCATACGAGATATTATATAAAATCGTCGCATATTCTAGTGTTTTGAAAGTTTGACGATAGAGCTCATAGCTTTTGTCATCATCTTCTTCTCTCTGGTAAGCCCCGTGAAATTTATGCGTCTGATAGAGCAAGAAAAAGGTTACGGGATAGAGAATAAACAAACTCGCTCGACCAATGTTCTTCAGCAGTTCAACATTTAAGACGGTCGGCCAAGAGAAATACTCAAAATGAGCCATTATAAAACCGACTACTCCTCCTCCTAATATAGCAGCAAGAATGAAGATGCCGATATTTCTCAATATTCTTTTCTTTGTTGACATTGTTTTCTCCTATTCTTAAATAAGCGCAGTCAGCCAAGCCATGACTTGGCTAATAAAGTCAGAGGCAATTTCCAGTATTTCACGGCCAAATAAAGGTAAAATAATCAGCACTGTCATCAGAAAAATAAAGTGATTTCTGACTTTTTTGTTCATTTTATTCCACAAATAATCCCTTTGCAACCATCCTGCCAGATAGGCATAGCCCAAGGCTACAAAAATCCCTAACTCAGTTGATGCTAGCACTACAACTGCGAACATCAGACGAATATAAGCTACCTTTATCCCAAAATAATCCGCCAAACCTGCACAGACACCAGCAATTTTTGCTTGTTCTTCGTTAACTTTAAAGTTTTCCATAAATTCTTGCATTGTTTTTCTCCTTGTTTTACTTTCCGTCACTTGCGGAAAAGCACTAATATACTTACACAGCTTATTAAGATTAGCTCAAGTACTACCTTGATACAGAACTTGCTTGCTAGTCTTCATGACAAGATGGCTAGCATAAACTATCTCCAGCAACTGATTTTTCCCAACTACCTACTCTTCCTCCACTAAGCGAAAGACATTTTCGACACTTTCGTTGAAAATTTGAGCAATTTTGAGAGCAATGACCACGGAGGGCGTATATTCATCCCGCTCCAGCAAGCTAATCGTTTGCCGCGACACGCCGGCTTTCTTGGCTAAGTCAGTTTGATTCAGCCCGTCTCTGGCCCTCAGCTCTTTGAGTCGATTTTTCAGCTTCATGACAACACCTCTCAGTCTTCTTTCAGTTCAACAGACTTGATATCGTCAATGCGCATGAGCTTGATTCTTGTTTGACCTTTTTTATTGGTCTTACTCAACTTAACCCAATCGTCATCAGCATCAACTACCTCCCAGCAATCTGTCCCGAAAACTTCACCAATGATGATCGGTTTTTTCCCAATCATTTCTTTAAAAAAACGTGACATTTCTCCACTCCTTTCTTTATTTCTCTCTAAACGTTTCAACTTCCTTTTCACCTTGTTCAATTCACTGGATGACATCAGCCACAAACCAGAAAATATTGGAAGTAGACACCAAAACAGTATCTCCATTAGTCCCTCCTTTTATCTTTTCTTCTTAACTTAAATACATTGTAACAGATTCTTTTCTTTTTGACAAGTATATTTGTCAAAAAAATAAAGATTTTTGTCATAAAGACTTAGATCCTTTACAAAAAAGAAGTAAAAAAGACCAGGACTGAATCCTGATCTCAAAAAGCATACTACAATTTACCTGCTACTGCATCCAACAAGTCTTGGATTTTGGCTTGGTTGCTTCCTCCTGCCATGGCCATGTCTGGTTTACCACCACCACGTCCATCGACGATTGGTGCTAATTCTTTGATAAGATTTCCTGCATGAAGGTCTTTAGTCTTGCTAGCTACGAGAACATTGACCTTGTCACCGATAGCTGCGACTAGGACAAGAAGGTCAGAGTAGTCTTTTTGTTTCCAGTTATCCGCAAAGGTACGAAGGGCACCTGCGTCTGATACAGAAACTTGGCTAGCAATGTAACGGTGGCCGTTGACTTCCTTCACATCCTTGAAGACATCACCAGCAGCTGCGGCTGCGGCTTTTTCCTTCAATTCTGCATTTTCTTTTTGCAATTGACGGAGTTGCTCTTGAAGACCTTCGACCTTGTGAGGTACTTCCTTGAGTTGAGGTGCTTTCAAAGTCGCTGCCACTGCTTTAAGGGCATCTTCTTGATCACGGTAGGCTTCAAAGGCTTCCTTGCCAGTCACGGCCAAGATACGGCGAGTTCCTGAGCCAATTCCTTCTTCTTTGACAATTTTGAAGAGGCCAATCTCAGAAGTATTGCCAACGTGGGTACCACCACAAAGTTCGACAGAGTAATCGCCGATGGTTACAACTCGGACTTCCTTGCCGTATTTTTCACCAAAGAGGGCCATAGCTCCCATTTCTTTAGCGGTGTCAATATCTGTCTCAACAGTTTCTACTGCGATTGCTTCCCAGATTTTTTCGTTGACTTGCTGTTCAATGGCGCGCAATTCTTCAGGAGTTACTGCTTGGAAGTGCGTAAAGTCAAAGCGAAGGAATTCGACTTCGTTAAGGGATCCTGCTTGGGTTGCATGGTTTCCAAGGATATTGTGAAGAGCTGCATGGAGCAAGTGAGTCGCTGTGTGGTTTTTCATGACACGAAGACGACGATTGGTGTCGATGCTAAGTGTGTATTCTTGGTTCAAGGCAAGCGGAGCATGAACTTCGACTGTATGCAGCGGTTGGCCATTTGGTGCTTTCTGAACATCTGTTACAGTCGCCACGATGTTTCCAGCAGCGTCCAAGATTTGTCCGTGGTCAGCTACTTGTCCACCCATTTCAGCGTAGAATGGAGTCTCAGCAAAAATGAGAGAGGCAGTTCCTTCAGAGACAGCTTCTACTTCTGCATTGTCCGCTACGATAGCCACCAATTTAGAAGACAATTGTGATGCTTCATAGTTAAAGATGCTCTCAACAGTAATGTTTTGAAGGGTTTCATTTTGCATACCCATTGAGCCACCCTTAACAGCTGACGCACGCGCGCGTTCTTGCTGTTCTTTCATGGCTGCTTCAAAACCTTCACGGTCTACAGTCATACCAGCTTCTTCAGCAATTTCTTCAGTCAATTCCACTGGGAATCCGTAAGTATCATAGAGTTTGAAGACATCTTGACCAGCAATCACTGATTGACCTTTTTCTTTCAAGTCTGCTACGATACCTTGGGCAAAGTGTTGACCTGAGTGAAGGGTACGAGCAAATGACTCTTCCTCGCTCTTAACGATTTTTTCGATAAAGTCACGTTTTTCAAGCACTTCTGGGTAGTAGCTTTCCATGATTTTTCCAACTGTTGGAACGAGTTTGTAAAGGAAAGGCTCGTTGATGCCCAATTTTTGGCCGTGCATGGAAGCACGACGGAGAAGACGACGAAGGACATAGCCACGGCCTTCATTTCCAGGAAGAGCCCCATCACCAATGGCAAAGGAAAGCGAACGAATATGGTCCGCAATGACCTTGAAGCTCATGTTGTCGCCATCTTGGTCGTAGACCTTACCAGACAATTTCTCTACTTCACGAATGATTGGCATGAAGAGGTCAGTTTCAAAGTTTGTCTTAGCCCCTTGGATAACTGCCACCAAACGCTCCAAACCAGCGCCCGTATCAATGTTCTTATGTGGCAATTCCTTGTATTCGCTACGAGGAACAGCAGGGTCTGCGTTAAATTGTGACAAAACGATGTTCCAGATTTCGATGTAACGGTCGTTTTCGATATCTTCAGCAAGGAGACGAAGACCGATATTTTCTGGGTCAAAAGCTTCACCACGGTCAAAGAAAATCTCAGTATCAGGTCCAGAAGGTCCCGCACCGATTTCCCAGAAATTGTCCTCGATTGGAATCAAGTGACTTGGGTCCACTCCCACTTCAATCCAGCGGTTGTAGGAATCCTTATCTTCTGGATAGTAGGTCATGTAAAGTTTCTCAGCTGGGAAGTCAAACCATTCAGGACTGGTCAAAAGCTCATAAGCCCAAGTGATGGCCTCATCACGGAAGTAATCTCCGATAGAGAAGTTCCCCAACATCTCAAACATGGTATGGTGACGAGCTGTTTTTCCGACATTTTCGATATCGTTGGTACGGATGGCCTTTTGCGCATTGGTAATCCGTGGATTTTCAGGAATAATGGTCCCGTCAAAGTATTTTTTAAGAGTAGCTACCCCAGAGTTGATCCAGAGCAAAGTTGGGTCGTTAACTGGAACTAGACTGACTGATGGTTCTACAGAGTGACCTTTGGTTGCCCAGAAATCCAGCCACATTTGACGAACCTGAGCACTTGACATTTGTTTCATTTATGTTTTCTCCTTAATTTTTCTAAATATTTATATTATGATGAAGAGCTTTCCAGCATCTCCACATAATCAATAGCGACGCAGAGGGAAATGACTAAATCTGAATAAGCCTCATCATAGACGCTCACCTGATAAGTCGAGGTTAGATGGAAAAGCTCCTTGGTAATCTCAGCCACGACTTGATCGCGGTCATCTAGTAATCGGAAATTCAGATCCCAGATATTGCCCTCGATACGAAGGCCTAAATCATCAAACTCATACTTATCACGGAAGAAAGTCAGTTTCTTGCGAATATAAAAGCTTGTCCCGTCACTGAGCTTGATTTCAAACCGAGGCAAAAATGTTAGAAAGATTTTGCTGATTTGGCTAACTGTCTGTCCTTGGGAATCATAGATGGTGAAACTCTTAGGAATCTGGAAAAATGATCCTTCTACTTGGTAATCTACATTACCTCGATCATCCTTGATATCAAAACGTTCACCGCCTAGACGCAATTTTTGTTTGACAAAATAGGTCTTCATCGCTTTACCTCCAGAGTCAAGATAAAAGACAAGTTCCTTGTCTGAAGGGCGAAAAACCGCGGTACCACCTTCATTCAATGAACTTGTCATTCTCATTAGCTATTTAGTTTGAAACATGAGTAGCATGATTTTTCCTCTCACATGGCTCGCAGCACCGCCAATTCTCTGAGCTGAGATCTAGAAAATCAATTCTCAATAGTTTTATTATACTGACTTCTTGGCTTTTCGTCAAGCTTATTCTGCTGCAGGAGCTGGTTTTTCTTCAGTATGAGCAGCTTCTGACTTGCTTTCTTCGGAGCTTGAAGCCTCAGATTTTGCTTCTTCCGAGCTAGAAGATTGTGATTTCTTTTCTTCTGAACTAGAAGACTGAGACTTACTTTCTTCTTTAGACGATGAGCTAGAAGTATCTCCTTCTACATATTGGGCAAAGACATTTTGGAAAGCTGGATCCTTCACTTTCAGATTCGCTTCCTTCAATTCTTTAGAAATAACAGAGCGAATAAAGCTTGCATCGTTTTGTTTTTGAGTCAGGATTCCCTCTTTTAGTTGTTTCTTGTAATCTGTCCATTTTGCAGATTTTTGAGTTTTCTTCACCAATTTAACAATGTAGTAACTTGCTGAATAGTTCTGCCTACCTCGTACAGTTATCACATCAGAAACGCCATTTTCTTCCAAGGCAAAAGTAGCTTTCTTAACTGCATCTGGAATCGTTGTAGAGGTTGAGTCGAATTTCACCTCACCACCCTTATCTTTGGTGTCCTTATCAGTTGAGTTTTCCTTGGCCAGCTGACCAAAGTCTGCTCCCTCAGCCTTAGCTTTTTCAAGCACTTCCTTAGCCTTTTCTTCACTGTCCACCTTGATAATCTGAGCCGTTACTTCTGGTGTGTAAGTTTCAAAGAAAGCCTTGTAGTTGTCATCTGTCAGCTCTTTTTCAGCTGCTTTCTTAACAGCGTATTCGACCAATTTATTTGCGCGGATCTGGTCTCTGTAGGCATCTTCTGTCATTCCGCTTTGAGCAAGAACATTTTGGAAGGCAGAACCATAAGCGGATTTCATTTTTTCAAAGGCTTCTTCAACCTCTTTATCCGTTACTTTTTTGCCATACTTTTCTTCAAAAACTTGCTTAATGGCCATTTGAAGCAAAACTTGTTGAGAGGCACCATTATTTTTTACTTGATCGTAAAATTCACTGACTGTGATTGTCTCACCTTTCATTGTCACAATATCTTTATCTTTTGCTGTTTGTGAACATGCTGCTAAAGCCACTACAGAAAAGAGAGTTACTGCTCCTGTAAGGATTTTTTTCTTCATTATTTTATCTACTCCTTCAATAAATTCACTTTGTCTATTGTACCACAAATCTAACTTGATATCTTAATTTTTCCTAAAAATTTTTGGAAATTAAGAAAAAATCAAAGATGTCATTTTTTTCTAATCATAAGCAGTCCATCTCCCAAGGGAAGCAGACTCGCAGTCAAATCTGGACTATCCAAAGTTGCGTCAAATAGGTTGTGCAATCCTCGGTAAATAGCTCGCTGGCCACGCTTAATTTCCTCAAAAGGCTTGGCAACATCGCCGCCTTGGAAGACATCATCAATGAGGACCAGACCACCAGGATTGAGGCGCTTGAGGACCTGAGGCAGAAAGACTACATACTTGGACTTGGCAGAGTCCATAAAGACAAGGTCGTAGGAATCCTCTAACGTCTCAAGCAAATCCACTGCATCCCCTTCCAGCAGGGTGATCTGCTGACGACTATCATACTTAGCAAAATTAGCCTTGGCGAGCTCAATCATCTCTGGATTACGATCAATTGTCGTAATCTGAGCCTGAGGAGCATGCTCCGCCATCAAAAGGGCCGAAAAACCAATAGCCGTCCCGATTTCTAAAATCTTCTCAGGCTGCAGGCTTTCGAGTAGCAGGCGGAAGTAAGCCACTGTCTCATGGGGAATCACAGGAACATTTTCAGCTTTGGCAAAATCCTCCAGTTCCTTGAGGCCGCCAGTGACTGGCTGGAGACGCTGTCTCATAAAGTCAACGATTTCTTCTTTGACCACTGGCCGACGCATATTAGGATTAGAGTTTTGGTTGTAAGTCTCGACCATCTTATGCCAGTCCCAACTTTTCTACCAAGGCTTCAAATTCGTCCAGACGACGTTCAAAGACAGCAAAAGCAGCATTTAGGTAGTCTTCTTTTTCCATATCCACACCTGCTTTTTTGATGACATTAAGTGGATAGTCAGAGTTCCCAGCTTTGAGATAGTCCAGATACTTGTCCTTGTCTTCCTGACTGCCATGGACAATCTTTTCAGCCAAGGCAGAAGCCGCTGAAAATCCTGTCGAATATTGGAAAACATAGTAATCATAGTAGAAGTGCGGAATCCGAGCCCATTCGTACTGAATCTGCGGATTATCCTCTTTAGTCAGACCATAGTATTTTTCGTTCAAGTCAGCATAGAGTTCATTGAGAAACTCGCTGGTCAAAACTTGACCTTCTTGGTCAGCCTTGTGGATCGCATGCTCAAATTCAGCAAACTGGGTTTGACGGAAGACCGTACCTCGGAAGCCATCCAAGAAGTGATTGAGGATCGCAAAGCGGGTCGCATCGTCTTCTACTTCTTCCAAGAGCTTCTCGGTCAGGATATTTTCATTGGTCGTTGAAGCAATCTCAGCTAAGAAGATAGAATAGTCTCCATAGACATAAGGCTGGGTCTCACGAGTATAACTGGAATGCATACTGTGGCCTGTCTCGTGCACCAAGGTAAAGAGATTATCCAGCGTATCCTGCCAGTTGAGCAACATAAAGGCATTGGTATCATAAGAACCGCCTGAGTATGCTCCTGAGCGCTTGCCTTGATTTTCATGAACATCAATCCAGCGCTCTGAAAAAGCTGTCTTCACTCGGCTCAAATAATCCTCACCCAGAATAGCCAGGACTTCCTCAGACTTAGCCAAGGCTTCCTCGTAAGTGAACTTGTAGTCTGTCTCTGACAAAGGTGTGTACATATCATACATCTTCAAATCAGAAATGCCTAAAATCTTCGCTCGTAAAGCGATATAACGCTGCAAAAGAGGCAAATGCTTATTGACAGCTGAAACTAAGCTGTCATAGACACTTTCTGGAATAAAGTCAGATGACAAGGCCGCTTCACGGGCAGATGAGAACTTGCGGACTTTCGCATTGTAATTGTGAACCTTGACATTGGTCTGCAAAGTCTTAGCGTAGGTATGCTGATACTGCTCGTAGACGCTGTAGAGTGCCTCGTAAGCTTCCTTGCGGACCTCTCGGTTCTTAGACTCAACCAAGGTGATATAGTTACCGTGGCTGAGCTGAACTTCATTTCCATCTTCGTCATGCACCATCGGAAAGACGATATCTGCATTATCTAAGATAGCAAAAGTTTCGCCCGCTGCACCAAAGATTTCACCAGCACCGGCCAATAGCTCCTCTTCGCGCTGTGTCAAGATGTGGGCTTTCTTTTTCAAAAGCTTGTCAAAATAATGTTGGTAAAGTTGCAAACCTGGCTGCTCAGCCAAGAAAGCTTGGTACTGGTCTTCTGTAATCGCCATAAACTCGGGCTCATAGAAGGCAAAACTTTGACCAAACTCACTGTAAATAGTCATACCCTTAGCCTGATATTCTTGGTATTTGGCCACGCGAGTATCCTGGTCGTTCTTCATATGAGCATAAGAATAAAGCTTTTCAATCCGGCGCATCAAGTCCAACTGCACTTCAGTCGTTTTTAAGAGACTGTCCGCTGAATCCAGCAAATGCCCAGCCAGACCAGCTGCTTTCTTCACTTCTTCAGAAACCTGCGCCAATTCTGCTTCAAAGGCTTCATCTGTTGGGAAAATGGTTGTCAAATCCCAAGTATATTTTTCTTCAATTTCATTTCGTTGTTTTGCCATAGAAATTTCCTCCATCTTTTCTATTTTATCATAAAAGTGGGGGAAATCCTCGCATAAAATACTGGTGGATAGATTATTTGAAGCTGCTTATTTTTTTCAGCCTGATAATAGCGATGAAAGTGCTGGTAATAGGACGTCAAGTCTCTTGTTATTTGGCAAAAGGAGCTGGCTTGTACAGGCCGAACCTGCGGATAAAAATCCTCAGCTGACTTGGTCAGAAGATTGTCTCCTTTTTGATAGAGCTGGGCTTGGAGCTTCATCCATCGAGGCTGCTGGTAATAAAGCTGCTGACGAACATAGCGACAAATCTCTGGGTCCTGCCGCGCCAGATAACTTTCTAGCCCCTGCTTTTGAAAGGGACTGCGGAGGACAGATAAAAGGCAGCCTTGACCAAAAGGAAAGGATTTGACCTTGTACTGAGCTCGTCCATGCAAGTCCTCGTGAATGAGATATTTAAGTCGAAGCTCCTGCTTTTTCTCATCCAATTCCCAAAGATGAAAGCCCATATTTTGACTGAAATAAAGAAAGTCCTTTTGCAGTTTCGTCAGCGACTGTTTTAACCATAATTTCTTGCCCAAAAGCCAGAGGACCTGATAGCCATGTTGACGATAGGACCGCGTCCGTTCCTCAAGTCTTTCCTGACTGAGAGGACTGCATTGAACCTCCAGCGCTATGCGACCAGCTATCAAAAGGTCAGCAATCTGCCTTATCTNAGGTAAAAAGGCCTCCACCTGAATNTCTTGNCTTTGCTTNCCCCAGCTATAAAGGNCAGCTTTCAAGTTCAAATGCTCCGNACTTTCATTTTCTGCATANAATGAGCAATTTTCAAGAGAAATATGAGCAAAATGCGGTCGCATGACCCTTCCTTTTTTGAAGCGGACCGCTCCCGAACAGGCAGGACAAAAGAGTTGTTCGCCTAGGGACGGCTGGCTTTCTATCGCATTCAGTAAAATCCCCTCTTCATTTTTCGCAAGCAACATGAGTATTTCCCTTTCAAAACAATATCTTTTATATCTTTATTCGTAATTAAAACACCAAAGAGAGGGCTTGTGAAATGGAACGAAGTATTATTTATTCTCTCACTTATGTAATTTCCCCAAACAAAAACGAGCTGAAAAAATTTCAGACTCGTTTTTTCTTATCCAAATAAATTCTGATTCTTTTTTTCAGGAACTTTCAAAAAGAGAGCAAGAAAGAGCACCAGTCCGATAATGACTGTCAACATAAGATTCATCCTGTCATAACCAAAGTGATCCAAGATGGAGCCTGACATATTCTGAATGAAAATCGTGCCCAAATTTCTCCCTGTCTGGAGCAGCGCAAAGGCTGTCACCAAATATTTTTCATCCACCAGATTTGCTACGATGCGCAGACTAAGCATGGTCAGTACCATACCAGAGGCATGCTTGGAAAGCAGGGTGACTGCAATTTTCGAACCCAAGCCAAAGTTCAAAGCATAAACCGCATACTGGAGGAGCATCATGCCCAAGCAGATATAGAGCAACTTTTTGACAGCTATCTTATCCATGAAAAGATAGGAATAAAAGATTAAGGGCGCCTCGCACAGCACAGAAACTGCGACAACAGTTGTTGCCCAATCAACACTCAAGCCGCTGGATTCTAGCATGGACGGAATATAGGTATGCCCTGTATTGCCCACACCTGAGTAAAGAGCGACAAGAATGAGATAAAAAAGATAGGTTCTGTTTTTAAGAATGGCTGAAAAGAGCGAATTTCCTCTTTTTTCAGTCTTTTTAGTCAACCTATCCCGCTTAGGATTCATACCAAGAACCCCTATAATACCCAGCAACATAGTCCCAATAAAGACCAGATAAATAGCTTGGGGAGAAATATTCTTATAAATCAAACCTGCCAGCTGCGAACCAAAGGCATAACCGATTGTCCCCCAAATTCGAATTTTCCCGTATTTATAAGGGCTCTGGGTCGCCAGTACATCCATCACGGTGCCCACCCCATTGATGAGCATCAAGACAAAACTGTACCAGATGGCTAAAAGCCATAGATCATCAGCCTCCATGAAAAAGATGTCTCCCAGAATAATCAGGAAAAAACTAATAAGCGAAACTCTCTTGATACCAAGCGTATCAGTTAACAGCCCCATGATTGGCTGAGCCAGCATGGAAGAAAAGAAAGAAGCTGATACGACGATAGATACTTGACCAGCCGTGTATCCCTTATCCAGCATATAAACGGATATCAAGGTCGAAAACAATGAATTGGATAGAAAATAAAAATTATACATCAAAAAATAAGCCAAATAGCTATTAGAAAACTTTTTTCCCATCATCAAAACCTCTCCAAAAATAGAATAAAACCCAGTTTTTAGAAACTGAGCTTTATTTCAGCTTGCAAGCTAAATGCAATCAATTATTTATTTTTTTCTAGTTCTTGCTTTAGCTTTTCTCGATTTCCGATTCTCGATATAGAAAATCAGGATAATAATGACAATTGGCAAGGCAATTAACCAGCGGTTGCTTAGCAAGTCACTATACCAAGTTTTATTATTTTCTTTCTTAGTGACTTCTTCTTTGGCAGACTGGGTAACAGAAGCATCTACTTCCTCCACTTTCATCTCATCAGAGATCTTTGGAGAGAGCGTGTATAGATTATTTCCGGCCTTCAAGACACCATTCTCAACTACAGGCTTTGCCTTCGCATCTTTTTTGATTGTCGCATAAAAATCTTCTGGCAGATTGTAAGTTTTTCCATCAATCTCCTGCTTCCCTTTAGAGAACAGTTTCTTGTACTCGTAGTCAGCATAAGATTTTTCGATCAAGGCATTTCCAAATGGATGGCGATAATATTCACCATCTTGGTCAGCCCAGTCACCAACGCCCATGATAACGCCAATCACGCGCTGGTTTCCGCGCTTGACAGTTGCAATGTAGTTGAAGGCACCGTTCGGACTTGAACCCGTCTTCAGACCATCTACTCCCTCCAGAGCGTAGCGAGCACCCGGCAATGAGTAATTATAAGTCTCAAATGTTTCTTCATAAGGTGTGCCAGCCTTGACAGTTACTTTAGCCTGATTGGTATAGTTTAAAATATCTGGATAGTTCTTTACAAAATTATAAGCTAAAATCCCTAAATCACGCGCAGTTGTTTGGTTACTAGCGTAGTTATTATATCTCTGAGGAGTATAGTAACCTTTGAAGGAAACTGCCGCAGCACCACTGGCATTAAACCATTTGGTGTTGGTCATGCCTAGTTCCTGCGCTTTGGCGTTCATCTTATCCAAGAAAGCATCGGGATCGTTATCTGACAGGTAATTTGCCAGCATCACTGTTGTTGCGTTAGAAGAGGGTACAACTGTCATGGTAATCAGCTCAGAAACAGTATAACTGACCCCAGCCACGATTTTATTATTGGAAATTTCATAAATTCCCGCAACCGCCTGATCTTGCGGTGTCGCCTTAATCACCGTATCTAAACTGAGTTTTCCCTCTTTAATGGCTTCAAAAACCAAGTACAAGGTCATGATCTTACTCATGCTAGCTGGATCGCGAACCTCATCAATGTTATCCTGCCACAGTATATCGCCCGTATTTCCGTCAATCATCAAAGATGACTTAGGACGATTGATTGCTTGTACATTTTCATTGGGATACATTTTTCGTGCCATATCTACCAATTCATCTGCCGCAGCAGAAAGCGGTGATAGAAAGGCAGACAAAATCAATCCAAACACCAAAAACTTCTTCTTCACATTTATCCTCCAAAAAAATCATTCCTAACTAGTATATCATATTTTTAATCATGTTTTTGATAAATATAAAAAATCCTACCTAAAAATTAGATAGGAAATAGATTGTTAAGCTTCTAATAAACTTAGAGCTTCTTTGTCTGCAATAATCACGACATCTTCATGGCCTTGAAGGGCGCTAGCTGGCACAGTTTCTGTCACCTCTCCTCGGACTGTTCCTGCGATGGCTTGAGCTTTAGAAGCGCCATAGGCAAAGAGGATGATTGATTTTGCATCTAAGATATTCCGAATTCCCATTGAGATGGCTTGAGTCGGTACGTCCTCTAGTTTCTCAAAGAAGCGAGCGTTCGCTTGGATAGTTGACTGCTCCAAATCGACAATATGGACAGTGCTATCAAAACTAGTTCCTGGTTCATTAAAGCCAATATGACCATTGGTTCCAATTCCCAAAATTTGCAAATCCACTGGATGATCAGCCAAGACTTGATTGTAGCGTTTCACTTCTGCTTCCACATCTTCTGCTGCACCGTTTGGCAAAAAGCTTTCTTTGAAAGGCTTTTTATTAAATAGCTGCTCATTCATAAAGTAACGGTAAGACTGGGGATTATCTTCTGAAAGTCCCACATACTCATCCAAGTTTACACTGGTCAACTCTGATAAATCTAGGTCACTGGCAATGATTTGCTTGTAAAACTCAATCGGGCTACTTCCTGTTGCCAACCCCAATGTTTTGGCCCCCTGAGCTAGCTTTTCTTTCAAGATTTCTAAAGCTACCTTTGCGCCTTCTACTTGATTCTCAACACGAATAACTTTCATTCTATTCTCCTATTTTTCTTGATTGATTCCTTATTTTATTATATGGTATAGACCAATTTTTGTCAAGTAGATTCTACTTAATTTTTTCAAATTTTACTGAGAGACTTAACGTCAAATCATGGTATAATAAAAGCATGCTATTACCAATGCTTATAATCTTTTTACTGGGAATTGCCCTTTTTACCGCTGGGCTTTTCTTAAAAAAACATCTCGGTGGGCAACTAATTTTTTTATGCTTGGGAATTTTCTTTATCAGTATTCCCTTTTTACTTGCCGCCTACTATATTTGGATCATGAGAACTATTTAAGGAGATAGAATGAATACTGCTGATTTTGATTTTCACTTGCCGGAAGAACTGATTGCTCAAACCCCTCTGGAGAAGCGAGACTCTTCTCGCCTGCTCATTGTAGATCGGGAAACTGGCCAGTTTAGTGACCAACATTTTGACAATATTATTGACCAACTTGAGCCAGGTGATGCCTTGGTTATGAATAATACCCGTGTCCTACCAGCTCGCCTTTATGGAACCAAACCTGAAACTGGCGGTCATGTAGAACTCCTACTCTTGAAAAATACCCAAGGAGACTTCTGGGAAGTCCTAGCCAAGCCTGCCAAACGACTCAGAGTCGGAACGCGTGTTTCTTTCGGTGATGGCCGTTTGACTGCCACTGTTACTGAAGAGCTAGAACACGGCGGACGGATCGTTCGCTTTGATTATCAGGGCATTTTCTTAGAAGTCCTAGAAAGTTTGGGTGAAATGCCCCTGCCGCCTTATATCCACGAGAAGCTAGAAGACCGTGAACGCTACCAGACAGTCTATGCCAAAGAAAATGGCTCCGCTGCCGCTCCAACCGCTGGCCTCCATTTCACAGAGGAATTGCTGGATAAAATTGCGGCAAAAGGCGTTAAGCTCGTCTACCTGACCCTGCATGTGGGGCTTGGAACCTTCCGACCTGTATCAGTTGACAACTTGGAAGAGCATGAGATGCATTCCGAATTTTATAGTTTGTCTGAAGAAGCAGCTGAGACCCTGCGCCAAGTCAAGGCAAGCGGCCACCGCATCGTTGCTGTCGGTACCACTTCTATCCGAACACTGGAAACAATCGGCAGCAAATTCGATGGTCAAATCCAAGCAGACTCCGGCTGGACCAATATCTTTATCAAACCGGGCTATCAGTGGAAGATTGTCGATGCTTTTTCAACCAACTTCCACTTGCCAAAATCAACCCTTGTCATGCTGGTATCAGCTTTTGCTGGACGTCAACTGACACTGCAAGCCTATGAGCATGCTATCGCTGAGCGCTACCGCTTCTTCAGCTTTGGCGACGCTATGTTTATCAAATAATACAGGTGAATCTATGAATAAAATCGAAAGTAGGCATCGCCTCATTCGCTCCCTCATCATGGAAAAAAGAGTCCATACCCAGCAGGAACTCCAAGAACTACTGGAAGCAAATGGCGTCATTGTCACCCAGTCTACTCTCTCTCGTGACATGAAAACTCTCAATCTAGTCAAAGTGACCGAAAATGACAAATCCTACTATGTCATTAACAGCATCGCCCCTTCTCGTTGGGAAAAAAGACTGCGCTTCTATATGGAAGATGCCCTCGTCATGCTCCGCCCCGTTCAGCATCAAGTCGTCATGAAAACCTTACCCGGACTAGCCCAATCTTTTGGTGCCATTTTAGACGCTCTGGAATTACCCCAGATTGTTGCTACAGTCTGCGGAGACGATGTCTGCCTGATCATCTGCGAAGATAATCAAGCTGCTATCGAATGCTTTGATAAACTCAAAGAATTCGCACCCCCATTTTTCTTTAGTAAATAACAAAAGAGTTGGAAAATCCAACTCTTTTTCGTGTTGATTCACAGTTTTTACTNGGAAAAATCCGCAACACTGATATCTATCCTAGCAATTTTACTCTCCTGCCAAGCGGAAAATAGTCTCAGCATAGATATCCATCGCACGATAGAGATCTTCCAAAGACGCTCGTTCATTGGCCTGATGTTCCGTCTGCTCTACTCCTGGGAAAAGAGCGCCAAAGGCCACACAATTTGGCATAGTCCGAGCAAAAGTTGCCCCACCAGAGGACATAGCTGGACTAGTATCGCCAGTCTTTTCTTGATAGATAGTCATCAGCGTGCTGACTAGTTCACTATCTTTAGGTACATAAAGCGGAGCCAGATAGTCAAACTCTTCATAGTCCAGCTGGTAGCGCCCAGCAATCTCTGCTAGTTTTGCCACTAGCTGATCTTTATCCGCCAAGACAGGAATCCGAATATCAATACGGATTTCAGACTTTTCTGAGTTCAGTGTCAGACCTGCAATGTTAAAGGATAGTCTGCCAGACGGTTCATCCGAAATGTCACCAAATAAACGGCTGCCAGTCGCATCCTCTCCCACTGCTTCTGCAATAAAGGCTAGAGCAGGATGAGATTGTAAAGGCTGTAAAACTGTCGCTAGCCGAACAATAGCATTGATACCTTCAGCTGCATCCTTGGCATGCTTAGGTAGACCGAGAACAGTGACTTGCTGGTCATTTTGCTCGTAGTCAAAAGCAGCTGCCTGCAAACCTGCCACGATCGGCTCCAAAAGTTCTCCTTGATAGCTAGCCTTGCCAGGCACAACATTAAAGGCTGCTCCTGCTTCTAAATCCAGCTGATCAGAGCCAGGACCGTGTAACTTGACCTGTAGGAGGCCTTTCTCAGCATAGGTCAGAGGGAAGGAAGAATCTGGCGCAAAGCCGAGCGTCGCTGTTTCTTCGAGTTCATTGTACCGCCCCATACAGCGCCAAAGTGTCTCTTCGTCCGTACCAAAGATAAACCGAACCCGCTTTTTAAATTTTACTCCGCTATCTAGCAGAGCCTTGACCGCGTAAAGAGCAGCCATTGATGGTCCCTTATCATCTTGGACACCACGTCCGAAGATCCAGCCGTCTTTGATAGTTGCCTCAAATGGCGGGGTCTGCCAATCCGCTTCATCACCTGATGGAACAACATCCAAATGACAGAGAACGGCCAGGAGCTCTGCTCCCTGACCGATTTCTGCATATCCGTAATAACCTTTAGGGTCAAGATAGGTAGTGAAACCTAAACTTCGACAAATCCCTAAAGTTTTTTCTAGGACATCTTGAATTGCTTGTCCAAAAGGTGTTCCATTTTCTCCCTCGTTAAGTACCGAAGGGTAGGAAATCAAAGTCTTTAATGATGTAAGAAACTCATCTTTAACTTGATTTGTTATATATGTTTTCATGGAATCACCTCACTCACTCTTTATAGGAATGGAATGAACGTTCCAAGGAGAAGAAGGGCGATAGTCACTACAATGATAGCAACTACAAGTTTGCCCATGAATTTCCACCAAGTACCGATGTTGATACGTCCAAGCGCAAGAGCTCCCATCACAATACCAGATGTTGGTGCAATCAAGTTCAAGACACCTGAAGCAGATTGGTAAGCAGTGATGATCAAGCTAGGACGCACATTGACAAATTCTCCGAGCGGAGCCATGATACCCATAGTCGCGCTGGCAAGACCAGATGAAGATGGGATCAAGAATGACATAGGCAGATAGAAGATATAAGTCAAAACGATAAAGACTTGTGAAGACAGACCGCTCAGGCCTTCTTTACCCCAGTTGAGGATAGTATCAGTAATCATACCATCGTTCATGATAACTTGGATACCACGGGCAATTGCCACGATCAAGGCTACACTGAGCAAGTCAGCAGCACCATTCATGAAGGCAGAGATAATCTTGTCTTCTTTAAGACCATAAACAACACCGATAAGGATACCCATAAAGGCGAAGAGCATTGCGCCTTCTGGGAAGTACCAAGTACCCAAAGCAGCTGTAGATGAACCAACAATCTTACCGATAACTGGAAGACCAGTCAACCAAGTATTTAAGTCTCCAAAGAGAGTAATACCTAAGTCACTCCATGGAATGAAACTCAAGACCATCAAGACGAAGGTCAATACAAAGAGAACAAAGACATGTTTTTGTTTCTTAGTAAGAGTTGAGTTGACACTTTCTTCGTCTTCACCAACATTGAAGAATTTCATATCTTCATCACGTGTTGCATAAGTAAGAGACTTAGTTGGATCTTTTTGGATCTTATCAGCATACTTGTAAACGAACCAAGTGCTAAGACCAGTTAAAGCAAACCAGAAAATCAAACGAAGGATAATCCCTTCACCAAGACCTACACCTGCAGTTGATGAAGCAATACCTGTCGCAAATGGGTTCAAGGTAGATGCCAAACATCCTATTTGTGAACCGAGCAAGATAATGGCAACCCCAGTCAAGCTATCAAATCCAACAGCCATCATAACTGGCACAAGAAGAGGATAGAAGGCCATGGTTTCTTCACCCATACCATAAGTTGTACCACCGAGGGCAAACAAAGGCATGAGAACCAAAATCAACATCTTTTCGCGGCCCTTGTATTTCTTCACAATAGAAGCAATACCAGTGTCTAGCATACCAGTTTCATTGACAACACCAAGGAAACCACCAACCATGAGGATGAAGAAGGCTACATCGATCGCTGCACTTGTTTCCTTAATCAGCGAGCCTTCCTCTGGATGAGTACCTAGCATAGCCCGAATCGGTGCCATGAGAACATCCCAAATCCCTTGCGGATTTTGAGGTTGGGCTTTGTAAACACCATCCACAAAGGCACCCGCAGGGATGATCCAAGTCAACACTGCCATAATAGCAATGATTATCAACAAGACGGTGTAAGATGAAGGCATCTTAAACCCTTTTTTAGCTTTTTCACTCATTTGTTTTTCCTCCTAATGTCTAACAAAGTGCAAAAAACCAACCACTTTCTTAAATAAATATTTAAGAAAAACGCTTTCTATTTATATTTATTTTACCACATTAAGGTCTAAAAAACTAGTATTTTTTGAAAATATCGCATTTATTTTCAAGAAATATTCCTAACTTGATATAAAGACGTTAGAAATACCATATATTTTACTAGTAAAATAGCTTATTCTTTTTCAATAATTGTTCCGCTTTCAGATTCAATCAAAGCGCCAAGATTTTCAAGGGAAGTAATAACTGCTTTTCCTTCTGGACGGCCGTTGACAAAAGCGATAGCTGCTTCTACTTTTGGAAGCATGCTTCCTGGGGCAAATTGGTCTTGTTTGATATATTCTTCCAGCTGAGCAACATTCACATGTTCCAACTTTTCTTGGTCTGGTTTGTTATAGTTGACAAAGACGTAATCTACACCAGTCAAGACGATGAAGAGGTCAGCTTCGACTAATTCCGCCAAGCGTTGAGAAGCAAAATCCTTATCAATAACAGCTTCAACACCAGCCAAATGACCGTTGTCTTCCTTGATGACTGGAATTCCGCCACCACCAGCAGCAACGACCACTTGACCAGCATTCAAGAGGGTACGAATTGTTTCGATTTCCTTGATGTCAACAGGTTTTGGTGAAGCAACAACCTTGCGCCAGCCACGACCAGCATCTTCTTTGAAAGTTGCTCCGCTCTTTTCAGCTTCTGCTTTTGCTTCTTCTTCTGAATAGAAAGGACCAATGGGTTTGCTCAAGTTGACAAAAGCTGGGTCATTCTTATCGACAACAACTTGTGTCACAACTGAAGCTACATCTTTTTCGATGCCTTCATCCAAGAGAGCATTTTGCAAGGCATTTTGCAGCCAGAAACCGATGCTACCTTCTGTCATAGCAACAAGTGAATCGAGTGGGAAAGCAGGGTTCTTTTCAGAATCAGCCGCCAAGTGTTGGAGCAAAAGATTTCCAACTTGAGGACCATTACCGTGAGTGATGATCAAATCATCCCCATTTTTGATCAATTTTACAAGGTGCTTGGCTGTTTCCACCAAAGCTTCCTGTTGAGCTTTTGCTGATGGGTCAGAAGAAAGAATAGCATTTCCTCCCAAAGCTACTACAATTTTACGATTTGCCATAAGTTCTCCTTTATCACATTCAATCGAATGCGCTTAGATTTCAGTTTAATAATTTTTCAAATACTTTATAAGAAATAACAGATTTCCATCATATAAAAGAGGACTGGACTAAAGCTATTAGTCGCAGCCCTCATAGCTGTTGGTATTACGGTTTATAAATTATACTTTTGGAATGTAAAGGTTGCCGAGTGTAGCAGCCATAACAGCTTTGATTGTGTGCATACGGTTTTCTGCTTGGTCAAAGTGGCGAGCGTATTTGCTACGGAAGACTTCGTCTGTTACTTCCATTTCTTCTACGCCAAATTTTTCAGCGACATCTTTACCGTAGACAGTATTTGTATCGTGGAATGCTGGCAAGCAGTGCAAGAAGATCAAGTCTTCATTATCAGCTTTCTTCACCAATTCCATGTTAACTTGGTAAGGTTTCAAAAGTGCAACGCGTTCTGCGAATTTATCTTCTTCACCCATAGATACCCAAACGTCTGTGTAAAGTACATCTGCACCTTTAACAGCTTCGTCTGCATCTTCCGTGATGAGGATGTGGGCGCCACTTTCTTTAGCAAAGCCTTCTGCCAATTCAACAATTTCTTTTTCTGGGAAGAGTTCTTTTGGTGAGAAGATGTGAACGTTAACGCCAAGGATAGCTCCTGTCACCAGCAAGCTGTTGGCAACGTTGTTACGTCCATCACCACAGTAAACCAATGTCAAGCCTTCCAAACGACCGAAGTTTTCTTGAACTGTCAAGTAGTCAGCAAGCATTTGAGTTGGGTGCCATTCGTCAGTCAAACCATTCCATACTGGAACACCTGAGAATTCTGCCAATTCTTCTACCATGCGTTGGCTGAAACCGCGGAATTCAATCCCGTCAAACATACGTCCCAATACTTTAGCTGTATCTTCTGTAGATTCTTTCTTACCAAGCTGAATATCGTTAGCACCAAGGTATTCTGGATGTGCACCAAGGTCGATAGCTGCTGTAGTAAAGGCTGCACGCGTGCGAGTAGATGTTTTTTCAAACAAGAGAGCGATATTCTTACCAGCAAGATAGTGGTGCTGAATATTGCGTTTCTTCAAGTCTTTCAAATGAGCTGAAAGTCCGATTAGGTATTCTAATTCTGCACGAGTAAAGTCTTTTTCTGCAAGGAAGCTACGTCCTTGGAATACTGAATGTGTCATTCTGTTATTTCCTCTTTCTAGTTATTAAATTTCTATTGATAAATTGTCGAACACGAATTAAACTTCTTCACGTTCAAATGGCATAGACATACAACGAGGTCCACCACGGCCCCGAACCAATTCACTTCCGCGAATCTTGATCAAGCGAAGCCCGTATTCTTCCAAAATCTTGTTGGTTACAGTATTGCGGTCATAAACCACTACCACACCAGGAGCGATAGTCAAGGTGTTAGAACCGTCATTCCATTGTTCACGTCCAGCTGCTACGATATTGCCGCCACCGCAACGAATCAAATGAACTTTTTCTACGCCAAGGTTTTGAGCCAGAAGTTCAGCCAAGTCACCTTTTTCTTCAACGATCTTCAGTTTTTCGTTTTCATAAGTAACGGAGTAAACGCGAAGGTCGCCTTCGATTTCTGGGTGAATGGTGAACTTGTCATAGTCAACCATAGTGAAGACAGTATCTAAGTGCATGAATTTACGGTTGTTAGCAAATTCAAATGCCAATACTTTCTTGAAGCCAACATTCTTCTTGAAGATGTTCACCAAAAGTTTTTCGATAGATGCTGCATCTGTACGTTGAGAAATACCAACTGCCAATACATCTTTAGAAAGAACTAGTTCGTCCCCACCTTCAATACGGGTATCTTCTTCACGGTTGTAAACCAATTCCACTTTTCCAGCATATTCTGGGTGATATTTGAAAATGTATTTACCGTAAAGTGTTTCACGGTTACGAGTATCTGCAAACATATGGTTGAGCGATACGGCATTACCAATTGTAGCAAATGGGTCGCGTGTGAAGTAAAGGTTTGGCATTGGATCAATCGCAAATGGATAATCTGATTCTACCAAGTCAGTCAGACCTTTCGCTTCATCAGGGATTTCTGGCAATTCAGCTTTTTGAACCCCTGCCATTGTTTTTTCAACCAACTCTTGGTTGTCCTTGATACCATGCAGCAATTCACGAATAGCTTTCTTCGTTTCGCGTCCACGAATATTTGCTTCTTCCAAATATTCTTCGATGAACTGTTCACGAATTTCTGGAGAAATCAAGGATTCAGCAGCCAATTTTTCGAGATAAAGAACTTCAATTCCTTCATCACGAAGAGCTTGAGCGAATGCATCGTGTTCTTTTTGAGCATCTTCCAAGAAAGGAATGTCATCAAAAAGAAGACGTTCTAGGTAGTCCGGTAGCAAGTTTTCCAGCTCTTTGCCCGGACGGTGCAACATAACTTTTTTCAGTTTCCCAATTTCTGAGAAAACATGAATTGGATGTGTAGACATCAATTGTCCTCCTTTTCGTTGAGGTTTGGTTTCCCAATCCCTTTTATGCTATTATTCTATCATGGATTGGAAAGGCTTACACCTAAAATCTTACATCGCGAATGCCAAATNCTTTGCGTTTTTTATAAAACATTATNATATTTATTTATTTTAAAGCGTTNTCTTTGCATATTTTGGTTNTTCTATTATTTTTAGGAATATATATTTTTTTGTAAAAAATATATGTTCAATTAATATTAGAATATGATCAGAAAAANNTTTTAAATGTGTAAAAATGTTTGAAAAAAACCAATCCAATGATTGATCAGCTTCCTTCAAAATACCTCATAAAGTATTCCTTATTCTTAAATGTCAACTTTTTATGCTCGTAGTCAATCACTTCTTCTTCTCTTAGTTTTTTTAGAACCTGATTGACTGTTTCACGTGTGGTGGCTCCTAGCTTGGCCAACTCTTTCATACTCAATGGAAATGGAAGTGTATCCTGCTCTTTGCACAAATCCATGCATAAAATAGATAGAGACTGGGTTACACGGTCCGTCGCACTTGCCGAGACGACATTGCGCAAGCGTAATTCCTGAAATTCTAAAATCTGCGATAAACGCTTGGTGATAAATAGTAGCTGATCCACGTTCTTTTTAGAATAGTCCTCAAATAAGTCCATCGGAATGCTGAAGTACTCGACATTGGTGACCGCGCTAGCTGTATAATGATAACGCTCGTCGAAAAACATGCCTCCATAGGGAAACACGCTATTCATTTTAACATAGTCCATATATGAAAAAGTATCAGTGGAATCGTACTGCTCGATACGAACATAGCCTCGATGCAGGAGGAAAAGACGATCCCTGCGATCCCCCGAAAAGAAGATAATCTGTCCCTTAGGGATCTTGCGAAATTGAATCTCAATAGCAATCTTATCAAAAATTTCCACAGGAAAATGTGCAAATGCTGGATGCTGTCTAATAATCTGATAATGTTCCTTATTGATCATAATAACCCTTCTTGCTCACTACTAGTATTATAGCATAAATCCGCTTCCAAAAACAGAAATTATCAAACTAGTTTATTTTAGTAAAAAGAATAATATAAAAGTAAATCAGTAGCAATTGAGCTGTACTCACTTGCTCCGAAAATTCGTTTTAAACATTCTCTCAGAACTTTTTAAATACTCCTGCCAAGCACATTAAGAATCTTTTTCCAACGAAAGAGAGGCTAGGAATTTTTTGTCCTAACCTCTCCTTACTATCCAATCTCGTTTANNCTCTTACCTNCTTTACTTGAGCCTNATTAAGCATTTTTACTCTTGGTATTAAAAATTGATANCGATAGAAACNTCTTAGTCAAANATACCAGAGCAAGAAATTCTACCAAAATAATCACTTCAACCAGAATCGGCTGATTCAACCAGCCAACCTGAACCAGAGCAGGAGCTAAATCAATCAAAGCATGAAAGCCCAGAGCCGCAAGAAAATAGCTCATTTTTTTGTCTTTGACAGCCGTCCAAACCCAGAAAGTCAAGAATACTTGGATCGCAAGTGCTAAAATCCGCTCGAAAGCCAGTAAGTAAATTTGACCTGCCTGTAGTTTTTGTACATAAGAAATCGTCACTTGGGGTAATTTCGCTAGCAAGGTGCTGTCCCCTTGGCTGACTAGTTGAGCGAGGACAAACAGACTCAAGAGACCTGAAATACCTATGAAAAGAGCTTCGATCCCGCCGTGTCCTAAACCATAGGCCAGACTATCACCGATAGTTAGTGGACGCTTCTTTTGCAAATATCGAAAAATCACATAGCGCGCTGTCTCCTCAAAGATAGCCGCCGTTGCAATGCCATACAAAACATAGAGCAAGGGAGCATTTTTCATTAGAGTAATCGTTCCATCAGCCTGAGGCTGTAAAACCAATCGATGTAGGAGATTTTCGAAAATCTGACTAGACAGATAAAATCCAACCCCTCCCAAGAGGAAAACAAGCAGGGAAATCTGCTTGGTCTTTTTAAAATAAATTACCGGAATGACTACAGCGGCTAAAATCAGCACCATAGCAATCAAAATATGCGTTTGAAGCATGAAATCGTCTCCTCAACTATTAAAAGTTTTACTAGAATTATACCTTTTTCCTCCCAGATGTCAATCCTCTAAAAAAGCTGGGCAGGAACTCACATTCAGAACAAATTGCGAGGATCTACTCGCATTCTACAACTATTTTCTATAAAGCAGGCTCATTCAGCAGGTTCGTTGCAGAACCTAGTTGTTGGGCCAATTTTAATTCATGTTGACCCGGTGCCACTCATTGATGATATAGGCAATTTGACCGACCTGATCAATACCTACTCCACTAATCTCCTCACTGGCTTCTGTGCTGCCACCTAGATAGGCTGTATAAAGTGCCACAATATAGGGCTTCTCCTCCATAACAATAGCATCAACATTGAGAGCCTCTCTAACATAACCAGGCTTTTGGTAAATTGTCAAATCGTATAAATAGCGTTTGTAATATTCGCCGGGGAAGGACACACCGATAAAATAAAGAATATCCTTGTATTTTTCTTGATTATTCCACAGATACTCTAGAACTTGAATATAGTAGTCCGTTGTTGTTTTATTCTCTCTGCTGATCGTCTTGATTTTAGCTTTTGACCGGCCATACCTTCCAAACATGCTGTAGGCCTTATCCATACCACCTAATCGCTCTGCTAGCGCATAAGCAGGCGTATTCTCAGAGTAAACCAATGAATACTCCTGCATATCTGGGATAGACATGGCGCCATTGAAGGCCGCTACATAGTTATCATGCTCTCCTTTGTATTCATAGCTGGTGTTGGTAATATCAAACCGCTCTTCCAGTGATAATTTTCCTGCTGCCACCTCATCAACAACCAACATATTAAGGGGAAGTTTATAGGTAGATCCCGCTGTCATAGGCTGGGTATCATTCATAGCATAGGTTTGCCCGGTCGTCAGGTCTTTATAAGAAAAAGCAATCTGAGAGGGATCGATTTCCATATCATTCATATAAGCTTGGACAACTTGCGGCAAGGTCATATTGGCATAATCGTAAACCAAGCCAAAGGCTTCCATGGTCGGAAGGTCTTGCTCCATCACCTCTTGCTTCTCTTCCATTGTCTTGCTAGGACGCGCAGTCGCCTCAGTTCTTGTCTCTTCTCCTTCTATAGACTGTGAAGAAGCAATTACTTGACCTGCTTCTGCTATCTTTTTATCAGCTCGCTGCGGTTCCACCAAAAGACCCAAATAACAAATAAATAAGAAAACTCCACCGAACCAGCAAGCCAGTTTCTTTATGTCATTTTTAATCAAAGTATTTCTCCTAATATTTTAGTATTATAAAAGATTCTCATTAAAATAACAAGTAGAAAGGTCCATTTAAGGGCATTTAAAAACGAATCATTGCGATCCGTTTTATAATTCTATTATTTAGCTGCTGCGTAGAGTTCATCCACTTTATTCCAGTTGATCACTGAGAAGAAAGCCTTGATGTAGTCAGGACGAACGTTGCGGTATTTCACGTAGTAAGCATGTTCCCAAACGTCCAAGCCTAAGATTGGTGTCTTGCCTTCTGAAATTGGTGTATCTTGGTTTGCTGTTGAAGTTACTTCAAGTTTCCCTTCTTTGTTGACAACCAACCATGCCCAACCAGAACCGAAACGAGTTGTTGCTGCTGCAGTGAAGGCTGCTTGGAATTTTTCGAATGAACCAAATGTCGCATCGATTGCTGCTGCAAGTTCTGCTGAAGGAGCTGTCTTTTCAGGCGTCATCAATTCCCAGAAAAGAGCGTGGTTCAAGTGTCCACCACCGTTGTTGATCACTGCTTGACGAATATCAGCCGGAATAGACTCAACATCTGCCAAGAGTTTTTCTAAGTCTTCACCAATTTCAGGATGTTTTTCAAGCGCAGCATTTACGTTATTCACGTAAGTTTGATGGTGCTTATCATGGTGAAGGTGCATTGTTTCCTCATCGATGTAAGGTTCCAAAGCGTCGTATGCATAAGGTAGATCTGGTAAAATAATTGCCATTTACTTGTCCTCATTTTCTTTATTATTATACAAATCATAACGCAAAAACGCACATTTTTCAACTATTTTGCTTATAAATTTTGCTAAGCTTTTAGAAGTTTCCTGTTGCGATTTTCAGCAAGGCAAGGTCAAAAAGGTAGTCTTTGTCATAGAGGCCAGACTTGATTTGATAGTCCGCTTCAATCAAACAGGTCAGGGTTCTTTTCAGAAAGCTGAGGCTAAGCCCGCGCGCATCCTTAAGCGCAAACTTGACCTGGAAAGGATTCATCTTGCGGCCTAGATAGTCTGATAAATCCGACACGATTTGGCTCTCGGATCGGCCATTATCCGCCAAAATCTTAACCTGAGTAAACATTCGAAACTGGCCTAACATGATGGCAATCAGCTTGATTTCATCTTCACCCTGCAAGGTTAGATCGCGCACCAAACTCCGTGCCGCATCAATTTGTTTCTGTAAAATCAGTTGGGTCAAATCAAAAATGTTGTCCTGCAAGGTTTTGGGAATGGCCTCAGCGATGTCTTCTAAGCTGATTTGCCCCGACTCCTTATAAGACTTCAGAAAAGCCACGTTTTTACTGATTTCGCTAAAATGAAAGCCTGATTTGATCAACAAGTGGTCAAAAGCCTTCGGAGCAAAGTCCAGACCTTCAAGCTGTGCCTGTTTGGTAAAATACTGACGTAAGTCTGCTTCCTTAATCTCAGCCGCTTCAAAGATCTGTCCGTCGCGTTTTAGTATCTTGACTAGTCGGCGTTTGCTGTCTAGCTTGCCTTCCGCGAAAATGACCAATTTGGTCGTGCTACTAGGATTTTCCAAATACTGCTCAAAGGACTTGAGCTCTTCATCCGATAAATAGCGCTTTTTTGCTGTCGTTAGATCCGCAAAATGATCTAAAATAATAATCTTTTCATCCGCAAAAAAAGGTAGGCTGACTAAATCCAGTTCCACATCTGGATAAGGCGTTTCTTTCATATCAAACAGCATCACATTCAAATCTGCTGGATCGTAGTGAATCTGCTTCAGAAACTCATCTTTTAAGAGCTCAAATTGCCCCAAGTCATCACCCGTCAAAATCGTTAAGCGTGGGAGATTTTCGGGAGTGATTTTCCTAATTCTTTCAATTGCTAACATAGTGGCACTCCCTTCTATTTTCTTGATTCTTAATCATGTATAAATTGTAACAAAAAACAGCAGGAAAGTCTGCTGTTTTTCATCATTCTAGCCAGAATATTAAGTGCTAAAAGAATTGTCCCAACTGCATGATAATCGTAACCAAGAGGTTGATAAGAAAGAGAATGCCACCTAGAACTGCAATCATACTAAACTCTTGCTTCTCTCTTTTCAACGGTTTCCTACGATTATCTAGTTGCTCTTTGATCTGTTCCTGCAGAATTCCCTTTTTCTTCTCTGGCATGATTGTCCTCCCTTACTAAATCTGCATAAAGGAACTTGCCCTCATCGAAAGCAAGTTCTCATGTATCTGGTTAAAGAATGGCCTTATATTGCTCCAAACTAGCCTGATTAGCAGCCTGTTTCTGTCTAGCAAGTGCTGCTTCCATCTCTGATGAGTGGGCAAGGACACTTTGAATCTTATCCACCATGCCTGAGACATTTTCTGGCAAATAAATGTGATCATCCGCAATAAATCGACGACTATGGCAAGTATTTTTGAAGCTGAGAATCAGCATGTTATTCTCAAAAGCTGTGCGACAAGCATTGAGGATTTCATCGCTGATATTGATATCCAGATACAAGTCACATCTATCAAACAGCTCTGCAACCTTGGCCGGACGAATATTTGGATAAAGCGAAACATTCGGATAACGATTGAGCCCCATCAAATGGCCAGACATTTCTGTGATGGCTCCAATATGGAAATGTACAGTTGGCAGCTGAGTCAAGAGCTGCTCTATTTGCTCAAGCTGATCACTATTGGTCAAAATCAAGGCTTCTGGACTCATATTATTAAGACGCTGGTAATCATAAATATAACCAATATTGTGGAAATAGATTTTTTCTTCAAGGTAAGGCTCAGCTACCTCACTCGCTAAACAATCTTTTTGTGCGGTCAAGAAAACCTCTCCAATGCTTGAAGAGGTTCGTTACTATGTTCAAGAATTGCTTCGTCTTTCTGAACGCAGACAAGTTGTCTTAAACGACATGGTAGCTCTAGCTCAGCCTTTACCAGAGTATGACATCTTACGGTCAATTCCTGGCATCGCAGAAAACACAGCGACATCTATCATTGGCGAATTGGGAGATATTCGTCGCTTTCAGTCTACCAATCAAATCAACGCTTTTATTGGCATTGACCTGAGACACTATGAATCTGGGAACTTTCTCGCTAAGGAACACATCACTAAACGAGGTAATCCCTATGCCAGAAAAATCTTGTTCAAGTGCATTCACAACATCGCTTCAACTAGTCATACCAATCCCTGCCATATCGCTGACTTTTATGAGAAACGAAAAAGACAATCGACAATAGCTTCAACTAAGCCACATACGATTGCCTCTATACATCGTCTCATTCGAACAATGTATTACCTCATTACGCATAACAAGCTTTACGATTATTCTTTGACCCAAAATCGATAAGGCTGTCTATGCCGTATTATGGTAACACCTTGTTTCAAAAAATACCAGATGAGGTGTTTTTTAGCATGCCCTTTTATGGATCAAAAAGTGTCAAAAATAAGACAGTAACCTCAGAATAGCTACTGTCTTATCTCTTTTTTTACTTAAAGCCTTGATAGACTTGACAAATGGTAGAAAAGAGTCCAAAAACCCCAGATAGCCTTGAGCCATCCGGGGTTCTTATTTTCATCGCTAAAATGATATCAACAAAATTTCATTGTAGCCGATTTTTGGAACTTAGTCTTCTAAATCCATTTCAGAAGCTGCTGATCTCTTCTTCTTACCAAGAAGAGAGACAGTTGCCAAGGCGGCTACTCCTAATCCAAGACCAGCAAATTGGTTACTTGCAGTTCCTGTATTTGGTAAAGCCTTAGCGTTTGGAGTAACTTTGACTTGTCCTGGTTGTGCAGGCTGTGGCTTAGGTGCTTGAGAGTGATTTGTAGCACTTGAGATTGAAGCACTGTCAGACAAGCTAGCTGAGGTACTTGCGCTGTTGCTCAAGCTTGTGCTTGCTGACTCTGATGCACTGATTGAAGCACTTGCACTGTTGCTTAAGCTTGCTGAAGTTGAGGCATCACCTGAACCATTGCTTGTGCTTGTTGAGCCTGAACCGCTACCTGAGTTGTTGCTTGCACTGATTGATGCAGAAATACTGTCACTCAAGCTTGTGCTTGTTGAGACTGACTCACTTGCGCTGATTGATGCTGAAGTACTATCGCTCAATGATACACTTACTGACTTGCTGAGTGAAACTGATTCACTTGCACTTACAGATTCAAGGTAGCTAGGAAGGTTAAACTCTGGTTTAGACTCGCTTTCTGGTTCACCTTTACTATGGCTGAATGAGTTAGATTGTTGTGACGCACTTGTACTCAAACTGCTTGAAGTGCTATCGCTAAGTGATGTAGATGTACTTACGCTGTTACTCAAGCTTACTGAAGTACTTGTTGAAACTGAAGTACTACTTGAGTTGTTGCTTGCTGATTCAGATGCACTAATTGAAGCTGATACGCTGTTGCTTACGCTTGTGCTTGCTGATTCTGATGCACTGATTGAAGCAGAAATGCTGTTGCTCATGCTTGTTGATGCTGAAGCTGAAGCACTACGTGATGTAGACTCGCTGTTGCTCATGCTTGTGCTTACTGATTGGCTTGCACTGATTGAAGCTGACACGCTGTTGCTCATGCTTGTGCTTGCTGATTGGCTTGCACTGATTGAGGCAGATACGCTGTTACTCAAGCTTGTGCTTGCTGATTGGCTTGCACTGATTGAAGCAGAAATGCTGTTGCTCATGCTTGTTGATGCTGAAGCTGAAGCACTACGTGATGTAGACTCGCTGTTGCTCATGCTTGTGCTTACTGATTGGCTTGCACTGATTGAAGCTGACACGCTGTTGCTCATGCTTGTGCTTGCTGATTGGCTTGCACTGATTGAGGCAGATACGCTGTTACTCAAGCTTGTGCTTGCTGATTGG
>NZ_RJPS01000006.1 GCF_003943505.1 Streptococcus cristatus
TTTCTGTCACTGACAGATTTATTGTTTTTTTCTTTGTTCAGTACTACAACTTGTGTTGTAGCGCCCTGCACATTGGTTCGTCTTGTTCAGTTTTCAAAGGTCTTTATCGCTCTCTCAAGCGACAACTATATCAGTATATCACCTATCCATTCACTTGTCAACACTTTTTTTGAATTTTTTTATCTTTTTTACAAATTTATTTCCTACCACCATCAAAATCACTGATAAATCAATAACTAAAAGGGAAAGATAAACTCTCCCTTTTACTCTATTCCTAAATAATTATCTCAGAAAAATCTGATAAGTATGCCCCCAAGTCGCGCAACAGACTCTTACGTCCCTTAAACCGTTCGTCGCCTAGTAAGCGGTGGTATAACTCTAGTTGTTCTTTATCTAACTGAGAAGTGTAGGATGCTAACGAACTTCGAAGAGCGACTAAATCATCTAAGCCTAGTTCGCGCTTACTCAGTCTATGACTAATGGTTCCAACTTCTTCATAAGACTGACGGTCAAATCGGCGTTTTTGGCTCTCTTGCTTTCGAAGAATGTCATGAATATGATTCCGAAATTTTGTCTTGAAGTAACGATAGAGGCGGCTTTCATCTTGACTGATATCTGGATGACTTTCTTCTAGCTGGTGATAAACCAGCATACCTTCTTGTTCCCAGTCACTACTCTCCCATAAATGTACATAATAATCCCGTGCACAGCGCCGGACAATCCACTGCACTTTCTCATAGCGTTCCTTGAAGTTCATGTTATCTCCTTTTTCTTTGATAATATGATTCTACAAGAAAAACTCTTCCCTCAGGCCTCCTATCCCTATCCTGTCTATTTTTTGCCCCAACTGGTTCCTAACGCAAAATTTTTCGACATCTCAGGGACTTTTTGGAACATGTTAGATGAAAGAGCTGGATCCTCTTCATAAGAGTCCTCATCTTCAGGATCATCATCGCTGTAATCAATCGCATCTTCGTCGCCATCCATAAAGGCATTAACGCGTTTTTTCTTGCGTTTCTTAGGCTCGTCTTCCTCATCCGTTTCTTCCAAAGCAATGATTTCTTCATCGACTTCGTCAATCGCATACCAAGAACGAAGGCCCCATTTATTATCGCCAAGTGGGATGAAGCTGCCATCTACATTCAATTCTGTATAAAATAGTGGTAGTGCTTCTCGGATTTCTCCATTTGATTTTTCCAAATAATTTTGAATTTCATTGACAAGCTCATCGAAATACATTTCATGGTCACGCCCGCGCAATTCTAAGATGGCACGTGCTACCTCAATCATCGAAAGCTCACTTTTTTCTTGTCCTGCAAATACTTCTAATTCCAAAGTTATTCTCCTTAAGATTACACAGGCATTTAGCCAGGCATTTTTTCGCTACTTTCTATTGTACGATAAATTTGTCGTCTAGTCAAAAAAATTTCACCTAGACTATCCGACTTTTCAACTCCAGTCATTCTACCATAATCGTAGCATCTGTGGAGCAGCACCTTTCTGCAATTTTTAAACATTGACATATTGTGTTCACATGTCTACGACTAATCATGATATAATAGAAAAAACTTTATGAATAGAAAGAAGCTTATGCCTCTCCTCCAACGCACCATCAAACTAGCTCTTGCAACATGTCTTGCTGCGGCTCTAGCTGCTTTTTTAGGTTTAAGCAATGCTATATCAGCCGGGATTATTGCTATTCTCAGCGTTTCCGACACCCGCAGAAGCACTATCAAACTAGCCCGTAACCGCCTCTTGTCTACTATTTTAGCACTAGCCATCGGGAGCTTATCTTTCATCCTTCTAGGATTTAACCTTTGGAGCTTAGGGATTTATATCCTGCTCTACGTTCCCTTAGCTTATCTCTTTGGCTGGGAAATAGGCATCACCCCCAGCACAGTTTTGGTCACTCATCTACTGCTGGCCCATTCTGTTTCTTGGTCTCTTTTAGCCAATGAAATGGCTGTCTTCCTCATCGGAACGGGATTCGCTCTTCTGGCTAATTTATATATGGCTTCAAACCAGCAAGATATTGATAACTATCATATTCAAGTTGAAGAGCAACTGAAGAAAATTCTACTGCGTTTTGAATATTTCTTAAAAGCTGGAGACGGTCGAAACGATGCAACTCTAATCAAGGAACTAGATACTATCCTTCAAGAAGCCTTAGCACTGGTCTATCTGGACCATTCCAACCACCTCTTTCATCAGACCAACTACCACATTCATTATTTTGAAATGCGGCAGGCGCAGAATCGCATTCTAAAAGACATGGCAGGAAATATCAACAACTGTCAGTTGGCAGCTAGCGAGAGCTTGATTTTAGCACGTCTTTTCTCCAAGACAGCCCAGCAACTTAGTCAAGAAAATCCCGCTCACGAACTAGTTGAAGAAATCGAAGCCTGTTTGGCTGTTTTTCGCGAACGCCCGCTTCCTAAGACTCGGCAAGAATTTGAAACCCGAGCTACACTTCTGCAACTTTTACGAGACTTGGAAACTTTTATTGAGATTAAAGTAGAATTTTATCAAAATTACCAAAAAGTACAGACAAATTAACTTTATGCTATTTCCGATAAATAATAAAAGGAGTTGAAAAATCTTCAACTCCTTTTTCTCATTCAGTAAAGGCATTCGCTCATTCTTTTAAGTGATAAGAATAACTTGCAACCACGACATCCTCATACCATTTCAGATAGTATTTCAATTTCAAGCTCATCTGGTTATGCAAGACATTTTGCCATCTCTTTTTAGGTATAAATTGAGGTACTAGGACCGTCACTGTCCGACCTTCTTTTTTGGCTCGCTTGGCCACTTTAATCACATACTGAACTGTCGGACTAATGATATTGCGGTAGCTAGTCGTAACTGTCTCAAAGCGAATATCAGGGAAGTAGTCAGCAAATTCCTCGGCGACTTCAGCATCTTTTTCAGCAGTTTCTGCTGTTGAAACGTGCATTGCCACGACTTCATCTCCGATACTGCGAGCATAGCTCATCGCTCCTACACTGACTCGGGTAACATTCCCGACTAGGACAATTACTGTATTACCAGTGTAGCTCTGACGCTCAATATGGTCATGCAATCTCAACTGTTTAGCAACTCTATTATAGTGCTGCTTGATAGATAAAAATAGCCAAGTCAAGACAATAATAATAGGGAAGAAAGGCCAAATATCTTGAAGACGGAACAAGAGCAAGATAAGGACAATCCCGTAACAAATGATCGCACCAAGGATATTTGCAATTGAATGCTTCAAGAAATTCTTTCCATATTTTTTCTTCCAATGGACAACCATACCGGTCTGGGAGAGAGCAAAGGGCACGAACACACCAATGGTGTACAGGGGAATCAAGCGTTCTGTATTTCCCTTAAAGATGAACAAAAGAGCAATGGCACCAAAAGCCAAAGTGAAAATACCATTAGAATAGCTGAGCCGATCTCCTTTTTCCATGTACATATGAGGCATGTATTTGTTCTTAGCCATATTGTAGGAGAGCATAGGAAAGGCTGAAAAGCCTGTATTGGCTGCCACTGCTAAGATCAAAGCAGTTGACAATTGGAAAACATAGAACAAAATACGACCAAGAGGAGAAGTCCCCAAAATCGCTTGCGCCATCTGAGCCAGGGTCGTTACACCTTTGACAGGCACGATGCCGATCCAATAATTCAAGAAGGTAATGCCCGCAAACATGATACCTAGAATTAAAGCCATAATCGAGAGGGTGGCTGCGGCATTATGGGCCTTCGGTTTCTTAAAAAAGGGGACCGAATTGGAAATAGCTTCCACTCCAGTCAAGGAAGCAGAGCCACTGGTGAAAGCTCGAAGCAGCAAGATTAAACTGACTCCAGTAATCGGACTACCAATGCTTGCAGTTGCATGATAGTCTAAAATTCCTGTCAGGATTTGCACAAAACCAAAACCAATCAACAATAAGGTGCTAACAATAAAAAGATAGACAGGAATCATCAAGGAAGTGGCCGATTCTTTTAATCCTCGGAGATTCATTAGCATCAACAAGAGAACTAAGAAAATGGAAATATGTAAATTGTAGGGATGTAAGACGGGAATTGCAGAGGTAATTGCGTCCGCTCCAGAAGCGACTGAAACGGCTACTGTCAACATGTAATCTACCAGCAAGCTTCCGCCAGCGATCAAACCTGCTGTTGGAGATAGATTTTCTGTCGTCACCATATAAGCTCCTCCTCCTTGAGGGTAAGCATGGATAACCTGACGGTAAGAAATCGTTAAACTCGCTAATAAAACCAATACGACAATTCCTATGGGAAGCGACCACCAAATAGCACCTATAGAAACAGAAGTCAAGACCAAAACAACCTGCTCCGGTCCATAAGCAATCGAAGATAAAGCGTCACTGGAGAGCATGGCTAAAGCTTGCATCTTAGTCAATAAATGGCCATCTTCGCCCTCTTTTCCAGATTTTAATGGGCGTCCAATAAAAAAACCTTTTAGCTTGGAAAACATAAGTTCCTCCTTTAAAAACATGAGCCATTCTACTCTTTTTCAGAAAACATGTCAATACTTTTCTGAAAATAAATTTCAACCTCCTACTTTTTATCCAATAATATATTTAAAGTTTTAAATTTAATCTTCTACAAAATTTTCCAGTTTTTTTCTGGAAACAGCATGCTTGTTTATATGGGAGTATCAAAAAACGAGCTTTATATAAAACTCGTCTTTGATATAAAAATTTCTTAAATCCTAGTGGTTGTTAGTAAAAGAATTCTATCTCAGAATAAACAAGATAGCAGTGCATCAAAACGAGGCCTCAATCTTCCGAATACACCAGTCAATCAGCTCTTCCAGTCGCTCAACGGCTTCGGTCATATGCAGATAGCCCATGACTGCCTCAAAGCCGGTCGACATCCGGTAGGTGACGATGTCCGTATTCTTAGCCTTGGTGTGGCTGTTGGCATTGCGGCCGCGCTTGTAGATATCCTCTTCCTTCTCCGTCAGAATCCCTTCTTCCAGCATGAGAGAGATGAGGTTGGCCTGAGCCTTGGCAGAAACGTACTTAGTCGCTTCCCTGTGCAGCTGATTGGGCTTGGTCAGACCTTGAAAAATCAGGTGCCTCCGGATATACATGGAGTAGACAGCATCACCCTCAAAAGCGAGGGCAATGCCGTTAATCAGGTTGACATCAGTCACGGGTCCACCTCACTCCATCCTTAGTATCCAAAAGCTTAATACCCTGAGCGGCCAATTCATCCCGAATACGGTCTGCAGTCGCAAAGTCTCGATTAGCACGCGCTTCTTGGCGTTCCTCAATCAAGCGCTCAATGTCCGCATCCAAGACTTCTTCTACAAAAACGATACCAAAAACTTCTAAGAGCTTGGCAAAGGCTTCCTTGACTTCAGCGGTGTAGTTGCCAGAGTTGATCCACTTGGCGAGCTCGAAGACAACCGTGATACCGTTAGCCGCATTGAAATCATCGTCCATAGCAGCGGTGAACTTGTCTAGAAAGGCTTGAAGCTGAGCAGAATCCGCCTGACCAGTGAAAGGTTGCTCATAGGTATTCTTCAAATACTTGAGATTGATTGCTGCATCATGAACAGCCTTTTCTGTGAAATTGATAGGCTTGCGATAATGCTGGGTAGCAAAGAAGAAACGCAGCACCTGACCATCAATGTTCTTGAGGGCATCGTGAACAGTAATGAAATTGCCTAGAGATTTGGACATCTTGACGTCATCGATGTTGACAAAGCCATTGTGCATCCAGTAGTTGGCAAAAGTCTGACCGGTCTTGGCTTCTGACTGAGCGATTTCATTGGTATGGTGAGGAAACTCCAAGTCTGCTCCACCACCGTGAATATCAATGGTGTCACCCAAAATCTCTGTCGACATGACCGAACACTCGATATGCCAGCCCGGACGACCAGGTCCCCAAGGACTGTCCCAAGAAATCTCGCCTGACTTGGCAGCTTTCCAGAGGGCGAAATCTACTGGATTTTCCTTACGAGCCGTTTCTTCATCTGTTCGACCTGAAGCACCCAGCTCCAAATCTTCCAAGGTTTTATTGGCTAATTTGGCATAATTGTGAGACTTTTCCACACGGAAATAAACATCCCCTTGACTCTCATAGGCAAAGCCTTTAGCAATCAAGTCCTCCACGAAGCGGATGATGTCTCCCATAAAGTCAATCACGCGTGGATGCTGAGTAGCCGGCTTGACACCCAAAGCCGTCACATCCTCACGAAAGGCAGCGATATACTTGTCAGCCACTTCTCTTGGTGTGATGCCTTCTTCCTTGGCTCGATGGATAATCTTATCATCTACATCTGTAAAATTGGAAATATAATTGACCTCAAATCCCCGATACTCAAAATAGCGACGAACTGTGTCAAAAGCTACTGTTGAGCGGGCATTGCCGACATGGATATAGTTATAAACCGTCGGACCGCAGACATACATGCGAACCTTGCCCTCTTCAATGGGCACAAATTCACGTAGGCTGCGGGTCATGGTGTCGTAAATTTTAATCATGCGGTCCACTCCCTTCTCTATTTCTGACTTTTTCGGCTGAAAACCAGCTCTGCAAAAGGGCCAAATTGTCTGAGGCTATCCAGTTGGTAAAAGCGCTGCCCTTCCTCTTGGGTAAAGAGGGGAACCCCCTTTCCTAGGATAAGGGGCGCTATCTGAATAATGAGGTGGTCGAAAAGATTCGCATCCAAGAGCGGTCCTACCAAGGAATTACCACCAATCACAAAGACATTTTTACCTTTGTCAATCTGGTGAACAAAGTCCACCACATCCCCAGCTACTGGCTGGTAATTGCTGACAGGCAGGTGCCTATCATGCGTAAAGACATAGTTTTCCGTAGCTTGATAAAAACTTTCTACATCTTGCAAATCTTGGATTTCCTCAAAGGTCCGCTTGCCCATGATGGTGATATCCATTTGCCTGTAAAAGTCATCATAGCCTGTATCCTCTACAGAACCAAGCTGATGCAGCCAGTCTATCCTGTGCTGGCTGTCTGCCAAGTAGCCATCCATGGTGATACAGCCGTAAAAATATACTGCCATTCTTGTAGTTACCTTTCTAGTTCCTTTGCTATTGTCAAAGCGATAGTGAAAAAAGTCATGGCATCAGCTGTCCGCTCTTCATGGCGGGCATCCCAGGTTCGGTTATGATGATCCACATAGTCAGCTGTGTAGAAGAACTGATAGACTTTACTCTTGCGAAATTGACTCCAAGCCATGATAGCTGAAGCTTCCATGTCCACCACTTTGGCTCCAGCAGCCAAGCGACGCTTGACCTTATCAGGCGTTTCTCGATAAAAGGCATCAGTCGTCCAAGACTTAGTGCGGATATGCTCGATATTGTGCTTATCAAAGATGGCTTCCAGCTTAATCAACAGGGATTCGTCATAGGCGACTTCATCACCCGGTGGGGCATAGTGATAGCTAGTCCCTTCATCTCGCAATGCAGCCGCAGGCAGGATGATTTTATCCGCCTCAATTGAGTAATCCAAAACACCACAAGAACCTAGAAGGATGAAATTCTTGAAGCCTCTAGCCGCCAACTCCTCCAGTTGGCCAATCACTGATGGAGCTCCAATAAGCGCAGTCATGACCGCAACTTGATTTCCATCATAATTATATACATACCAAGGAAATTGACCGTTAAGATTTTTTAAATAGCCTCCTGGATAGACTTCTTCTGACTCAATCAAACGTTTCAGAATTTCTCCATTAAAGGACAGGATGATGGTTTCACATACCTCACCTTTGTCAATAATCTGCCTATCTGTTGGTTCAATAACCCCAGCTACATCTTCGAATTCCTCTAATAGCATAACTTCTCTTTCTTTAAGGCTTCAGCAAAGCCATCCTCGTCTTTTTCTTTGACGGCAAAGTTTGGTCTCATCTTTTCAGCTTCACTTATAGTGAGTCCATTGAGTTACAGTTTGCCAAATTACTCCTTGGCAAGACCTCCTAAAGTATCTTGTTAGCTGTCCAAAATTGGCCTTTCTTAGAGCTCCGACGAATGGTGGCTGGCTTCGCGGGCATGCTCCAGCTTGTCCAAATAATATTCTCGCTGTTCTTCCACCTCGTGGATGGTCGGCTCGTCTTTCTGACCATGAACACGCACAATCTTGGCAGGAATTCCAACTACGGTCACGTCACTAGGCACATCCGCCACGACAACTGCCCCCGCTCCAACTTTGGCATTTTCGCCAATTTCCACTGGGCCAATAACTTGAGCATGAGCAGAAATGAGCGCTCCTCGACGGACAGTCGGATGCCGTTGCCCTGTATCCTTACCAGTTCCGCCTAAGGTCACTCCGTGATACAGGAGCGCACCCTTTTCCACGATGGCCGTTTCACCGATAACCAATCCACCACCATGGTCAATGAAAACACCTGACTCAATCTGAGCACCCGGATGAATCTCAATCTGAGTCCAAAAACGCCAAAATTGGCTGTGCATGCGTGCCAGTAGCTTAAAGCCTTTCTTCCAGAGGAAATGAGAAAGACGGTGGGCTGCCAAGGCCTTGACACCTGGATAAGTTAGGATGACCTCCAGCGAAGTACGAGCAGCCGGATCATTTTCTTTTACAATCTCAATGGCTTCTTTCCACCAGCCCATCTTCTTCTCCTTTCATTAGGTAAAATAAGGGAGCAGGCCCTACACAAAGAAATTTGTAAGGTAATCGAGCCTGATCACTCCCTTTTCATTATTCTTCCGATTTAGTTTTTGGGGCGTCTTCATGTTTCTTTTGAAAATGCCCTTTTTCCTGATGTTTATCGTGGTCTCTCTTTGGCTTGTCAGGCTTAGGCGGACGTGGCAAGAGAGCTTTCATAGACGCATCTACGCGGCCTTTTTCGTCAATTTTAATGACCTTAACATCGACAAAATCACCAATTTGTACCAAGTCTTCAACGTTGTTGGTTCGAGTCCAAGCCATTTCAGAAATGTGAACGAGTGCATCTGTCTTGTCAAAGAGGTTGACAAAGGCACCGAATTTCTCAATCCGAACAACCTTGGCATGGTAAACTTCATCCACTTTTGCTTCGCGAACCAAACCAGCAATGATTTCCTTAGCACGATTGATCGCGTCTTGGTCGCTAGAGTAGATGGATACATTGCCCTCTTCATCAATATCAATTTTAACGCCAGTCTCAGCGATGATCTTATCGATGGTTTCTCCACCTTTACCGATGACAATCTTGATCTTGTCCACATCAATCTTGATGGTATCGATTTTCGGAGCAGTTGGAGCCAACTCAGGACGTGGAGCTGGGATCGTCGCTTCAATCAAGTCCAGAATTTCAAAGCGGGCTTTCTTAGCCTGAGCCAGAGCTTCTGTCAGGATCTCTGCTGTAATTCCTTCAATCTTGATATCCATCTGCAGGGCAGTAATCCCTTCACGAGTACCAGCCACCTTAAAGTCCATGTCGCCAAAATGGTCTTCCAAACCTTGAATGTCTGTCAGAACCGTATAGTTGCTGCCATCTGAAATCAAGCCCATGGCAATTCCGGCAACCGGTGCCTTAATCGGCACACCTCCAGCCATCAGAGCTAGAGTGCCCGCACAGATAGAAGCCTGTGAGGAAGAACCGTTTGATTCCAAGACTTCTGCTACCAGACGGATAGCGTAAGGAAACTCTTCCAAGCTAGGTAAGACTTGCTCCAAGGCACGTTCCCCAAGAGCACCGTGTCCAATTTCACGACGGCCTGGCGCACCGTAACGGCCTGTTTCTCCGACAGAATATTGCGGGAAGTTATAGTGGTGCATGAAACGTTTCTTGTATTCTGGATCCAAACCGTCCACAATCTGCGTTTCGCCCATTGGTGCCAGAGTCAGAACAGACAAGGCTTGGGTTTGCCCGCGAGTAAAGAGACCAGAACCATGCACGCGCGGCAGGTAATCCACTTCCGCATCCAGCGGACGGATTTCATCAACCTTACGACCATCAGGACGAACCTTATCTTCGGTAATCAAACGACGCACTTCTGCATGCTCCATTTGCTCCAAGATTTCAGCCACATCACGCATAATACGATCGAATTCTTCGTGGTCTGCATATTTTTCTTCGTAGACTGCTGTGACTTGGTCTTTGACAGCCTGAGTTGCGGCTTCACGCGCCAGCTTTTCTTCTACCTGAACAGCCTTTTGCAAGTCGCTGTTGTAGGCTGCGATAATCTCTGCTTGCAGCTCCTCATCAACGTGCAGCAATTCTACTTCTGCTTTTTCCTTGCCGACTGCTGCGACAATTTCTTCCTGGAAGGCAATCAATTCTTTGACCGCTTCGTGCCCTTTGAGAAGAGCTTCCAGCATGATAGCTTCAGACAGTTCCTTGGCTCCAGACTCTACCATGTTGATAGCCTCTTTGGTACCAGCCACTGTCAGTTCCAAAAGTGAAACTTCTTTTTGTTCCTTGCTCGGGTTGATGATGAATTTACCATCTACATAGCCGACTTGAACTCCTGCGATAGGGCCATTAAAAGGAATATCTGAGATAGAAAGAGCCAAAGAGCTACCGAACATCGCTGCCATTTGAGGTGAAGCATCTTCGTCATAAGAAAGAACAGTATTGATAACCTGAACTTCATTGCGGAAGCCTTCCGCAAACATTGGACGAATCGGACGGTCAATCAAACGAGCCGTCAAAGTCGCATCCGTCGAAGGACGTCCTTCACGTTTCATAAAGCCACCAGGAAACTTCCCAGCCGCATACATTTTTTCTTCGTAGTTGACTTGAAGTGGGAAGAAATCCCCAGTAGCCATCTTTTTGGACATGGTTGCTGCAGTTAAAACGGTACTTTCTCCATATCGAACAACGGCGCTGCCATTTGCCTGCTTTGCAACCTGACCGGTTTCAACTACCAGCTCACGACCTGCAAAAACGGTTTTAAAAACTTGTTTTGTCATAAAGACTCCTTGCCGAGCACATGCTCAAATTTTTTCATACGCCTTGGCTACAAAGATCAAGATACTAAGACCTTAATCAACTCATATGAGGTGTTAGGTTAGCACTTTGACTTTAATATCATGGCCTTAGTAGCTTCTTATATCCTCATCTTTGTATCAAGCACGTATAGACCCTATTTTACCACAATTTCAGCCAAAAGAAAAAGGCTGAAAATGGCTTTTTTCTATAAAAGTACTGAAAATCTAGTTTTCTTTTTTATAAGCAGACAGCTAAAATCATATTTCCCTAATTTTTTCCTATGAGCACGGCATTCTGAAGGATTTTTTGCTATACTGAATATAGTTATTTAATCAAAAGGAGTAAACTATGGAACAAAAACATCGTTCTGAATTTCCAGAAAATGAACTCTGGGACCTAACGGCCCTTTACCAAGACCAAGAGGACTTCCTGCGGGCCATCGAAAAGGCCAGAGAGGATATCCAGAAATTCGTCCGTGATTACCAAGGCAAGCTCAGCACTTTCGAAGATTTTGAGCGGGCCTTTGCTGAGTTAGAGCAGATTTATATCCAAATCAGCCACATCGGCAACTACGGATTTATGCCACAGACCACTGACTTTAGCGACGAGAGCTTTGCGCAGATTGCCCAAGCAGCCATGGAGTTTGAGACCGAGGCCAATGTCGCGCTCAGCTTCTTTGACGACGCCCTGGTCGGTGCAGATGAAGCTGTCTTAGAGAGATTAGGTCAAGAGCCCCATCTGACTTCAGCCATTCGCCAGGCTAAAATCAAAAAAGCCCACTATCTGGGAGCGGATGTCGAAAAAGCCTTGACCAATCTGGGAGAGGTCTTTTACAGTCCACAGGATATTTACACTAAGATGCGGGCTGGCGACTTTGCTATGGCTGACTTTGAAGTGGACGGCAAAGTATACAAAAACAGCTTTGTCACCTATGAGAATTTCTACCAAAACCATGAAAATGCAGAAATTCGCGAAAAAGCTTTCCGTTCTTTCTCTGAAGGCCTTCGTCAGCACCAAAACACTGCTGCCGCTGCCTATCTGGCTCAGGTCAAGTCTGAAAAACTACTGGCTGACATGAAGGGCCATGACTCTGTCTTTGACTACTTACTGGCTGAGCAAGAAGTTGATCGATCTATGTTTGACCGGCAGATCGACTTGATTATGAGCGAGTTTGCCCCAGTAGCTCAGAAATACCTCAAGCATGTCGCTAAGGTAAACGGACTTGAAAAAATGACCTTTGCCGACTGGAAGCTGGACTTGGACAGCGAGCTCAATCCTGAAGTCAGCATTGATGATGCCTATGACCTCGTCATGAAGTCAGTCGAGCCACTTGGACAAGAGTATTGTCAAGAAATCGCCCGCTATAAGGAAGAACGCTGGGTAGACTTTGCGGCCAATGCTGGAAAGGATTCTGGAGGCTATGCTGCTGACCCTTATCGGGTTCACCCTTATGTCCTCATGAGCTGGACTGGTCGCATGAGCGATGTCTATACTCTGATTCATGAGATTGGCCACTCTGGTCAGTTCATCTTCTCTGACAATCACCAAAGCTATTTCAACGCCCACATGTCCACCTACTATGTGGAAGCACCGTCTACCTTTAACGAGCTCCTGCTCAGTGATTATCTGGAGCGCCAGTTTGATAACCCACGCCAGAAACGCTTTGCCCTGGCTCACCGTCTGACGGATACTTACTTCCACAACTTCATCACTCACTTGCTGGAAGCTGCCTTCCAACGCAAAGTCTATACTTTGATTGAAGAAGGCGGAACCTTCGGCGCAAGCAAACTCAACGCTATCATGAAAGAAGTCTTGACGGACTTCTGGGGCGATGCCGTTGAGATTGACGACGACGCTGCTCTGACTTGGATTCGCCAAGCCCACTACTACATGGGGCTGTACAGCTACACTTACTCCGCAGGCTTGGTCATCTCTACCGCTGGCTACCTACATCTGAAAAATGACGAAAATGGTGCCCGTGACTGGCTTGAACTGCTCAAATCTGGCGGTAGCAAAACGCCGCTTGAGTCAGCTATGATTATTGGAGCAGATATTTCGACAGACAAACCACTCTGCGACACGATTCAATTTCTATCTGATACTGTTGAGCAGATTATTGCCTACAGTAAAGAGTTGGAGGAATAAAAAACAGACTGAGACATTTTTGTCTCAGTCTGTTTTTACATAATTCAATAAATCTGTCCCTAAAATGACATTTGAAGCTAAATTTTTAAAAAAGTTTGAAGAAATATAGATAAACCAAAATATAGATTGTGAAACAGACACTAAATATAAGCCACCTTATCCAGAACTGTGACTTGCTATAATTTTTAGCACGTAGGAGGCCAATAAAGAACCAGATAAGGCCCCAAAAAAACATTCCCAACAGTTGAGGGGCATAATATGAAATCAAAACCAAGCAAAAAAGGACAAAGCTTAGTACAACCATGATGCTTTTTTCCGTTATTTGCGACCTAGGAATCATCCAGCCCACAAAGAAACAGAAAATTGGCACCGCAATAAACGGAGTAAAAACCATCAAAATAAAGCCAAACTGCGATAATGACTCAAGCATAAACAGTGCCCTTTCTATACCTTGTAATTTACCTTCTTCCTATTATAACCTAAAAACTATATTTTCCAACAAAAAAACTGGAATATATCATTTTTCTTAAATCGATAGAGGACTAATGAGGCAAGCTAGGGGCGTGAGAGACACCAGCTACCTACACCTGAAAAATGACAAAAATGCTGCCCGTGACTGGCTAGAACTGCTCAAATCTGGCAGCAGCAAGACTCCGCTTGAGTCAGCTATGATTATCGAAGCCGATATCTCAATGGATAAACCACTCCGTGATACCATCCAATTCTTGTCTGATACGGTTGATCAGATTATTGCATACAGTGCTGAGTTGGGAGAGTAAATTAAAAGAGTCTGGGACAAAAGTCTAACCTTAAATATAAAAAACGAACAAAACGAGTTATCTGACACTCAGAATACTGTCTTGTTCGCTTTTTTTCTAATCTATCGATTTTAAAAATTTATAATAAAGAATTCTAAAATCAAAATTTTTTGTTCAGGCCTCTTAAATTATCCCCAAAAGCTATCTTCTTCAGCTTGATCTGAAGAGAAGAGCCAAACTTCCTTGATTTTTCCGTCTTCAATACGGAAGAGGTCAATCCCGTTCATATTGAGTTCAGTACCATCAGCACGTGTTCCGAGAAAAGTAACATTAGCTGCGATTAAATCCTTATTGTCAGAAACCCAATTTGTTATCACCTTAAAGGTTCCATTAGTTTTCTCAGCAAATGTAGCTAGGTGAGATCCTAGCTTGTCCTTACCAACAACTGAACCAGATATACTATGATTACCAGGTTGATGCCAGACAATATCATCTGCCATCGTTTCAAAGACACCAGGAAAGTCACCAGCAATTAAAGCTTGGTAATAAGCATTGAAAATTTCTAAGTTTGTTGACATATATATTCTCCATATCTTTTTTATGATATAATTGTAACAGTTACAATCGAAAAAACAAGTAGATACTTTTTCGATAGCTAGTATCAAAAGTAGTACTATTGTTGATACTAAAAGATAAATTTTTTTAAAAAAATAGAAAGAAGATATTTTATGCCAAATAAAGTGAGTGAGTATGGTATTTGTCCATTTGCGACAACGCAAAGGGTTTTAACAGGGAAATGGGCACTGGTAATCATTTATCAGTTGAGTACGGGTACCAAACGATTTAAAGAATTGCAGAGATTATTGCCTGGGATTACTCAAACTATTTTGACACGTCATCTCCGTCAATTAGAAAAGGATAAGATTGTTCAACGAAAGGTCTATGCGGAAGTTCCCCCACGAGTTGAGTACAGCTTAACCGAAATGGGGCAGGAATTCAGAGTTGTTTTAGATGCTGTCGAAAACTGGGGTCTGGATTATATTAAGTTGCTAAATGCTAATGAGATAGGCAACTGATAAGTCCTATAGAGGGAATGTTTTTTTTATCGAATCCCTCAATTAAAAGACAGTAAAGTAAACCAGTAAATTTCCAGTCAATTTTCTTGAAACCCTTTCCTTCTTTTGATAGACTAATACATAATTTTAAAAAAAGGAGATAGAAAATGAAAAAATTTGTCGCTGAATTAATCGGTACTTTCATGCTTGTGTTCATCGGAACAGGAGCCGTTGTTTTTGGAAATGGTACAGAGGGTCTTGGACACCTTGGAATTGCTTTTGCCTTTGGTTTGGCAATCGTGGTTGCAGCTTTCTCAATCGGAACTGTTTCAGGTGCGCACTTGAACCCAGCTGTTTCAATCGCTATGTTTGTAAACAAACGCTTGTCATCTTCAGAGCTTGTAAACTACATCCTTGGACAAGTGGTTGGAGCTTTCCTTGCGTCAGGTGCGGTCTTCTTCCTCTTGGCTAACTCAGGAAAGTCAACTGCTAGTCTTGGTGAAAATGCCTTGGCAAACGGTGTAACTGTCTTTGGTGGTTTCTTGTTTGAAGTCATTGCAACTTTCTTGTTTGTCCTAGTTATCATGACTGTCACTTCAGCAAGCAAAGGTAATGGCGCGATTGCTGGTTTGGTCATTGGTTTGTCATTGACAGCTATGATCCTTGTGGGATTAAACATCACTGGACTTTCAGTAAACCCAGCTCGTAGCTTGGCACCAGCTGTCTTGGTAGGTGGTGCAGCCCTTCGACAAGTTTGGATTTTCATCCTTGCTCCAATCGTTGGTGGTGTTCTTGCAGCTCTTGTTGCTAAAAACTGCCTTGGCACAGAAGAATAAGAAACAAAAAGAGTCCTGTCCTCAGTTTAAGGAACAGGGCTTTTTCTATGAAAAACACTCCCCGTTTCGAATGGGGAGTGTTTTGCTTTTAACTCAATTCCGCAACAATCGCCTTGATTTGTTCTGCAGTGTGAACACCAGCGACTTGCTTAACCACTTGGCCGTCTTTTTTGAAAAGAAGGGTTGGGATGGACATGATTCCAAAGGCACGAGCTGTATTTGGGTTTTCATCTACGTCCATTTTAACGATTTTCAGGACATCTTCTGAAAGTTCTTCAGACAATTTATCCAAGATTGGACCTTGCATACGACATGGGCCACACCAAGTTGCCCAGAAGTCTACCAAGACCAAACCGTCTTTTGTTTCTTGTTCAAATGTTGCATCTGTAATTGCTTTTGCCATTGTATTTCTCCTTTTTAGTTATATTGGCTTAAATCTTGTTTCATGAGATAGAAGAAAACATCTCCATAAGTCCCATGGTAGTCCAAATCATGACCATTGTAAGTTAATTTTTGGACAGTGTAGTAATCCGCGACACCGATCAGGCAGGCATGTTGAGAACGTTCAAAGTCTTCATAAGACTCGAAAGTCATCTTCCGTTCTGACTTAGCTGCATCTAGATAGATAATTTCAATCATAAACTCTCCTTTTTGATTCCATTCGTAATTTATGATTTAATTGTAACTAAATATATTACATTTGTCAAATCAAACGCATCCGACACTGCTAGATCATAGATGGATGCCTTTGAATCCTGATTGATCAATCTTCTCCTTTTTGTTTAACTTGAGCAAAGTACAAGGCAAGAAGAAATCTGAAAGAAAAACAAGCACAAAGGCTACGTTTGTTTTTATTTTTATGTTAAAATAAAAGGTATGGACAAAATTATCAAAACAATCTCAGAAAACGGTTCTTTCCGTGCTTATGTACTGGATAGCACAGAGACGGTTCGGACCGCTCAAGAAAAACATCAGACTCAAGCAAGTTCTACCGTGGCACTCGGCCGCACACTGATTGCCAGCCAGGTTTTGGCAGCAAATGAAAAAGGCCAGACCAAGATCACCGTCAAGATTCTTGGTAGCAGCTCGCTAGGCGCAATCATCACCGTGGCGGATACTGAGGGCAATGTCAAAGGCTATGTGCAAAATCCCGGTGTAGATATCAAAAAGACAGCCACTGGCGAAGTTCTGGTCGGCCCTTTTGTCGGCTCTGGTCAATTTTTGGTTATCACGGACTACGGCACTGGCAATCCCTACAATTCCATGACGCCACTCATTTCTGGTGAAATCGGCGAAGACCTGGCCTTCTATCTGACTGAAAGCCAGCAAACTCCTTCTGCCGTTGGCCTCAATGTTCTCTTGGATGAGCATGATAAAGTCAAGGTTGCTGGTGGTTTCTTGGTGCAAGCTCTGCCCGGTGCTAAGGATGCTGATATCGCCCGCTTCGAGAAGCGGATTCAAGAAATGCCAGCCATCTCTAAGCTGTTAGAATCCGATGACCATATAGAAGCTCTACTGGCTGCCATCTATGGAGATGAGCCCTACAAACGCCTGTCTGAAGAAGAAATTCGCTTCCAGTGTGATTGTAGCAAAGAGCGCTTCTTGAATGCCTTGGCTACCCTGCCAAAGGCTGACTTAGAAGAGATGCGTGACCAAGACCACGGGGCTGAAATCATCTGTCAATTCTGCCAGACAGCCTACCACTTTGACCAAAATGACTTGGAGGAACTGATTCGTGACAAATCTTAATACCCCTTTTATGATTGGAAATGTTAAAATTCCCAACCGCACAGTTCTAGCACCCATGGCCGGTGTAACCAACTCTGCTTTCCGGACCATTGCCAAAGAGCTAGGAGCAGGCCTGGTCGTGATGGAAATGGTCTCTGACAAGGGCATCCAGTATAACAACGAAAAAACCCTGCACATGCTTCACATCGATGAAGGCGAAAACCCCGTTTCTATCCAACTCTTTGGTAGCGACGAAGATAGCCTAGCACGCGCAGCAGAATTTATCCAAGAAAATACCAAGACGGATATCGTCGATATCAACATGGGCTGCCCAGTCAACAAAATCGTCAAAAACGAAGCTGGCGCTATGTGGCTCAAGGATCCTGAGAAAATCTATAAAATTATCAACAAGGTCCAGTCCGTTTTGGATATCCCTCTGACAGTCAAGATGCGGACAGGTTGGTCCGACAGCTCACTGGCTGTAGAAAATGCTCTGGCAGCCGAAGCCGCCGGAGTCTCCGCCCTGGCTATGCACGGCCGCACCCGTGAACAAATGTATACAGGTCACGCAGACCTCGAGACCTTGCACGACGTAGCCCAAGCCCTGACCAAGATTCCTTTCATCGCTAACGGTGATATCCGCAGCGTGCAAGAAGCCAAACAACGTATCGAAGAGGTTGGTGCTGACGCTGTCATGATTGGCCGTGCAGCTATGGGAAATCCCTACCTCTTCAATCAAATCAACCACTATTTTGAAACGGGTGAAATCCTGCCAGACTTGACCTTCGAAGACAAGATGAAGATTGCTTATGAGCACCTCAAACGCTTAATTAACCTCAAAGGTGAACACATTGCTGTCCGCGAATTCCGTGGTCTAGCACCCCACTACCTTCGTGGAACATCTGGTGCAGCTAAACTTCGCGGTGCCATTTCACAGGCCAGCACATTGGCAGAGATCGAGGAACTCTTGCAACTCCAACATTAAAGAAATAAAAAAAGGAAGCATCTACAAAGGTGCCTCCTTTTTTATTTCTTTTTTCTTATTTGATCAATTGAACACTAGCTACTTTACCGTCAGCGCCAGTGGTGATTTGGATGCCCAATTTAGGGGCAGATGGTTCAGCAGAACCCAGCTGGGCTGTATAGCGACCATCATCCAAAGTATAGGCATATGAAGCAACATGGTAAGTATTGACGGTGCCATTCGCTGACTTGACACTAAACTGTCCGCCTGCTGAAACAGTCACTGTACTGCCTCCTGCATCCGTCCAACTACCAGCAGCCGCAGAGAAATCGCCATCCACCATATTTAAAACACCTTTATAACGAGCATTTGTTTCTGCCTGCTTATTTTGAAGCTGACGATCAGTGGCTGGATTTTGAGCTGGCTGAGTTGCTTGATTTGGTTTAGTTGGTTGAGTCGGCATAGTTTGTTGACTAGGAGCTTGTTGAGATTGGCTTGGTTGAGCCTGTGTATTTTGTTGAGCTTGAACTTGCTGATCCACTCCTTGTTGAGTTTGATTTTGTGAAGGTTGAACGGATTCCACAGCTTTCTGTACTTGTTCTGCTTGCCCTACTGTTTTATTTGAAGAAGCATTGCTGCTGGCTTTTGGAGCGCTACTAGTTTTGCTAGATGAAGCAACTTTAGAGCTAGAAGAAGTTTGTACTGTCTTATTAGCACTTGCGCTAGTCTTGGTTTCTTCTTTGTGACCACAAGCCCCTAAAAGTAAGCTAGAAGCTAGAACAGTAGCAGCCATCAATTTTATATAAGTCTTAGTTTTCATTTTTTCTTCTCCTTCGTAACATTTGGAAATCTTTTTGTAATATTATTGTAACACTCGTAATAAAGTATGTCAACTAGATAAATGGAATTTTTCAAAAAATTTTGAAGCAAATAGCATCCGGAACTTAGGCCTCCTCTCTTCCTCAGCAGATATGTAGCTACTTTTATATTCGTAATAAAAATAAAAAAAGCAGAACATTTTTGTCCTGCAAGTAAACTATATCATCAATTTTCTTTTAACTTGTTTTTTCTGTCTTCAGTTTATAAACTTTTCTCGGTTTCTTCTTAGGCACGCGCTTGACACCGGCCTCTTCCAAATATTCTCCAAATTTTACGAGAAAATTATTGCTGACGATGGGGCGTCTAGGCGTGATGAGATTGACCAGCTCGGTTCCTTCATAGACAGTAAAGGGTGATTCCAGCAGATGGAGAAAAGTTGGATTCCAGTCCAGTCGCCCCTGAATCCGCTTGATAGACTCCAGCAGGATTTGGTAGTGGTCAAAGGCAAAGTCCTCTGCTGTTAGAAGCCGCTCGCCATCTCTAAAACTCCTTGTCTTAAAGTCCACATTAAGGAAGGTGACTTCCTTGGCATCATCACCAGCCTTGACTTGGTTGATAGCGATTGCCGGCAGATAGACCAGATGGGCAATGGTAATGACCCAACCACGCGGATCGCGTCCTGGAGTGGAGACTGTCATCAGCTGCTCCACCTTTTCCAGCGGTATCTCGAGGTCCACTTCTTCCTTGACCTCGCGAATGCAGGCTTGATAGGCATCCTCATCTTTGTCCACAAAACCTCCGACCAGAGCATATTTATTCTGGTAAGGATGAGCCTTGCGCTTAATAACCAAGAGTTTCAGCTGGCCGTCTACGAAGCAGTAAGCCACCATATCCGCTGTTACGCTGGGTGTCTCATACTTGGGCAAATCCTGTGTCTTGTACCATGCCAAAAAGGCGGATTCATCCGCCATGGTTTCATAGTACTCTTTTTCTGACATTCCCGCTGGGATATCCTGTTTGGTCATGAATTTCTCTTCCTTTCCTAAGCTATATTTTCTATCAAAAATCCTCCAAATCTTGCTCTAAGCTTTCTTCACTGCCTTGGTCCACTGATACCATCCGACGATACTATTGAGCGTATAGACCCAGTACATAGCTTGGATATGGAGGTTGCTGCCCCACCAGAGGTAGATACTGAAGAGATTGGTCGCAATCCAGAAAATCCACTGCTCGCGATAGAGACCCGTCATGAGAAGCTGGCCGATGCCATTGGTCGCATCTGTCACGCTATCACGGAAAGGCCGGTGACTGTGAATACTCTTATAAGCAAAACCCATACCAATCCAAATCAAGGCAGTCAAGGCCAAATATTTAAGCCAGCCACGCCAGTCTAACTTCTTAGCCTCAAAATGAGAGGGCTCTGCTTTATCTTGTTCATTGACTCGGTTGGACAACCAAGTGTAGAGACCGATTGGCTGCATGATAAAGAAGTAGATTGTTGTCAATACTTCTCCATAAAAGCTAGCCTGGAAGGACAAGATGAGATAAATAGCCGAATTAACAGCTCCAAAGAGGTAATTGCTGGCCCGCCCCTCAGCTACTAGGATGACACAGACGATGCCTGTCCAGGAAGCAAAGAGTCCCAACCAATCATGCTGCTCCTGCCCACTGGTAAACTCCAGAATGAAAGGCAGACTGGAAAGAGCAATCAAGTAGAGCCATTGAGTCAAGCTGCGCCCGCCAAATAAATCCTGCCAGAGCAATTTGGCGATACCGCTAAGCCCTGTTCTTTTGCTGCTGCACAGACATTCTGGAAATTCCGAGCAAAGGTTTGAGATTTTTGTTTTAGTCCTGCGGAGAGAGCTGCAGGTGAGAGTTTTTGATTTTTTACTACCATTCTATTTTACCACTTTCTTTTTTAATCTGCTTGATAAATCTTGTTAATCGCTTCTTTGGCCGCCTGATAATTGTCCAAATAACTGCCAGCCAGATAGACCGTCGGAATATGAGCTAAACACTCCTCTTTCAGCTTTTTCAAATAGCTAGAAAAATCACTGCGGATAGCCTCGTCTGCCATGCTCATATCACGAAAGCCATCGTTGACATAGGCTCCGATCGGCTCAGCAAAGAGAATCAAATCCCATTTTTCCTTGGCCAAAATGCTAGCAAAGAGATTATCAAAGGTATCTGTTTCCTCGTCCTGAACCGGACTTTCTTTCAGATAGTAATCATAGTAAGCCTTGGTTACTAGCGAATTTGTATCGGCCACGACCAGACCACGGTTGGCGCTGCTGTCAATCAAGCGGGAAGTCTGAGCATATTGTCCCAAGAGCAGATAATAGTAGTCCTTAGGGGTCAGCTCATCGTCTCGCACGTTATTTTGAATCTGGTATTCTCGAGCATATTCTAGACTAACTGGAGCATCATAGAAGCGAGCCAAATCCTTGGCCAAAGTCGTTTTACCATTGCTGGCGCTGCCCATAATCAGCACTTTCTTGGTAAAGTGACGGCGGAAAGGTTGGGCGATATATTTCCAATAAAGGCTAGGATTTTCCCGAATCATCGTAGCTGAAATCCCAAATTGCCGCTCCTCAAAAGAAGTTTTGAAGCCACGCTTTGTCAGCTCCGCTTGATAGTCTGATTCTCCGACAAAGAAAATCAACTCCTCGCCTTCTGAATCATAACCCACCAAGTCCAATAAAGCGGGCAACCACTGAGCCCAACCCAGAGGATAGCGAGGGAAAGACGTTTCGTCTAGTCTATAAACCTGGGTCAGTTCATCATCTGCGAAGGTCTCACGAGTATAACGGAATCGCTTCTGCAGAGATAGACCTACTTCCTCGCCACGGTCTCCCTGATAGCCAGAAACCACCACGCGCACTTTGTCATAAGAACGCTTCGCCTTCTGAATCAAATCAATATGCCCCTGATGCAAGGGAGCAAAGGTTCCAAAGACGATTGCAATTTGTTTTTTCATGATTCCACCTTTTTATTGTTTTTTATAATTTATTCTTTCTATGATTTTATTATAAACTATATTTTTGATTTGTCAATAGTTTTTTATAAAATTTTATAAAAAATCTATTTTTCAGACACTTTAAAACTGTATCGAGGGTACAAAAAAAGAATCTAATGTCTTAAGCATCAGATTCTTTTTCTACAAGATTTATTGCTGATAGACTTCTTGATAGAATTCTAGCTTGTCTCCATCCTTGAGCGTGATTTGATTGGCGCCCTTAGGAGCCATTTCTCCATTGACCTTAAACATCCAGTAGAGACCTTTTGCTTCATCCTGAGCATGTCCGTCAATCGAAGTGATAAAACCTTCTTTTTCTTCGACCTTATAGGCCTTCTTCAAAGCATCCATCGCTGTTTTTCCTTCTTCAACAGCCACCGTTTTCTCGCTCTTCTCCTGACCTTCTGGTGCAATACTGATGCTGATTTTCAGTTCCTTTTTGACGGAAGAAGCAGCCGAACTAGGGCTGGTATCAGTTTTTGTTTGATTATTGCTACAGCCCACTAAAAAGAGAGCAAAGGCAAGCGTAAGTAAGCTAAAGATTTTTTTCATGATAAAGTCTCCTTAAAATAAAATACAAAATAGGATAAAAGAGCATGGTTGAGCAGGCATGAGCTAGATTGAAGCCTGCTCCCGCTGCCACATAGGTCCACCAAGGCATTTGATAAAGCAAAGCTGTGATACCATCAATCACAAGACCATAGCTAAAGGCTAAAAGCAAGGCCAACATACTCTGGCCAAACAAACCTAGTCGCCTATAGAGCAAATACCATAGACAAATGACCACCACAAAGGATAAGATTTGGAAAAGTACCCACGGCCCCATTCCGAAGAGGAATGAAGATACAAAGATACTGATAGACATGACTAGAAGAGAGCCCTTCAAGTCCTCAAAATCTACCAAGAGAAAATACAGCGCTGTAATCGGCTTGATATTGGGCAGGCCAGCAAAGGCATAACGAAGCACGACGCAGACAGCCGCCAGAAGAGCGATTCGAGCAAGATAACGAAGAGACACAGTTTCTGCCTTTCTAAACGATATTCTTCAGTATGATAACACGGTTCTGATTAGCCTAGCAAGAATGCTAAGTAAATCAGCTTTTTATGTATCCTGTCGAATCATCTCCGTTAGTCCTTGATCTCGGTAAAGCAGATCATTTCTAACTGAAAATCCCAGCTCCTGCCAAAAACGGTTGCCCAGTTCATTTCTTTCAAAAACGACCAGCGATACTTTATGGATACCAAGTCTTTTCACTGCTGACAAGGCCTGTTCGACCAGAGCTCTGCCTACTCCTTTTCTACGAAAATATGGATGGACAGCTGTATGATAAATGTACGCTCTACGTCCATCTGTGCCAACTAGAATAGCACCTATAAAGCTCTCCCCTTCCAAGGCAACCAGACAGGTCTCAGGATTGCGCTTCAAAAAGCGGGCAATCCCTTCTTCAGAGTCATCTAAGTTATTGAGCCCCATACCAGCGCAAGAGAGCCACAGCTGGTAAACAGAGGCATAATCCTTTTCTGTCATCACACGAATTTCCATTGCACACATCCTCCCTAAGCCATTTCAAATTTGAGTTGACCGCCTTTGACGCCAACTTTAAGCGTTTGACCAGCTGCTAAATCTCCAGTCAGGAGCAACTCAGACAGCTTGTCCTCCACCTGCGTCTGCAGGGTGCGGCGCAGTGGCCGCGCGCCCATTTCTGGATCATAACCTTCCTGAGCCAGCAATTTCAGAGCACTAGCTTGGAATTTAAGCACGATGCCTTGCTCTGCCAGACTCCTAATCAACGGTTGCACCATAATCTTGACCACTTCCTGCATATCCTCAGCAGACAGACTGTGGAAGACCACCTTTTCGTCAATCCGGTTGATAAATTCAGGGCGGTAGGTCTTTTTCAATTCTTCCAGAATGCGTTTTTCCATATTGGCCTGATCAAAGCGGATATCTCGCGCGCCAAAACCAACCGTCTTATCATCCCGCAGAGCCGTTGCCCCCAGATTGCTGGTCATGATAATGATGGTATTGGAGAAGTCCACCTTGCGGCCCTTGCTATCGGTCAACTGGCCGTCATCCAAGACCTGCAAGAGGACATTGAAAATATCTGGATGAGCCTTTTCTACTTCGTCAAAGAGAAGAACAGAATATGGACGGTTGCGCACCTTCTCCGTCAACTCGCCGCCTTCCTCATAGCCTACATAGCCTGGGGGCGCCCCGTTGAGACGACTCGCTGCGAATTTCTCCATATATTCACTCATGTCGAAGCGAATCAGGGCTGATTCATCATCAAAGAGAACTTCTGCCAAGGCCTTAGCCAGCTCTGTCTTCCCGACACCCGTTGGCCCTAAGAACATAAAGGAACCAATTGGGCGTTTGCCAGTGCGAATGCCTGATTGATTGCGACGAATAGCTCGGCTGACAGCCGAAACTGCCGCATCCTGTCCGATGACCCGCTTGTGCAGTTCTTTTTCCAAATTGAGATATTTTTTAGCATCTGTCTGAGTCAATCTCTGCACAGGAATACCAGACAAGCGACTGAGAGTCTCTAGGATATCCCCTTCTTCCACCTTCAACTTGTAAACAGTTGGCTCCTGCTCTTTTGCCAGTAGCTGACCGACTTTTTTCAACTTTCCAGCCATCAAAGCCTGATCCACAGCCGTCAAATCCGACTGTTTATAATTCTGCGGTCCTTTATTCTGCACAGTTGCACTGGCCTCATCCAAAAGGTCAATAGCAGAGTCTGGCAAATGCTTGCTGGTCAGATAGCGATGAGCATACTTGACCGCTGTTTCAATGGCCTGATCACTAATCTGCACCTTGTGGTGATCTTCATAGCTCTTTCTTAAGCCTTGTAAAATAGCAATGCTGTCGGCCACGGTAGGCTCTTCAATGGTTACTTTGGCAAAACGCCGAGACAGAGCCGCATCTTTTTCGATATGTTTCTGATACTCTTCCTGCGTCGTAGCACCAACTGTCCGCAAGGTTCCCCGAGCCAGAGCAGGTTTCAGGATATTGGCCGCATCCAAAGTCGAGTCAATCCCGCTACCAGAGCCCATAATGGTATGCAGCTCATCGATAAAGAGGATGACATAACCGTCTTCTTCGATGTCATTGATAATGTTGTTCATCCGCTCTTCAAAGTCTCCGCGGAAACGAGTCCCAGCAACGACATTCATCAAATCTAATTCCAAGACGCGCATCTTGGCAAGTTCTGCTGGAACCTGACCAGCTGCCACGCGTTGAGCCAATCCTAGTGCCAAAGCAGTTTTACCAACCCCCGCATCACCAACTAGTACTGGATTATTCTTTGTCTTGCGGCTGAGGATCTGAAGCATCCGAGAAATTTCCTCATCCCGCCCGATAACTGGTTCCAGACGACCAGCCCGGGCCAGTTCTGTCAAATCCCGAGTATAGTCTTCCAGACCACCGCTGGTTGAAGGAGGCATGCCCATCATATTTGCCATGGTTTGCTTGGCAGAGGCCGTGTTTTTATTCAGTGAACGGATCGACTTGATTTCCTCTCTGCCCCAGCCAGCACGCTGCTCTAAAATCTTTCGCAAATCACTGAATCGAGGAGCTGAACTTTTATCATCATAGCTAAAACCTGCAGCTTCTAGCACACGAGCTGCCAAGGTCCCACGGTCAAATAGCATGGTTAAGAGAAGATGTTCTGTCCCTAGGCTTTTAGCATGGACGGCTTCTGCAATCTGCCCTGCTTGAGCAAAGAGCTCCTCCAAACGGTGAGAGAAAGGCAATGAGTCAAAACCGCCTTGTTTTTGATACTCTTTTCCAGTAATGTCAAAGGCTGCTTCTTCCAGTTTATCCACTTCAATAGGGAATTCATTTAGAGCCGAGCCTGCCACGCTGTAGGGATTATTAGCCAGAGCCATCAACACTTGCCACGATTCTAAATAATCAGTAGCAAAATGACCGGCTAAAAGTTGAGCCGCCTCTAAGCTTTCTACTAAAGCTTTTGAATAATTCATATTCTTAATTTCCTTTTCTATCTAATTGCTGCAAAATTTTCCGTAACATCCTAGCTCGAATCCTCGGAGCCTCTGCTCCTAAGATAGCATCGCTGGCACTCGCTAGGAGCAGATCTCCCTCACGCTGGCTGATAATTTTTTCAGCAAAGAGCAGCTGCAAAATATCTGAAAAAACTGGCTGGCTGAGCGACTCACCGACATTGGTCAACAAATCAGACAGCATCTGGTGCCGATCAGAAAATTCAATCTTACCAATCCTGATATAGCCACCGCCACCGCGCTTGCTTTCGACGATATAGCCCCGACTCTCCGTAAAGCGTGTCTTAATCACATAATTGATCTGACTCGGAACCACCTGAAAAATATCAGCTAACTCACTGCGCTTCAGCTCGACCATGCCCGCCTGCGCCAAAATTCTTTTGATGTATTCTTCTATACTATCCGAGGTATTTTTGATGCCCATGATATACCTTTCTATCTGTTATATCTAAAAATAAGCATTCAAGTCTTCTCTAACATTGACTATCTTTGACTATTATACCGAAAAAATCTATTTTTTGAAAGAAAAAGAAGTCCCAGAAAGCTTGAAAATATCTGATAATTCAGAGTAATGAAAAAGATTGATGGACTGAGTAAATACGATTGTAAACGCTTGCTTTTTGCTTTTAAAGACTTATAATAAAGGTGTAAAAGTGTGGTATTTACACCATCAACCGTATCCAAAAAATCATTATCAAAAGGAGGTTTTCCAATGAAAATAAATTGGCTCAACTATACCCATCATGTACTTAGCTGCCTTTTTGTCACCCTGAGCATTTTGACGATTTTTTCTGCCGAGTATGTTGTTTTCCCAACGAGCCTTCTTCTAGGCTGTCTCCTCATTCCTCTGCTCTTTGAGCAGCACTTATTCAGTCGCCGAATGACTTGGAGCCTCAGCATCTTCTTTGCCATTCTTGCCTTTGCCCTTCTCTTTATCATCAAAACCAATCATATCTCCCTTAGCTATCCAGCAACAACCCTTCTTCTTTTTGTACTAGCAAGCCTGAGTTTTTCAAACTCTTTTATCCTTCACAGACATAAAGAACAAAAGGCTGCTAGATAACACAGCACAAAAAGTGTGGAAACAACATGAGCTCGAAAAAGCCATGGATTCCACACTTTTCTTATTCTATAAGGAGCTGGATGGTAGCCAAATATTCTTAAATGGTTCGTTCAAGCTGCCGGTCCAAACTAGACTTTCAGAAAATTTTCTTCTCTTTATTTTCCTACTTTCATTTTCTTTTTAATTATATTATAATAGTTGGCAAACATATTTTCCAACCTAATTTCTTTAAGAAATGATAGTATTCTACGAAGGAGGGTACCATGATGGATTTGGGCCAATTGCACAAAACTACTGAATATAAGAATCAAGGGACCCCCTATTCTCTGACGCGGACGATTACGGAAAACGGCCAGCCTGACATCCTTTTCCACTGGCACACAGATGTTGAAATCATTTATGTCCACGAAGGAAGCGCCCAATTTCATATCGACTATCATTATTTTAATAGTAACAAGGGCGATATTGTCCTGATTCGTCCCAATGCCCTCCACTCCATTCATCCGATTGAGCAGCAGCGCCACTATATGGATGCCATTAACTTTCATTTGGATTTAATGGGCTATTCGGCCATGGATCATGCTAGTATCCACTACCTCCAGCCTCTCTACAACGGACAACTGGACTTTATCCACGTCATCAAACCGACTGACCAAGCCTATGATGAAATTCGTCAATGCCTGCTGGCCGCTATGGAAACTGGTTATTGCCAAAAGAAATACTATGAATTCCAACTCAAGGCCCAGCTTAACCAGCTCTTCTACTTGCTCTTTGAGAACGACTATATCGTCTCCAAGGAGCTGTCTGCCGAGGGCTACCGCAAGGAAGAGAAAATCCGGTCTATCATCGACTATATCAATGAGCATTATCAGGAAGAACTTTCTATTGATCAGCTGTCTAGTATTTGCGGCTACAGTCCGACGCACTTCATGAATTTCTTCAAAAAACATCTGGGCGTTTCTTGCATTGAATATCTGATTCAATTCCGCCTGCGCAAGGCTGCCGAGCTCCTCCAGCACTCCACTCTGTCGGTTCTAGAAATCTCGAGCCAGTCTGGTTTTAATAACCTTTCTAATTTCAATCGGCAATTTAAAAAATACTATCAAATGACACCAAGTCAATATCGAAGAAAGTAAGAAAATCTCCAGTCAGCTGATTGGAGTTTTTTTATCTGAACACCAAGACCAAAAATGCTCCTGCTAACAAAGCTAAGACTTTGACAGGATTGACTAAAAAAGAGGCTGGGACAGAAATCGGTAATTCGTTAGAATTCGATTTCGTCGTCCCACCTCCGCACAGTTAAGTAGGGCTGTAAAAGCTGATGAAATCAGCGTAGTAGAGCTCACTCAACCACTGCGTCTTGCTCGACAATCCAAAGACAATTGAGAGGCTAGGACTTTTGTCCCAGCCTCTTTTTGGCATTTTGAGATTGCTCGGTCCTTATTCTGCTGATTTTTCACGAATCACCAAAGTTCCATCTTCCATATCTGCAGTTAAGTGCTTAGCATCTAGATTATCCAAGTGGAAGTCAGTCACCTTGTCACGAATTTGTTGCTCAATGACACGACGGAGCGGACGAACGCCCATGACTTGGTCATAACCAGCATCACGTAGGAATTCCTTAGCTGCATCAGATACTGCCAGATCAATTTCCTTCTTGCTCAAGGTTTGATTTACTTCAACCAGCATGAGATTCACAATTTCCATCAGATCTTCTTTCTTGAGATGAGAGAACTCAATCACCGCATTAAAACGATTGAGGAACTCTGGGCGGAAATAATGTTTGAGTCGATCCATCAGCTCAGGCTTTTCTGCATCCTCTTCCAGACCTGCTTCATAGCCAAAGCCTGCATTGGAAGTCGCAATGATGACCGTGTTCTTGAAGTTGACTGTGTTTCCTTGACCATCCGTCAAGCGACCATCATCCAGAACTTGAAGGAGAAGGGTAATCACTTGTGGATCCGCCTTTTCAATCTCATCCAAGAGAATGATAGAATAAGGATTGCGGCGCACGCGCTCTGTCAGAGTATTGTTGTTATCATCATAGCCGACATAACCAGCAGTCGTACCAATCAGCTTGGAAACCGCTGTGCGGTCAGAGTATTCAGACATATCCAGACGGATGATGGCTTCCTTGGTACCGAACATATCCAGAGCTAGTTGCTTAGCCAACTCAGTCTTACCAACCCCTGTCGGACCAACGAAGAGGAAGCTTCCGATTGGACGGTTGCCTTCATCAAAGCCTGCACGGTTTCGGCGGATAGCCCTAGCCACAGCTTCTACAGCCTTGTCTTGGCCAATAACCTTGGCTTTAAGACGATCATTCATGCCCTTAAGGCGCTCAATGTCGCTAGCGCCCATTTGAGATACCGGTACTCCCGTCATCCGCTCAACAGACTCTGCTACATCGTTGACTGTTGCCGTCACCTTCATGTCCTCGGTGTGGTTTTGAATTTTCTTTTCCAGCTCTTCAATGCGGGTCTTGGCATTCAGAGCTGCTTCATAATCTTCTTTTTCAACAGCCGCTTCCTGCTTGTCTTTTTGCTCTGCGATTTCCCGCTCAACCGTGTGCACATCGGTTACTGGATGTTGAGCAGCCAAATGGGCAGCAGTCACATCGACCAGGTCAATGGCCTTATCTGGCAAGCTCCGTTGTGGAATATACTGAACAGAATAATCTACAGCCGCTTTCAGCACTTCATCCGGCAGGATGACATTGTGGTGCTTTTCGTATAAGTCCCGAATACCTCGAAGAATCTGATAGGTATCTTCGGCAGACGGTGCATTGACCTTAACTTCATTGAAACGACGAGCTAAAGCTGCATTTTTGAGAATGGTATTGCGGTACTCATCCTGAGTAGTCGCCCCGATAACGGTCAATTCACCACGAGAAAGCGCTGGTTTGAGAATATCTGCCAAGCCCTTAGACCCGCTGTCTCCGCCAGTAGAACCTGCTCCTAGGATTTGATGGATTTCATCAAAGAAGAGGATAACATTGCCGGCTTCCTTGACTTCATTGACTAAGTTTTGGATATTTTCTTCAAAGCTACCACGATACTGGGTACCAGCTTCTAAGCCAGAAATATCAACAGAAATAATTTCCTTGTTCTTGATGGCCGCTGGCACGTCACCATTGACGATAGCCTGAGCCAATCCTTCTACGACAGCTGTCTTACCAACTCCAGCATCTCCGACCAGAACCGGATTATTCTTAGTCCGACGAGAAAGAATTTCAGCTGTTTCTTGGATTTCCTTATTGCGCCCAATGACTGGATCCAACTTACCATCACGAGCTTCCTGGGTCAGATTGCGACCTAGCTTAGCCAGAATGCCATCTTGCTTAGGTCCTTGAGCAACAGTCTGACCAGTCTGTTCACCTGTTCCTTGACCAGGGAGCTTGCCAGTAGCCCGATACTGAGCAAACTCTTCTGGTGTGACCTCTCTACCATTGATCAGGTAGCGACGGTGTTCGCTGTTGTAGCCACCCATGCGCCCCATGAGTTGGTTGAAAAGGTCGTCCATATTGTTAAAATTGTTGTAGTTGTTGTTCATAGCATTGCCTCACTTTTTTCATATTTCGTTTTACATAATTTTTTGTTTTCCAAAATTTCAGATAAGAAATCTTGTCCTTATCTACTATAAATATTCATTTGGAAGATTTTCTCCTATCTGTTATTTTACATAACTTATTCGATTCCCAAAAATCAAGACTAATTTAGTCTTTGTTTTTATGAGTGAATTAGATTTCTTTCAGAAGAAGATGATTTTACATAACTTTTAATCCTCCCAAAAATAATTGCCTTCCGGCTGTATTCATATCTTCTGATTAAATTCACGTAAACTTTTTTGTTTACAGTTGTAATTATACATCCTTTTTTACCTCTTGTCAATAGGTTTGAGCAAAAAAATTACATAATTTTTTTAAAATCAAAAAACTTCCTCCACATAAAAATATGAAGAAAGCTTCTCTATTTTGATACAAGTTAAATCATATATTCTACACTATAGCTGGCATCCGACAGAATGCGAGATAGAAACTGCTTAGTTCGCTCTTCTTTGGGACTGGTGAAGAATTCCTGCGGAGGATTTTCTTCGATGATGTGACCTCCGTCCATAAAGATGACATGATTGGCCACATCGCGGGCAAAGCTCATCTCGTGGGTCACAACGACCATGGTCACTCCCTCCTGAGCCAGCTGTTTCATGACACTGAGCACTTCGCCGACCAGTTCCGGATCTAGAGCCGAAGTTGGCTCATCCAGCAGGATGACATCTGGCTTGACAGCAATGGCGCGGGCAATCCCAATCCGTTGCTGCTGACCGCCTGATAGCTGAGAAGGATAGTAGTCTTTGTAGGCTAAAAGTCCCACGTGCTTCAAGGACTCTTCCGCAATCTCAAGCGCTTCTTCCCTCGGTATCTTACGAGCGATCACTAAGCCCTCTAAGATATTTTCAAGGGCAGTTTTATTGGCAAAGAGGTTATAATGCTGGAAGACAAAGGCCGTCTTTCTGCGTATTTCCAAAATCTCCTTTTTGCTGAGTTTGGCCAAATCATAGTCCTTACTAGCCAAAGTCAACTGACCACTATCCGCTTTTTCTAAGTGATTCAGACAGCGCAGAAATGTTGTTTTCCCAGAGCCTGAGGGACCCAGAATAACTACAACGTCACCTTGATTGACCTTGAGACTGACATCTGCCAGCACCTGGTGCTCTCCAAATCGTTTGGAGATATGTTTTACTTCTAACATAATCTTTCCTTCCTAAGCAAGAGCGTAGCGCTTTTCCAAGCCCCTAAACATCCACTGAATCAAGCCACAAATAATGAGATAAATAACAAAAATCACCAAGTAAGAGTCTGAATACTGGTAAGAATGGGATGCCTCTATCTTAGCCAAAGCTGTGATATCCTTGACCGTCATGACAAACACCAGCGAAGTTCCCTTGACTAGATTGATAACCAGATTGGCCAGATTGGGCAGGGCAGAGCGCAATGCCTGGGGAAAAACAATCCTCCGATAAGCTTGAAAATTGGTTAACCCAATCGCCTGAGCCGCCTCCAACTGTCCTTTATCCACCGTCAAAATGGCAGAGCGCAGGATTTCCGATAAACTCCCTGTTGTCATTAAGCTATAGATGATGAAAGCATAGTAAAGCGGATTAAACTTAAAGACGTCTACCTGACTGCCCAGACTTTTAAAAATTTGATTCAGTAAGCTAGGAAAAAGACTGTAGAAAAAGAGAATGAGCAAAATGGGCGGCGTTGCCCGAATGAAGGCCAGATAAATCACCGAAAAGGTCCGCACACCTCGAACTTTATAAATCTGTCCCAGAGCTAGAAGCAGAGCCGGAAGAAAGCTGAGCAGAATAGCCACTACCATAATGATCAGGGTTACCGGTATGCCTTTCAAAGTAACCAGAAAGGTATTTACAATATAATTCAAATCCATGCTCTACCTCTCCTTGACTGTCAGACTTTTTTCCAGAAACTGGGAAGCCAGCGAAACCACTAGAGCAATCCCCCAGTAAATCAAGGCCACCGCTGTATAGGTTTCAAGGGAATAATTGCCTAGATTACGACTGATAAGATTTTGCCCCGCTCCCATGACATCAACTGCTCCAATCGTATAGGCCAGCGCAGCATCCCGCATGAGATTAAGAAAGGCGGTAGTCAAATTGGGCAGGGCGATGCGAAAAGCCTGTGGCAGAATAATCCGAAGAAAAGTCTGCACTGGTGTCAAGCCAATACTGAGTCCTGCCTCGGTCTGTCCCTTGGGAACAGCAAGATAGGCTGCCTTGAAGACTTCTGCAATCATGGCCGCAAAGAGCAAAATCATGGTGATGATGACAAATACGGTCCGTGACCAATTGTTGATATCCAGTCCCAGCCACCACTTTAAAAACTCTGGAATGCCATAGAAGACCAAGAAGAGCAAGACAATAGGCGGTGTACACCTAAGGATAAATATATACCCTCTAGCCAGACCAGCAAAAGTCGGCTCCTCCGCAACTTGAGCCCAGGCCAACAGGCCGCCTAGCAAGGAGCCAATTAAAACCGTCACGAACATAATCCATAAAGTAGTCGGCAAGGCCTGTAACAAACCAGGCAGTAGGCCAAAAACACGGGACAAATCATAAGCGACCATACGGTCTCCTTTCTCCAGCTTTTAGTCTTTATCTACATAAGAAAAGACATCTTCACCAAAGTATTTTTCCGATAATTTAGAGAGTGTCCCATCTTTCTCCAGCTCTTTAATAGCCTTTTCATAGGCTTTGGCAAACTCCTCATTCTTTTTATCTTTATGAATGAGTGGATAGGTAGGGATACCCTTGTAAGGGAACCAACTCAGCTGATCCGCATACTGATGGTAGGAACCTGCCTTGTCTGTGACAGCTTTTTCAAAGGACAATTTGATATCAAAGAAGGAATCATAGCGACCTTCCAAGACCCAAGCATAGGCATCCGCTATCTGAAAAGACTCTGCTGCGGTCAACTCAATTGGGCTAGCGCTGTGCTTTTTGTTGTACTCTTCAATCACTGTCCATTGAGCATTCTGTGGTGAAATCGGCACCAATTTCCCTTTTTCTTTGGCAAAATCATCAATATTTTTAAATTTATTTGCATCTGCTTTTCGAATGGTGAAGCCGATGATACTAGCTCCGATAGGACTTTCTGGAATGATGAACTTCTTCGCCCGCTCTTCAGTGTACCAAGCTCCCTTGGTTCCGATATCATATTTCCCAGATTCCAAACCAATCAAAAGATCTTCGTCACTGGTGCCAGTATATTCGAACTGATAATCTGGCAATTTTTCATCAATGGCCTTGAGTACTGCTACTTCATACCCATCTGACTGGCCTTTTTCGTCCAAAAAGTCGTAAGGAACGTAGTTTTGCGTATGAGCTACTTTTAAAGTCGTGACCTTGTCACTGCCTGATGCAGAGCTGCTCGTCTTGCTGGATGAAGCCCCCGTCAAGGTCCGTCCCAAATAAGTCGCAGCGACAATAGCAATCACAGCTACTCCACCGATAATCCATTTTTTCTTGCTCATTCTTTCGTCTCCTTTTTATGCTAAACTCGCTGCTTGGCGAACCCACTCAATCCGCTCTGGATCAATATCGCTTGGGATGGTGCAGTCAGCCCCGATAATCAAAGCATCCTTGCCAGCCTCTGCTATCAAGCGCTTGGTTTCATTTTGAATAGCTTCTTGGCTACCTGTGTAGAGCAAACCAGTCTTGCCATTTTCAAAGCCACCGAGAACAGTGCGACCACTGAATAATTTGCGACCTTCTGCCAAACTGATACCTTCTGGTCCAACTGCCCAGTTGATGACCTGAGCTGGATAATCTGTGAAAAGATGAACGTCGTTTCGTGCGCCTTCGTAGCCACAAATATGCAGAATATTCACTCCGCCAGCCGCATTGGCTGCTTCCAGCACCGCTAATTCACTAGGAGCAATGTAAGCCTTGTAATCTTCGACCGACACTCTCGCATCCTGAATACTCTGAACGCTGAGGTAAATTCCATCCGCATCAGCTTCCTTGATAATGCGTTCTGTCAGAGCCGCGATATCTTGAGCAATCACATCCAGCACCCGCTTTGTCACTTCCGCATCCTCTGCTAGAAAATCTGCAATGATGTCATCTCCTCCAGCAACCTTGCCAACCAGCCATTTAAAGTAGGTTACCGGCGCAAAAATATTGTAAATAGCGACCAAGTCCTCTGTGAAGCTAGCCCTAATCTTCTGAACCAGCTCCACCTGCTCACTAATCCAAGGATGGTCGGCGCCTAAAGGCTCGATATCTGCCAAGTCCTTGATGGATTGAACTTTTTTCAAGCGCTCGTTCGGATAGGCAAAATAACCATCGCTCATCAGTTTGACAAAGTCTGGCTTGACTTCTGTTAGAAATGTTTCATGGCCTGCCAGATTTTTCTCAATAATAGTCTGATTGCCAAAACCAGCCAGCCACTCATCCTCGCTGGTAAAATGATGCCAGAAACCAACTGGCACTCGATCAACTTTTTCCCCCTTAAAGGCTTTTAAAACCAACTCTCTTTTAGACATATCTTGCTCCTTTTCAATTTGATTGCTATTATCATATCACTGAAAAGTAAGCTTTCCAAATATATATTTCCTATCAGCCCGATTAAAAATATTTATAAGAGTAAATTAAAAAAGCTAGCTCGAACTAGACTTACCAAGGTTTTTCAGCTTTCGATGAAAAAACTGTTTCCTCACCATTTTTAGAAAGTCAAGATATATATTTTCTATGGGATAGATAAACAATCTTTATCAAAAGACCTCTACTTCGATCTTACTTACCCTTAGCCGCAAAATACTCCCGCACAAGCGGTGCAACCTTGGTGCCAAAGAGTTCGATAGACTGGAGAACCTGCTCATGCGGAAGCGATCCCAACGGCAGATGCAGCATGAAGCGGTCCAATCCCAGCTCCTCTATCATCTTGATCAATTTCTGAGCGACCTTTTCAGGGCTACCGACAAACATGGCCCCCTCTGGCCCTACCTGATCTAGATATTGCTCATAGGTCATCTCCCGCCAGTGAGGGCGGTCTTTAGAGATAGCGTCCACTACCTGCTTGGTCGGATGGAAGTAAGTCCGGACTGCCTCCTCATTGTCCTCCATGACCCAGCCCCAAGAGTGGGCAGCGATCTTCAACTTTTCATCTGAGTGGCCACTTTCCCGTCCAATCCGGCGATACGCATCCAGCAAGGGCTTGAAGCGCTTAGGCTGTCCACCGATAATGGCATACGCAATTGGCAGGCCTTTCTGGGCGACCTTAATGGTGGACTCGACATTGCCTCCCGTCGCTACCCAAACTGGCAATGTTTCTTGCACAGCCCGTGGGTAGACTTCCCGATTATCAATAGTTTGCGTCAGCTTTCCCTTCCAATTTAACCGCGTCTCGGCACTGGCATAGAGGAGCAGATCCAATTTTTCATCAAAAAGCTCTTCATAATCCTTCAAGTCATAGCCAAAGAGCGGAAAGGACTCGATAAAAGATCCACGGCCAGCCATGACCTCTGCTCTGCCATTTGACAAAGCATCAATCGTCGCATACTGCTGGTAGACTCGGATAGGATCCAAGCTCGACAAGACACTGACAGCACTGGTCAAGCGAATCTTCTCTGTCTTGACCGCACCAGCCGCCAGCACAATCTCCGGTGCAGAGACGGCAAAGTCCTCTCGATGATGCTCTCCAATGCCATACACGTCCAGTCCCACCTTGTCTGCCAGCTCAATCTCTGCTATCAGTTGCCGAATGCGTTCATCATGAGTATAGATCTGCCCAGTCCCCTCTAGCAGCGTTGTCTCTCCAAAAGTAGAAATACCTAATTCCACCATGTTTTGTCCTCCTGACATTTAAGATAAAAATATTTTATCGCTAATTAGTGATATATACAAAAATGATGCTCAACCTATTGTCCATCTGCATAGAATAACATGGTTTTATCATGATAGAAAGAGACTTCCAAAGAGCACCATCACCAAAATACCACACCAAAAGCCCCAGAAAAATCTGAGGCTTGGTATTCTTATCGAGATTCATTAAGATGGTTATTCTACCGTTACAGATTTAGCGAGATTGCGCGGTTTATCTACATCCAAACCGCGGTGCAGAGTTGCAAAATAGGCAATCAATTGAGTCGGTACTACCATAGAGATTGGTGACAGGTAAGGGTGAACTTGGCTCAGGACAATATCGTCTCCATCCTTAGCCACATTTTCCTCCGCAATGGTCAACACCTTGGCTCCACGCGCCACAACTTCAGAAACATTTCCGCGAGTATGGCTAGCCAAAACCTCGTCTGAAAGCAAAGCTAGAACAGGGGTTCCCTCTTCAATCAGAGAAATAGTACCATGCTTAAGCTCTCCTGCCGCAAAGCCTTCACACTGAATGTAGGAAATCTCCTTAAGCTTAAGGCTGGCTTCCATCGCCACATAATAATCCTGACCACGACCGATATAAAAGGCGCTGCGAGTTTCTTCCAACAAGTCACGAACCTTGCTTTCGATCAGTTCTTTTTCAGAAAGAGTAGACTCGATAGACTGAGCTACGATAGACAGCTCATGAACCAAATCAAAATTCTTGGCTTTTTCGTTGCCATTGGCATCACCAACCGCCTTGGCCAAGAAAGCTAGGGCAGCGATTTGTGCAGTGTAGGCCTTGGTTGAAGCCACGGCAATTTCTGGTCCAGCATGGAGAAGCAAGGTATGCTTGGCTTCACGAGACAAGGTTGAACCTGGCACATTGGTTACTGTCAAGCTAGGAATGCCCAATTCATTGGCCTTGACCAAGACTTGACGACTATCAGCTGTCTCACCAGATTGGCTGATAAAGATGAAAAGTGGCTTCTTGCTCAGAAGAGGCATAGCATAGCCCCATTCTGAAGAAATGCCCAGCTCAACTGGCGTATCCGTCAACTCTTCCAGCATTCGTTTAGAAGCGTAACCAGCATGATAAGAAGTTCCAGCAGCAATGATATAAATGCGATCCGCTTCTTGGACTGTCTTGATGATGGCAGGATCAATCAGCATCTTATTATTTTCATCCGCATAAGTGCTGATCAGCTTACGCATCACGGTCGGCTGCTCATCAATTTCCTTCAGCATGTAGTAAGGATAAGTGCCTTTGCCGATATCGGACAAGTCCAGCTCAGCAGTATAGCTACCACGTTCAAGAACATTGCCTTCGTAGTCTTGCACTTCTACGCCATTAGCCGTCACGATAACCAACTCTTTATCATGGATTTCCATATATTCGCTGGTCTCACGAATCATAGCCATAGCATCGGAGCAGACCATATTGTAGCCTTCGCCCAAGCCGATCAAAAGCGGAGATTTGTTTTTGGCAACATAGATCATAGAAGGATCTTGGGCATCTACTAAGGCAAAAGCGTAGGAACCTTCGATAATGTGAAGAGCCTTGCGGAAAGCGTCAAGAACAGATAGACCGTCTTCTTCCGCGAATTTCCCAATCAAATGAACTGTAATTTCTGTATCTGTCTGCCCTTTAAAATCATGGCCAGCAAGATAGTTATTTTTGATATCCAGGTAATTTTCAATCACACCGTTGTGAACCAAAACAAAACGGCCTGTCTGAGAAGTGTGAGGATGGGCGTTATTCTCACTTGGTTTTCCGTGGGTTGCCCAGCGGGTATGACCAATACCTGTTGAACCTGCTACATCCATGCCAATCTTAGCACGAAGATCTGCAATCCGACCAACAGACTTGACCAGACTAGATTTTTCTCCTGTTGTCACAAAAATTCCAGCCGAATCATAGCCTCGGTATTCTAACTTTTCAAGTCCTTGCATCAAAATATCTGTTGCATTGCGGTTTCCCACAACTCCGACGATTCCACACATAGATTTATTTCTAGCCTTTTACTGGCAAAAAGCTAGTTCCTCCTTTATCGAAAATTGGTATAGTCTTATTTATCTTTTTATCGAGAGACAAAGACATTATACACACCGATTTGATATTTGTCAACATAAAATTGGTATAGTTTGACAAAGAAGAAAGCTAATCTGAACTCGACCTAAAATATTAGTGAAACAAAAAATCTCCCCGAAGGGAGAAGAGCTGGTTTATTTCACCTTACAGTGCTAGGAACCGTAACCGAAGATCATACTTGAGTATATCGAGGTAAGGTGACAACATAAAAAGCCCTCTGAGATCAGAGAGCTTTATTCTTGCTGGATAAAACGTTTATAGACTAGGCGACTAGGCGAAGATTGTACTAATGGTACATCGAGCCGAAGCCAACGAAGTATAGAAACGTTTTAGACGCAAGATTAACGACGAAGTCCTAGAGAGTTGATCAACTCACGGTAACGGTTAACGTCGTTTTTACGCAAGTATGCAAGCAAGTTACGACGGCGACCGATTTTCTTCATCAAACCACGGTAAGTAGCGTGGTCTTTTTTGTGTTGTTTGATGTGTTCGTTAAGGTGGTTGATTTCCCAAGTAAGGACAGCAACTTGAACCTCTACTGAACCTGTATCACCTTCGTGACGTGCATATTGTGCAATGATTTCATTTTTTTTCTCTTTTGAGATTGCCATGATAAGCTCCTTTTCTTTACGCTTCATCCGAGTGGCAGGCTTGGCAATTCCTGCAACCAAGAAGAAGTTATTTGTCTTTAAGACATTCTTATTTTATCAGGAAGGCAAGTTTTTGTCAAATCTTCTACTTTTCCAACAAAGTCAGCCAAATTTCACTAGCCAAAACAAAAATTTTCTACACATTTGCTCCAAGGCTCGATCTAGCTAGTCGCTTTTTGACTTTGGAGCGGCTTTAGCTTATACTGAGATTAAAATGATACGAGGAGAAGAGCTTATGAAATACCTTGAATTTGGAGAAAGCAAGCGAGAAATTTCCCAGATTATTATAGGGCTGATGCGAATTGCCCAAATGACCCCCAAAGAGGTGGAAGAACTGGTCGAAACAGCCTTGTCAGTCGGAATTAATGCTTTTGACTTAGCCGATATCTACGGTGGAGGCAAGTGCGAAGAAATTCTGGGACAAGTGCTCAAAAATCGGCCTGACCTGCGGGCTAAGATGTGGATTCAGTCCAAAGTGGGAATCCGCATAGAAGAATTCACCTACTTCGACTTTTCCAAAGACCATATCCTCGAAGCAACGGATGGTATTTTACAGCGTCTAGGTGTAGACCATCTGGACTCTCTGCTCCTGCATCGACCTGATGCTCTGATGGAGCCTAGTGAAATCGCTGAAGCTTTCGATCTGCTCAAATCTCAAGGAAAGGTTCTTGATTTTGGAGTGTCCAACCAGAATCCTATGATAATGGAACTTCTCAAAAAAGAGGTCAAGCAACCCTTGGTGGCAAATCAGCTCCAATTGAGCGCAGCTTTTTCACCTGCCTTTGAGTCCAGCTTCCACGTCAACATGGAGGGAACAGCCGCAAATATGCGCGACGGTAGCATTTTCGAATACTGCCGCCTCAACGGCATCGTGATTCAAGCCTGGTCTGTCCTCCAGCACGGCTATTTTGAAGGCGTTTTTGTCGGTTCGGATAAATATCCCAAACTCAATGCCGTCCTGAACCGACTGGCCAACAAATACCAAATATCACCATCCGCAGTGGCTATTGCTTGGGTACTACGCTATCCAGCTCACATGCAAGCGGTCATCGGCACGACCAAGGCTAGCCGCATCATCGAATCAGCTAAGGCCGCAGATATTGAACTGACTAGAAAAGAATGGTACGAAATCTATTGGGCCTCTGGAAAAGATCTTCCTTAAAAAATGAGCCTAAAATCCGATTAATTTTCTACCTAGTGTTAGCTGAAGAACTGTTTAAAAATCTGACCAAGGCATGTCCACTGTATAGCCGAGAAGGTAAAATTACCTTGCACAAGCTTAACTAGCACATAAAATTCCTATTTCACGAAAGGAAAAGATATATGAACCATTTCGACACAATCATCATCGGCGGAGGACCGGCCGGCATGATGGCTGCCATTTCCAGTTCTTTCTACGGGCAGAAGACCCTGCTCCTTGAGAAAAATAAACGACTGGGCAAGAAACTAGCCGGTACGGGCGGCGGGCGTTGCAATGTGACCAACAACGGAAACCTAGATGACCTCATGGCTGGCATTCCTGGCAACGGGCGCTTCCTTTATAGCGTCTTTTCCCAGTTTGACAACCATGATATCATCAACTTTTTTAGCGAGAATGGCGTCAAACTCAAGGTTGAAGACCACGGACGTGTTTTCCCAGCGACAGACAAGTCCCGCACTATTATCGAAGCTTTGGAAAAGAAAATTGCAGAGCTGGGCGGCACTGTCGTCACCAATACCGAAATCGTCTCTGCCAAAAAAACTGATGATCTTTTCACTGTCAGATCCAGTGACCAGACTTGGACCTGCCAGAAATTGATTGTAACGACTGGCGGCAAGTCCTACCCTTCAACTGGATCGACAGGCTTCGGTCACGATATTGCCCGCCATTTTAAGCATACTGTGACCGAACTTGAGGCTGCTGAAAGTCCGCTTCTGACTGACTTTCCTCACAAAGCGCTTCAGGGGATTTCGCTGGACGATGTGACCCTCAGCTACGGCAAACATGTCATCACCCACGATCTGCTCTTTACCCACTTTGGCCTATCCGGTCCGGCATCTCTGCGCTTGTCTAGCTTTGTCAAGGGCGGTGAAACCATCTATCTAGATGTCTTGCCTCAGATGAGTCAGCAGGATTTAGCGGACTTTCTAGAAGAAAATCGGGAAAAATCCTTGAAAAATACTTTGAAAACCTTGCTACCAGAACGCTTGGCAGATTTTTTTGTGCAAGGCTATCCTGAAAAAGTCAAACAACTAACTGAAAAGGAACGAGAACAACTTCTCCAGTCTATCAAAGTACTCGAAATCCCTGTGACTGGCAAAATGTCCCTTGCCAAGTCCTTTGTTACCAAAGGAGGCGTCAGCCTCAAGGAAATCAATCCTAAAACTCTGGAAAGTAAGCTAGTACCTAGACTCCACTTTGCTGGCGAGGTACTGGACATCAATGCCCATACGGGTGGCTTCAATATCACTTCCGCCCTTTGCACCGGCTGGGTGGCAGGCTCAAATCCAATAAGTACCAAATAAGAAAGGAAGTCCTTTGGAACATATTATTTTACTAAGAGGTGTTACTCCTAATGGAAAAAATGCTATCCCGAAAATGTCATATTTGGTAGATATTTTGACAGAAGCTGGGTTTCAACACGTCCGAACCTATATTCAAAGTGGGAATATCATTCTTGAAAGTGACTTGGGTTTAGAAGAAATACGGGAACGCGTTCATACTCTGATAAAGGAAAAAATTGGGGCCGACTTAAAAATGGTTATCAAGAATAAGAACGATTTTGAAAAGATTGTTCATGAGAATCCATTTAAAGAAGACTATCTTCATGATCGTGTGCATGTGATTCTTTATCAAGGTTTTATCCAAAGTCTACCACTAGAAAAATTGAAAGCTGACTATGGCGAGGAAGAAATCTGTGTAGGTGATCACTGTCTCTACCTCTATCTCCCTAAAACTGCAAAACAAAAAAAGCTCAATACCAACTATCTTGAAAAATTGTTTGGCGTGGATTTGACCATGCGAAAGTTAAACGTCGTAGAAAAGTTACTAACAAAATAGGAGAACAAGATGAACAGATGCGAAACAGTCGAATTCGTCAACATGTGCATGATTTATGACGGAGAAAAAGTTCTTGTTCAGGACCGAGTGAAGTCTGACTGGCCTGGCATCACTTTTCCTGGCGGGCATGTAGAGCGCGGAGAGTCTTTTACCGAGGCCGTTATCAGAGAAGTCAAAGAAGAGACTGGTCTGACCATATCCAAACCTCAACTTTGCGGCATCAAGGATTGGTATGATGACAAGGATTTTCGTTATGTCGTCCTGCTCTACAAAACAAAGCACTATTCCGGTGTGCTGCAATCTTCTGATGAAGGAAAGGTTTGGTGGGAAGATTTGGAAAATCTCTCTCATATGAAACTTGCAACTGAGGATATGTCAGATATGCTGCGTGTTTTTCTAGAAGACGATTTAAGTGAATTCTTTTACTATAAAGACGGTGACGACTGGCTTTATGACTTGAAGTAAAAAATGAGAGTAGGACAGAAATCGGTAATTCGTTAGAATTCGATTTCGTCGTCTCACCTCCGCACAGTTGAGTAGGGCTGTAAAAGCTGATGAAATCAGCGTAGTAGAGCCCACTCAACCACTGCGTCTTGCTCGAAAATCCAAAGACAATTGAGAGGCTAGGACTCTTGTCCCAGCCTCATCTTTCTACATTTGCCCGAACGTAAGCTGCAATCACATCTGCTGTGTACTGAGCTGTGCCTGGACCGAATTTGTCGATATTTTCCTTAAACTCTGGGTTATAGACATAGCCTTTACCGATATGACCGAAGACTTCTATAGAGCAGTCAAATCCGTAAGTACGGATAGCTTGCAAGAGTTGCGCTGCCTGCTCTTGATTTTCTGCTACGTCAACTGGCAAGCCTTGCTGCATATTCTCTGCCAGACTTTGAAAAACTTGATTGAAGGCTGCGGCAGATTCTTCTTCCCGTCCATTTTGACGAGCCAGTGCTTCCGACATGACTTCTTGACCATATTCTTCTACAGCCTTTTGGTGGTATTTTTGATTGTCTTCGTAGGTAAAGCCTGCGAATTTTTCTTTCATTGTCATCTTTCTTTCTCCTTTTTCCTCTTGGATGGTTTTTTGCAAGGTGGAAATCAAGGTATCCAAGCGGTCTCTTTCCTGCTGCAAATATTCCAACTGCCTCACCAAATGCGGCAATAAGGCCTGATCATCCTGACTCAGCAGCTCTGCTATTTTCTCCAAGGAAAAGCCCAGATACTTATAGTATAGGATAACCTGCAGGCGCTCTAAATCAGCTTGGCTGTAAGTTCGATAGCCGTTTTCTGATTTGGTAGGAACCAAAAGTCCGATTTTGTCGTAGTGATGCAGGGTTTTGACAGAGACACCTGAAAGCTGCGCAGCTTCTTTGATATGATACATAAAAAAACCTCCTTGCCCTTATAGTATAAGCCCTGACCTTAGGGCAGAGTCAAGCTTTTTATGAAATTTTTTAAGTCACTTTAAATTTTCAAAAGTATCTAGCAGTTATTTGTGAGAAACCATGGCGATAAAGCCCAGTTTTTCTTGATTCTTTTGGAACATCTTAAACATCTTCATAAATTGACTGTAGTTTTCTTTTTTAAGGGCATTGAGGCAGATTTTCAGAGTGCCACCCAGCCCTTCGTCATATATCATCCCTCGAAGGCTCATCAAGGTCATTTCGCCGACAAAGGTGTCTACACGGTCAAAGGCGTGAGAACGCGCCAGCTGAATCCAAGAGCCTTCTGTCAGCGGACCAACATTGACGTTAATCGCACGAGATAGCTCTTCTCGGACATTCTCATCTCTTTGCTTGAGCATGACGTCATGTGTGAGGAGCACTCCGCCTGGCTTCAGCATCCGGTAGTACTCATCCATACATTTGGCCTTTCCCTTATCCGTCTGCATGGTCAGCATGGCTTCATTGATAACAATATCAAAAGAATTGTCATCATAAGGCAGCTTCATAGCATTCGCCAGCTCAAATGTGACGAGCTCACCAACACCAGCCTTGTTTCCATTAAGCTTAGCCTGAGCCAGTGCAGCCTTATCTAAATCAACTGCAGTAATCTGGCAGCCATATTTTTTAGCCAGCTCGATCGTTGTGGTTCCCATATTGCAGGCGACTTCTAGAACCTTCTTATCGCTGGAAAACTGTCCCTGCTCAATCAGCCAGTCCGTTGCCAACTTGCCACCGGGACGAAGACGTTTCTTTCCTAATTTTGCTAAAAATTTATGACCTGCTTCTGCCATTTAAGAACCTCCATAATTTTGATTGGTTCTATTATAGCATAAAAGATTATATTTTCAGATAATTCTTAGAATTTAGCAAAAAAACAGACCGAATCGACTGATTCAATCTGTCTTTTACCTTCTTTATAGCCCAAGAGATCCGGCCAAATAGCGCAGCAAGGCCACCAAGACTACACCAAATAGAACAGTTGCAATCAAGTTCTTATACTTAAAAGCCACATAGCTAGTTGGAAAAACAGCCATTAAATCCAGCCATTTAAAGTTAGGGAGATGCCCAGACTGGGAACTAGTAACGCTGGACAAAATCAAGGCAAAGATAATAGACACTGGCAAAAATTTCAGAAAGCGCTCAACAATAGGCGGAAGTCCCTTGTACTTGACTAGGATAAAGGGCAAAACCCGTGGAATCCAAGTGACTAGAGCTGACAAAAGAATAACCAGCAAAATATACTTACTTATCATCTAAAATCACCCCCACTGTACACCCTAGCAAGGTTGCAAAAAGCACAGCCAGCGAATTTTGAAGTAGCATAGTTAGGACTAAGTAGGCAATGCCCACCACACCTAAGACCAAAAAGAGCTTCTTTATCTTGACCCGTCGCAGCATGATTGTAAACTGAGAAGAGAAAATGCCAATAAACATAGCTACTAGGGCGAAGTCCAGGCCAAAACTCTCAGGATTGGGCAGAAGGCCACCTAGAGCTGTTCCCAAAATTGTACCCAAAATCCAAGAAGTATAACTCATGAAATTGTTACCCATCATCCAGCTAGCAGCAATCTCTTCTGTATACACCTGCTCTCCCATCAAGACTCCATAAGATTCATCTGTCAAAAAAGAGCCAATGACAATATTCTGAGCTAAGCTAGACTTACGAAAAAGGGTTGAGGCATGCAGACAGAGCAAAAGATGCCGAATATTTATCAGAAAAACGGTCAGTGCGATAGCCAAGACCGGCGCCTGCTGGGCATATAAGCCAATCATGGCAAACTGGGCACTGCCAGCATAAACCAAAATACTCATCAGCCCCATCTCCAAGGGATTCATATAAGGCGCCGCCATGATGCCGCAGGCTAGGCCAATCCCAATATAGCCCAGAGCCGTTGGCACTGCTGCTTGTGCCCCTTGTTTAAATGTCTGTCCGCGCATTCTTCTCCTTTACTCCATTGTTTCAAAAGCCAGACTTGGTTTCGCATTGAGGCCCAAACTGGCAAAATTCTTCTTATTCCACTCACTGACGCTGGCATAGGCAATCATACCAGCATTGTCACCGCAGAGGCGCAGAGGCGGAATAATCACCTTAACATCCTGAATCTCAGCTGCCAAGCGTTCTCTCAGGCCTTGATTGGCCGCAACACCGCCCGCCACGACCAGAGTCTTGACTGGATATTTTTCCAGCGCATTCTTAGTCTTGGCCATGAGAATATCCATGACCGCCGCCTGAAAGCTAGCCGACAGGTCTTGATTAGACAAGGCTTCTCCTTTTTGCTGGGCATTGTGATGCAGGTTGATAAAGGCTGACTTGAGACCGGAAAAAGAAAATTCCAGATTGTCTTCCTTGATCATGGCCCGCGGAAAATCGTAAATATCCTGTCCCTCATGAGCTAACTGATCAATCTCTCGACCTGCTGGATAGGTCAGCCCCATGACTCGACCGACCTTGTCATAGGCTTCACCGACCGCATCATCACGAGTTTCCCCCACAATCTTATAATCACCAGCCTGACTGACATAGACCAATTCAGTATGACCGCCACTGACCAAGAGAGCCAGCAAGGGAAATTCCAAGGGCTCCACGCTCTGGGCTGCCATCAGGTGTCCAGCCATATGATTGACCGGAATCAAGGGAATATGATGAGCCCAAGCAAAGGACTTGGCCGCTGCCAAGCCGACCAAAAGCGCCCCAACCAGACCAGGACCATAGGTAACGGCCACTGCTGTGACTTGCTCCTCGCTAATCCCTGCTTCTGCCAAGGCCTCCTCAATGCAAACCGTAATGACCTCCACATGGTGGCGGCTGGCAACTTCCGGTACCACTCCGCCAAAACGCTTGTGGCTCTCGATCTGGCTGGCAATGACATTGCTCAAAAGCTCAGTTTCATTCTTCAGAACCGCCACACTGGTCTCGTCACAAGACGTCTCAAAAGCTAAAATATATCTATCTTCCATGGATCTCTCTTTTCATGACAATCGCATCTTCCACCGGAGCATGGTAGTAGGCCTTCCGATGTGCGATTTCTTCAAATCTTTCTTTTTTGTAAAATAGCAGAGCTGGCCTGTTCGACTCCCTCACTTCAAGGAAGATTTCTTTGTCTGCTGGCAAAAAGTCAAACAAGGCTGTCGCTATTTTCTGCCCCTGATAGCTAGGCAATACAGCAATCTGCAGGACTTCTGCTTCAAAGTCTGTCTCCTGCCAGACTAAAAAGCCGACAAGTTGACTTCCATCTTCTGCTAGCGCACAACTATTCACATCCGAGCGCAGAACCTCTGCCACTTGATCCGCCGTCCAAGGGCTGACCTCATAGACTGCAAGTAAGAGCTGTTCAAGCTCTTCTGCCAAAACTGCCGTGTCCACATCCGAGCTGGCGCTCCATTTTCTCATCTCAATCATAGGCGCTGAATGTAAGAATCGCTGGACGCCTGATGGTTCTTGAGCCAATTTTCCTCGGCTTCTACCCGCTTTAGATAGTTAGGAACAAAGTCATGAATGGACTGGGCTGGCAGCTCTAAACCGAGACGACCAAGAGCTGCTGCATCTGGTAAGGTCGGCAGAATGGCAGCCTGAGGAAGAGCCGCTTCAATTTGCTCCGCAAAAGCTGTCGTTTCTCCGACAAAGGTGACTGGCTGGTTAGCAGCGCCAGCTATTTCCAACACCTCTGCCAAAGGCAGATGAGCCTCCGACCGCACAGCCTGACCAGACCGGTAAAAGCCAGCATAGACATTATTGCGGCGGGCATCCATGATGGGAATGACCAAGCCTTCCACCTGCTCTGGGACTAAAGCCAGCAGACTAGACACACCGACCAGCTCAATCTTGAGGGTATGCGCCAGAGTCTTGGCTGTCGCCACCGCAATTCTCAGACCTGTGTAGCTGCCCGGCCCCTGCGCCACCACGATCCGATCTAAATCCGTCGGCTTCATATCCAGACTATTCATCAGAAAATCGATAGCCGGCATAAGGGTAATGCTATGATTTTTCTTGATATTGAGCGTCACCTGCCCCAAGAGCTCCTCATTCTCTAAAATCGCTAGAGACAGAGCCTTATTTGACGTATCCATCGCTAAAATGTTCATCATTTTCTTCCTTACTCGAGTGTTTGCTTTTTATTATACTACAAAAGCAGCGACAAGGGTAGAGAGAGGCAGTCATTTGATGACCCAGATTGTCCTCAAAGGCTTTTCTGAAAATCTCCACAAGATTTTCTCGGCTATGTCTTTTACTAAAAGCTGGTTTTATGATATAATTGGTTAGAATTATATCGAATCAAGGTCAATCTACTACTCATAAAACTGAATAAAAGAAAACAGCTGATTAGCTGTCGTTTTCTGTAGCTTGATCGTGAAAAATGGAAGGAAATAAAATGATTTACAAAATTTTTTATCAAGAAACAAAAGAACGCAGCCCACGCCGTGAACAAACACGTGCCCTTTACTTAGATATAGAAGCAACCGATGAATTAGAAGGTCGCATCAAAGCCCGCAAATTGGTCGAAGAAAAGACTCCTTACAATATTGAATTTATCGAACTCTTGTCTGACAAACATTTGGAGTACGAAAAAGAGTCAGGCGCCTTCGAATTGACGGAGTTGTAACCTATGGCATATAACTTAAAGAAAGAAGAAGTTGGTGTTTTCGCCATCGGCGGTCTGGGCGAAATCGGTAAAAACACCTACGGAATTGAGTATCAAGATGAAATCATTATCGTGGATGCCGGCATCAAGTTCCCAGAAGACGACCTGTTAGGAATTGACTATGTCATTCCCGACTACTCTTATATCGTAGAAAATATTGACCGCGTGAAAGCTGTCCTCATCACCCACGGGCACGAGGACCATATCGGCGGCATTCCTTTCCTGCTCAAGCAAGCCAATGTTCCCATCTATGCTGGCCCTTTGGCTCTGGCTCTCATTCGGGGCAAGCTAGAAGAGCATGGACTTTTGCGTGATGCCAAGCTCTATGAAATCAATCAAAATACAGAGTTGACCTTTAAAAATCTGAAGGCGACCTTCTTCCGCACAACCCACTCTATTCCAGAACCTTTGGGGATTGTCATTCATACGCCACAAGGCAAGATTGTCTGTACCGGTGACTTCAAATTTGACTTTACACCAGTCGGTGAGCCAGCTGATTTGCACCGCATGGCCGCTCTGGGCGAGGAAGGCGTCCTCTGCCTCCTGTCTGACTCGACCAATGCTGAAGTTCCGACCTTCACCAATTCCGAAAAAGTAGTTGGGCAGTCTATCATGAAGATCATCGAAGGCATTCATGGACGGATTATTTTCGCTTCCTTTGCTTCAAACATCTTCCGCCTCCAGCAAGCTGCTGAGGCTGCTGTCAAGACTGGACGTAAGATTGCGGTCTTTGGCCGCTCTATGGAAAAGGCTATTGTCAACGGGATTGAGCTGGGCTACATCAAGGTTCCCAAAGATACCTTTATCGAGCCAAATGAACTCAAGGACTATCCAGCTGGCGAAGTGCTGATTATGTGTACCGGAAGTCAGGGTGAGCCGATGGCAGCCCTGTCTCGGATTGCCAATGGTACCCACCGTCAGGTTCAGCTCCAGCCTGGAGATACAGTCATCTTCTCATCTAGCCCTATCCCTGGTAATACGACCAGCGTGAACAAGCTGATTAACATCATTTCCGAAGCTGGTGTAGAAGTGATTCACGGTAAGATTAACAACATCCACACCTCTGGACACGGTGGTCAGCAAGAGCAGAAACTCATGCTCCGCTTGATCAAGCCTAAATATTTCATGCCAGTCCATGGTGAATACCGTATGCAGAAAGTCCATGCAGGTCTAGCCGTTGATACTGGAGTACCAAAAGACAATATCTTCATCATGAGCAATGGTGATGTGCTGGCTCTGACAGCTGACTCAGCTCGTATTGCCGGCAGCTTCAACGCTCAGGATATTTATGTTGATGGGAACCGCATTGGTGAAATCGGAGCCGCTGTCCTGCGCGATCGTAAAGACCTGTCAGAAGACGGTGTGGTACTGGCTGTCGCAACGGTTGACTTCGAGTCCCAGATGATTTTGGCTGGCCCAGATATTCTCAGCCGTGGCTTTATCTACATGCGCGAATCAGGTGATCTCATTCGCCAAAGCCAGCGCATCCTCTTCAATGCTATTCGCATTGCCCTTAAGAATAAAGATGCCAGCGTCCAATCTGTCAGCGGCGCTATCGTCAACGCCTTGCGGCCTTTCCTCTACGAAAGCACCGAGCGCGAACCGATTATCATTCCGATGGTGCTTACACCAGATGAAGACAACTAAAAAATAAGCTTTGCTAGNCTAGCAAAGCTTATTTTTTGTAAACTTTAATGGTAATTGGCAATTGACTTCTATCTATTTGAGAATAGCTCACTTTAACCACTTGATGAAATGATATTTGGTCACACCTTTTTGAGGTACATCTTCCAGACTGGCGTAGATTTCATAGCCTTGCTTGACGTAAAAATCCTTGGCTCGATAAGATTTGGTGGACAAGGTGATGCTGCTGACTCCCGTTTTCTCAGCCTTTTCTTCTAATTCTGCCAGCAGACTAGCTCCCAAGCCCTTTTTCTGGTGTTCCTTATCTACCACTAAGGCTTTGATATGGATGTTTTCCAACACCTGCTGGGCATGGAGCAAGGCGATTAAGTGCCCTTCTTCCTCCCGTGTCAGATAATAATCCTGAGGCTCAAGTTTTTCAAGCCTAGCTGGCCCAAAAGAAGCCTCATATTGCTCCTTGAAAACTTGCTCGATAAAGTCTTGAAATTCTGTCATTTCTTGCTCCTAACGAAAAAGCAGAATATCAACTCTGCCTTTTCCTTCTTTATTCTCCTTCAAAGGCGTCTTTCATTTTATCGAAAAAGCCTTTTTTCTTAGGGTTTACTGTGATATTCCCAGCTGCCGCAAAGTCCTTGAGAGCTGCTTTTTGACGGTCGTTGAGGCCAGTTGGTGTCACGACATTGACAGTGACATACTGGTCTCCTACACTGCCACCACGCAGACTCGGAGCTCCCTTACCACGCAGACGGAAACGTTTGCCAGTCTGGGTTCCTTCCGGAATTGTCAATTCAACATTTCCATGGACAGTCGGAATTTCCACGCTATCACCCAGCGCTGCTTGCACAAAGTTGAGGTTGAGCTTATAGTAAATAGTAGAGCCGTCTCGCTCAAACTTATCGCTTGGCTCAACGTTCACCACTACATACAAGTCGCCGTAAGGACCACCATTAAAGCCTGCCTCACCTTGACCCGCCAAGCGAACTCGTTGACCTGTTTCCACACCAGCAGGGATTTTTACATGAACGCTATGCGCTTGCTTTTCATGCCCTGTTCCATGGCAGGTTTCACATGGACTTTTGATTTCTTGTCCGCGACCATGACAGACATCACAAGTCACTTGTCGACGCATCATGCCCAGCGGTGTCTGAGTATCAACATTGATGACACCAGAACCATGACAGCGGCCACAAGTTACCGGGCTAGTTCCTGGCTTAGCACCTGAACCGTGACAAGTATGGCAACTCGCCTCACGATTGTATTTCACTTCTTTTTCGGCCCCGAAAATAGCCTCTTCAAAGCGGAGATTTACCCGATACTGGAGATCATCCCCTTGGCGTGGAGCGTTTGGATTACGAGTCGCGCCACCGCCAAAGAAGCTAGAAAAGATATCTTCGAAGCCACCAAAACCAGAGCCATCAAAGCCACCGAAGCCGCCTGCACCGCCGCCAAAGCCACCATTGGCACCCGCAGCGCCATATTGGTCATAGGCTGCCCGCTTTTGCTCATCGCTCAGCGTTTCATAAGCCTCCTGGACTTCCTTATATTTATCTTCCGCCCCAGGCTCCTTATTGATATCTGGGTGATATTTTTTAGATAATTTCCGATAGGCTCTCTTGATCTCATCCTGAGAAGCATTCTTAGAGACACCTAAACGATCATAAAATTCAGTATTATTCATTTAAGATACCAAGAGCGAACAGAAAGCGACTGAAATTTAGGAAACCGACAAGAAATCCTGATTTCTTAAGAGGTTTATCTAATTTCCAAGCTTTCCGCTCGGGTTCAATTACGAACACCCTTGTTCCTTTCTATAATTTATAAGTAAATCATTAGAGGGTATTTTCTATACTCTGCTTCACTTCATCAAACTCTTTGTCCGATAGAGTAAAAATCAAGTCCTCTTCTGAATATTCGTTCTGTTCTTTAAAATAGTTGTCAGTATTTTCTGCCAAACCTAGACTAAGAATCACTCTTCTTGCAAACTCTTGATGTGCAAAGCCTATAGCCGTAATGATATTTTTATCTTGCACAACCAGTTTGGGTTGGAAATTCTCACGTGGAAGAAATTCAAAATAGTCAAAGAAGTTTTGCCAAATCCCACCTGTAAATTTCGTATCGTTCAATAAACCTGCCTTTGCCAACAAAATAGGCGCTGAAGAAATGGCTGCAATTAAGATATCCTGCTTACCGAGTCCCTTCAAAAACGAATTTAATTTTTCATCCTGTAGAGCAGGTCCTATGTTTACCATTCCTGGCAAAATAATACAAGAATAATCTTCTATACGTATTTGCTCCAATGTTTTCGTAGGTTTACAAGACAAACCCTCCTCAGAGACAACTATCGAATGACCTGAAGCTACATAATCAATCGTGATGTCAAAAGATAAAGCTAAAGTACTAGTTAAAGAGGCTATCTCATAAAGAGAAAAATTAGGATAAATGACACAAAGTACTTTTTTCATAAGCGACACCCTCTATTTTACCGAAAAACAGAGGCTGGGTTGCAACCTCTGGATTTCTTCTTATCATTACGACTTGAAATTTTCAAAACAATATTTTTCGAAAAATTTTTGACGCGGTAGCTGATTGGATTTTGGGTTCGTCTCTCAGACTCCCAAAAATCCTAATCATCCTCGCGGGGGTTCGACTACGAACTAAAAACTTTCAATTTTTAGTTCTGTCTCACCGCCTATTTTTCCGTAAACTCTCCGTCTACGACATCATCGCCTGCATTTCCTGTTGCTTGTGCGCCTTCTGCTCCTGCTTGTGCTTGAGCTTGTTGCGCTGCAGCGGCTTGTTCGTAGAGTTTAACAGCCAATGCTTGCGCTTTTTCGTTAAGAGCTTCGAGTTTTGCTTTCATGTCGTCCAAGTTGTTGTCTTCTTGGGCTTTCTTAAGGTCATCAAGGGCAGCTTGAGCAGCATCACGTTCTGCATCAAAGCCTTTGCCTTCAGTTTCCTTGATAGTCTTTTCAGTCGCGAAGATTGCTTGGTCTACTTCATTACGAAGGTCAACTTCTTCTTTACGTTTCTTATCTGCTTCAGCGTTAGCTTCTGCATCTTTCATCATGCGGTCGATTTCTTCATCAGTCAAACCTGAGTTTGATTGGATAACAATTGTTTGTTCTTTTTGAGTTCCAAGATCTTTAGCCTTGACAGATACAATACCATTCTTGTCGATATCAAATGTTACTTCGATTTGAGGAATTCCACGAGGAGCGGCTGGAATGTCTGTCAATTGGAAGCGTCCAAGAGTCTTGTTATCTGCTGCCATTGGGCGTTCACCTTGAAGAACGTGGATATCAACGGCTGGTTGGTTGTCTGCTGCTGTTGAGAAGACTTGTGATTTAGATGTTGGAATCGTAGTATTGCGATCGATCAGTTTTGTGAAGACGCCACCCATTGTTTCGATACCAAGTGATAATGGCGTTACGTCAAGAAGGACAACGTCTTTCACATCACCAGTGATCACACCACCTTGGATCGCAGCACCCATAGCAACTACTTCGTCAGGGTTCACTGATTTGTTTGGCTCTTTACCAGTTTCAGCTTTAACAGCTTCTACAACAGCTGGAATACGAGTTGAACCACCAACAAGGATCACTTCATCAATATCTGACAAGCTCAAACCTGCATCTGAAAGGGCTTGACGAACTGGAACTTTTGTACGTTCTACAAGGTCACGAGTCAAATCGTCAAATTTGGCACGAGTCAAGGTCATTTCCAAGTGAAGAGGGCCAGCTTCACCCGCAGTGATAAATGGCAAGCTGATTTGTGTTGAAGTCACACCCGAAAGGTCTTTCTTAGCTTTTTCAGCTGCATCTTTCAAACGTTGAAGAGCCATCTTGTCGTTTGACAAGTCGATACCATTTTCTTTCTTGAATTCTGCTACCAAGTGATCGATAATCTTTTGGTCAAAGTCGTCACCACCGAGTTTGTTGTCCCCTGCAGTTGCCAATACGTCGAAGACCCCATCACCCAATTCAAGGATAGACACGTCGAATGTACCACCACCAAGGTCGAATACCAAGATTTTTTCTTCTTTGTCAGTCTTGTCCAAACCGTAAGCAAGTGCTGCTGCAGTTGGTTCGTTAACGATACGTTCTACTTCAAGGCCAGCGATTTTACCAGCGTCTTTAGTTGCTTGACGTTGGGCATCGTTAAAGTAGGCTGGAACTGTGATAACAGCCTTGGTTACTTTTTCACCAAGGTATTCTTCAGCGTAACCTTTCAAGTATTGAAGAATCATAGCTGAGATTTCTTGTGGAGTGTATTCTTTACCGTTTGCAGAAACTTTTTCAGAAGTACCCATCTTAGATTTGATAGAGATCACTGTATCTGGGTTTGTAACTGCTTGACGTTTTGCAGCGTCACCAACGATGATTTCACCATTTTTAAATGATACGACAGACGGAGTTGTGCGATTTCCTTCTGGATTTGCGATAATTTTGCTTTCAGTTCCTTCAAGAACTGCAACTGCTGAGTTTGTTGTACCTAAGTCAATACCGATAATTTTGCTCATTATTTTTTCCCCTTTATTTAAGAATTCTTTTTTGATACTCTTCTTAAGTGGCGGCGCCATCAGAGCTTGACTATGTCAATCTCTTTATTAAAGTTTGCGCAGAGAGCACCACGGTGAAGAGTGTCGCCAATTGTTCACTTCGCTCACGGTTTAGTAGAGCGAAAATATATTTTCTTTCTTCATAGTTTACCGTCGTTTCGGACGAGATCTTTTTATTCTGCTACCACTACCATAGCTGGTCTTAGGAGACGTTCATGGAGTTTATAGCCCTTTTGGAAGACTTGTGCGATGCTTCCAGCTGGGTAATCATCATCTGCCGGCACCGTCTGAATAGCCATATGGAAGTTGTGATCAAACTCACCGTCTGTTGGAACTTCTTCAATTCCTTCTTCTTTAAGGGCATGAATCAAGCTTTCTTGTACCATTTCCAGACCTTTTTTAACATCGTCTGTCAAACCTTCAACATCAAGCGCACGCTCCAGGTTGTCGAGTGAAGGAAGGATAGCCTTTCCTAAGTCTTGGCTACGATAGCGTTGCAAGAGTTGGCGTTCCTCATTGGCACGACGTTGGATGTTTTGCATTTCTGCATGAGCGCGAAGATATTTATTTTCAAAATCTTCTGCCCGCTCATTGGCTAATTCTAATTCTGATTTTTCAGGAGCAGTTTCTACAGCCTCTTCAGCAGTTTCTACCACTTCCTCTTCTTTTACTTCTTCGTTTTTTATTTCCTCAGACATTTTTCGCCTCCTTTTTAGGAATTTATGTAATTTCATGTTTAACTCACCTCATAATGATTGCTACTCAAATATCTGTAGAAATCGATGAGTTTCATAGTTAGGACTCGATTGACAACATTGAGTTGACTAACCACCTTTTGGTAATCCAGATTGACTGGACCGACCACTGCCAGCATACCAAAGCCCCGATAGGGAATCAGGAACTTGCTGGAAATCAAGGTTAGATTGGCCAGACAGTCCTCTTGACTAGCTGCAACTCGGACATTTTGCATCTGATCCTCAGCTAGACTATCACGGATTTCAAAGGCGACCTTCTGCCGATCATCAAAGAACTGATAGGCCTCAAGATCCGCAAAACGTAGCAACTGAACCTTACCAGCGACAGCTACTTTTTCCGAAAACATCTGAGCAAAAATATGCTCAAAAAGATCGAGAACATTGTCCGTCGTCGTAAAGTAACGCTGGATAATCTGCGGGATCTCCGTCCGAATCTTATAGTGAATATCTAAGACCGTCTGTCCCAGAAAGCGCTCCTGAATCATATCCCTCAAACGCAGTAGGTCTTCCTGGAGAAAATTCCTAGGAATCATGAATTGACTGGTCAGGGTATTGGACTCATCCAGAGTAAAGACCGCTAAGGCTGCATGCTGACTGAGAACCACGATATCAAAAGCTGTCAGTCGCTGCCGACTCGGCTCGACATCAAGGGCTACAACCGTGCAATCACTCAACTCTGCCAACACATTTGCCGCCCGCTGCAGGATATCCTCCAGCTTGAAAAACTCTTGATCGAAGGCCTTGACGACCTCGTAGAGCTCATTTTCCGCCAGCTGGTCAAAGGCCAAGGAATGTCGGACGAAATACTGGAAACCAGCGACACTAGGCTTGCGACCACTTGATGTATGGGCCTTTTCCAGCAGTCCTTCCTTTTCCAAGGCTGCCATGTCATTTCGGATGGTGGCACTCGAAGACTGGATAGACTCTTGCAAGGCTTTAGAACCAACAGGCTCCTGCGTCTTGGTAAAGATATCAATAATTAGATTTAAAATCTCATTTTGGCGTTCTGTTACCAAGGACCTCACCTCTCTTTAGAAAATTCCAGCCACTGGCGAGATTTTATTTTTTATATTTAGCACTCTAACACCTCGAGTGCTAAACCATGATTCTATTATACACTCTTGAAAATGAAAGTCAAGATAAAAACTCAAAAAATTAGCACTCTTTTTGCAAGAGTGCTAAAAATCAGTCTCAAGTCCTAGAAATCTTTAATTAGATAGGATTCATTTTACAATTCTTTTGGTGAGCTTTAAGCTTTTTCATAGCCCAATCATAGTGGCTAGATGTGGCGCTGACAAAGTAAGAACCCAAGGTCGTTCCGCCCGTCCATTTATAAACTCCCTTGGAAAACAATTCTTCATTGGTTAAGGTTGCGGCTAGGTCTAGGACAGCTCTATGCGAACTAGCCAGTAAAGAACTCGCCTCCTCAAGAGAGGTCTGCTGGTGCTTTTCCCAAAATGCGACATTCATATCACCATAGGTTCTCCAATTGTAGGGAGCAGGCAGGAAGGACTTCTCTTCTCCCCTTTGATTGGCCTGCACCCAGTTAAGTAGCAGCTGGTGCCACTCATAAAGATGGATTAAGACATCTCTCAGATTCCGATCACGCTTCCAGTGAGCTCCTTTCTTTTTCTCATCCTTTGAAAAATCAAAGGGCCTCGCCAACTCTTCTGCTGTCATGTTCGAAATGAGCAGATTGAGTTTTTCGAAATTTTCTGTAGCTGCAGCCAGCAAATCGTTTTTTGTTGCAGGTCTTGGCATGACAAATTCCTCCTATCTGACGGAATACCTTAAGATGGTTTTCAACTTTTCTTCAGCTGTCCTATTTTTGTTGCTCAAGTAAATCTCCCTGTGAACTTGGTCGCATCTCTCCAGTCTCAAGCTGCTTGCCAGCTCGTCCATTTTCTCAAAAGAGGCCGGCTCACTGTCATAACTTCCTATGTGTAAGACCTGAATGGCTCGCTCCTCTGGCAATCTCTGCAAACGGATGTCGTCGTAGAGGGGATTGGGCTTTTTCTTATGGACATTCTCAAGCGCCGCCGCAAACATGTCCTGAGTGATGACAGTGGGCTGCTGAATCATGAGCTGATAGCGAAGTTGACTTTTATCGAAGCCTTCCCCAGCAGCTTTTTCCCAAATCCCTTCCAAAGGATAAACCGTAAAATCCGTCACCTTGTCCTCCGCCTCATCTTTCATCATGGATTTAAAGAGCATTTTTATGGAATAGGCCAGTGAATAAAGGGCAGATACCCGCTCGGAAAAATCCGCTGCATTGGGGTCACCCGCTCCTTCGATCACAATGAATTGTTGACTTGGCACCTCTACCAGCTCTGGCTTTTGCTTGGCTCCATAAGGGCCTTTCTCGCTCTTTCTCCATTCATATTTCATCTTGCTGCCTCCTTTTCTCTTCTTATCTATTAGTATACAAGAAGATACCTGACACCCTATGTCAGGTTTTATATTTTTCTGCCAGCTGATGAATCATTTCTTTCATTTTCACTCGGATTTCGGGCGGATTTAAGACCTCCACAGCGTCTCCAAAGGACAGGATGTAACTATATAGACGCTGGTCATTGGGAATTTCGATTTCTGTATATAAATTTCCTTCGGCATCTGTCCGAATGTCTCCGCTTAGTTCATCATAAACCCTGAAGGCCACTTTGCGATCAAACTTGACTGCCAGCTTAATGGTATTTTCGTAGGCTAGTTCTTTTTCCAAGACGACATCTTCAAAGCTGTCCTCAAACCTTTCCTCCAGCTTCTCCATATTTTTCAGTCGAGATAGCTTAAAATACCTGAATTCCTGTCGCAAGAGGCAAAAAGCATAAAGATACCAATTCTGACTTTTAAAGAACAAACGGACAGGCTTGACTCGACGGCTTGTCTCCTGACCATCACTAGCCAAGTAAGAAAAAGAAACAAGGTGCTTGCCTAGAATTGCAGTCTTTAATTGATGAAAGGTATCTTCATATACTTTATCATTTTGCCAGTGATTAAAATCGATTTCGATCCAGTTGGATTTTTTGACTTGAAATAGCGCCGAAAGCTTTGTAAGCAGGTCACTCTGGTAAAGCTGACTGGTACTATCCAGACCTTGCAGGGCAGCCATGATCTGCTCTTTCTCCTCCGCTGTCAGTAAGGACTTCCGCAAGACAAAATCCTCTGCGATTTCTATGCCGCCACCCTTGCCTTGCGTGGTATAAATCGGAATCCCAGCGCTGCTTAGAGAGTCCACATCTCGATAAATAGTCCGAACCGAAACTTCAAATTTCTCCGCTAGATCCGTTGCAGTCACTTTCCCTCTCTCCAAAATATAGTACAATATCTGAAATAGTCGATTATTCTGCATGCTTGCTCCTTCTCCTCTTCCTATTATACAATACTTGCCATAGCATGTCATATTTAGGCAGGTTAGACCTAGGATAAGCTGAAATGAAAAAGAGAGTGGGACAGAAAACGGTAATTCGTTAGAATTCGATTTCGTCGTCCCACCTCCGCACAGTTGAGTAGGGCTGTAAAAGCTGATGAAATCAGCCTAGTAGAGCCCACTCAACCACTGCGTCTTGCTCGACAATCCAAAGACAATTGAGAGGCTAGGACTTTCGTCCCAGCCTCTTTTAGTGATTAGAAACCTTATTTCCGATAGATGTTGCTTGTCTTTGTTTCCCCGACTACTACTAAGCTTTACCATTATTTCCTGCGACAGGGGCAAATGTTGGCAGAGCCACTCCTTCTTTTAGCAGAGCTTCATGGTAGAGCCTGTAAAAAATATGGTAGATACTGGTCTGCATACCACCCTCTACTGTCAAGCTGACCCGAAAATTAAACTGGCCATTAGCGGCCATCTGCGGGCCTAGAATATCAGGCTCCTTCATGATCTCTGGATGCTCTGGCACAGCTTCCTGATTGACAGCAGCAATAATCCGATAAATCTCATCTAAATCCGTCTCGGCATAGATAGGAATATCAATCAAAACCCGCATATCGCCACGAGAAAGATTGCTGACAACGGTGATATTTCGATTAGGCACAAAGTGAAGAGTTCCGTCCGCATCGCGTACCTGCGTAGTCCGAATCCCGACACTGACAACTATACCTGCAATCTTGATAGCACCATTGGTCAAGCGAACATTGTCCCCTACATCCAACTGACGCTCTAAGAGAATAAAGAAACCATTGACCAAGTCGGACAGAAAGCCCTGCGCCCCCATCCCAATGGCTACACCAGCAATCCCTGCCCCAGCCAAAAGACTTGAGACCGGCATGCCCAAAATAGATAAAATCCAGTAGAACAAAAGAAAATAAAGGGCATAATTGAGCAAATTCTCAATCAGACGTGTAATGGTCTTTTGCCGAGCCTCATCCTGCCGAGATAATTTCAAAGATGGCGCAATCAGTCTAGTCACAAAGAGATGTAGAATTTTCTTAGCTACCCAAAATAGTAAACACAAAAAGACCAAGGAGACGAATTTCGAAAACACATCATCCAAAATAGCTGACCAGTCAAATTGCTGGAAATAGCGCGTAAAGACATTCCCATTAGCTGTCATTCTTTCCTCCTATGAGATACAAAAATCTTATTCATTATACCACAAAGGGCGACAGATAGGCATCAAAGCAGCCTTATTCCGCATAGCGAATACTAAAAAACATTCATTTTATACGACCTCTAGCGTATAATGGAAAGCAGTTTATTTTAGAAAGGGTTCTCCTATGTTTCATCGAATTCTTTCTGCTTGGAATCGCGCCAATCTTATCAAACGGATTTCTATCGGGATTGTCACAGGCGCCCTGCTGGCCCTCATCTTCCCACAAGCCAGCGCCATTAGCCTCCTCGGCCAAATCTTTGTCGGTGGCTTAAAAGCTATCGCATCGAGCTGACTGCAGCCAGCTCGGAGGTCCGTCCCCCAGAAGGCATCGGCCAGGTTTTGAGCAATCTCCTCCTCAACCTTGTTGATAATCCAATCAACGCCCTGATCAAGGCCAATTATATCGGGATTCTGTCTTGGGCAGTCGTCTTTGGTGTGGCAATGCGAGAAGCCAGTCAGCAAAGTAAAGAACTCTTAAGAACACTGGCAGATATCACTTCGAAGATTGTCGAATGGATTATCAATCTAGCCCCCTTTGGTATTTTAGGACTGGTCTACACGACCATTTCTGGCAAAGGATTTGAAACACTCAAAAGCTACGGCATGCTGCTTCTCCTATTACTGGGTTCTATGGCTCTTGTTGCGCTGGTCGTCAATCCCTTGATTGTCTTCATTATGCTTCGGAAAAATCCTTATCCACTGGTTTGGCGCTGCTTAAAAGTCAGTGGTGTCACTGCCTTTTTCACTCGCAGTTCGGCTGCCAATATCCCTGTTAATATGAAACTGTGTCGAGATTTAGGCCTCAATCCTGAAACCTACTCGGTCTCTATCCCTCTCGGTTCCACTATCAACATGGCAGGAGTAGCGGTGACAATCAATACGCTTACCCTTGCAGCAGCCAATACTCTTGGCATTCAGGTAGACTTCGGAACAGCCTTGGTGCTCAGCATCGTTGCGGCTATTTCCGCCTGCGGGGCTTCTGGAGTGGCTGGAGGCTCGCTTCTCCTGATTCCTGTGGCTTGTAGCCTCTTTGGTATTCCAAATGATCTGGCTATGCAAGTCGTCAGCGTTGGTTTTGTCATCGGCGTCATCCAAGACTCTTGCGAAACTGCCCTCAACTCATCCACAGACGTGCTTTTTACAGCTGTTGCTGAAATGAGCACCTGGCCCAAGGAAAAACGTTATTAAACAAAGCGCTGAGGCTGGGACAAAAGTCCTAGCCTCTCAATTGTCTTTGGATTGTCGAGCAAGATGCAGTGGTTGAGTGGGCCTACTATGCTGATTTCATCAGCTTTTACAGCCCTACTCAACTGTGCGGAGGTGGGACGACGAAATCGAATTCTAACGAATTACCGATTTCTGTCCCACTCTCAGTTTTTTATTTTGTCCTACGAGACACTTTCCCTGCCCTTTCCTTAAAGAAGATTTAATCTTTTCTTAAAGATAACTGATATCAGCTAGCTTTAAGCCGCAATCTGTATACTTTCTACACATCATCTAAGAAAGAGGTATGGATATGGACTATCTAGTGATTCCGGCTTACGAGCCCGATTATAATTTGATTAAACTGATTCAAAAAATTCAGAGTAAGAGCGATTTTCATATCATTGTCATCGATGACGGTAGCTCAGCCAAGCGCCAGACAGTCTTTGAGAAGGCTGAACAATATGCGACTGTCCTCCATCACGAGAACAATCAAGGCAAGGGGCAGGCGCTGAAAACTGCTTTCACCTACATCCAGTCTCTGGGTCAATACGGAACGGTCATCACAGCAGATGCGGATGGCCAACACAAGGTATGGGATATTTTCCGTGTAGCAACCAAGGCTGCTGAAAATCCCAACCAGCTGATTTTGGGCGCACGCGCCTTTACTGGCAAGGTGCCTCTGCGTAGCCGCTTCGGCAACAGCCTGACTCGGTCTCTCTTCAAGCTCCAGACTGGGATGGGGGTCTCCGATACGCAGACTGGTTTACGAGCCTTTACGACTAACATGATTCCCTTTATGCTGAAGATAGAAGGTCAGCGCTATGAGTACGAAATGAACATGCTCCTAGAGGCCAGTAAGGAATATCCCATTTTGGAGGTGCCCATTGAGACGGTCTATATCAATGATAATGAAGGATCGCACTTCCGACCTGTTAGAGATGGCCTCATGATTTATAAAAATATCTTTAAATTTGCCCTGACCTCTCTCAGCAGCTTCGTCGTCGACTATATCGTCTACGCACTGGCTCTCTTGTTTTTAGCTGCTGTGCCGACCAGCCTGAGAATTCTCCTAGCTAACGGAAGTGCCCGCGTGACCAGCTCGGTCTTCAACTACTCGACCAATAAAAAACTGGTCTTTAAGAACGACGACAGCATTCTCAAGACAGGAACTGGCTATTTCAGTCTAGCTATGGTGCTCTTTATCCTAGATACACTGCTGATTCGCCTCTTCTACGCTGTCTTTGGTATTAATCTTCTGATTGTCAAAATCATCGTCGGATTGTTGCTCTTCACCGTCTCTTGGATGGTACAGAAGAGATTTATTTTTAAGGAAAGGACACACACCGCATCATGAAATTTTTAAAGAAAGGCTATGCCTACGCCTCGATTTTCGGGCTGCTTCTGACAGCTTCCTTCAGCTACTCCATGCTGAAAACCTTTGTCATCGCAGAGACTATTTCCACAGTCTCCAATACCGCTTCGACGTCCAATGCCGAGGCTGCCGAAACAGCAACAGTGACAGATACCAGCTATTCAGACGATAACATCTCGGTCACGCTGACTGAAAAGACCGTCAATAATACTCAAGTCTACGTTGCCGATGTGACCGTCAGCTCCGCTGAATATTTGAAAACCGCTCTCGCCAACAACACCTACGGAACCAACGTCACAGCCAAAACTTCAGAAACGGCCGCCAACAACAATGCTATCCTAGCGGTTAACGGCGACTACTATGGAGCCAACACAACTGGCTATGTCATCCGCAATGGCGTCGTTTACCGCGATACTGTCCGCGAAGACTCCAGCAATGGCGATTTAGCTATTTACAAAGACGGCTCCTTTAAAATCATTTATGAAAATGAAATCTCTGCCGACCAGCTGGTCAAAGACGGTGTGGTCAATCTCCTAGCCTTCGGCCCAGCTCTTGTAGAAAATGGCGAAATTGTCGTGAATACCAAGTCCGAAGTTGGCCAGTCTATGGCTTCCAATCCACGGACAGCTATCGGTATCATTGACGAAAACCACTATATCATCATCGTTTCAGACGGACGAACTTCAGAAAGTCAGGGACTTTCCCTCTATGAAATGGCTGAAGTCATGAAATCTTATGGCGTCAAGACTGCCTACAACCTTGACGGCGGCGGCTCGTCCACTATGTACTTAAACGGTCAGGTCATCAACAAACCTACCACCAACGGAAATATTTCAGAAAGGGCGGTGAGTGACATTGTCTACATCGGTTACTAATCCCAGCAAAAAACGTTTCAAAAAAATAGCTCTTTCCTACATGCTGCTAACGCTTTTCTTCTTTGCTTTCAGCAGAATCTATGAATCCTTCAGCTTCGGGGAAACATCTGTCCACATGCACTATCTCTTTGCCCTTCCTCTAGCAGGCGGCATCCTCCTCCTGCTCTTCATGAAAATGATTCCCAATCTCTCTCGGCTCAGCCTCAACCTCTGGAACTCAGCTGTAGCCACTATGACAGCCGGTATGCTCTTCCGTGGTATTGTCAATCTCTCTGGACGCTCAACGACGCTAGATATGCCCTACTGGTACGTAGGAGCAGGCTTTGCGGCTCTAGCTCTACTCTCCATGGTCTTTACGCGCAGTGTGTGGGTAAAGAAAGAGACCAGCTCAATGTCTTAATCTCATAAAAAAATAAAGGTCGTGGTATTTAAGCCACGACCTTTATTGAACACAAATCTGCTTTTTCTATGATCAACGATAGAACTTCTAAGAAAATCTTTGCCATCAAGTGGAAATGAGACCAACTTGTAAAATTAGACGATTCTTCCTTGATCAACAACCAACTTGCCTGCCTTATAAACCTGATGGGTAAGGTTAGTCGCAAAGAAATAAAGTGGATAGTCGATATTCTTAGCGTCTAGGATAGTAATGTCCGCCTGCTTGCCAGTGTCAAAGCTACCAATCTTATCTTGACGGTTAACTGAATAGGCCGCATTGATAGTTACAGCGTTGAGTACTTCTACTGGCGTCAGACGCATCATAAAGCAGCCCAGCTGCATAACGAACTGCAGGTTAGCTGTCGGACAGGAGCCTGGATTGCTGTCGGTAGTCAGAGTGATAGCCATCCCAGCTTCCAACATCTTGCGGGCTGGTGCATAAGTATCTTCCATCAGACTGAAGGTAGTTGCCGGCAGGAGATTACCGATAACTTTAGCTTCCGCCATCTTGCGAATACCTTCATCGGTCGCTACCATCAAGTGCTCTGCACTCGTTGCTCCTAGCTCAGCTGCTACATCTACTCCACCGATCGATTCGATTTCATCCGCATGGATACGAAGCTTGAAGCCCATTTTCTTAGCCTTAGAAAGCAGGTAGCGCGACTCGTCAGCTGTAAAGACGCCTTTTTCACAGAAAATATCACAGAACTCAGCTAGATTTTCTGCTTTTACCCGAGGCAGCATTTCCTCGACGATGAGCTCCAGATATTCCTGAGAGCGTCCCTTGTATTCTGGCGGAACGGCGTGGGCAGCCATAAAGGTAGAAACGAGGTCAATGTCATGATCACGGTCCAAAGCCCCAACGACATCCAGCTGGCGCTTCTCAGTTTCCCAGTCCAGACCGTAGCCACTCTTGGCCTCGACAGTCGTCACCCCATGTAGCAGCATGTAGTCCAGCAGTCTCTTGGACTTATCATAGAGAGTGGCAAAAGAAGCTTCTCTTGTCGCCCGAACTGTGCTAAGAATACCGCCACCTTGGGCAAGAATTTCCAGATAAGGGACACCGGCTAATTTCTTAGCAAATTCATGCTCTCGGCTGCCACCGTAGACCAAGTGAGTGTGACAGTCGATCAAGCCAGGTGTGGCAATCTTGCCCTCATAAGACTGAATCTTAGTATCAGGTCCAACCAGACTGGCATCCGGCTCTCCACTGCCAACTGCTAGGATTTTGCCGTCTTTGACTGCAATGTAGCCGTCCTCCAAGACCTGAGCTTCCTTCATCTCCTCACCAAAAAGGGGATGACCGAGATCCTTGGGACAGAAGACTTGATTAAAGTGAGTTAATAGTAAATCAGCAGTCATGCTTGTTCCTCCATTTCATTTTCCAACTTATTTGCTTTTCATCATAATACACTATCGTCAAATTATAGTCAAAAACCATTATATATTGTATATATTGATATTTTTTATCTTTAGAAATATTTTCTTGACTTTGTACTGACGGCGCTGTTATAAAATAAGGTCAAATCTTAAGTTATTTTACAAGGAGGAAATAAACATGTCATTCTACAGCGAACAAGATATTGCAGCAGCAATGACCGTCAAATTAGACGATGTATTACCTGAAAAAACGGTTTTCCAAGAAGGCATCCGTCGAGCACCCGACCGGGGCTTCCGTTTGACTCAAGCTCAAACCGAAATTGCTCTTAAAAATGCCCTTCGCTATATTCCAAAGAGATTCCATGAGGAAGTGATTCCAGAATTCTTGGAAGAACTGAAAACTCGCGGACGGATTTATGGCTACCGCTGGCGTCCAAAAGAACGCATTTACGGCAAACCAATTGACGAGTATAAAGGAAACTGTACCGCAGCTAAGGCTATGCAGGTCATGATTGACAACAACCTGAGCTTTGAAATCGCCCTTTATCCTTATGAATTGGTTACTTACGGAGAAACTGGATCTGTCTGCGCCAACTGGATGCAGTACAACCTGATCAAGAAATACTTGGAAGTCATGACAGACCATCAAACCTTGGTCGTGGAATCTGGCCACCCGCTCGGACTTTTCAAATCTAAACCAGAAGCACCTCGCGTTATCATCACCAATGGTCTCTTGGTTGGTGAATACGACAATATGAAGGACTGGGAAATTGCGGAAGAAATGGGCGTGACCAACTACGGTCAAATGACAGCTGGCGGCTGGATGTACATTGGCCCTCAAGGTATCGTCCATGGTACTTTCAACACCCTCCTCAATGCTGGACGCTTGAAACTGGGTGTAGCTGATGATGGCGACCTGACTGGTAAACTCTTCATCTCTTCTGGTCTGGGCGGCATGAGTGGAGCTCAAGGGAAAGCAGCTGAAATTGCTAAAGCGGTAGCAATCATAGCTGAAGTAGACCAATCTCGGATTGAAACTCGTCACTCCCAAGGCTGGATTAGCCAATTGGCTGAAAGTCCGAAAGAAGCTATCGAGCTAGCTCAGAAAGCTCTGGAAGCTGGTGAATCAACTTCTATCGCCTATCATGGTAACATCGTAGACCTCTTGGAATACGTCAACGAGAACAATATCCATGTAGATTTGCTGTCTGACCAAACTTCTTGCCACAATGTTTACGACGGCGGCTACTGTCCAGCTGGTATCAGCTTTGAAGAGCGGACACGCCTCCTAGCTGAAGACAAGGAAACCTTTACTAAGTTGGTTGACCAAACCTTGGAACGTCACTTCAAGGCAATCAAGACCTTGACTAACAACGGCACCTACTTCTTTGACTACGGTAACGCCTTTATGAAGGCCGTCTATGACTCTGGCATCAAGGAAATTTCTAAGAATGGCTTTGATGACAAAGACGGCTTTATCTGGCCATCTTATGTAGAAGATATCATGGGGCCAATGCTCTTTGACTATGGTTATGGTCCTTTCCGTTGGGTATGTCTGAGCGGTAAGCACGAAGACCTAGTCGCTACTGACCATGCAGCTATGGAAGTGATCGACCCTAACCGCCGCTACCAAGACCGCGACAACTACAACTGGATCCGAGATGCAGAAAAGAACCAGCTGGTTGTTGGAACTCAGGCTCGGATTCTCTACCAAGACTGTATGGGTCGTGTCAATATCGCCCTCAAGTTCAATGAATTAGTACGCGAAGGCAAGATTGGTCCTGTCATGATCGGCCGTGACCACCACGACGTATCTGGTACCGATTCTCCATTCCGTGAAACTTCTAATATTAAGGATGGTTCTAATGTTACCTGCGACATGGCTGTGCAATGTTATGCTGGTAACGCAGCTCGGGGTATGAGTCTGGTAGCTCTCCACAACGGTGGCGGAACTGGTATCGGTAAAGCAATCAACGGTGGCTTTGGCTTGGTACTGGACGGTAGCGAACGCATTGATGAAATCATCAAATCTGCTATCGCTTGGGATACAATCGGCGGAGTTGCACGTCGTAACTGGGCACGTAATGAGCATGCTATTGAGACAGCTATCGAGTACAACCGCCTCCACCAAGGAACAGACCACATTACCATTCCGTACTTAACTGACGAAGATTTGGTCAAAGAATCTGTTAAGAAATTGTTCGAATAGGAAAAACTTGTCCCCCAACTTCCGACCTGAGCTGGGTATCAGCCTAGCTCAGGAGGAGGTTCTGCTTCATTAAGTTCATATTATAAATTAAAATTATTGATATCACGAGGTAATATCTTATGGCAAAAATTGTTGAATGTATTCCTAACTTTTCTGAAGGCCGCAACCAAGCGGTCATCGACGGTCTAGTGGAAACAGCTAAGAGCGTGCCAGGAGTGACACTTTTGGACCACTCTTCTGATGCCAGCCACAACCGCAGTGTCTTTACCTTGGTCGGTGATGATCAAAACATTCAGGAAGTTGCCTTCCGTTTAGTTAAATACGCTTCTGAAAATATTGACTTGACCAAGCACCAGGGTGAACACCCTCGTATGGGCGCAACTGATGTCCTGCCTTTTGTACCGATCAAGGACATCACAAGTGAGGAATGCGTAGAAATTGCGAAGACTGTATCTGAGCGGATCAACCGTGAGCTCGGTATTCCAATCTTCCTCTATGAAGATGCAGCGACTCGTCCTGAGCGCAAGAACTTGGCTAAGGTTCGTAAAGGGCAGTTCGAAGGCATGCCAGAAAAACTCTTGGAAGCTGACTGGGCTCCTGACTACGGTGAAAGAAAGATTCACCCAACTGCTGGTGTCACTGCTGTCGGTGCCAGAATGCCGCTCATCGCCTACAACATCAACTTGGATACAGACAATTTGGAAATTGCCAATAACATTGCTAAAGTTATCCGTGGTTCAAGCGGTGGTTACAAGTACTGTAAAGCTATCGGCGTTATGCTGGAAGACCGCAACATTGCTCAGGTTTCTATTAACATGGTCAATCTGGAAAAATTCCCACTCTATCGTGTCTTTGAAACTGTTCGCTTTGAAGCCAAACGCTATGGAGTTGGAATCCTCGGCTCAGAAGTCATCGGTTTGGCTCCAGCCAAGGCTTTGATTGACGCAGCAGAATACTATCTGCAAATCGAAGACTTTGACTACGGCAAGCAAGTTCTGGAAAACCATTTGCTGGGCTAGGAGGACAAAAACCTATGAAATTAGTAGATTTAAGCTTGACAGCATTTGCCCAAGTCCTAGGCTCAGATGCTCCTGCACCAGGAGGCGGCTCTGCCGCTGCTCTTTCAGCAGCCAACGGTATTTCCCTGACTAAGATGGTCTGTGAATTGACCCTTGGCAAGAAAAAATACGCAGAATTTGAAGCAGAAATTGCTCAAGTACACGCAGAAAGCGCCCACTTGCAAGAAAGCTTGCTCGCAGCTATTGACAAGGACACTGAAGCCTTCAATCTAGTCTCCGCCGTCTTTGATATGCCTAAGGAAACAGAGGAGGACAAGGCTGCTCGTCGAGAAGCTATGCAGCAAGCCCTCAAGGAAGCGACCAAGTCACCTTATGGCATGATGGAAGACATCTTGGCTGCACTGAAAACAACTCAAAAGGCTGTCGGCAAGTCCAATACCAATGCTGCCAGCGACTTGGGGGTAGCAGCTCTCAACCTTAAGGCTGGCCTGCAAGGTGCTTGGCTCAATGTCCTCATCAACCTGTCAGGCGTCAAGGATGAAGCATTCGTCGCAGATTACCGCAGCAAGGGTGAAGAGCTCCTACAAAAAGGCTGCGCTCTAGCAGATGAAATTTATCAAGAAATTTTGAAAGTTGTCTAATAGATAAACGGAAGAGAAGCTCACTCTTTCCTGTGAATGGACTTCCTCTTCTCAAGAGGTAACAATATGGTTTTATCAGATATTGAAATTGCGAATTCGGTTCAAATGAAGCCCATCAAAGAGGTGGCAGAAAAGCTAGGAATTGCTGAAGACGCCTTGTCTCTTTATGGAAATTACAAGGCAAAAATAAGTGCCGGCCAGCTGGAAGCCCTCAAAGACAAGCCAGACGGCAAACTGATTCTCGTGACAGCTATTTCTCCGACACCAGCTGGAGAAGGTAAGACCACGACTTCTGTCGGATTAGTCGATGCTTTGGCTGCTATCGGTAAAAAAGCCGTTATCGCTCTGCGGGAACCTTCACTCGGACCTGTCTTTGGTATCAAAGGTGGAGCTGCTGGCGGTGGGCACGCTCAAGTTGTGCCCATGGAAGACATCAACCTCCACTTCACTGGTGACTTTCATGCCATCGGTGTTGCCAACAACCTGCTGGCAGCCCTCATTGACAACCACATCCACCATGGCAATGCCTTAGGCATCGACTCTCGCCGCATCACTTGGAAGCGGGCAGTGGATATGAATGACCGGCAGTTGCGCCACATTGTGGATGGCTTGCAGGGCAAGGTCAACGGTGTTCCGCGTGAAGACGGTTTTGACATTACAGTTGCTTCTGAGGTTATGGCTATTCTCTGTCTGTCCGAAAATATCACTGACCTCAAGAACCGTTTGGAAAAGATTATCATTGGCTACAGCTTTGAAGGTAAGCCAGTAACTGCTAAGGATCTGAAAGCTGGTGGCGCTATGGCGGCTGTCCTCAAAGACGCCATCCATCCAAACTTGGTTCAAACCCTGGAACACACGCCAGCCTTGATTCACGGCGGACCTTTCGCCAATATTGCCCATGGCTGTAACAGTATCCTAGCTACCAAGCTAGCTCTCAAATATGCCGACTATGCAGTCACAGAAGCTGGTTTCGGTGCTGACCTCGGTGCTGAAAAATTCATCGATATCAAATGCCGTACATCTGGTCTTCGCCCATCAGCTGTAGTTCTGGTTGCTACTATCCGCGCTCTCAAGATGCACGGTGGTGTGGCTAAGAGTGACTTGGCTGAAGAAAATGTCCAAGCTGTTGTAGATGGACTGCCAAACTTGGAAAAACATCTGGAAAACATTCAAGATGTTTATGGCCTGCCAGCAGTCGTTGCCATCAATAAATTCCCGCTGGATACCGAAGCAGAATTGCAAGCAGTTTATGACGCCTGCCAAAAACGCGGGGTTGACGTAGTGATTTCTGATGTCTGGGCGAATGGCGGAGCCGGCGGTAAAGAGTTGGCTGAAAAAGTCGTTGAACTGACCGAAGGAGACAATCACTTCCAATTTGTATATAATGAAGAGGACTCCATTGAAACCAAGCTCAACAAAATTGTTACTAAGGTTTATGGAGGTAAGGGCGTTCGCCTGACTCCTGCTGCTAAGCGTGAGCTCAAACAACTGGAAGAGCTAGGCTTCTCCAACTATCCTATCTGCATGGCTAAGACGCAGTATTCTTTCTCAGACGACGCTAAGAAACTGGGGGCTCCTAAAGACTTTGTCGTGACGATCAGCCAGCTTAAAGTTTCTGCTGGCGCAGGCTTCATCGTTGCTCTAACTGGTGCAATCATGACCATGCCAGGATTGCCTAAAGTGCCAGCCAGCGAAAAGATTGATGTTGACAAAGACGGCAATATCAGCGGTTTGTTCTAATAAATACCAAAAATGACAAATGTAACCCTTCTAAAATCAAACGATTTTCAAGTTTCCGATTGGTCAGGGGGAAAGACGAAGCAACTTTATCTTTCCCCGCCAACTGGCCACTATGGCAAGCGGGAATTTGACTATCGGCTCTCAACAGCGACTGTGGAGTTGGCTGAAAGTCAGTTTTCTGACCTCAGCGGCTTTCACCGCATTCTCATGAGCCTGGACCAGACACTTCATCTCCACAATGCCAGCCGGCAGGAGGAAACGGTTCTAGCTCCCTTTACCCCCTATTTTTTCGAAGGGAGTGATTCTATCACAAGTCGTGGGACTTGTACCGACTTTAACTTAATCTACAGCGACCATTATCAGGGACAGATGCTTGCCATCTCAGATAGAGAAGAGCTTAGTCAAGATGAAGCAATTCAATTTATCTATGCCTTGAGTGATTTGATGGTGACAGGAACAGGCCTGCCATCGCTTAACCTAGAGACAGGGCAACTTCTGATAGTGGAAAAAGAGGCTCAGGAAACTGAGCTGCAAATAATGTTTTCGAGTAACCAGCCACAGGGAACGCCCCTTGCTATATGGGCTGGTTTGACCCATATCCCTACTAAGTAAAGATACAAGGATGTCCTATCATCGTTCTATCTTTACTTGGAAAGGATCCCATATCTCTAAAGGAGAAACATTATTATGAATGCGACTAAACTCACTGCACAAGAACAAGAGCGAGAAAATGCGAAATTCAGCTTTTCTGGCGCTACTCTCTATGGTATCAATGCTGTTATCGGTTCAGGAATTTTCCTCCTACCTCAAAAAATTTATAAAGGACTGGGCCCTGCTTCTCTAGCTGTCATGCTGGGAACTGCCCTCCTCGTTATTCTCTTAGCCGTCTGCTTGGCAGAAACTGCTGGTTATTTTAATAAAAATGGCGGAGCCTTCCAATATTCCAAAGCAGCCTTTGGAGACTTTGTCGGATTTAATGTTGGCTTCCTAGGCTGGGCGGTTACCATCATCGCTTGGTCAGCAATGGCAGCAGGATTTGCGAGACTTTTTGTCATTACTTTTAAATCCTTTGCCCCCTATGAACTTTTACTCAGTGTGAGCCTGATTATCCTACTCAGTCTGATGAATATCTCAGGTCTTAAGACCTCCAAAATGTTCACCTTGACCGCAACCGTAGCCAAGCTCATCCCAATTGTCGCTTTCAGTCTATGTGCGATTTTCTTCATCAAAGGAGGAATTGACAAAGGAAACTTCACTCCGTTTCTTCAGCTAGAACCTGGCGTGGATATCATGAAAGCCATCTCTAGTACAGCTATCTATATCTTCTACGGTTTCATCGGTTTTGAAACCATGTCTATCGTTGCTGGTGAAATGCGCAACCCAGAAAAGAATGTGCCTAGGGCTATTTTGGGCTCTATCAGTATTGTATCTGTTCTCTATATGCTGATTATCGCAGGAACTATCGCCATGCTAGGTAGCCGAATCCTACAAACAGATGCCTCTGTGCAAGACGCCTTTGTCGAAATGATTGGCCCTGCTGGAGCATGGATTGTTTCTATCGGAGCGCTGATCTCTATTGCTGGACTTAACATCGGGGAATCTATCATGGTCCCACGTTATGGTGCAGCCATTGCAGATGAAGGCTTGTTACCTAAAAAAATCGCTGAAACCAATGCTAAAAACGCCCCTGTAATTGCCATTATTATCTCTGGACTTTTGTCCATCGCCCTACTCTTTACAGGAACATTTGAAGTATTAGCGGCTCTCAGCGTAGTCTTCCGCTTCTTCCAATACATCCCAACTGCTCTAGCCGTATTGGTTTTGAGAAAGAAATATCCAGATAAAAAGGTGGTCTTCCGCGTTCCATTTGGTCCAGTCATTCCAATTTTGGCAGTTCTAGTCAGCCTCGTCATGATTTGGGGTGAAAATCCAATGAACTATGTCTATGGTCTCATCGGTGTCCTTGTCGCCAGCGCAGTCTACTATATCTATATAGTACTGATTTGTAAAAATAAAGTTCTTGAACAAAAAGGAGAATGAATCTTATGACACATGTAATCAATTTGGATGGCGAACACCTTACTTTAGAAGATGTCATTGCAGTAGCTCGTCATGGAGCCACCTGTGAAATCGACCAAGAATCTAAGAAAGCTGTAGAAGCTTCCCGTAAAATCGTAGATGACATCGTCCGCGAAAAGCGGGTAGTCTACGGTGTTACGACTGGCTTTGGCTCCCTCTGCAATGTCAGCATCTCGCCAGAAGATACAACTCAACTGCAGGAAAACTTGATTCGCACCCATGCTTCAGGATTTGGCGATCCTCTTCCTGAAGATGCAGTTCGTGCTATCATGTTAATCCGGATTAATTCTCTGGTCAAGGGCTATTCTGGTATCCGTCTCTCTACCGTCGAAAAACTTCTAGAATTGCTCAATAAAGGCGTCGTGCCTTACATTCCGGAAAAAGGCTCTTTGGGAGCTTCTGGTGACTTAGCACCGCTGGCTCACATGGTTCTGCCTATGCTGGGACTGGGCCACGCATACTATCAAGGCCAATTGCTCTCTGGACAAGAAGCTTTGGACAAGGCCGGCATCGAGAAAATTGCTCTAGCAGCCAAGGAAGGGCTGGCACTGATTAACGGAACGACTGTCCTGACAGGTATCGGAGCTCTGGCTACCTACGATGCCATCCAGCTGCTTAAATTGTCAGATGTCGCTGGTGCCCTTTCCATGGAGGTCCACAATGGTATTACCAGTCCTTTCGAAGAAGACCTGCATACCATTCGTCCTCAAAGCGGACAGCTGGCTACAGCCCGCAATATCCGCAACCTTCTAGAAGGCAGTGGCAACACAACCGTAGCTACTCAACAACGGGTCCAAGACCCTTACACCCTGCGTTGTATTCCACAGATTCATGGTGCCAGCAAGGACTCTATCGCTTATGTCAAGGCCAAGGTTGAGATTGAAATCAACTCTGTTACAGACAACCCTATCATCACCAAAGAAGGCCATGTTATCTCAGGCGGTAACTTCCACGGTGAACCAATGGCTCAGCCATTTGACTTCCTCGGTATCGCTATTTCTGAAATCGGTAATGTATCCGAGCGTCGTGTAGAACGTCTGGTCAACAGCCAACTGAGCAAGCTCCCATCCTTCTTGGTCAAACATCCAGGACTCAACTCTGGCTTTATGATTACCCAGTATGCTTGTGCTTCGCTTGCTTCTGAAAACAAAGTCCTAGCTCATCCAGCCAGCGTAGACTCTATCCCATCTTGTGAAAATCAAGAAGACTTTGTCAGCATGGGAACTACTGCAGCACGCAAGGCAGCTGAAATTCTCAAGAATTCTCGCCGCATCGTGGCAACAGAAATCATGGCAGCCTGCCAAGCTCTGGATCTGAAACCAGAAAACCATGAACTTGGTAAAGGAACCAAGCCAGCCTACGACCTCTTCCGTCAGCATGTCCGCTTTATCGAGTTTGACAAGGACATCGAAATCTATGAAGAGCTCAACAAAGCTTCTGAGCTGATTGAAAACGAAGAATTCCTAGCAGCCGTTGAAAAGGCTGTAGACTTGAGCATTCAGTTCTAAAGCTGATGACTCTGTAAAAAAGCTAACCTAAGAAGCCCGCTCTCGTTCAGCTGGGCTTCTTTTCCCGCCAAAAGCCATTGACAGGCTTAGCGGAAACTCTTATAATAAAGTCGCAAGTATCGTTATGGAAAAGGACAAAATCATGTTAGAAGATTACTATCAGCTAGATAACAGCTATTATCATAAGAGACTGGATGATGATTTATATGCTGCCAAATGGGGTATGGTTATTGAGTTTTTGGACTTAAATGACCCTAACTTAAAACCCTTTGACGGCGTCAACTTTGCCTTGATTGGCTTCAAGAGTGATAAAGGGGTCTATATCAACCACGGTCGAGTGGGGGCTGTCGAAGGACCACAAGCTATCCGAACTCAGCTGGCCAAGCTTCCTTGGCATCTTGGCAGAAACGTCCGCGTCTTTGATGTTGGCGATATTGACGGGCCTAACCGCTCTCTGGAGCAGCTGCAACAAAGCTTGGCTCGAGCAGTCAAACGCCTGCGAGAGCTCAATCTCCGGCCCATTGTCCTAGGTGGCGGCCACGAAACCGCCTACGGCAACTATCTAGGTCTCAAGTCGTCACTAAATCCTGATCAAAACTTAGCTGTGATCAATATGGATGCCCATTTTGACCTACGCCCCTACGATCAGACGGGCCCCAACTCCGGTACCGGTTTTCGTCAAATGTTTGATGATACCTTAGCTCAGAAACAGATCTTTAACTACCTCATCCTAGGGATTCAGGAGCACAATAATAATCTCTTTCTCTTTGACTTTGTAGCCAAATCCAAGGCTATCCAGTTCCTAACTGGAATGGACATTTACCAAATGGGTCACAAGGAAGTCTGCAAGGTAGTTGATGCTTTTCTAGCCGATAAAGAGCAGGTCTATTTAACCATTGATATTGACTGCTTTGCAGCTGGCGCCGCTCCTGGTGTCAGTGCCATCCAGTCACTGGGGGTAGATCCCAATCTGGCTGTACTGGTCTTCCAGCATATCGCAGCATCAGGCAAGTTGATCGGCTTTGATATCGTCGAAGTCTCTCCCCCTCACGATATAGATAACCACACGGCCAACCTAGCGGCAAGTTTTGTCTTTTACCTGACCCAAGTCTGGGCACAAGTACATGACTAATGGGGATTTAAAAACTTCATTACAAACATCAAAAGAGGATGAACATTGCTTTCATCCTCTTTTATTGTGAGTTTAATGCCTAAGATAGCCCTTGGCGTAAGTTTTCTAATTCCTTTAGTTGATGACGATCCCGGTAGGGATTGAGCTGACTTTTGGCTGTTTCATAATAAGTTTCAAAGTCCTGATCTAGTAAATTTTCAAAACCAGCTTCTTGCAAGCTGCCAGCCAGCTGGCGATACTTGATCACAGCCATCAGATAGTAGATCAAGCCCTTGTCTCGCGGATTGCCATAGCGACTAATGAGACTATCCTTTTTCCGCAGCAGATCAAGCACCGGCTGATAATCTCCCTTCTCGCAGCCAATCAAAGCCAAATAAACTTCCAGCTGGGTCTCCTTCCAAGGAAAGCTGAGCGACTTCAAGGCTGCTTTCGCTTTCAGCAAGATTCGCTCCGCCTGCTCATAATCTTTCAGCTGATAATAAGTCAGTCCCAAGCCTATGTAGAAAGCAAAAATCGAAGGCTCTGCTGTTTTATTTTCCGTCAACTCAATCGCCTCTTTCTGATGAGCCAGCGCTGTCGTGAAATTCCCACGAATCTGCTCAATCTCTGCCAGATAATCTAGAGCCGCCGCAATCTGAATCGAATACTTTGAGCGCAACGAAGCCGTCAAACTAAAGCAATCGATAGACTGGTAAAGATGGCGGAGTGATTGCTCCTCATCTCCAATCATGAGATGATAAAGTCCCTTGAGTCGAAGATTCATTGCAATAGCTTCGTGATTATTGGCCTGAACTGAAGCATCCAGGGCTAACTCCGTATAGTAGCGCATCTCAGGAATATTCTCCGTCTGGATGCAATAGTAAATCATCTGCCGATAGCCTTCTAGGAGAAACTCCATCTGCTGCAGCTCTTTAGCAGAAGCAATCACCTGCTGGATGTTGTCCATTCCCTGCTGGTAATTCCCCGTCCGGATAGCATAGCGCCCTTCCAGATAGAGAAAGCGGAGAACCAATAGCTGAAAATCTTTGTGATTCTGGTGTTTTCTCTCTAATCCTTCTATTTCCCGACGGATACGATCAAATTGGTCCAAAACCGCTGATTGATTGCTATCATCCGTCTTTTCGATAAAGCCAAACTCCCGCGAATAAATCGGAAAGAGCTCATGATGAAACTGCAAGGTAGCCTCGAGATAATGCAACTCATACTCCAGAGACTTAATCGGCTGCTTGGACAGCTTGTAGTGATAGGCGATTTCATTGAGCAACCGAGCATGATAGAGAGAGTCTCCCAGCTGGTCTTCCATGCCTTGGGCAATCTGGTGATGCAGCATCCGCTTCTTGGCAAGCGGCAAGCGCTCATAAGCATAAATCCGCAAAAGCTCCTGGCTGAACCGTAAAACCAATTCCTCCTGCTCCTCTTCTATTAAAAGCTGTTTTTGCCCAAATCCTTCAGCAATTTCGACCACTTCTTCCACAGATAGGCCTAGTAACTTAGCTAAGAATGCTACCGAAGCAGGGGAACTAAAGCAAGCCAGATAGTCAACCAATTCCTCCTCCTGGCTGCTCAAATAGCCTAATTTCAGAGATAGCTTTGCTTTAATAGCTGAGGTCAATGGTTGGAATTTCTCACCCCGAAGAAGCTGTTCCGCATACTCCGACAGAAAGAAAGGAATGCCCTGACTGACCCGATAAATAGCCTCAAGCCGTTCTTCAGATATGGCCAACTGTCCAGTCTGGGCCTGTAAATAAGCCACACTTGCTTTAAAATCCAGTGGCTGCAACTCAATGCAGTCTAACTGGCTACGAAGCAACAAGTGATTGAAAAAGCGGCCAAGATAGGGTGGCGTACTCAGATGCTTGGTCAACACAAAGGCTACTGGATAATCCCTCAAATGGTTCATAACCTGCTCTAAAACAGCCACACTAGCCTCATCCATCCAGTGACAGTCCTCAACTAAGATCACCAGGGCCTTTTTCTTAGAAATCTTTTGCAAAATATCCAGCACAAACCGAGCCAGACGATCCGTATTCAGCTCAAAATCCGAAGCTTCACCTGCCATCATCGGAAAATAACTATCCAAAATAACCTGCCACTGGCTAGTCGAAAGGATCTGATGCTGAATAACTAGGTCACCCAAGCCATCTAGCAGACTACGCCAAGGCTGCAATCCGACCGTCATTTCTTCCTTGAAGCACTCTGCCATAACAATCTGGAAATACTTAGTCTGATTAGCCAGTACCTGTCGAGTCACTGTCCGTTTACCGATACCAGTACCACCGACTAAGAGCAGCGCACGAGGTTCTTGCCTCTCTAAAATCTTAGAAAAATAAGATTCCAAATGCTTGATTTCATCCACTCGGCCAAAGAAGTGGGCTGTATTACGTAAAAATTGCTTGATTTTACGCTCACTGCGATCCTTGGCCATCACTTCATGGTACAGCTGTTGGATTGCTTCATTCGGACTAATCCCCAATTCCTTGTCCAAGAGATTGACCAATTTATAATAAGTCTCAATTACCTTACCAGGTCGATCATTCTCCTGATAGAGCTTCATCAGCAAATGATAATTCTTTTCATCAAACTCATCGATGCTGATCATACGATGCAGATTTCGCTCTGATTCCTCCAAATTCGACGGATCTTTTTCCAACTTTTGGTAGCAAGCCTGGATATAGAGCTGCTCATATCGCGTCCGCATTTTGGACCCCCAATAGTCAAAGGCTTCACTGTCCTTGAGATAGAAGCCCTGCAGAAAATCACCCTGATAGAGCGACAGACGCTCCGCTGGATGGTCCGTGAAAATTTCTACATCACTTTCAATCGCACACTCGGGATTAAGCGACAGCACAGTCCGGTTAGGAGCAATAATCCATTCTCCCCCCAATAGCTTGTTAGCCTGATAAATGGTATTCCGCAGATTCTTTTTGGCGGTCTGATTGTCCTTATTTTCCCAGAGGATCCCCGCAATCTCCTCCCGATTGACTGCTCCATTGATATGGAGATAATAGAGCAGAGCATTGATTTTGGCAAAAGGAAAAAAGACCTCCTCTTGATTGAGAAAGACACTCGGGCTTCCCAGCAATTTTAACTTCAAACGATCTTCGGTCATGTAAACGCCTCCAAGAAAGCTTATAAAACTAATATAAACAAAATAAGACATTTTAGCAAGCAAGAAAAAACGACTCTATCATTTATCAGCTTCTAAATGATCAAAATCTATAAACAAAAACCACTAAACAGCAAATGAATCTGATTAGCGGTCTCTTCATTCATCTTAAAAAGATTGAACGGATGGGGTATGGTTAAAAAGCGCATGGGTCGCCTTATAGATATGGTAAGCTGTTGCCGCGTTATTCATCGTATAGAGATGGATCCCTGCTACATCATGGGTCACCAAATCGACAATTTGATCCACCGCATAGGCTAAACCAGCTGTCCGCAGGGATTCTGGATCATGTTCATACTTATCCAGAATAGCCTTGAATTTGCGCGGAAGATGAATATTCTCACACGTTTTCAAAAGGCGAAGCGCTTGGTTTCGGTTAAGAATAGGCATGATCCCTGCATGAATCGGAACATCGATCCCAGCCAAGGTACACTTATCTTGGAAATCATAGAAGCGTTCATTGTCAAAGAAGAGCTGAGTGACAAGACTAGAGCAGCCTGCATCCACTTTCTTCTTGAGATTCTGAATATCTGAGATCTGGTTTGGTGAGTCTGGGTGACCCTCTGGATAGCAAGCACCGATGATGTCAAAATGTGGTGCTTCTGTCTTGATATACTCAATCAAATCAGTCGCATATTTAAAATCATCCTTAGGAGCCACATCTGGAAAAATATCGCCTCGCAAAGCCAAAATCTGATTGACCCCAACACGATCCAAAGCCTGCAAGATATTGGATACCATTTCCTGGGTTAGATAAACAGCTGGCAAATGGGCAATCGTCGGAATCTCAAGGTCATTGGAGATGAACTCAGCCAAACGAACCGTTGTCTCCTCAATATCAAATTTATTATTGCTGGCAGTCACACTGATAAAGTGGGGAGCCAGATCTTGCATCTCCCTCAACGCCTGAAAAATCTTATCATTGCCTACTGCCGGATTAGGAGGAAATACTTCAAATGAGAGACTAGGAGTTTGGCGATTCACCATAGAGATAAAATTCCTTTCAATCTACTAACTAGCATCCTATAACAAACCTGCAAACAGCTTTGTTGCAGGTTTATCAGAGCTGAGTTTAAATGTAGAAATAATATTAATTCAGTTTTTGTCTAGCTGCTTTGGCCGCTTCTACAAGGCGGATCAAGCTTTCTTTTGTTTCTGGAATACCACGTGTTTTCAAACCACAGTCAGGGTTGATCCAAACTTTCTTGCTTGGAACTTTGGCAAGAATAGCATCGATCGTGTGGTCGATTTCGCCTTCATTTGGCACACGAGGAGAGTGGATATCGTAAACCCCAGGTCCCACTTCTGTTTGGAAGTTTTTCGCTTTGAGTTCGTCCAAGATTTCAAGGTTTGAACGGCTGGCTTCAAAGGAAATCACGTCCGCATCCATGTTGTCGATAGCTGGGATGATATCGGTAAATTCTGAGTAACACATGTGAGTGTGGATTTGCGTATCTGGCGCAACTGTAGAGTGTACCAAGCGGAAGGCAGGAATAGCCCAGTCAAGGTAGTCTTCATACCAGTCGCTACGACGAAGTGGCAATTTCTCACGGAGAGCGGCCTCGTCGATTTGGATGATCTTCACGCCAGCAGCTTCAAGGTCAAGAACTTCATCCTTGATCGCAAGAGCGATTTGAAGAGTAGAATCCTTGATAGAGATGTCTTCACGTGGGAATGACCAGTTAAGAATGGTAACAGGTCCAGTCAACATCCCTTTAACAGGTTTGTCAGTACGGCTTTGTGCGTAGCTAGACCATTTCACAGTGATTGGGTTGAGACGAGTCACATCACCCCAGATGATTGGTGGTTTCACCCCACGCATACCGTATGATTGTACCCAACCGTTTTTAGAGAAGAGGTAACCTGACAAGTTTTGACCGAAGTACTCAACCATGTCATTACGCTCGAACTCACCGTGCACCAGCACGTCAAATCCAACTTCTTCTTGCCATTTAATCCATTCGTCGATTTGCTCTGCCAAGAACTTGTCATAGTCTTCTGCTGATAACTCACCCTTACGGAAGGCCAAGCGTTTGGCACGGACTTCCTTAGTTTGAGGGAATGAACCGATCGTTGTTGTTGGAAGAGCTGGAAGTTTGAAGGCATCTTCTTGGATGGCTTCACGTTCAGCAAAAGCTGGCAAACGAGTGTAGTCTGCGTCTGTCAATCCAGCGATGCGTGCACGAAGTTCTGCATTTTCACCAACACGTTCAGTCGCAAAGAGTTCTTTATTAGCTGCAAGTGCTTCTGCACCTTGACCATTGCGGATAGCATCCAAATCACGAAGTTCTTCCAATTTTTCAACTGCAAAGGCAAAGTGGTTCAAGATTGCTGGTTCAAATTCTTCATTAGCAGTTGTAAATGGCACATGAAGAAGTGAGCATGAGCTTGTCAATACGATGTTTTCAGCTGGGACTTGCTCAAGAACAGCCAAGCTCTTTTCGTAGTTGTTACGCCAGATATTCTTACCATTGACAATACCTGCATAAAGAGTCTTGTCAGCTGGGAAACCACCTTTAACGAGTTCAAGAGTTTTCTTACCTTCAACGAAGTCCAAACCAATCGCATCTACTGGCAAGTTCACAAGGTCAGTGTAAACGTCACGAACATCACCAAAGTAAGTTTGAAGCAAGACTTCAAGGCCTTTTTTATCAGCCAAAAGCTTATTGTAAATGTTCAAGAAGAGAGCTTTTTCTTCAGCTGTCAAGTCTTTAACAAGAGCAGCTTCGTCGAGTTGGATGCGAGTCGCACCAAGTTCAGCTAATTTAGCAAAAACTTCTTGGTAAGCAGCTACAAAGCTGTCTACGAAGTCTTCTGCTTTCACGCCTTCTTCAAAGTCTGACAATTGAAGGAAGGTGAATGGACCTACAAGAACAGGACGAGTGTTCAATCCAAGTTCTTTTGCTTCTTGGAACTCATCAAAGATCTTGTGACCTGCAAGTTTGACTTGAGTGTCTTTTTCAAATTTAGGAACGATGTAGTGGTAGTTGGTGTTGAACCATTTCTTCATCGGAAGGGCACGCACATCCCCTTTTTCTCCTTGGTAACCACGCGCTAAAGCAAAGTAGCGCTCAAGGTCAGTCAAGTCCAAGTTTTGAACTGAAGCAGGCACCACGTTGAAGAGGAAGGCTGCATCTAGGAAGTTGTCATAGTGAGAGAAGTCATTTGATGGGATTTCAGTGATGCCTTTTTCTTTGACAATGTTCCAGTGTTTCGCACGCAAGTCTTTCGCTGCTGCCAAAAGTTCGTCTGCTGAGATTTCATTTCTAAAGTATTTTTCAGTTGTAAATTTTAATTCGCGGAATTCACCCAAACGAGGGAAACCAATGATAGTCGTTGACATAAACGTCCTCCAAAAATTGTTGTTGAAACTATCTTAACAGAAAATTCGCCCTCTGTATAATTGGAATTTCCCAGACTTTGATATAGTTTAAAACTATACCTCGTCATCTTCTAGGTCAGAAAACCTTATTTTTCAACTGCTATTGAACAAAATTATTGTTTGCTATAGGTAGAAATTATGACCTTGTAAAAAGAAAAACCAACGAGAATAAAATCTCGTTGGTTCCCATAATATCTTGTCTTACTTATTCTATTTCATGATACAGCTTTCTAGCCTTTTCAATATCATAGTATCTGTCAAACTCTTCTTTGGAGTTGACGATATGTTTTTGACTGTCAATAGAAAGTTCTGAGGGAATGGTTACAGCTTCATATACATTCACTGTGGCCGGCATAAATAAGCTATAGACGGTGGCCTCACGCTCAAATTGCACTGCGCTATTTTTAGAATTTAAAATAAATACAATCGTATTTCCTTTTTCTAAGAGCTTATGGGGCTTTGAACTCTTCTCAAACTGAGTCTGTTCCAAAAAAGCTTTATCTATTGAGAACTCCTCGCCAACAGAAACAGTTTTAATACCATTAGCTTTATCATCCCAAGATGTTGATATTGTTACTCCCAACTTTCTGTTAAAGTCATGAGCTAGAATTTCATTTTCTTCAATCTTCTTATTGCGCAAATTAAGAAAAAGTGGTTTAGTATTTTGATAATTCTTTAAATCCCGTATCTGAATCTTTAAATACTCTTGTCCTTTCCAAGTATAAATATCCCCTAGCTCTGCTGGTATATAATCCACATTGTAATCTTCTACCACCTTGTAAAGATCCAACTCCGTCTCCTCCTCAAGCTTCATGCCCTTAACTTGGTAAATACTCAAAGTCCAGTAAGCTCCATCAATTGGCCGCTCCTGTAAATAATAAGGAGTATCTTTTAATTTCATATTCTGACGCAATATATATCGAGAACCTACACGAGTATTTTGTACAAATCCGTAACTCCCAAACTCTTCCATTTTTTTGTCTTCTTCTGGGGTTGTTGAAACCCAATGGACAATGACACCTGCACCATCCGCAATCATTTCATAATCATCAATCTTTGCTTTACCCGTATACTTATGGAATTGTCCGTAATATTGTTTATTGCAGTAGAGGTAGAAAGTCCAAGATACCAAAGATAAACCTGCTAATACTAGCAGTGTAATAAGACTCTTTGTTTTACTCCATTTCATAATTAAGCTCCTATTTTGCACATTTATCGTCTAAATAATTAGGCAACTTCTCCACTTTCATTCCTCTCCTCCTTCTCCACAACAAACTCTCTGACCAAGCGGTAGATAACTGCAAAGATAGGCGTGAAGAAAATCATGCCTACCAAGCCAAAGAGATTACCCCCAATCAGGGCTGCGGCAAGGGTAAAGAGAGTTGGGAGACCAACGGACTGGCCGACCACGCGCGGATAGATGATATTGCCCTCAATCAGCTGCACAATCTGAAAGACTGCGATAGAAAGAAGGGCTTTCCAAGGGCTGTCGGTGAAGATAAAGATAGCACCCAAAGCACAAGCAGAGAAAGGCCCTATGTAGGGAATGAAAGAGAGCACTCCAGCCAAAACCCCTGTCAGGGCTGCATAAGGCAGACCTGTCAAAGAGTAGGCGATAAAGACCAAGACACCGACAATGACGGCCTCAATCATCTGCCCCATCAGGAACTTATCATAGGTCTCAACAATGACAGAACCGACATAGGATAGGCGCTTCACAGCCTTCTCAGGAAGCAGAACCTGTAAGAGACGGCTAGTAATTGTCTGCAAATGCTCCTTGCTGCTCAAGAAGGCAAACATAAGAAAGATAGACATGATGACAGAGAAGAAATTACCAAAAATAGCAGAGATATTGCCTGTCAGACTGCCCAGAAGAGAGATGGCTCGGTTGACAATATCGCTGTTTTGCAGTTGCTTGGTCAAATCTTTCAGCTGGCTAGAGGAAAGCAAGCCAGACTGCTGCAGCCACTTAGCTACCTGAGGTGCTACCTTGCCGATTGTTTCACTCAGCTGATTGACCGCTGTGGTCAGAGTTGGCACGACGATAGAGACAATCCCCGTCATAATGAGAGCTAAAATCAGCACCTCTAAAGCCAAGGCCAAACCGCGCTGCAACTTCTGAGGGACTCGGCATTTGTCCAAGAAGTCTTCTAGCTTTTTCATCGGAACATTAAAGATAAAGGCTAGGACTCCACCCAGTATAATAGGCGAAAAAACCGAAGTCAGACTCTGCAGACCAGACCAGATGTTCCCAATATAGAGAACCAGAGCCAGAGCAAGCGCCGCAAAGACGATGAGTTTATAGGATTCATTTATTTTTTTCATAAAGCTTCCTTTACAGTTTTGTCATTTCCTTATTTTATCATAATTTTCAAGGCCTTTCGAGCAGGAGGAAACATGGGTCAGTCAACTTTGCCATCACTCTTAAATTTTTAAAAATCTTGAAGATAGAGAACCCCAGCTCCTATGGATAGAAGGCCTGCAAATATAGCTAGAAAAGGAATAAATCCCATGACAGAGGCGCAGAATAGAAGCTCATGACTCGTCTTATTGACTCTTGGGTCGTTGCTATAGTGATACATTCCGACTATAGAAAGTCCCAAAAGCAGCCAGCTGGTCAATGTAATCATATCGCCCCAGCCAGCGTTTTCAACTAGTGTGGGAACCGAATAAATAATTTCCCAGTGCCATCTATTTAAAGAAGCGTAAATGATCTGAAGGCCTCCTAAAATGCCAACAATTCCATTTATCCACAGCAATTTGTTTGATTTCATAAGCATCTCACTCTTTCTTTTTTAAAATAGTATACCGAGCCACTCTCTAATCTGTCAACTATTGTAAAAGAATGAGTGTCTCATCCGATAAATCCGTTTTCATTCAAATTATCTTATGATACAATAAACTCATGCACAAGAAAACGATTATTGATTTTAAAGAACTGGGTCGGCGCTTGATTTTCAGCCAGCCCGTCAAAGAGCTCAAAACACGCGAGTTGGCCGAAGTCAGAGAGATTCTGCAAGAGGTCGAAGACTGGCAGAAAAAGGGATTTTATGCAGTTGGCTATGTCAGCTACGAAGCCGCTCCTGCTTTTGAGGAAAAACTCCAGGTCCACAAAGCCCCTCTGCTGGGCGAGTACCTGATTTACTTTACCATTCATGACAGAGCTGATGCAGTCCCATTCCCTTTGGCTTACGACGAGGTCGAAATGCCGGCGCAATGGCAGAGCCTGACGACTGAGCAAGAGTATGAAAAGGCCATCGGAACCATTCACCATCATATCCGTCAAGGCGATACTTATCAGGTCAACTACACGGTGCAGCTGGGCGCAGAGCTTAATCCGCAGGACAGCTGGGCTATTTACAATCGTCTGGTCGTTGAGCAAAACGCAGCCTATAATGCCTATATAGAGCACGATAATCAGGCAATCTTATCCATCAGTCCTGAGCTCTTTTTCGAGGAGCACCGGGGTGAGCTGACAACACGGCCGATGAAAGGCACTACCAATCGCGGTCTGACAGTCACTGCAGACTTGGAGCAGGCGGACTGGCTGCGTCAGGATCCTAAAAATCGAGCGGAAAATATGATGATCGTTGATCTGCTACGCAACGACATGAACCGCATTTCAGAGATTGGCAGCGAGCGAGTCGAGCAACTGTGTCAGGTCGAGCAGTACTCTACAGTCTGGCAAATGACCTCTACCATCAAAAGCCAGCTGCGACCTGAGATTGGCCTAGGAGAAATTTTTGATGCTCTCTTTCCGTGCGGCTCTATCACAGGCGCTCCAAAGATTTCGACCATGGCTATCATCAAGGCGACAGAAAAAGCCGCCCGCGGTGTCTACTGCGGTACAGTTGGTATCTGTTTGCCAGACCAGAGACGGATTTTCAATGTGGCCATCCGCACCATTCAGCTAGAAGCTGGCAAGGCTATCTATGGTGTTGGCGGTGGCATCACTTGGGATAGCACATGGGAATCCGAGTATATCGAAACCCAGCAAAAATCCGCTGTTCTTTATCGGAAAAATCCGCAGTTTGACCTGATTACGACAGGGAAGATTGAGCAAGGTCGCCTGACCTTCCAAGCCCAACATCTGAAGCGTCTACGAGAATCTGCCCGTTACTTTGCTTATCCATTTGATGAGGAAAAACTGAAGGCAGAATTGAACCAAAGTCTAGCAAAACTGGATCCAAGTACGGACTACCGCCTGCGGATTTCCATCGCCAAATCTGGAAAAGTGACCTGCCAGCTAGAAAAGCTGCAAGCACTCCCAGAAGCTTTCTGCAAGGCTATTCTCGTTCCACAAAATGCCAACTTGCAACGACCTTTTACCTACTTTAAAACCAGCTATCGGCCACATTTGGACCTAGGCCAGCAAGAGCAAATCTACTACAATGCCCAAGGGCAGCTACTAGAAAGCTCCATCGGCAACCTAGTTCTCCAGCTGGATGGTCACCTCTACACGCCACCAGTCGAGCTAGGCCTTTTGAATGGCATCTACCGCCAGCATCTCTTGACAACAGGTCAGGCCACAGAAAAGATTCTCAGCCTAGACGACTTACAATCAGCAGAAAAAATCTACGCCTGCAACGCGCTACGAGGCCTATATGAATTGGAAATAGATGATTGAGGCTGGGACAAAAGTCCTAGCCTCTCAATTGTCTTTGGATTGTCGAGCAAGACACAGTGGTTGACTGGGCTCTACTACGCTGATTTCATCAGCTTTTACAGCCCTACTCAACTGTGCGGAGGTGGGACGACGAAATCGAATTCTAACCAATTACCGATTTCTGTCCCACTCTCTTTTCTATAGGTTGCAGTCCACTGAGACAAGAAGTATGCCTGCTATTTCAAGATTTTAGAAATATTTTAGAAATGCTTGATGAATACTTAATAAGTGTCCGATATACTAGGTAGTGAGGAAAGGATTTCCAAAGATAATTCAAAAAGGAGAAGTAAAACCATGGAAAATATTTTAGTTTTACAAGGGGTCAGCAAAAAGTTCGGCCAGCAGCAAGCTCTGAGCGATGTCAATCTGACCATCAAAAAAGGAGATATCTACGGTCTCATCGGTAAAAACGGGGCTGGTAAAACCACTCTGATCAAAATCATGACCCAGCTGATGCATGCCAGCAACGGAACCGTGTCTCTCTTTGGTTCCAGCAACCAGGCCGAATGGACACAAGCCCTCAAGCGGGTCGGCTCGGTCATTGAAACGCCCGTTGCCCACAACCACTTGACCGCCTACGAAAATCTCAGCTACTACTGCAAACTCCGCCAGATACCTAATGCCGATAAGGCCATCCAAGAAACGCTCAACTATGTAGACCTGACTGACACTGGCAAAAAGAAATTTCGTGACTTCTCCCTTGGGATGAAGCAACGTTTGGGCATCGCTATCGCCCTCCTATCCAAGCCAGATCTGATGATTTTAGATGAGCCTATCAACGGACTAGATCCTGTCGGTATCAAGGAATTCCGCCAGCTTGTCCAAAAGCTCAATGAAGAGCTGGGCATGACCTTTGTTATTTCCAGCCATATCCTATCCGAGCTCTATCTAGTCGCTACGCGCTTTGGCATCATCGACCAAGGTCATATGATCAAGGAAATTTCCAAGGCTGAATTTGAAGAGCAAAGTGAAGATTATATCGTCTTGAAAACGGATCATTTGGAGGAAGCCAGCCAGCTGCTCCAAGACCAATTAGGCTACCGAATCAAGGTGGTCAATGCTCTCAATGAGATCCATGTCTTTACCCATTCGCACAACATCAACAATATCGTAAAAGAGCTAGCCACAGCTGACTTAGTCATTCAAGAAATCTACTATGCACGGCAAAATCTCGAAAATTTCTTTACAGATTTACTTGATCAAAACCAGGGAGGTCTATCATGATTCAAACCATTCGCGCTGACTTTTACCGTCTCTTCCACTCCAAGGGCTTTTGGATTACTGAGTTCGTTTTACTAGCCAATATCCTGATCGGCGTCCTCTATAAGGTTACCAGCAGATTTGGAACATCCATTGAGACGGATGGACATAACGTCGCTCTGCAAGCACCAGTAAAAATGACGGGTATCAAGGCTCTTGCCCATTTCTCTGGAAATTCTGACAATGTTATATTTTTCACTCTCATTGTCGTCTGCCTCTTATTAGGTGTGGACTTGTCCCGTAAGCTTTATAAAAACAGCCTCGCTCACGGTATTTCACGTACAGAGTTCTTCTTATCTAAAACTTTGGTCTCCTTTGTTGTCGCCATCTTCCAATTCATCCTCTTGCTAGGGCTATCCTTCATCATCGCTAGCTCTATCAACGGAATTGGGACAGCTCCGGCAGGTTTCTTTGGTCAATTTTTCATAACTATTCTCGTCCAGCTCATGATAACCATCGCTTGGATTAGTATTGTGTCTTTCGTCCTTTATATCAGCCATTCCATTGCTGCGGTCTTTGTTACCTATTTTATCGGAAGCGCCCTGCTTGCCTTTCCAGTCTTACTCTATCCCCATATAGAGTTGTACCGCTATTTAACCTTACGATTTGGAATAGAGATGGCTACGGATCCTGCTGTTGTTTTACAAGCTAGTTTAGTAGCAATTGGCATAGCAGTCTTCTTCCTAGGCAACAGCCTCCTCATTTTTAAGAAAAAAGATCTCTAAAACCAAAGAATCAGCTAATCTTCTGACTAGCTGATTCTTTTTTATAAGGCCACAATCAATTCAAACCAATCGTCCTCTGCTTGAATGGTCAAATCACCACCCAAGATTTCGACCAGCTGCTGGGTGATATAAAGGCCCAGCCCAGACGACTCCTCACTACTGGAAAGATTTTCAGAATAGAAGCGATTGGTCAGTTTATCCAGATGCAAAATAGGCTTCTGAACCTTATTTTTGACCTGGAAAATAACCTTTTGCCCTTCATTTTTCAGACTGATGCTGGCTGCTTCTCGACCATGTTTGAGGACATTGCTGAGCATGTTCTGGGCAATTCGATCAAAGATGTCACTGTCCGTTTCCAGAAGCAGATTTTCAGAGAGATCCACATCTAAATCAATCTCTGCTTGCTGAAAGGCATCGTAGTAAGCAAAGAGCTGCTGGGTGACCAGCTGGGATAGGTCTACCCGCTGCAACTTCGGTCGAATGGCTCCCTCCATCAAGCGACGGTATTCCATCAGAGCCTCCAAGCGTCTGGATACCATACTTAGATTATCTGCAATCTTTTGTAGCTGTTGATCCATCTGCTCCTTATCAGCGTCTTTGAGTAGCTGTTGCGTGTAGCCACTAGCAATGGTCAGTGGCGTTCGGATATCGTGAGCAATATTACTAATAGCCATGTCCAAGGTTTTCTTTTCCTGCTGGGTTACAAAGGACATCTTATCAATTTCCTGAAAAAGCTGCTCCACCTCGTCAGTCAGAGCCACTAGACTAGGAGCTTGATCTCTCAAGGTCAAGCGAACCTGACTTCCTGTACGATGTTTGTCACGGATCTGGCTGGTCAGACTACGAATCGTCAGATGATAGCGAACGAGAAAGACTAGTAAGAACAGGATTATCAATACACATGCAATCCACCACATAGCTAATCCTCCTTGAGCCGCACGCCCAGACCCCAAATGGTCTCGATATAGTCTGTCGAACTATCCAACTGGGCTAATTTCTTACGAAGATTGCTGAGATGGGCATTGAGCGTATTATCGCCTGGCAGATAGGTCTCCTCCCAGACCGACTCATACAGCTCCTCCTTGGTAAAAATCTTTTTAGGATGAGCCAGCAAGGTCTGGAAGATCTGAAATTCCTTCTTCCCTAGCCGCATGGACTGGTCACCAGAAGCAATTTCAAAGGTATCTGGCAGAAGGCGGATATTTTTGATTGTGGTCTCCCCAGCAGGCTTAGGCTGGGACTGCTGACTGCCTCGCAGTTGGACAGTGACACGCGCCGCCACTTCGTCTAGATTAAAAGGCTTGACAATGTAATCATTGGCACCGTCCAGCAGATACTGGCTTACGAGACTCTTTTCACCCAGAGCGGTCAGCATGACTACTGGCACCTGACTGGTCTTGCGAATTTCCCTCAGCACCTCATCGCCATTTTTTCCCGGCAGCATAATATCTAGCAGGACTAGATGAATCTCTTCTTCCGCAAAAATCCGCAGTCCCTCGGTTCCAGAATAAGCTGAAAACACGACATGCTCCTGCGTAAAGAGATTTTTCAAAATCTCATGAATATCATTGTTGTCTTCAATTAGTAAAAGATTGGCCATTCTCATTCTCCAATAGCTTGATAAAACTAGTGTAGCAAGGATGAGCCAGCAAGTCAATCAAATATAAACGATACAAAAGAAAGAGAGTGGGACAGAAATCGGTAATTGGTTAGAATTCGATTTCGTCGTCCCACCTCCGCACAGTTGAGTAGGGCTATAAAAGCTGATGAAATCAGCCTAGTAGAGCCCACTCAACCACTGCGTCTTGCTCGAAAATCCAAAGACAATTGAGAGGCTAGGACTTTTGTCCCAGCCTCCTTGATCTTATTTGACAGATGCTCCGTTAGTCGCGATGACTTCCTTATACCAGTCAAAGGATTTCTTCTTGGAGCGTTTGAGTGTTCCCTTGCCTTCATTGTCCCGGTCCACATAGATAAAGCCATAGCGCTTCTTCATCTCACCAGTGCCAGCGGATACTAGGTCGATACAGCCCCAGGTCGTGTAGCCCCACAGAACTACGCCGTCTTCATTGATAGCTTCCCGCATAGCCTTGACATGGGCCGCCAGATAGTCAATCCGGTAATCATCAGCCACATAGCCATTTTCATCTGGAGTATCTACTGCACCCAGACCATTTTCCACGATAAACATAGGCTTTTGATAACGATCCCAGATGGTATTTAGCGTAATGCGCAAGCCCAGAGGATCAATCTGCCAGCCCCACTCAGAGCTTTCCAAATAAGGGTTCTTGAGAGAAGCAAAGATATTTCCCTCCGTCAGCTCATTGACCTTAGGATCGCCCGAAGCTACCCGGCTAGAGTAGTAAGAGAAGGAAATGAAGTCCACCGTATGTTCCTTGAGCAGCTGCAGGTCTTCTTCTGTCATTTCGACAGTGATGCCCTCGCGCTCCCAAGCTTTCTTAGCATAGTTAGGATATTCGCCACGCGCCTGTACGTCGATGAAGAAATAGTTTTTCCTGTCTTCCTCCATACCAGCCCACACATCGCGTGGATGACAGGTATTAGGATAATTTTGCCCCGCCGCCAGCATACAGCCGACCTTATTTTCTGGATCAATCTCATGAGCCAGCTTGGTGGCAATGGCTGACGCGATCAACTCATGATGGGCTGCTTGATACTTGACCTGCTCCTCATTTTCGCCTTCTTCAAAGCAGAGCCCCGCCCCCATAAAGGGTGCATGGAGGATCATGTTAATCTCATTGAAGGTCAGCCAGTATTTGACCAAGCCCTTGTAGCGTGTAAAGAGAGTGCGGCAGAGACGCTCGTAAAATTCCAGCATAAGACGATTCCGCCAACCACCATATTGCTCAATCAAGTGCATAGGGCAGTCAAAGTGGGTAATGGTCACCAAGGGCTCAATGCCGTACTTGTGGCATTCCTTAAAGAGGTCTTCGTAAAACTTCAGGCCAGTTTCATTGGGCTCCAGCTCATCCCCTTTAGGGAAAATCCGGCTCCAAGCAATGGACAGTCGATAGGTCTTAAAGCCCATCTCACCAAAGAGGGCAATGTCCTCCTTGAAGCGATGGTACATATCAATGGCTTCCTTGGCTGGGTAGAAATAGCCTTCCTCAAAGTCAAACATCTTTTTCTTACCCGTGATGATGGCCAGACGATCCTCACCAATCGGCACCACATCTACATTAGCCAGCCCACGACCATCTGCATCATAAGCGCCCTCACACTGGTTGGCAGCTGTCGCTCCGCCCCACAAGAAACCATCAGGAAAAGTCAGTTTTTCGGTCATATCTCTACCCACTTTCTTATTTTACTACTTCATTTACTTATATTATACTCCAATATCCAGACCTTTACTTGTGAAATACTGCTAAATAATGATACTATTCTACTATTTTGTTTTATTCGACAAATTTTCAGGGTTCGGTTTTTTAAAGAGATCGTCTTCAAAGATTTCTTCAGCAAAAAGAGGCCGGGACAAAAGTCCTAGCCTCTCAATTGTCTTTGGATTGTCGAGCAGACGCAGTGGTTGAGTGGGCTCTATTACGCTGATTTCATCAGCTTCTACAGCACTACTCAACTGTGCGGAGGTGGGACGACGAAATCGAATTCTAACGAATTAATGATTTCTGTCCCACTCTCATGATGAAAAGCTGAGCTTGAGAACAAAGCAATCAACTTCTATTTGACAAGATTTGGAAGAATAAACATGATGAAGACGGCTGAAGCAAGCATCATTAGGATAAGAAGATAGACTGATAATTTAGTCAGCCATAAAAAGCGACCTGGCTTTAATGGCCTTTCCACGTAAGAAAGTTTAGGTTTGTTCGGATCATAGTAAACAGTGACCTTTCCACCGATTGGGAAGCGCTCCATAAGTGGTGATTTTGTTACAGAAATGAAACTATTTCGCCGTACCTGATACCTTAACACTTGTGGAATTTCTCCATTATCGAAACCTTCCAACTTTACTTCAGAAACAACAGAGTTAAGCGGTGTAGCAACCGTTTTTGATACGCTAGAAAGAAATCTTGGCCCTACTACCTTGTACTGATTCCCGTCAACAGTATATTCTACAACTGGGAGACTAACATTATTATAAAGAACATTTGAGTATCTTATGATTTTTCCTTCAGTCTTTTCAGTACATTTTTTATCATCTAAATAACCACTAAAAACCAACTTACTGTACATAAAATAGGTAAAGGCAGCAAACGCTAGCATCATACAGCCAAATAATAAAAAGAAACTCGTCGACACCTTGATTCACTCACTCCTAAACCTTCGTTAGGCTTCTATTTTAACAAAATATAAAAAAGGATACAAGAATACTAACTATTTGCGACTTTTTAAATCAAAGCCGTGATGGCCGTCACCAGTCCAAAAATGATTCCCGGTGCATTTGCTGCTGCAAGCGGAATATCTCTTTCTTTTTTGAAAAGTCCGTAGTAGACCCAAAGGCTACAGTTGATTGCTGCAACGAGCGGCTGGATAAAATTCCCTTTTTGCCCCGCTAGGTTGTTCATGATTTGTGGAAAATAGGACACATACATCATTACGGACATAAAGGTTGCAACCCATCCCAAAATTTTCATTTGTTTTTCAGACATTTTCGATACCTCTTTCATTTTTCGGTTATATTTTATAATGATAGTCCAAAACAATCAAGCCCTTTTATCCCTTTGTTATGAAGATGTAAACTATCACAATCTTGTGATAAGTAAGAGGACAAAGAAAAAGACCGGACTGCTCCGATCTTTTTAAGTTCCACAAAGGAATTATTTAATTGCGCGTGATTGCAACCCTTCTTCTTCCAAGAAGAGACGGAATGGTACGAGTTCTTCTGCTTCGTATTTTTCCTTGAAGGCTTTGATTGCTTCTTCTGAGTGAAGTTTTGGATCCAATTCAAGTACTTCTACTGGAAGTGGACGGTGTTGAGTAATGTGAGCATCGATGACAACAGTTTTACCTTCTTTGTTGAGTTTCACGGCTTCTGCAACAACTGCATCGATGTCTTCGATACGGTCAACTGTAAATCCAACAGCTCCTTGAGCTTCAGCGATTTTCGCATAGTCAGCATTAGGGAAGTCACAACCAAACAAGTGTTTGTTTGTGTCTTCGTATTTGTCCTTGATGAAGGCATATTTACCATTTGAGAAGACAACGTTGATAACTGGAAGGTCGTATTGAACGTTTGTGATCACGTCTGGGTAGCACATGTTGAATGCACCGTCACCCATGATGTTCCATACTTGGCGATCTGGATTGTCTTTCTTAGCAGCGATACCACCAGGAAGGGCAATACCCATTGTCGCAAAGAGTGGAGATGTACGCCACATGTTCTTAGGTGTCATGTGAAGGTGACGAGTAGATGTTTGAGTAGTGTCACCTACATCGATTGAGTAGATAGCGTCTTGATCAGCATGTTTGTTGATTGCATTGTAAACTTGATACAATTGCAATTCACCCTCAGTTTTACCTTCGAGTTTGTTCATGTAATCGCGCCAGTTTTGGTTGTTCTTCGCGTTTGCACGCCACCATGGAGTAGACTCAACTGGGTTTACTTTATCAAGGATAGCTTTAGCTGCTTGACCTGCATCACCAAGGATTGAAGCATCAAGGGCGTGACGTTTACCAAGTTTGTAAGGGTCGATATCCACTTGGATGAATTTTTCAGTGTTTTTGAATGCTTCGTAAACTTCAGCAAATGGGAAGTTTGAACCAAGGAAAAGAACTGTGTCTGCTTCAAAGACCACTTCGTTGGCTGGTTTCCAACCAACACGGTAAGCAGAACCTGTCAACCCTTCGTAGTTCCATTCGAAAGCTTCAAAGTTTTTACCAGTTGTGATGATTGGTGCTTTGATTTTACGTGACAATTCTGTAATCACTTCACCAGCTTTGACACCACCGTAACCAGCGTAGATCACAGGGCGTTCCGCATTGTTCAAGATTTCAACCGCTTTGTCGATTTCAACTTCGTTCAAAGCAGGAGCGATAAATGAACGTTCGTATGAACCTGAACCGTAGTATGAATTTTCGTCGATTTCTTGGAAACCGAAGTTTACTGGGATTTCAACAACAGCTGGACCTTTTTTAGAAACTGCAGCACGGCAAGCTTCGTCAATCACTTTTGGCAATTGCTCAGCGTAAGCTACACGTTTGTTGTAAACAGCGATACCGTTGTACATTGGGTTTTGGTTCAATTCTTGGAAGGCATCCATGTTGAGTTCGTTGACTGGACGTGATCCAAGGATAGCAAGGAATGGAGTGTTGTCCATAGCTGCATCGTAAACACCGTTAATCAAGTGAGTTGCACCTGGACCACCTGAACCAACTGCAACTCCGATTGAGCCGCCGAATTTAGCTTGCATCACCGCTGCAAGAGCACCTGTTTCTTCGTGGCGAACTTGCAAGAAGCGGATATCTTTGTCTTCAGCCAAAGCATCCATGAGTGAGCTGAGTGTTCCTGATGGGATACCGTAGATAGTATCTACGCCCCATGTCTTCAATACGTTGAGCATTGCTGCAGATGCAGTAATTTTCCCTTGAGTCATAATGATAACTCTCCTTTAAATCTATATTGATCCTTTAAAAATGTAGCATAGCGCTTCTACTCCATCTTTGCGATCAGGTTTCGTTTTGAAAATGAGTTTTTTCTGACATTTCTCATGAAAACGATTTACAAAACGATTACAGTATTAATTTATCACAAAGAGATTCACATGTATAAGAATCTGCTCAGAGATACTCAATCCCTATTACATAACAGATGCTCTTTTTGAGAAAATTTCACAAACTATAGTAGAATAGGATATTTTATTATAATTTGCATGCACCTCTAAGACTTGTAGCTGTAGGAAATTAAACAAAAAGCGATACAAAATTCTGTATCACTTTTTATTTCATTTAATCAATTTTCTCAACATTGAGAAGCAGCGAGCTAGTCAAAACAGACAAAGAACTAAGGGCCATAGCAAGACCTGCTAGTTCTGGATTGAGGGTCAATCCCAGTCCTACAAAGACTCCAGCAGCAATTGGAATCCCAAGGATATTGTAGATAGAGGCCCAGAAGAGATTGAGTAAGATCCTGCGGAAGGTCTTTTGGCTCATGTCAAAGGCGCGCACAACGCCAAGTAAATCATTTTGCGTGAGCACGATGCCACCGGACTCGATCGCAATATCCGTTCCAGATCCCATAGCGATCCCCACATCCGCGATCGAGAGAGCTGGAGCATCATTAATCCCATCTCCAACAAAGGCGACCTTGCTAGCTTCTTGCAGTTTTTGGATGGCGCTAGCTTTTTCTTGAGGAAGGACATCAGCAATGACGGTGTCAATTCCCACTTGCTTAGCAATAGCTTGGGCCACCCGTTCATTATCCCCCGTTAACATGACCGTTTTCAAGCCCCGTTCTTTGAGCTTTTTGATCGCTTCTTTTGAGCTGGCCTTCGGAGCATCTTGAATGGCAATCAAGCCAATCACTTGCCCATCCACAGACAAACTGATCACTGTTTTGGCCTGCTCTTGCAACTCTACCATCCGTTTTTCAAGCTCCGGATCCATCGCTGTCCCGTCATGAAGTTTGCCATTTCCCAAGGTCACCAACTGCTGGTCGATCTGACCTTGGACCCCTTTTCCTTCAATCGCTTGGAAGTTTTCCACAGGGGATAACACCAAACCTTTTTCTTCTGCTTGGGATAACACCGCTTGGGCTAGTGGATGTTCTGAAAAAGTTTCAAGACTAGCAGCCAGTGTCAAGACACGCGCTTCATCTCCTACAACATCGGTTACAAGTGGTTGGCCAATGGTAATAGTCCCTGTCTTATCAAACACAACGGTTTGAATCTTTTGCACTTCTTGAAGAACTGTTCCATTTTTAATCAGAACCCCCATCTTGGCACTACGGCCGGTTCCGACCATCAGGGCTGTTGGGGTTGCTAAACCAAGGGCACAAGGACAGGCAATAATGAGGACAGAGACTGCATAGAGCATGGCCTCTTGAAGCGACGCGCCCAGAAGCACGGACCAAACCCAGAAAGTCGTAATGGCCAAAATCGTCACCACTGGAACAAAGATACCTGAAATCTTATCCGTCAAATCTTGAATAGGAGCACGACTGGATTGGGCCATTTTGACAAAGTCCACAATTTGAGATAAGAGGGTCTCACTACCGACTTTTTCAGCCTTAAAGAGAATGGTCCCATTGCTGTTGATAGTGGAGCCGATAACTGCATCACCAACTGATTTTTCCACAGGCAAGCTTTCACCTGTCACCATCGACTCATCAATGGTCGTACTTCCTTCTACAATCGTCCCATCAACCGCGATCTTTTCCCCAGGACGGACCCGAATCAAGTCATCAATTTGGATATCTTCTGCCGCCACCTCGACATAGTTCCCATCACGGAGAACTTGAGCCGTTTTTGCCTGCAAATCCAACAACTTTTCCACAGCCTCGGAGGCATTGTTACGCATCCGTTCTTCAAAGATTTGCCCTAAGAGGATAAAGAAGATGATAAAACCCGCAGCCTCAAAGTATACTGGCTGACCAGTAAAAAGGGCAAATACACTATAGACATAGGCTACCAGGGTTCCAAGAGCTACCAAGGTATCCATATTGGAATGGTGCTTCTTAAATGAGGCCCAGGCACTCTTGATAAAAGGAACTCCTGCTACCAACATGATCGGCGTTGTCGCTAGAAAAGTCCCCCAGCGACTGACTGGATGGGATACAAATCCTGCCATCATCCCGATCATCAAGATCAATAAGGGAAGAGTAAAGATACTAGTAATCCAAAAGCGACCCAGTAAACTTAAGACACGACGGCGTTTTTCCACAACCGTGTAAGAACCCTTTTGCATCTTCATTCCACATGAAAACTCGAAGTCCCCTGTTTCTGTCGGGGTAAAGGATATCACCTTATCCACACCGACTTCCAAAGGCTCTAAAATCCCCTGATCTTCAAACAGAATTTCCTTGTAACAGCCGGAAGGATTGACCCGATGGAAGGTGATTTCAGCAGGGATCCCTTTTTGAAGTTGAAATTCCTTTGGACTATAGCCTTTTTCTGCTGTAATACGGATCTTTTGCACTCCGTTTTCCACAACTGCTTTTTGTTTTTCTACCATACCTACTCCTTTATTCCACAATCATGTGACCATGCATCATGTTCATTCCACATGAATACCCATATTCGCCCGCTTTTTCTGGCGTAATTTCAATGACATGTTTTTCACCTAAAGGCAAATCTTCATGAACGCCAAAATCTGGAAAGATCACTTGAGCCAGACATGAAGATGGATCCTTGCGATGAAAGATGATCCGGGCTGGAACATTCTTTTTCAGGACAATGGTTTCAGGCGAATAGCCCCCCATGACTTCGACTTCAATTTCTTGATAACCTGATTTCTGACGAGCGTGGCCGCTTACCTTTTCATGCTCTGCAAAGAACCACCAAGCAATAAAAGCAACCACAAGTAAACAAACAATACTAATCAACAATCCAAACATGGAATTTCCTTCTTTCTATTACATACAATTGCAAGGGACTGTTTCGACAGCCTCTGCTTTCTTTTCTTCCAGGACCTGCTGCAGCTGATTAAGATCTGCAAGCGTAAAGTCACTCGCCTGAATCAAGTTTTCAAGCACCTGGACAATCCTTTTGGAGCAAACCTTGTCTTTCACATCCTCAACGACCAAGTCTAAACTCTGGTCCTGCTTCAACAAAGCCGAGTAAACAAAGGCTTTGCCTGATTTTTCTCTAGTCAAACATCCTTTCTCCACCAAGCGGGTCAAGAGAGTCTTGATCGTCGACTTCGACCAGTCAAAGCGCTCGGACAAGACTGCGATCAAATCCGTGCTGGTCTGCTTGCCTTCCATCCAGATAATCTTCATGATGCGCCATTCCGCATTGGAAATTTGCATGACCTCTCCTTTCTAAATCTACATTTGTAAACCTTGTGATGTTATTCTACTCCTAAGATTTACATTTGTCAACCAAAAGTTAAAAAAAAAAACAAATCTTCCTTTGAAGATTTGTCTGGTTGGGCTTTTTTCACTCCCTATTTTTATCTCTATAACGTTTCCTGCAGAGCTTGGGCTAGGATGCGATACCCGGCCACACTTAGATGGAGGCCATCTGTCGTATAGGCTTCTGCTAACTGCCCCACTTCATCCAATAAAGACGAATACACATCGACATAGCTGACCTGGTAGTAGGCTTGGGCCAATTCTTGGTAGGCACGATTAAGGGCTTGGATTTTCTTGTTCGTTCGGATATAAACTGTCCCTTTGTACTGCTCCTGCTCATTCACAGGCAGGACGGACAGCAACTGGATCTGAGCCAGAGGATAGTCGCGGGAAATTTCCTGAATAACCGCTTCCAGATTGGCCAGCGTTTCAGCCTGAGCCATCTCCTTGCCAATGTCGTTGGTTCCAATTAGGAGAAAGACCTTGTCCAGAGCCTGCCCAAAGAGATGGGCATCCAAGTTTTCTAAAAGCAAATCAGTCTTGTAGCCACGAATACCACGATTGACTAAGGTTTTAGGACTTTGCAATAGCTCATGCAGTGGGAAATATTCCACAATCGAATCACCGATAAAAATAATCGCTGGCTCGTTTACTGCAAGCTGATTCAGATCCCGATAATTTTTCTGGATCTTTGCCTGCTCATTTAAAAGCCACTGTTCTAATAGTTGAACTGCCATTTAGACTCCTTTTTCTAAGTATTGCTCAATCACTTGCAAAACACCGGCCTCTGAATTGGCTGGTGCCAAGCGACTGGCAATGCGCTTAATCTTCTCGTCCCCATTTTCCATAGCATAGGAGAAATCCGCTAGTTCCAGCATTTCCAAGTCGTTTTCACTGTCGCCAAAAGCCATGATTTCCTTGCTTTTGATTTGCCACCGATCCATGAGCTGACGAAGTCCCCAAGCCTTATGAAGACCTTCTTGGATAATATCAATCGCGCCATAACCGCTGGTCACAGCACTCAATCTTCCAGCAAATGCTGTATTGATCTGCTGCGTAATCTCTGCCGCTTGCGCTTCATCTACCATAATGCTCATCTTCAGCACTTCTTCCAACGGATGATCTTGCAGATTAGGCACGAAATTCATTCGTTTGTAGAAATGAACCGCCATTTCTTCTGTCATAATCTTGCTAATCATCGGAAAATCCGTACCGTCCTGAACAAAGCCGCCTTTAGTAGAAGTGACCACCAGATGCACCTCTCGTTCTTGACCCTGAAAATAAGCCAGCGTATCCGCAATCAAATCAGGCTGCCAGAAAGTGCCCAGCAACATTTCATTCTTTTCAAAGATTCTAGCGCCGTTGGCGACAATCAGGGTCATACGCTCTGTCAAATCGCCCAACAATAAGCGCATTCGTTGGATTTCATTGCCCGTCGCAATGACAAACTTGATGTCCCGCTCTTCCAGCTGGTCTAAAACTGCTGTCAGGCGTGGCAAATCCAGCTCTCCTTTCGGATCCAAAAGGGTGCCGTCCATATCCGTAGCGATCATTTTAATTGGCATCTTTCCACCTCATTTCTATAATCTCAGATATTTATTTTTTACTTTATTCCATAAATATTTGAGATAATCTTTCCCTTTTAACTTTTCGACTAATGATTTTTCAAAGTTTTTTACTTGGGCATCAACTTGACTTTTAGCGCTCTTCCCCGCAATCGCATAACAACTCTTAGCCGTGTGGTAACCAGCCAAACCGCGATTATTCTGAGGGGCTTTGAAGGCTTGCCCGCCATTTCGGATCGCCAGTCTGCGAAACTGGGGATCCCACTGGGCTGGACTTTTGACATCGTAGTAATAATGAGAACTGTGATTGAAAAACGAAGGTTTCTTCCCATAATTAAAACTAGCTCCATTGACTAGCCCATTTTGACTGCTACTTTCCGGATCCAAAACATTAAGGAATCGCCCTTCCCTATCCAGAATAAACTCGGTATGGAAACGATGGAGAATCTTGATATTGGCCTGATAGGGCTGCTGGTCTGGATAGATCACCTTACCTTTAGAGACAAAGGCTTTATTGTGCAACCGCGAAGATTCCCAGAGCTGGCAGTCTAGATCTGGATACGCCTGAAAATAGGCTACAAGAGCCTGGCCGTCTGTCATCCCCGGCTTACGAAAATGCTGTCTGACCCACTGGGCTTGCTGACTGGAAATAAGGTAGCGAAACTGGTGCAACTGACCTTTTAACCTTTGATTGCCACTGTCTGCAATAAAGTCTGCTGGAGAAAAAGCCTGCCGAATCGTTTGAGAAAACTGATGCCAAAAGGAAGCATGTGGCGATAAGTCTGGATGCATACGCGAGAGCAGTTTGTCGATTTCTGCTGCTTCTCCTCTCAATTCGTCAGGCATGTCCATATAGAACATAGCTAGCTCTAACAACTTCTCAGCTTGCTGGGGCTGGACTGCTCGACATTCAAAAGACCATAGCTTCTGAAAGAGCGGACTGCCAAATATAAGGGCCTCCTCAAAAAGACTCTGGCGATCAGATTCATACAGTAATGACGCTATTTCTGTCAGAAAAACTGTATCAAGGGCAGCTTGAGACCAGCCGAGTGCTTGTAATTCTAGGCAGTATTGCTCGATTTCTACTTCCATCACCATCCACATCCATCATATGAAATTTCTTCAGCACCGTTGAAATTTCTTCAGCACCGTTTAGTACTCCGCTAGCAGGTTCATGCAGCCTTGAGACCTCTCCTATTTATCTCTAAATATGCCAAAATTTCATGTAAAAGTCAACGTACAAAGGAACTTTCGGCCTCGAATTGTATTCTTTCAGCATTTTTTGCTATACTAGTCTTAGGAAAACAACGAGGACAAAAGATGACGCCAAATAAAGAAGACTATTTAAAATGTATTTACGAAATTGGCACGCGCCAGGAAAAAATCACCAATAAAGAAATCGCCCAGCACATGCAGGTTTCTCCGCCAGCCGTGACGGAGATGATGAAGAAAATGCTGGCTGAAGAACTTCTAATCAAGGACAAAAAGGCGGGCTATCTGCTAACCGACCTAGGCCTGCAACTGGTCTCTGACCTCTACCGCAAGCACCGATTGATTGAGGTGTTCTTGGTCCAAAAGCTGGGCTACACCACGGACGAAATCCATCAGGAAGCCGAAATTCTGGAACATACCGTTTCTGAACGCTTTGTCGCAGGCTTGGAAAAAATGCTGGATTTCCCTGAGACCTGCCCTCACGGTGGCACAATCCCAGCCAAACACCAGCTGCTAAAAGAAAAATACCATCAAACTTTGGCCTCCGCTCAGGAGCCTGGTAGCTACCTCATCCGCCGTGTCCACGACGACTTTGAGCTTTTGGCTTATTTGGAAAAGCACAATCTGAACATAAACCAAGAAATCCGTTTCCTCCAGTATGACGACTACAGCCAGCTCTATCAACTAGAAGTAGACGGCCAAGCAATCCAAGTTAGCCCTATGATTGCCCAACAGATTTATGTAGAAAAACTATAAACAGAACCCAGTTCGGACTTTTTAGTCTAAACTGGGTTTTTATTGACAAAAATAAGATGTCAGATTATAATAAGCATACTTACAAAATATCCAGAGGAAAAGCTAATGGAAAAATCTCAGTTTAACTCCATCTATAGGGATGAATACAAAAGATCAACCGGTCTGCTCTTTATCCGTGCCTACCACAAGTGGCATGGGCTGATAAAAAACGAACTGAAAACGATCGATTTGACCCATCCTCAGTTTGTCGTTCTGACCACTCTTGCAGCGCTTCTGCGTCAGCAAGAATGGGTGAGTCAGACCGATATTGCCCGATTTTCTGACATGGATGTTATGACCGTATCCCAAATCATCCGCCTCTTGGTCAAGAAAGGTTTGATCATGCGGGAAGTCCATCCCAAGGACAGCCGTGCCAACATCATACTTCTAACGGATACGGGGCTTCAAAAGGTCAACCAAGCCCTTCCTCTAGTAGAAAGCATTGATCAGGCATTCTTTGGAAAATTAGAAAACAAAACGGAAGTATTCAATCAACTTTTAATAGCACTGGAGGCAGAAAATGACTAGATTTTGGATTGGTGTCGTATCAAAAGAACACGTCCTAAGAGGTGTAGAGGGAGGCTTTTGCCAAGTCTGCCATGGAAAGAAAGCACCATTAAACCGAATGAAAAAGGGGGACTATCTTCTGTACTACAGCCCAAAGTATCAGCTGAATGGTCAGGAAAAGCTGCAGGCCTTTACAGCAATTGGCAAAATTCTAGATGACACAGCTTATCAAGTAGAGATGTTTGAAGGCTTTGTCCCATTTCGACGAGATGTCAGCTACTACCAGCCAGTCAAAGACTGCCCAATTGAGCAAGTTCGGCAACATCCTCAGTGGCGTCAATACGCTTCTCAGATAAGATATGGACATTTCGAAGTTTCAAAAGAATTTTTTCTCTATATCTTTGAACAGATGAAGGAAGAATAGGAGGCTGGGACATCCCGACCTCCTATTTTTTCGTATCCGATGTCATATGCTCTATAATTGTTTTGGCAGGAATTATGGAGTCTTTTCAATGAAAAAATCCTATCTACCTTACTGAAAAGAATAAATTAAATCAATAGAAAGATGTATAGAAAACAACCAAATCACATCACAAACCTCCTAGAAAGACCAAGGCTTTTCTGATCAAAATAATACTCTAGACACTTCCACTTCATCAAGTTTTTTTAAAAGAAAGAAAAGATCCTATTTCCCCCCTTGCAAACCTTTTCACTTTTTGCTAGAATGATGTCGAAAAATATAAGAAGGACAAGATTATGCCACAAAATCTCTTTAAAGAATTGGCTCAACTGGAGCAAGTGGAAGCACTGGCTCTCGGAGGCTCACGGGCCGGCCAACATTTTGACCAAGACTCAGACTATGATGTCTATGTTTACCTGAGTGCTCCTCTCGAGCCAGCCATCCGCCAGGAAATCCTCAGCAAGTACTGCTCCTATATGGAAATTGGCAATCAATTTTGGGAACTGGAAGACGACTGCGTCCTCAATAATGGTATCGAGATTGAGCTGATTTACCGCTCGCTGGACGACTTTGACCAAGACCTGCGGACTGTCGTTTTAGAGCACCAAGCCCAGAATTCTTACACTACCTGTATGTGGTACAATCTGATCCACAGCAAGATTCTCTACGATCGAGACGGCCGCTATGCTGCCCTCCAGAGCAAGTACAGCCTACCCTATCCAGCTAAACTGAAAAAGAATATTATCAGTAAGCAGCTCCTGCTCCTTGACCAAGCTATGCCAGCTTTTTCAAGACAGATCAAAAAAGCTCTCAAGCGCCAAGACCTGCTCAGTATCAATCATCGCAGTAGCGAGTTTTTCGCCTCCTACTTTGATGCCCTCTTTGCCCTCAATGAGCAGCTCCATCCAGGCGAAAAGCGCATGCTCCAGTATGCCAAAGAAAATTGCGCTCGCCTGCCTCAGGATTTTGAAGCCAATATCCAAGACTACTTCCAACATCTCTACCAGCCAGACCAGCAACAGAAAGCGGTCCTAGCCTTGGATAGCCTCCTAGACAATCTTAAGCACTTGATTGAAGCATCTATTTAGAATTTCAACAGATAAAAAACCCATGAAGTCAGTTTTTCAGCTGATTCATGAGCTTTTTTCTATTTTCGACAAGCGACCTAAGGCTTATTTGTTAAAGATTGACTGCCTGAAGTCGTCTGTCTCACGAAGATAGGCATTGTAAATCTTCTTCTTGAGCAGGTTGACCCAGCTAGCTTCAACACGATTTGTCGCATTGGTAATGTTGCGCACATCCTCTGCGACCGCTTCGTCCATCAGCTTCTGCATCTCTGCATAAGAGCGAATGGTTACTTGCTTGGTACTGTTTGGATTTCTGAGTTCGTACTCGATGGTGATTGGTTTGAGCTTGGTTAGCTGGTCAATCCGCTCTTGGTACATGGCCTTCTTGAAGGCTGCCCATGAAGCATACTCACCCTTGAATACATTTTCCAAGACCTTCTGGTCTGTCACCAGACCAACGTCTCTCCTGAGCCAGCCATCCCAAGTTGTCTTACCTTCTGCAGCAGCCTCTTCGGAGAATTTCCCTGAAACATAAGGGACAAAACCTTCATGGTAGCCCTTAGCTGCCAGCAATTCATAGGCTGTGCGACGGAACATGACATCGCCTGGCGCCCCATTTGGATTGCTTAAGGCTGAGTAGATTGGCGAGAAGAGGCTGAGACTGAGGTAGCCATTACGCGGATACTGGCCGCTATCCTTATTCTCCCGACGGGTGATGACGTCATTGTCAATCAGGGACTCAAAGCTGGTCAGCTGCTTGATTTCCTCAGCAGTAAAGCTGCGCGTCTGGTTACCAGCATGGGTCTGCTTACCATATTTATCTGTGATATAATAATTCTCCATCTTTCTGAACCACTGGAGCTTGGCTGCATCGCTCTGCTTGACCATCGAAGTCCCCTCTAGGTAATCTAGGGTGTAGATCATGTCAAACATACCATGGACATAGTGCTGCAAATCTGCTGCATTTTGGACACGTTCCTTGAAGTTGTAGGTATGCATCCGTGTCTTAGAATCCTTGTCCGTCTTGAAGAGGGTATTGAGGGTAATGGTAGGCTCATTTGGACTTGGCGTGGACTGCAAGAGACCACGCGCATAAAGCTCAGCTCCCAGTCCTTCGCGGCGACCATAACCTTCAAAGTAGATAGATCCATCGGAGTTATGCGTCATCTCATGGGTATAGACAGAGTTCCCATAGTCTTCTAGTAAGCGTGCCCTATCAAAGTGAGTGACACTTCCCGTAGCATAGGCATTGTAGCCCTTGCTTGGGTACCACTTGCCAGCCGGTCCAAAGAATTCCTGCATAGCCAGTGATCTCTTGTCATTAGCCGAAGCCCAGTAAGTTTGCCCAGTCTTATCTTTCAATAAGAAACCATCATAAACCAGAACAGAACGGAAGAGCTTGTCCTTGCTTTCATCGCTTAGAATCTTATACCAGAAGTCATAGTGGTCACGCTGCCATTCAGCTGACTTTCTCACTCGGTCTTCGACATACTCAGCCAATTCTGCATCTGTCCGTACCTTGCCATCAACCTGATCACGGTAGCGATCATAAGCTCCCATAGAGACGGTGGACATATTGGAAATGACATAGACACCCTTCTCAGTCATGGTCAAGAGTGGCAGAAGCATGCCCTTATGTTCCCAGTTATCAGCAGTAATCTTGTCGTAAACGCCGACAGAATACTTACTCTTGTCCTCGGCTGCATCCTGAAGCTGTCTCGCTTCTGCTATATCCGACTTAGCCTCAACGATGTAGGCTTTTGTATTGGTCTTGAGCCATTCATTATTGGACTTGTCCGGCAGGAAGAGCTGACGATAACCTTCTAGATAATTGAAGAGCCCTCGTTTACCAGTCGCTTCAGAAAGCGAGGCATCATAAGCCATATAGTTGTTCTTAGCTTTAAGATTGTTCATGCCTGACTTACCAAGTGAAATAATGGTATCTAAGGTTGAAGCATTATGATTTCCAAAGAAGTCAAATTTATAGGCTGACAAATCCTTGACATTGGTCTTGTCATAGTTGATATTATACCAACGGTTGAGATAGGTTAGACCAAGTAAGAAGGCTTCTTTATTGTCTTTAATTTGCTGAGCTATATAGTCTGCTACAACATTGCCTTCCGTATTAATAGACTTGTCCATAGCCAGTACCTTGCGTAACTCTTGTGACAGCTTGGTCTTGACTTGGTCAAAAGCCGTATCCAGATAGAGCTCATCCAAAGAAGTGTCAGCATTTACGCCTAAAACAGTCCGCATAGCTGGCGAATCAAGGACAACCTTGTTCAACTCTGGCAGCACTTGATTGAGAATCCTGCTATAGTCTGATAGGAAGGCTTCTGGTGTATAAAGGAGGTCTAAGCCATTTACAGTGTATTCTGCGATAGCTTGATGTTTGAAGTCTCCCTTATAGGTCAGATTTAGGTAGTCAACCGACTTATCCTCAAAGTGCAACATCAGGCGGTTAATCACTGTCTTGTTGCTATGGATATCAGTGATCATCTGGTCACCCTTCATCGGAACCACATCTAGCAGATAATCTCTATTGAGCTTGTGATGATCTGGAAGTTTATTTCCGTAGGCAACGATGGTTTCCTTATTGTAGAATGGCAGGAGTTTTTCCATATTGGCATAGGCTATCAGACGGTCTTCACGAGCATTTTTTTCCTTGCTGTAGTCAACAGTATGGAGATTGAGATTGCTGTCTTCTAGCGTGGTCCTAATATCTAGGCTCACCAGCTTCTCTTCTGCCTCGTCCAAGCTTAGAGTAGACGTGACAAACTGATCATTTCCTAAAGTTTCGTTTCCTTCAACGGCATAGGCTTCTCTGATGCGATCATTCTTGTAATCTTGATCGCCAGAAATGCTGTAAACATTTGTACCGCTGACATTGCTGATAACATTGTCAATCAAGCCATTGAAGTAATTGGAGCCGACTACTCCACCAATTTGACCGTTCTTGGTAGAATTTTGGATCTTTCCAGTCACATAAGAACGGCTGATGCGCGCATTGTCTTCCAAGCGACCGACCAAACCGCCGAAGCGCTGTTCGTTTGTTCGAGCACCTGCTAGAATGGTCACATCTGCCCTGCTCTGACTCAGCAAGGAATTTCCTCCCTTGAGGTTGGCAACCAAACCGCCGACATTATAGGCCTTGTACTGCTTGTCATTGGTCTGGATAGTTCCAGTAAAGGAGCTGTTGGTGATTTGGCTATTGCTTGCAACAACGACCAAACCAGCTACTTGCGAAGCATTGCCCACTACTGACACTCTACCCTGAGCAGAAACATCTGTGATTTGCGCATTATCTGCACTGCGAGCCAAGGCAGCAGAGTCATAGGTTCCGACAATATTGACCTCTTTCAGGTCCAGATTAGAAATAGAAGAACCGCTCTTAAGGTTTTCAAACAAAGGCTTGGCTAGATTATAAATCGCATACTGCTTGCCATTGTGATTACCAGTCAGACTGCCTGTGAAGTTTCCTCGGAGATAGACATAATCCGCAGGAGCCAGACTGACCTCGCTAGCATCCAAATCGGCTCCCAGAACATAGTTGCCAGCCATATTTTTCTTCATGGCGTCTACCAAACCAGCAAAGCTCGTGTAGACATTTTGCTGACTAGGGACTGCCCTGCTGATATAGAAGTCATAGCCAGACTTGTAGCCTGTTTCGCCCTCTTGCACCAGCTCAGGCAGAGAAACCCTTACCTTATAGACAGCCTTGCCATCTTTCTGACCTTCTGCCATGCTGTGAACCGGAAGGAGCATGTCCTTAGCTTCACTTGATTTGACTTTAACAAAGTAGTTAGACAGGTCCGTAGGTATAGCACTCATGGAAACGACACGCTTGAACTGGTCCTTTTCTTTTCTGTAAAACTCAGCCGAATCAATATCGCGGAAGGCAATCTTTTTGTATTGCAACTCAAAGTTGCGGGTATCTTTTTCAAGATCAGTCAGGCTGCCAGCATCCAGCTCATAAGTCAGCTTGGTTTTCAGGGTATAGCCTGTATAATAGTCCAAATCATCGATTTTCAGACTTCCTGCCACATTGTCAATCGGAAGAGTGCGAACAAGCTGATCTCCCTTGTACAATTCAGCAGTCGCTGAACGGAAGGATTTTGTCTTGTCTTCCAAGCTATATTGAACCGTAACCGACTTGTCCTCTGGATTTTCTGTCAGACTTAAAATCGAAACTGTCGGCTTGACCTTAGGCACACCATTTAGAGCGGCCTTGCTTGCTGTCAGGCTGGCAAAAGCTTGATTGAGCTGCACTTGTGTGGCGGTTTGATTATTCAGAATTCCTTCTGCCTTGGTCAATTCGTTTGTATAAGCTGTTTTCTTATCTGCATCCGCATTCTTATATTGGACAGTCGCCTGCACAGTTCTGCCCAAAGCATGTTCATTTTGCAAGCGTGTTTTGTCTACTTCAAGACCCTGTAACTGAGCCTTGGCTTGATTGATTTGGTCCACCAGCTGGTCGACTTCCGCTTGGCTGGCTTGTGACTGATTGAGAAGCGTATGACCTGCCGCCAAAGCAGTATCATAAGCTGCTTGGCGACTTTGACTATCGTTGAAATAACGAGCCTGAGCCTTGATTTGCTCCGCTTCTGTCAGTAGATTGTGAAGCGAAATCAGATCGAACTCTTTCAAGGCTTCCACTTGCGGTGCATCGCTTGGTACCATGTGCGGTTTTATTGTGCCAACTTTGACAAGCTGAGCAACTGCTGCCCGCGTTTCCTCATTGGACAACTCTTGACGGTCAATTTCCTGACCGTTAGAAGTATAAACTCGAGTCTTGATGGTCCGTTCGCCTTGCACTCCTGGAGTGACGATGTGGCGGGCACCTTGTACAAGCTCATCCGTCTCTTCTTCACGTGTGGTAAAGTCGATTTTCTCTACTTGCGTTTCATCCTTATAGGTCAGCGGATACTCTGGGAGGGCAGATGCTTGCGGCGCAGTGCTCGGTACCATATGTGGCTTGGCCGTGCCGACTTTGACAACCTGCATGACTGGAGCTAAAGTTTCCTCGTTGGACAACTCCTGACGGGCAAGTTCTTGACCGTTGGAACTATAGATACGAGTCTTGATCGTACGTTCACCCTGAACACCTGGAGTGACGATTTGACGAGCACCTTGGACAAGTTCATCCGTTTCTTCCTCTCGCGTGGTGAAGTCGATTTTCTCTACTCGCGTTTCATCCTTATAAGTCAGCGGGTACTCTGGTAGGGCAGATGCTTGCGGCGCAGTGCTCGGTACCATATGTGGCTTGGCGGTGCCAATTTTGACAACTTGTGTGACTGGATCTAGAGTTTCCTCGTTGGATAATTCTTGGCGAGCAAGTTCTTGGCCGTTGGAAGTATAAACTCGAGTCTTGATGGTACGTTCGCCCTGCACTCCTGGAGTGGCGACTTGACGAGCGCCTTGGACAAGCTCATCCGTTTCTTCCTCTCGCGTAGTGAAATCGATTTTCTCTACTCGCGTTTCATCCTTATAAGTCAGCGGATATTCTGGAAGGGCAGATGCTTGCGGCGCAGTGCTCGGTACCATATGTGGCTTGCCTGCGCCAATTTTGACAACCTGTGTGGCTGGAGCTAGAGTTTCCTCGTTGGACAATTCTTGGCGGGCAAGTTCTTGGCCGTTAGAGGTATAGATACGAGTCTTGATGGTACGTTCGCCATGAACACCTGGAGTGACGATTTGGCGAGCACCTTGCACAAGCTCATCCGTCTCGTCTTCACGTGTGGTGAAGTCGATTTTCTCTACTCGCGTTTCATCCTTATAGGTCAGCGGATACTCTGGAAGGGCAGATTCTTGCGGAGCAGTGCTCGGTACCATATATGGCTTGGCTGTACCAATTTTGACAAGCTGTGTGACCGGAGCTAAAGTTTCCTCGTTGGACACTTCTTGGCGGTCAATTTCCTGACCGTTGGAGGTATAAACTCGAGTCTTGATGGTACGCTCACCCTGCACTCCTGGAGTGACGATTTGACGAGTGCCTTGGACTAGCTCATCCGTTTCTTCCTCTCGCGTGGTGAAATCAATTTTCTCCACTCGCGTTTCATCCTTATAGGTCAGTGGGTACTCTGGTAAAGCGGGCTCTTGCGGCGCAGTGCTCGGTACCATATGTGGCTTGCCTGTGCCAATTTTGACAACTTGCGTAACTGGGACTAGCGTTTCCTCATTGGACAATTCTTGACGGGCAATTTCCTGACCGTTGGAAGTATAAACTCGAGTCTTGATGGTACGCTCACCCTGCACTCCTGGAGTGACGATTTGACGAGCGTTCTGAGGTAACTCATCAGTATATTGTTCCTCGATGTTAAAAGCAATCTTCTCCACACGAGTTTCATCCTTTGTAACCAACTCTAACTCGAGAACTTCATGCACAGGAGCGCTATCTGGAACCGTGCCATAGGCAGACAACTCGGGTTGCTCGTGCACGGGGGCTGTATCTGGAACGGTGCCATAGGCAGACAGCTCTGGTTGCTCATGCACGGGAGCGCTAGCAGGTACCGTGCCATAACCAGACAACGCTGGGACTTCATGTACGGGGGCAGTATCTGGAACCGTGCCATAACCAGACAACTCGGGAACCTTATGCACGGGAGCGTTATCTGGAACTGTACCATAGGCAGTTAGCTCGGGAACCTCGTGCACGGGAGCGCTAGTAGGGACTGTACCATAACCAGTTAACTCGGGAACTTCATGAACGGGAGCGCTATCTGGGACTGTACCATAACCAGGCAACTCAGGAACCTCGTGCACAGGAGCGGTATCTGGAACCGTGCCATAGCTAGTTAACTCCGATTTCTCTTGTACGGGAGCGCTAGCGGGAACTATACCATACTCATTTAACTCGGGAACTTCGTGCACAGGAGCATTAGCAGGAACAGTGCCATAATCAGTGAGCTCAGGTTTCTCGTGCACGGGGGCACGATCTGGAACAACGCCATAGCTAGTTAACTCAGGTTTCTCATGCACAGGAGCAGTATCGGGAACCATGCCATAACCAGGCAACGCTGGAACTTCATGCACGGGAGCACGATCTGGAACAACGCCATAGCTAGTTAACTCGGGAACCTCTTGCACGGGGGCACTAGCAGGAACGGTACCATAATTAGTGAGCTCGGGGACTTCATGCACGGGGGAGCTAGCAGGGACTGTGCCATAACTAGTAAGCTCGGGAACCTCTTGCACAGGAGCGGTATCGGGTACCGTACCATGACCAGTTAACTCTGGCTTCTCGTGCACAGGAGCGGTATCGGGAACTGTACCATACTCCGTTAACTCGGGGACTTCATGCACGGGGGCATTATCGGGAACGGTGCCATAACTAGTGAGCTCGGAAACCTCTTGCACAGGAGCATTATCAGGAACGGTGCCATAATTAGTGAGCTCGGAAACTTCGTGCTCGGGAGCGCTATCTGGAACGGTGCCATACGCAGTGAGCTCAGGTTTCTCATGCACAGGAGCACTATCTGGGACCGTGCCATACGCAGTTAACTCGGGAACTTCGTGTACAGGAGCATTATCAGGAACGGCGCCATAATTAGTGAGCTCAGGAACTTCGTGTACAGGAGCGCTATCCGGAACCGTGCCATATCCAGGCAACTCGGGTACCTCATGAACCGGAGCGCTATCCGGAACAGTGCCATAATCAGTTAGCTCAGGAACCTCGTGCACAGGAGCGCTATCTGGAACTGTACCATAATCAGTTAATTCAGGAACCTCGTGCACGGGAGCAGTGTCGGGAACGGTGCCATAGCCAGTGAACTCGGGAACTTCGTGTACAGGAGCATTATCAGGAACGGCGCCATAATTAGTGAGCTCAGGAACTTCGTGTACAGGAGCGCTATCCGGAACCGTGCCATAGCCAGGCAACTCGGGTTTCTCGTGCACGGGGGCGCTAGTAGGGACTGTGCCATAGTCAGTTAACTCGGGGACTTCATGCACGGGAGCACTATTTGGAACGGTGCCATAACTAGTAAGCTCGGGAACCTCTTGCACAGGAGCGGTATCGGGTACCGTACCATGACCAGTTAACGCAGGCTTCTCGTGCACAGGAGCGGTATCGGGAACTGTACCATACTCCGTTAACTCGGGGACTTCATGCACGGGGGCGCTAGCAGGGACTGTGCCATAATTAGTGAGCTCGGGAACTTCGTGCTCGGGAGCGCTATCTGGAACGGTGCCATAATCAGTGAGCTCAGGTTTCTCATGCACAGGAGCACTATCTGGGACCGTGCCATAGCCAGACAATTCAGGCTTCTCATGCACGGGGGCATTATCAGGTACCGCACCATACGCAGTGAACTCAGGAACTTCGTGCTCGGGAGCGCTGTCTGGAACGGTGCCATAATCAGTGAGCTCAGGTTTCTCATGCACAGGAGCGCTATTTGGAACGGTGCCATAGGCAGACAACACTGGTTTCTCGTGAACGGGAGCATTATCAGGTACTGTACCATAACCAGTTAACTCAGGCTTCTCGTGCACAGGAGCGCTATCTGGAACGGTGCCATAACTAGTGAGCTCGGGAACTTCATGGATTGGAGCTTCTTTAGGAACAGCCTTATCTGCTGCAGTCCCGACTAAAACAACTTCTGAAACAGGCTCAGTGGTTACTTGATCGGAAATCTGCTTGCTCTCTACGATTTTTCCTTCAACACTATAGTAACGTGTTACGATCTTGCGAATCCCTGGAATGCCCGCGCGGATCACTCGAGATTGTCCTTCGGCTAAGTCATCTGAATACTGATACTCCGTTTTATAGGGAATTTCTTGGGTCTGGGTCGCTGCTTGACTTGTAAATTGCAGTTCTGGTCGCTCATGAACTGGCGTTTGACGAGCAAATTGTCCTTCTTTAGCAGCAATTTCCTCCTTCTCGGAGAGATGGTCTCCGCCAGCAGGCTGCGCCTCTTTCGGAGCTTCAGTATGCTTAGGGCGACCTGCTAAATCTTTCAACTGTTGATCAGGCTGACTGGATGAGGCTTCCTTTTGCGGAGCTGGAAGCTGAGAATTTCCTCTTTGAGCCAGTTGATGCTGCGCTTCTTTTTTAAGGTAACCAATATACTGGTAGCCAGCAATTTTCAAAGGTTCTGGCAACTGATCGCCAACGGCCAAAGTCAGACTTTGATTATAGGCAGCCAAATCCGTACTACTGACTGCCAAAACAGACACTGGCAAAAGCACAGAACCCAAGCCTGTCACAAGCAAAATAGAAGACAGATATCTCTTGCCATTTTTCCCTCGCGCCAGCACTAAAACAACCAAGGCCAGTCCTGTAGCTGCAAAATCCGCTCCCAAAAGGCCTGACTCGCCTGTCTTAGGGAGCTTTCCTAACAAGCTTTCCTGCCTTGTCGGACGGTAAACCAAATAATAAGCGTCCGAATTTTCTTCCGCAAATTTGGGTAGTTCCTTCACGATAGCAGCTTTTTCAGCCTCAGTCAGATCGCTCTCCACCACATAGTGATACTGAACGAGGGTAGGCTGATTGGCAGACACTTCCGCTGCCTCAACAGAGCTGACAGCTCCTCCCATTGTGGTACACAAAAAGAAGCTTCCGATAGTAGCGGAAACTAGACCTACAGACAGCTTTCTAAAAGAATAGCGCTGGTATATGTCACCAGTGACTCTTTTTTTCATAAAATTCCCTTTTCTTCATATAATAAGCTAATAAAAATTTTACTGAATTTTACTCAAAATTGCAATCCCTTAGCCTTATAAAATACTTTTCTTTCAGCTATCGAAAAGGGCTCCATTTTAGCGAAAAGTAAAAAGCAGATTCCCTGGGTGAGAACCTACTGTTTACAGATTATCTAAGCCCCAAATCCAACTCAAAGAGGCCGTACTCATGCTTGTCCCCTTGCAATTCTGCCGCATAATGGCGCGTGATGGTATTTTGGTGAATCAGGGCTCCAATAGCTGAAGCCTGTCGCTTCTGTGCTTCTTTAAAAATCGGATAGGCCAAGGCAGAGCCCAAGCCCAGGAACTCTTCATCCACTCCCAGATACATAATCGTATAACGTTTGGCAAAGCGCTTGGTCCAAAAAAGCTTGGCTAGGTTGAGAGGAGTCAGCTTTTGATAAACCAAAGAGCCATAGTCTGGCATGGCAATCAGAAAACCAGCAAGCTTGCCCTCTTTATAGGCCAGCTTAACCATAGAAAAATCAAGAATATACTGGTATTTTTGAAAAATCTGACTGAACTGCTGACTGGAAATAGACCGATAAATTGGAAAATTTTGATAGAGGCGATTGAGGAGCTCAAAAACCTGCAGCGAAGCTTGATCCCACTCCTGCTTCTTTGGAGAGCAAATAGTGAATCCCGCTTCTTCAAAAGACTCAAAGCGATGAGCTAGCTTGTCCTGATGAATTTGATTGCTGACCTTGGGATAAAAATTGGACAGATAGCGCTCCTTGAGCTCAAAACCAGCAGCCTGCCACAGCTGGGGATAATAGTCTGGATTATGAGGTTCCCCAGTAAAAGGGAGCTCCTCTGTTCCAGTCAGTTGCATTCGATAGCCCAGCCAAAAACTTGCCTGTACGGGACCGATAATCCTGCTAGCTCCGAGACTGCGGGCAAATCCAGCTAAATGCTCGATAAAAGCAGATGAAATCTGCTGGTCATTGATTGACTCAAAAAATCCCAAGTAAGCAGCCTCATCATCTGGATAGAAGGTCAGAAGGCCTCGAATACAAGGCAGACTGTCTTCATAGCCAATAAAAGCATAGGTTTCTAAATCAGAACTCAGCGGGTGACTGCCCTCAATCAAAGCCAGCTCTTCCTCTTCCGACTGCATGAGGTGGTCTGGCTGGTAAATCCGCTTGGGAAGAGCTAGAAAATCGTCCAGCTCTGCAGTATTGGGTTTGACTGGTTTAATTTCAAGCATAACCTTCCTCCTTGATTAGTCGAATCTTGCCAGTAAGGCCATCCATCTCAATCCAATCACCGTTTCGCAGCTGGCTGCAGGCGCCTCTGACATTGACAATGGAAGGAATACCTAACTCGCGGGAAATAATGGCCGTGTGGGAGAGCAAAGACCCCTGCTCGGCAATGACACCCTTGGCTTGGGTCAGAAGATAGACCCAGCCCGGATCGGTCATCTTGGTCACAATAATTCGGTCATGAGCAGACTCAATTTCCTGCACATCTTCTACGACCAAAACCTGAGCCTTAACGCAGCCAGGTGAGCAGCCAATCCCTTGTAAGACTTGATTACCCGTATTATGACTGCTGGTGCGGTTTTGCGGCTTCAGGTATTTCTCAAAGACCTGTCCAACAAAAACATAGCGACTAAAAGTTGGGAGTTCCTTATCCGCCTCCAATTTCTCCCGACGCTCGGTTATCAGGTCACTAACGTCTCTGGGCTTTCTGGTCAGCTCAAACAACTCTTCTTTTGTCAGGTAAAAAACATCGTCAGGCGTAGCTAGCAGCCCTTGCTCGGCTAATTGCTGCCCAAGTGTTCGGAAAATCTGCCGCATCATGCCGTAGATCCGTGTGCGGTTTAAGCGGGAGCTTTCCCGATATTTAACACCAGTCATGGCTCGCTGGCGAAGAAAATTCGTCCACCAGCCTGATTTTTGCACCTCTTCTTCAAGTTTCTGAGGAGCCAACTTCTTCTCCTCTTGCTGGCACATTTGCAGCAGGAGCTTGAGCAGACGCTCTGGGTGCGTTCGAAAGGTGGGAGTTTCTAACTTCAACTCTTCCGGAGCCCGATCACCAAATTCATGGATAAAATGAGTAATTTCTTGAACCAAAGGATGCTGGCGAGTCAGAAAGACTGCGAGACTTTCACTTGCCATGGCTTGTCTAATCTCTGCATTTTCTTCTGCTTTCAGCTGAGCTGTTAAAGCCTGCAGAGCCAAAGCCGGCCGCATACTTTCAATCTGCTCAATTCCCGCAATCTCAGCCTGAACTGCTCCACCGCGACGCGATTTCTTCAGGAGACCAGTATAAACAAAAGCATAGAGGTCATTGACCAGCGTAATGTCCCAGTGAGCCAGAATATCCTCTTTTAGCTTGCTGACCAAGGTAATCAAGGTCTCTGCATCTGCGTCAGTAGAAAATCTCGCTTCGTATTCTAGCTGAATCTGGGCAAACTGTTCTTCCAATTGCCGCATTTGCTTGGGGGCCGTCCAAAACTCTCGAATTATCCGAAACATGATTTGCAGGCGTTTGAAAGCAGACAGGTGCACCGGCATCTGAGGCACCTCTGTCTCTCGCACTCCCAGCATATCCTGCCAGATTGGAATGATTTTCTTTGAAAAAGGCAGAAGCTGCAAGAGCTGATACCAGCTCTGAATCTGGTAATAGACTCGGCTATTGACCGGCTGCAGCATATTTTGAAAAGTGGCTTCATAGGCAGCCAACTCTGGAGCATCCTTGCCAACCAAGCGCTGAGCCAGACTTCGGAAAATGCTGGCATAAGCCTCTTGAATAAAGCTAATGGTCAAAGGACTAGAAACGCCCGGATAGCTCTCGACAATGTTGCTGTTATCCAGAATAATCTGCCCTCCCTCTGGTAAGGTGGTAATAGGTCGTGCCTGCAAGAGATAGAGCTGACCATTTGCGAAGGTAAACTCCATATCCATATAAGGTCCGAAAAGCTGACTCACCTGACTCGCCAAGCCTTGTAACTCCTCAAGTTGTTCCTGTGATAAGTCTGGTGAATCCTCAGTCTGCTCTGTATAAAAGAGCTGGTCCTTGGGATGGAGGGTCACCATTGTTGTAGGAATCTTATCCTCGACAACCTTGTTGCCCAAGCCTCGACCGATGACAATGATGTGCTCGTTCAGAATGCCCTTGGGATTAGCTGTGAAGTAAATCCCAGACAAGTCTCCCTCCTGCATAACCTGGATAATACAAATCATCTGTGCCTGCTTCAACGATAGCCCCTGCTCAAACAGATAACTAAGAGCTGACTCCTGATAAAGAGAAAGTAAGGTCGCTTGGATGGCTTCTTTAAGTCCCTCTGGCTTTACATTGAGCTGACTCTCAAACTGACCGGCAAAGGATGAATCCTTCCCATCCTCAATGGTAGCTGATGAGCGGACTGCAAAGCAACAGTCTGTCTGAGAAAACTCTTGATGAATCCAGTTTTCTGCTGCCGTCAGATCTTCTTGACTAAACTGCTCTCTGGCCCAGTCCTGCAGCTGCTGGCTGAGCTGGGACAAGTCCAACTCTCCAGACCGATAGGCTGCTTCCATCCGCTCCAAGTCAACAGAGCTTGCAGATGTTTGAAAAAAGTCAAAAGCAAACACAGCAAAGTCAGGAACCGGCAAACCAGCAGCCTGCATTTTCAGCAAATGATAGGCCTTGCCTCCAACCTGGTCAAGCCCTGTCTGCTTGATTCTTTTCATTAAAGTACCCCCATCAAGAGATAAACAGCAACGGACAGAACCATGGTCGTCTCCGTGATATAAGTATAACGCTCCACCCGCTCCCGGATATTAAAGCGAGTCGGATCCTTGATAAACTGCTCAAACTGGACGGTCATCCAGATGACATTCAGCACCAAGACTATCACTCCGACATGGGAAATATTCCAGAGGAGGACAAAATTGGTCAAGATATCCAGCAGAGTCACCACCTCGATAAAGCGAGTGGCTTTTTTGTAGCCAAAAAGCTTAGAATAGGTCACATACTCTGTCTCGTCTTTTGGTGCCCGAATCTTGCGGCAGACTTCCCAGATCAGACTTGGGAAATACATAGTAAAGGCCAGCAAGACGGTCGGCAGGGACAAGAGAGGCAGATTGTACTTGTAGCAGACGAAAGAAATCGTATAGAGATTCAAAATCATCATGACTGGATTATGGGTTACTAGAGCCAGTGGCAGAGAATTTTGAATCTTGTCACGTTTGAAGAACCAGAAGGACATGAGGGTTCCGTAGATATAGAGAAAGAGGAACCAGCCGATATTGTTCATAAAGAGAACATTGAGAAGTACAGACACAGCTACGATAAAGCTGAGAGCAATAGCCAAGTCCTTCTTTTTCACCCGGCCAGATGGCAGAGCCCGATGAGGAAAGAGCCGTCTATCGGTCTCGTAGTCCTTGAAATCATCTGCGATTCGCAGAATCATCAGAAAGACGAAAATGGTAAAAATTCCGATCAACTCCTGATGGTCAAAGTGAAAGGTGGTCACTCCGTCATTGAGCAGAAGGACAAAATAAATCTCAAAAAACATGATGGCAGCCACAAAAAAACGTGGCAGCAAAGGAAACATTTCCTTATAATAAATAGCTAATCGTTTAAACATAGCTTCTCTCCAATCTTTTCACCCATTTGAATCTGGGTTTCTATTCCGAGGTCTGAGTAAGTCAGGATATCCTGATCCAAGCGAATCGTGCCTGCTGGATAGAGGACAAGAATGGTTGATCCACCCAGACCAAAGCAGCCCTTCTCCTGTCCTCTGACCAAACTGTCCTGACTGTGATTGTATATTCTTCCGACCAAGAGAGCCCCTACTTCCATCTGCAGGACAGGTCCTAGATCGGTATCTAAAAGACAGTATTCTCTTTTATTTTCCTTGTAAATCAAGCGCCGCTTCTGGGCTACCTGCCTGACCGTATGCAGGCGGCCCTTGATTTTTCGTCTTTGGGTAATTCTGCCGGATTCAGCAGCCAGATAGCGGTGCAGGTCTTCCACTCCCAAGCGATAAACTAGCACTGTTCCACCAATAAACAGCTGAGCTAAGTCATCATCCAGCAGTAAGTCAGCTAACCTGTATGTCTGCCCCTTTATCGTCAGCTGCAAGTCCTGACTAATGGTAAAAGCCTCTAGCTTGGCATCCGCCACAGCCAGTACTTGACTGTCAGGACAGACTGGACGCAGATCGGGCTTGATTTTTCGCTGGAAGAAAGCCGCGAAGCTAGGATAGGCGCCATCTTCATAGTCAGCCAGATTCAGCTGATAATTTTCTACAAAAGCTGCTATTTTCTTGCGAGAACAAGGAGTGTAGTCTTTCAAAGTCAGAAGATAAGACAGGCTAGGTCGGGTCAAGATAGGCAACAAGAAGCGACCCCAAGTAGTCCCATAAAGCTTGTCTAACAGACCCGCCTTGTATTCTGTCGGTTCAACTACTTGGCCAGTCCTTCTTTGATAGACCTTAACCATGCGGGAGAACCCCCAGACCAATCAGACTTGCAACAGCTAGAATCGCAAAGACCAGATAAGCCAGTTTATTTGGCTTGGGAATCCGGCAGTTGTAGACAAATAGGAAGGGCAGCAAAAGAGACAGGCCCAGCCATACCCAAGCAAAGAGAGCAGGCGCCAGCCATTGACAGACCAGATAGGTCAACGGGAAAAAGAGGGCGCTGTAAGTCACGGGCAAGCCGGTAAAATATGAACCCGATCCCTCATCATGCTTAGCCAAGCGATTAAAATGAGCCAAGCGCGTAACCGCAGCTAAGACATAGAGGACAGCCAAAATAATATTAGCTGCTCCCAAAGGTAGCTGAGTCATGAGGAGCACAGCTGGAAGTGCCGCAAAGCTAATCATGTCACAGAGCGAATCAATCTCAATGCCGAAGCGCTTCTGACTTTCAGTCCGCTTCATCCGCCGCGCAACCACACCATCAAAGAGGTCACAGATACCGCTAACGATAAAGGCCATCATGGCTAGTCGCAGCTGGGACTGAATGACGGCATAGACTGCCAACAGTGCAAAAGCAGCGCCCATATAGGTCAGGATAACAGATTTGTCGTATTCACCGATAAACAAAGGTTCATTCTTCTTCATGAATTCTTATTTCTCCTCTTCTTCCATCTAAGGTTACCAGCATGCCAGTTTCTAACAGCCGAGTTGCATTCTTAGCGCAAACCAGAGCTGGAATCCCGCATTCCCGAGCGACAATGGAGGCATGGCAAAGAACCCCGCCATACTCTGTCACAAGACCGCCTAGAATACCGAAAACATAACTCCAGCCCGTATCTGTATAGCGAGTGACAAGGATTTCTCCCGGCTCAATCGTCTCAATATCAGCCAAATCCAAGAGGACTCGAACCCGACCGGTCACCTGACCGCTGCTGGCTGGCATTCCTGTCAGCAGAGCCCGACTGGCATGAGCTACCTCTTCCAAGCTCATCTCTTTGTCGGTCAAATCACCCACTGGCTCAAAATTCCGATAGGACTGGCAATAATGCCGATTATCTGCCGCCTCTTCTTGCAGCTGGTCAGCAGTCTGTTGCCCCTCCATAAAGGAAATCAGACTCTCTTTCTTAATGTAAAAAACATCTTGAGAATCTTTCAGAAAGCCTCGCTTTTCATAGGATCGGCCGAGTTTAAGACTAATCTGACGAATGAGGTGGTAATAGCGCGTGGAAATATCCTTGAACTCCTCTCGCCACCAGAGCAAGTTCCGAAGGTCTTGACTGATTTTTTCTATCTTTTTCTGCTTGGCTCGAGATAGATGAGCCAGATCCAGCTCAGACTCTGAGACAGGACTGAACGAAGCTTTGGCCGCTTGGTAATACGCTGAATCAGCAACCAACTGCTGGACAGCTGTCATAACCTGATGAGCATCTTCTTCATAACTAGCTACTCGCAAGTCCAGCTCTCGTGCCGAGTGATAGCCTAAATCCTTTTGGAAATCCTGAATCTTGATGAAATCTGCTCGCTCAGGATATTGTGCAGCCAGTTCCTGCAACTCTTCCAACGATAGCTTCAACCAATCGCCTGTCAGTTTCTCCTCTGCCAAAATAAGATCCGCAGCTTCCAGCATTCGAGCCAAAGGCTTGGTATGAGAAACATTTCCTAACTTAGCTATTAGTTGGAAAAATTCATCCACAGTCAGCCATTTGAGGAGACTGGTCTTTTTCATAGACAGCTGGACCGTATTGATGTAGGCCTGCCAGAAATAAGTTCCCTCACTGTCTAAATAAGCCTGATTTAGCACTAACTGCCAAAGACTCTCGACCTGCTGCAGCGGGCTTTGGTCGTTCAGTTCTCGTATTTCTTGATTCATGCGGGTAAATTGCTGGCACAGCTCTTGCAGCTTGTCTGGCGCCTGACGAAGAAAATCCTTGGTTACTTTTTGCGTTTTCCAAGCCACCCGCAGGAAATTCAAGAGCAAGGCTGGACTTAATTTGCTGGTAAAACCTTGACCTTGGTAGTCTTTATTGACTCCCAGCTCATCATCAAAGTCTCGCTCAATATAGCCTGGAATCTGCTCCATACCTTGCTTGACTACGCCTAAGTTCCAGAAAGGCCGAGCATAGTGCAGGCGCATCAGTGGCGGCATCACTCCTTCAGGCTCTAGTCCAATAGCCAGCAAAAAGCTGGAGAGTGCCTTTTGCCAAGAATGACGATAAAGGCTCCACATCAGATTTGGACAGGGCTGGGCCGCGACGCCACCGTCCCGAAAATTTGCTGTCGTCCAGCGGCCACTGTCGATTTTAGTTGGTACTGTTGTAATGGGCCGAGCCTGTAGTAGATAGACTTGCTCTTGGACAGCACACCACTCGATATCCATGGGCCGGCCAAAATACGCCACAATCTCCAAAACCTGCGCATGAAGTTTCTGCAAGACTGCCAGAGGGACTTCAAGCTCTTCAAACTGGCTCCAGTCCGGCTTGTACCAAGAAAGAGCCAGCTGCTCAGGATTGACTTGACCGCTAACCAAGCTCTCAGCCGATCCTTTTACATATTCCAACAGCATGGTCTGGTCCTGATTAGTCGCCACATCTAGAGAAAAGCAGACACCGCTGAAATCAGGCTCTATCTGCTCCTGAATAAGTACCGCCATAGCAAAATCCTTCTCAGCCAGACCCTGACGCTGCCAGTAAGCCAAGGCTTCTGGATTAAAGAGAGAAAGCAGACAAGAACGAATGCCCTGCTCAATTTCTGACAGTGTTCGGCAATTGCCAATCGAGTCATATTGACCGGCAAACGACATGTCCTGTCCGTCTTCTAAAAGGGCACTGCTGCGAACGATATAGGTTTCGTTTTCTTGACAAAAGTTTGCCAACTCCTCCTGCCAAGTTGGGTCCAAGGGACATTGCTGCAAGAGCTCTGCAATTTCCTCCTTGCCCAGTTCAATGAATTCTTTAAGTCCCTCTTTTGAGTATTCTGGCAGAGCCGCTCTTAGCCAAGCCATTACTTGATCCGCGGGCAAAATCAAACCCTTAGGAACCGAAAGTCCCAACTGACAGAGGTTTATTAACTGATTGATTTTACCGCCATAGACGGCCGAAGGCTCTTTTTCCAACCATAGTTCTTTCATCAAAAACTCCCATTTCACATACGATTTTTTCTAAGCTTAGCCCAGTAGAGCAGACGATTGACTCCTAGATGCGTGCCCGCCCCTAGGATTAGAATGCCCAGCATCTGTTGCCAAGACAGAGGGATATAGAAAAGCAAGAAAATAATACAGCCAATCAGGGAATCAATCTGGTCAATCCAGATAAATGTCCATTTCCAGCCATTTTCCGCCGTCTTGCCCTCTTTGATTTTCAAACGGCGTTTGATAAAGCTATTGGGCAGCTCAAACAAAACATAGGCCAGCCCCAAAAGAGCCCCAAGTACCAGATTAAACAGCACGGTATTTTCGTAGAAGGCATAGACCAAGTGCAGCTTCTCTAGGGTGGGAATACTCTTCAAGAGCAAGCCCCAAAGTATCTGAGCCAAAGCTCCCCAGACAATCATGCCAAAGAAACCTTTCCAGGTCTTGTTAGCCCCAAACAGCCTCTTCCCATCCTTTAAAACCAGTCCAGCATCCATGGGTCGGTATGCCGCCTCTAGAAGTGAAGACTTACAAAAGATCATATTGAGAACCCCAGCCAGAATGACCGGCATCAGGGTAATATATAAGGCAAGAATCGAGCGCATACTTATTTCCTATTCTTTTTATGAAGATCAGTCTAAAAAATCAAGAGATTCCTCAAACTTTTATATATCATTATACCATAAGTCGTAAAGCTCTTTCTCAATAAGCCCTACACATCTGTCGCATCTGACAAGGAGTAACGCCTGTCTGCCATTCCGCTTTGTCAATTCCAAAGCCGCCTAAGAATAATATCTTTTTTAAACCACACAAAAAGCCTCATAAGAACTTTTAAAGAAACCAGCATCTGGTTTATTAAAAGTTACTTATGAAGCCTATGAAATGCTCCTTGTCTCTAGGAAAGAAGTAAGCTATTTTTTGCCTAGCCTTAAACTACTGACCTTTAGAAGGCGCGCAATTCTTTCATCGATTTTTAGTGTCTAGCAGAATGGTTACTGGTCCATCATTTACCAATTCCACCTGCATATCTGCTCCGAATACGCCCGTCTTGACTGGTACTTGCTCAGCTAATAGCTGGTTAAACTTGTCATAGAAGGGACTAGCCATATCCGGCTTAGCTGCACCTGTAAAGGCTGGCCGATTGCCCTTTTTGGTATCTGCATGGAGTGTAAATTGGGAAATGGAAAGAATTTCCCCTCCGATATCTTGAACAGAAAGATTCATCTTATCCTCAGCATCTGAAAAAATCCGCATATTGACAATTTTCCTGACTGCATAGTCCATATCTTCCTGACTATCATCAGGCCCGACACCTACTAAGAGCAGGAGACCCTGTTCAATCCTACTGTACAGTTGTTGGTCGATACTGACCTGGGCATGTTTGACGCACTGAATGACGATTTTCATATTTTTTCCTTTATTTTCTGACGAACATCCACTCTGACAAGCTCCAACTTAGCCATTGGTCCGTTTGACCGAGTAGACCTCTGGCACACTCTTGATCTTGTCCACCACTGTCGTCAGCATGGACAGATTAGCAATACCAAAAGAAACATGGATATTAGCAAATTTCATATCCTTAGTTGGCTGGGCATTAACCGTTGAGATATTTTTGGTGGTATTGGACAGCACCTGCAGTACATCGTTAAGGAGGCCAGACCGATTGAGACCATAAATATCAATGTGGGCCGTGTACTCTTTGGTCGAGTTATTTTCTTCCCATTCCACATCAAGCAAGCGCTGCTCGTAATTTTCCTGAGCCTTGAGATTCATGCAGTCCTGCCGGTGGATGGCCACACCGCGCCCCTTAGTAATATAGCCGACAATATCGTCACCCGGTACAGGATTACAGCATTTAGCAATCCGAATGAGGAGACCAGACGCCCCCTGAATGACCACGCCGCCTTCATGCTTGACCTTGAGGGTGTCTTTTTTGTTCTCGACCTTGACTTCGCCGCCCTTGACCAATTCCTCTGCTTCTGCTCTAGCCTTAGCTCGCTCTTCCTCACGGCGCTCTTTTTCTGTCAGACGGTTGAAAATACTAATGGCCCCAATCTCACCAAAGCCAATCGCCGCAAAAAGCGCTTCTTCAGTCTTGTAGCTGGTCTTTTGCAGCACTTCTTCCATGTGCTTCTTGTCCATGTACTTGTTGGCTACATAGCCATTTTCCTGGAATTGAGCCTGCAAGAGCTCCCGTCCTTTAGAGATAGACAGCTCCTTGTCTTGATTTTTAAAGAACTGACGGATTTTATTTCTGGCCTTGCTGGTCTTGACGATATTGAGCCAGTCGCGGCTTGGTCCGAAGGAGTTAGCATTGGTGATGATTTCCACCTGATCCCCAGTCTTCAGCTTGGTATTGAGCGGCACCATGCGACCATTAACCTTGGCTCCTGTCGCCTTCTCCCCGACCTTGGTATGGATCTCATAGGCAAAATCAATGGGACCTGAGTCCTTAGGCAAAGAACGCACTGCTCCATCCGGTGTGAAGACATAGATTTCCTCCGCCAGATAGCTTTCCTTAACCGAATCAACAAATTCCTTAGCATCACCAGACTGGTTCTGCAACTCCATCAGTTCCTTGATCCAATTCATCCCGATGGCAGATTCCTTGCTGTCAACCTGACCCTTCATTCCTTTTTTATAGGCCCAGTGAGCAGCAACCCCGTATTCTGCCACTTCGTGCATTTCCTTGGTCCGAATCTGAAACTCAATCGGACCTTTAGGTCCGTAAACGGTCGTATGGATGGACTGGTAGCCGTTAGCCTTGCGGTTGGCAATATAATCCTTGAAACGCCCAGGCATGGGTTTCCAAAGCTCATGGATGTAGCCCAGCATGGCATAGACATCACTGTGAGTGCTCAAAATGCAACGAATGGCAATCAGATCGTAGATCTCATCAAACCGCTTCTTCTTGTCCTGCATTTTACGGTAGATGGAGTAAATATGCTTGGGACGACCATAGATCTTCCCATGAAGATTGCGCTCTCCCGCGTAGGTTTCAATCTTGTGGACAACTTCCTCTACCAGAGCCTCCCGCTCTCGACGCTTCTCCTTCATCATGTGGGAGATTTTATAAAACTCCGTTGGATTGAGATAACGGAAAGACAAGTCTTCCAATTCCCATTTGACACTGGAAATCCCCAAACGATGAGCCAGAGGAGCATAGATTTCCATAGTTTCCTGCGAGATCCGCTCTTGTTTGTCTGGCCGTAAATGATTCAGAGTACGCATATTATGCAGACGGTCAGCCAGCTTGACCAAGATAACCCGAAGGTCTTCTGACATGGCCATGAGCATCTTGCGATGATTTTCCGCCAACTGTTCTTCGTGAGACTTGTATTTGACTTTCCCAAGCTTGGTTACACCATCCACAATCACGCGCACATCATGGCCGAATTCCCGCTCCAGATCGTCCAAGGTCGCCGCCGTATCCTCTACAACATCATGCAAAAAACCACAGGCTACTGAAACAGCATCCAGCTTGAGCTTAGCTAAAATTCCTGCCACTTGAATCGGATGGACGATATAGGGCTCTCCCGACTTACGAGTTTGCCCGCTATGGCATTCCATCGCATAGATCAACGCTTTTTGAACAAAAGCCACATCCTCTGCAGCTAAATATTTTTTTGTTAGGGCTACAACCTGATTACCCGTTAAATTTTCTTCTTTTGGCATGCATTCTCTCCGCTTTCTTGCCTACTATTTTAACATTTTTAAATCAATATGAAAACCAAGAGGACTAGAATATCAGGGAGGCTCTAGGATAGCACTAAAGTTTCAAACATCCAGCTTGGCTCCCTGTTGCTGAGCTCAGTATTAAAAACTTTCCTAGAGCGATAAACAGTCCCAGCCCTGCAAAGCTGCACAACAATCCATGGCTATTGAGCAAGCGGCTACAGCGTCAAGGATCTCTTTCTAATAAAAAGCGAGGTCGAGACACTTTTGTCTCAACCTCCGTGATGAAAATGATGTACTTTCTCCATATGAGCTATATCTTTTAGAAACTCATAATAGGCATAGATGAGGTAACCAGCAGAGACCACACCCAAAATAGCTATTGATACTTCAAATAAGGTAGACAAAGACATGATAAACCTCCTCTCCTTATTTCAAACTGCAATGTGCAAAGCGACCATTAGCGGCTGTTTCGTTCCCGATTTTTTCCTTTCTAGCCTGCCTCTGGATTCACCTTTATTATACCAAATTTAAGAAAGGAAAACAATGAAAATCCCTTTATAAAAATACTTTTTCAGGCTTGATGAAGCAAATGATCTGCTTCAGTTGTCCATTTCTCCACCTACTCTTTAATCAAAAAAGCTAGGAATACTTTCCTAACTTTCTTTTTTATCAAGGAACTCTCAGATCAGTCAGTTCGTTCTTAAAAAGGGAGCTCTTCTTCTTCCAGTACCAAATCTGCCAGATCGGCTCCAGTATTATTCTCACGGAGTGCTCTCTGAGCTCGGCTTTCTAAAAGCTGAAAACCACTGCAAAGAACTTCTGTCACATAATGAGTGGTTCCATCCTTTTCATAGCGGCGGCTCCGCAATTCTCCATCCAGAGAAATCAGACTCCCCTTACTAGCGTAACTTGCCAAGGTTTCAGCCAAGCGCCCCCAGACAACAAGGTTGATAAAATCCGCTTCACGCTCTCCATTTTGGCTCTTATACCGGCGATTCACAGCCACTGTCGCACGCGCGACCGACTTGTCGTTTGCAGTCTTGTGCAGTTCAGGTGTAGCCGTCAGCCGGCCAATGATGATGACTTTATTATACATATTCTTTCCTCCTATCTATTTATTCGCGAGAAAAGACAAAAAAATCGTGAAAATCACGATTTCCTTTAGTAAGTCTTAAGACTGCCAGTGTTTAGCTGGATCAAAGGCCGTTCCGACCGTTTCGCTATCCGCCAATTCAATGATACCACGTTTTTGTGGCGCATTTGGCAACTGTAGCTCCCGTGGGCTGCACATCATACCAAAACTCTTTTCGCCACGGAGTTCTCCTGGAAAGATGAGATTGCCCTTCGGCATCATAGCACCAGGCAAGGCCACAATCGTCTTGAGGCCGACATGTGCATTCGGAGCACCAGCCACGATTTGAACTATCTTGTCGGCTGCCACCTGCACCTGACAAATATTGAGGTGGTCACTGTCAGGGTGGGCTACCATCTCAAGGATTTCTCCCACAACAAACTTAGGTTCTGAGTCCTTAACCAGCTCAGCTGGGAAGCCTTCTTTGGTCAATTCTTGGTTGAGAGCCGCAACTTGCTCATCCGTCAGCTCAACTTGTCCGCGCTCTGCAATTTCAAAAAGGTCTGACAGTTCAAAAATGTTCCAAGCTACTGTCTGTCCATTATCTTCGCGGTAAACACGCGCTACATTTCCTTTGCGCTCAGCGCTTAGCTTAGCTCCCTGATCATCGGCAGCGATCACCATGAGGACATCTCCGACATGCTCTTTGTTGTATGTAAAAATCATTTCTTCCTCCAAAAATACTTTTAAATCTTCTTATAAACTCGCTAAAAAATCATTGATTTGACTCTTGGTCTTACGGTCGCGATTAACATAGCGACCAAGCTCTCGTCCATCTTCCACAACAACCAGACTAGGTATCCCATAAACATCCCATTTTTGGGCTACAGCCATATACTGATCCCGATCCACCTCGACAAAGGTAAAGTCAGGATTTTCAGCTTCTATCTCTGGCAGAAAAGGCCTGATAAAGCGACAGTCTCCGCACCAATCTGCTGTGAAAAAGAAGACAGTCTTCCCCTTATGATCCACATAAGAAGCCAGCTCCTCCATACTTTGCGGCCGAATCATCACTCTTCCTCGTAGGTCAACTGACCATTCTCATAGACGAAGGTGAAATGACGGTCGTCTTCTAGGACAACCCCTCCAACTGTACGGCTGTCAGTTGATTCATAAAGTTCCACATAAACCGTTGCAATCGGTCCTCGGCTGGAAAAAAACTCCCGCACGATTTGAACAATTTCTTCTCTATTACGCAGTCTTTTCTGCTCCTGCACAAGCTTGGCAGCTCCAAAGGCCACGGCTCCTGCTCCCAAAAGAGCTGTTGTGGTTAAAATGATTTTTTTAGCTTTCATGTAGAATATTTTAACACAAAAGCGCAGAGGCGACAAACAATATTACAGATTTCTAAGCTTCTTTTAGTTCATCCTGTTATTCCCTCTAAAAAAGTGATAAAATAGAGGCAGAAAGAAGGTAAATTTATGTCTGACTTATTTTCAAAAATCAAGGAAGTGACCGAGCTTTCAGCAATCTCTGGTCACGAGGCACCTGTCCGCAGCTATCTGCGAGAAAAAATCACTCCTCACGTTGATGAGGTTGTTACCGACGGTCTAGGCGGCATCTTTGGGGTTCGGCATTCCCAAGCTGAAAATGCTCCCCGAGTTCTGGTTGCGGCTCACATGGACGAGGTTGGCTTCATGGTCAGCGAGATCAAGCCCGACGGGACTTTCCGTGTAGTGGAAATCGGTGGCTGGAATCCGTTGGTCGTGAGCAGTCAACGCTTCAAACTCTTCACCCGTCAAGGTCGGGAAATCCCTGTCATCTCAGGCTCTGTCCCTCCTCATCTGACACGCGGTGCTGGAGGACCAGTCATGCCACAGATTGCGGACATTGTCTTTGACGGCGGCTTTGCGGACAAGGCAGAAGCTGAAAGCTACGGCATCCGGCCAGGAGACACGATCGTGCCAGACAGCTCTGCTATTCTCACAGCTAACGGTAAAAATGTCATCTCTAAAGCCTGGGATAACCGCTACGGCGTCCTTATGGTCAGCGAATTGGCTCAAGCCTTGTCTGGTCAAGAACTAGGCAACCAACTCTATGTCGGCGCCAATGTTCAAGAAGAGGTTGGCCTGCGTGGTGCCCATGCTTCAACGACAAAATTTGCCCCTGAGGTCTTCCTAGCTGTGGACTGCTCCCCAGCAGGTGACATCTATGGCGGCCAAGGTGCCATCGGTGATGGAACGTTGATTCGTTTCTTTGACCCCGGTCATCTCATGCTACCAGCCATGAAGGACTTCCTCCTAACAACCGCAGAAGAAGCTGGCATCAAGTATCAATACTACTGCGGCAAGGGCGGAACGGATGCTGGTGCTGCCCATCTCCAAAGCGGTGGCGTACCATCTACCACCATTGGCGTCTGTGCTCGCTACATTCATTCCCACCAAACTCTCTATGCCATGGACGATTTCCTGCAAGCCCAAGCCTTCCTGCAAGCGCTGGTCAAAAAGCTGGATCGCTCAACCGTGGACACGATTACCAACTACTAATTTCGAAAAGCAGCCCGTTCTTCATTCGGGCTGCTATCTATTTTATCTAATATACTTTCTTTTAATTTTCCAATTTGAAGAAAATTTTGTTATAATGCTTAGCAGAGGTGAAACTATACATGAAAAAAATTGCTTTTGATTCAGAGAAATACTTAAACCTGCAGCGCGACCATATCTTGGAGCGCATTAATCAATTTGAGGGCAAATTGTACATGGAATTCGGCGGTAAAATGCTGGAAGACTTCCATGCTGCCCGTGTCCTACCAGGATATGAGCCGGACAATAAAATTAGACTGCTCAAAGAGCTCAAGGACCAAGTAGAGATTGTCATTGCTATCAATGCCAATAATATTGAGCACTCTAAAGCACGTGGGGACTTGGGCATTTCCTATGACCAAGAAGTGCTGCGCCTAATCGATACCTTTAACGAGCTGGATATTTATGTAGGATCCGTAGTCATTACCCAATATTCTGGTCAGCCAGCAGCTGATCTCTTCCGCGCTCAGCTAGAAAAGAACGGGATTGACTCCTATATCCACTATCCAATCAAGGGCTATCCTACTGATATGGACCATATCATCTCACCTGAGGGAATGGGCAAGAACGACTACATCAAGACCAGTCGTAATCTAGTCGTAGTGACCGCACCTGGTCCTGGTTCTGGTAAATTAGCTACTTGCTTGTCCAATATGTACCACGACCAAATCAATGGCATCAAGTCAGGCTATGCCAAGTTTGAGACCTTCCCAGTTTGGAATCTGCCCCTGCACCATCCGGTCAATCTAGCTTATGAGGCAGCAACAGCGGACTTGGACGATGTCAACATGATTGACCCTTTCCACCTGCAAACCTACGGCGAAACCACTGTCAACTACAACCGTGATATCGAAATTTTCCCAGTCCTCAAGCGTATGCTGGAGCGCATCCTAGGCAAATCACCTTATGCTTCTCCAACAGACATGGGCGTCAACATGGTCGGCTTTGCCATTGTAGATAATGATGCGGCTATCGAGGCTTCTCAACAGGAAATCATCCGTCGCTACTACCAAACTATTCTGGACTTCAAGGCAGAGCGGGTCTCTGAATCTGCTATCAAGAAAATCGAACTCTTGATGAATGACTTGGGCATCACACCGCTGGATCGTAAAGTAACCGTTGCTGCGCGTGCCAAGGCTGAAAGCACTGGCGAACCAGCTCTGGCTTTGGAATTGCCAAACGGCGAAATCGTAACCGGTAAGACCTCTGAGCTCTTTGGCCCTACGGCTGCTGTATTGATTAATGCCATTAAGAAGTTAGCCAACATTGCCAAAGAAACCAAGCTGATTGAGCCCGAGTACGTTAAACCAATCCAAGGTCTGAAAATCAATCATTTGGGCAGCCGCAATCCGCGCCTTCACTCAAATGAAATTTTGATGGCTCTGGCGATCACAGCCATGGAAAATCAAGACGCTGCACAAGCCATGCAAGAGCTTGGAAATCTCAAGGGCAGCGAAGCTCATTCAACCGTAATGCTGACAGATGAAGACAAAAATGTCCTACGCAAACTCGGCATCCATGTAACCATGGATCCTGTTCATCAGTATGATCGACTTTATAGAAAATAAAAACAAGCTCTGTTAAAAGCTTGTTGAGAGAGAGTGGGACAGAAATCGGTAATTCGTTAGAATTCGATTTCGTCGTCCCACCTCCGCACAGTTGGGTAGGGCTGTAAAAGCTGATGAAATCAGCGTAATAGAGCCCACTCAACCACTGCGTCTTGCTCGACGATCCAAAGACAATTGAGAGGCTAGGACTTTTGTCCCAGCCTCTTTTTAATAACGCTTGGACAGGAGAAAATGCAAGAGATAGTAAAGAGCCAAAATCAGAATAATAGTCAAAGTCAGAAACTGATTGAGATTTAAAATGATAGGAAAAATCATAGACAGAAGGCTTAGCCCTGCTGCTAACAGTAAAAGGATATCAAAAAGCAGGGTGCGAGTCTTTTCGTCAATCATCCGATTGCGCTCATCCGTCACCTGAATGTAGAGCCTATTAAAGACTTCCTCCTGTTTCAAGGCAAGATTATAACGCAGAACCATCAAAGAAATCCCTAAAAGCAGACCCACCATGATGCCTTCCTGTAAATCATCCAGAGAATGAATGTAGCTCCATCCCAGTCCCAGCCAGAGGACTAGGATTAGGATGCGACCTATGATCACTTTCTTTTGAATTTTTTTCCGAAATTCTTGTTTAGTTAATGCTTCCATATCATCCTCCTATTTTTCATACGCTTGAAAAATTTTCAACATCACCACAATCAGGAACATTCCCACAAAAGGCAGGATTTCCTTAGGGATAAAATTGGCTTGCAAATGCAGATAAGATAAGCCAACCACCACCAAAATAGCCAATAGCCATTTAGACAAATAAGTCCATTTCATGCTTCATCCTCCTCAAAGAGAAACACTTCTTCAATCCTTAAATTGAAAAAGGATGCAATTCTATGAGCCAAAAGCAGCGAGGCATTGTAGCGGCCCTTTTCCAAAGAAATAATCGTTTGTCTCGTGACGTCTAGCTTCTCAGCCAGCTCCTCCTGGCTGAGTTTTTTTCTTTTCCGCAATTCTTGAATTCGATTTTCCAAGGCCGCCTCCTTTCCACAATGTAAAACAAACTTTACTTTTCAAGTGTAGTATAGCTTCCTTTACATCTTTTGTCAAGAAGAAAGCGGCAAAAACGGACTGAAACTTTAAACATTTCAGTCCGTTTAGTATTTTTATTGATTTCCTTTGTTATTTGCCTTTTAAAGCTACAGTCAATTCGACACAAGCTCCTCCTTGGTCTGGATTGAGCAGGGTCAGACGACCACCATGCAAGAGAGCGACCTGCTTAGAAAAGGCTAAGCCGATTCCATGATGGGGATTAGCTGAATTGCGACTTTGATCACTCTGGTAGAAGAGCTGTTCCGCTCCCAGCAGCATCTCCTCTGAAAATGAAGGGCCGTTGTTCCAGATAGCAAAAACCAACTGATCCTGCTGCACTGATACCGTTAGCTTCACTTTCTTTTGACCCTGGTCTGCATGTTCAAGCGCATTCAGTAAAATATTGAGCAAAGCCCGTTTGAGATAGTCCAAGTGAATCGACAAAATCAGACTAAGATCACAATCTTCTTGGAGATAAAAACGATAGCTTTCCTGTTTGCTGAATAGTGCCCAGTCGTCCTGTAGAGAGGCCAAAAAGTCCTCCAAGGAAAGCTGACTAAACTGATTAGAATCAATCTGAAAAGTCTTAGCGTAATCAATCAAAGAACCACAATACTCTTCCATCTTGTGGCTGGCCTGCAAAATCTCAGCAGCATAGTCTGCCTGCGGCTGGCTCAACTGCGCCAATTCCAAGAGCTCAGCATTCCCCTTAATCACAGTTAGGGGCGTCTTCAAATCGTGCGATGTCGCTGATAGCTGTAAAATCAACTCCTGATTATGCTGCTGCTCTTTTTCTAGAAGACGAGCATTTTCTTGGTGGCTGCTTCGTAAATCGCTATAAACTTCGAGCATTTCCTCGATCCGAAAAAGCTGGCTTTGATTTTCTTCTAAAAGCTTCTCGCTCGTTAGCATTTTTATTTCTCTGTCGATTTTTCGGAGCAATTTCAAAATATGATAAAAAGTAATCAGTAGCAAGCTCCCTGCCCAAAAGAACAAGGTGAAAAGAACGTGATTACTTCCTTGCGTAAATTCATAGCCTATAAGCACAAAAATCAAAACATGAAAAAAGACGATTTTTAAACTGGTTGTCCAGACTAGGCTTTTGAAATTTCGGGTTCTAATTGCCATCTATAGCCTACTCCTCTCACTGTTGCGATTGCTTGCAGCCCTTCTTGTTTGCATTTTTGACGAATCTGATACACGTATTCTGAGATGGAGCGAAGCTGTGTTTCTGAGCTTTCTGGGTAAAGCAAGGTATGCAGGCGTTCAGCTGAAAAGGTCTGCTTGGGATTGCTAGCAAGTAAATGCAGTAACTTAAACTCTCGCTCTGAAAATTTCAAGACTTTACCAAAACAGGCAACTTCATAGCGCTCTGGATAAAATTGACAAGAAGCAATTTCAGAATATCGCTCCTCCCGCCTCTCCTCCCGCCGAAGATGAGCTCTGACACGCGCCAGCAATTCTTTGGTCCCAAAAGGCTTGACAATATAGTCATCTGCACCACGAAAGAGCCCTTCCACTTTGTCCGCCTCCAACTCCTTGGCCGTCAGAAAGATGATTGGACACGAAAGATGAGGACGAATGTAGGAACACAGCTCAAAACCATTAACAGGCTCCATCATCACATCCAGTAGAATCAAGTCATATCCGACAAAATGCAGCAGCTCTAGCTCTTCTATCCGATCAAGCGTCGTCACATCATAAGCGTCGATCTCTAGGACGTTTTTCACCAGCTTCAAAATGCTCTGGTCGTCATCAACCACCAAAATACGATACTGTCTCATGATTTCCATTATAGCATACCTCTAGCGAACATCTCGTTTCAAGCTTAAGAATATAGCAGAACTCCAAACCAAAGCTAGCCAGAACAGCTGTATCCCCAGACCTGATAAATCTATTGAATGCTGAAGCCCTTCATACTCAAAAAGATTTAGGGTAGCTAGATCGGGCAGGTATCTTGCTTCCTTGATAAAAGTTACCAATAAACGACTGAGACCAATCAAGAGAGGAAAGAGCACCGACACCGGCACAACCCAAGATTGAAATAGCAGAGCTAGGCCGGCAGTTAAAAAAGCCAGAAAAAGATTGCTGAGAAGACCAAAAGAGCTGTAATAAAGGAATTTCCCCAGTAAAATCCAGCTAAAATCTAGGTCAAATCGAGCCAGCATCACAAAGAAACAGCCGCCTATCATAACACTATAGAGAACCAAGAGCAGCAAGAACAGAAAAAGGATTTTCCCAACCAACCAAGCCCTTCTATTTGATACGGTTAGAAAATTCGTTCTCATCCCAGACTTGACAAACTCCTGAGCAAAATAGAGCGAAGTAAAGATGACGATGACAGGCTGCGCCAGATAGAGGGAATGCAAAGTCTCGCTCAGAGCTTTCGTCTGGCCAACTGCTGTCTGACTATAGTCAAGATTCATTAGAAAAAATGGAACAGCTACCAGAGCTACCAAGGCTGCACCAAGAGCGAGATAGTAAGAACGGAACTTAATCCATTCACTTCTAAGCAGAGCTTTTATCATCAGTAGCGCCCTCCTAAATCTGTCTTCAAAAAGCGCAGAGAAGTCATGCCGCCGATGATTAGTATCCATGCGCCAAGTATCAACAGCCCTTGCAAGGGATTGTTGACATATTGGGAAGTTGGCGTTGCAGCAAACAACTCTCCTGCTGGCTGTGGCAGATAAGCTCCCCAACTCGTGTGAGCTGCCAGGTAATTTCCCAGATTATATATCTGTGGCACGAGAAAAAGCAGAGGAACTAGCATGGTCCGAGCCAATAAACCTAACAAAAATGAAAGGATTCCCAATAAGGTCAGAGATAAGATTTTCCACAAAATCAAACTCCAAGCTGCCTGATTGAGCAGAATCGGATCAAGCCCTTCCTTTCCTAAAGCCAGATGCATGACCATATAACTACAGTAGATTGATAAAAAGCTACTGGCAAGAGAAAAGCAAGCAAAGGTCATAAGTTTCCCCACAAGCAGCTTCAGGCGGTTATTACAGGTCAAGAGGCTAGTTCTCAAGCTATGAGACTGAAATTCCATAGCCCCCAAAATTCCAGCTAAAATGACCAAAACCATGCCCGCCATAGAGGCCCCGTTGAGACCCAGATATTCCAGCGGATCAATGGCTTCTGCCAGGCCGGGAACCGTCTCAGGTGTGGCATCTAAGCCGACAGATAAATACTGTCGGCCCTCCAGCCAGGATACGGCAGGCACCAAGAGCAGCATGAAGGCTATACTCACTCTGAAAGCCTTGGTTGAGCGAATTTTCAACCATTCTGAATGCAATAAGGACATCGTTTCTTTCATTTTAAACCTCCTCTGTCAAATCAAAGAAGAGATCTTCTAGACTGTCTGAATCTTGCAGCACCTCTTCCAATGGTCCCTGCTCAATAATTCGCCCATGATGAATCAAGACAACATCATCTGTCACCATTTGCACCTCTGACAGAATATGAGAGGATAGAAGTACCGTTTTCCCTAAATCAGCCTGCTGACGGATGAACTTTCTAAACCACTTAATCCCACTTGGATCTAGTCCATTAGTCGGCTCATCTAATATAAGAAACTGAGGATCACCCAGCAAAGCTGCTGCCAAACCCAAGCGTTGACCTTCCCCCAGAGACAGGCTTGACAAAAGGTCCTTCCTCTTATGAGCGATTCCAGTCATCTCCAAAACCTCATCGATCCGAGACTTGGAAATAGCATTGCTAGCCGCAATAATCCTCAAGTGGTCATAGACCTTTCGATTTGGCAGACCGCCAATGCCGTCAAAGGCTGCACCTACCGTTCTGAGCGGATAAGTCATTGACTGATAGGCTTGCCCATCAAAAGTCGCAGTTCCTGCTGTCGCCCAATCTAACCCCAAGAGAATCCTCAAGGTCGAGCTTTTACCAGCACCATTTGGACCCAGAAAGGCTGTAATCCGACCGCTTCTAGCTGTAAAAGAAATATCTTCTAAAATCTGCTTGCTGCCATGCTTTTTGCAGACTCCTTCTATTTTCACCATATGTTCCATACTGAACTCCTTTTGCTTTTTCTTTAGTATACAGGGGCAAGTTCAGAGAAAGTTCAGATAATGAAAAAAACTTGCCTTGCGACAAGTTTCTTTTCTCATTTTTCGACTGCATCCCAGAGTTGGCGGATGCTTTTTTTCTGCACCGGATCGACAAAGTGTGGAGCGATTTCCACCAGAGATTGCAAGACAAAAGCTCGCTCAGCCACATAAGGATGAGGAACAATCAAGTTTGGACTGTATACCTCCTCCTGTCCTATGTAAAGAATATCCAGATCAATCACACGAGGCCCCCATTTGATTTCCCGCACGCGACCTAAATCCGCTTCAATAGCTAGCAGCGTCTGCATTAATTCCTCAGGATTGAGCCAGGTTTCAACTTCAACAACTTGATTGAGAAACGGATCCTGCTCAACGCCGCCCCAAGGCTCTGTCTCGATACGGCTTGATGCCTGCAAAACTCTTATATTTTGCTCTGCTATTTTTTCCAAAGCCGCACCCAGATTGGCAGATGGGCTGCCTTGATTGCTGCCCAGAGCGATAAAGGCTTTCCGCTTTTGACGCACTAGCTTGACTGAGCAGGTCTCTAGAGGCAGCGGCACTGGCGCCCAAGGCTTTTTGACCTCCAAGCTGACTTTCTGTACCAAAGGATGATTCAGAAAAATCCGATCAATCAGTTTGTAAGCCAGCGTCTCAATCAAGTCTTCCTTGCTTTCCTGACACCAGTGGGTCAGATCCTGAGCCAATTCTCCATAGTGGATAGAAGCTGTCAGGTCGCCTGTTTTGGCAGCCCGAGTCATATCATAGTCCAAAATCAGATCCAGCACAAAACGCTGGCCCAGTTCCTTCTCTGCTCCAAAAACACCATGATAGGCGTACACTTCCAAATCCTTAATCCGTAGCTGATCCATGACTCTCCTCTCCTTATTGTCAAGTCCTTAATGTCCCATCAGTTTGTAAGCTTCATTTTTTAGATCCTTGTCCGTCGCTAAAACACCACGCGCCGCCGTAGTAACCGTTGCAGTGCCAGGCTTTCTGACTCCGCGCATATTCATACACATATGCTCAGCTTCCACCCAGACCAAGGCTCCTTGAGCACCCAGATAGTCCATCAAGGCCTCAGCAATCTCTACGGTCAATCGCTCTTGAATCTGCGGTTTCTTGGCATAAACCTCAACCGTCCGGGCCAGCTTGGACAGACCTGCTACCCGACCATTTGGCACATAGGCGATGTGAACCTTCCCGTAAAATGGCAGGAAGTGATGCTCACACATGGAATGGAAGAAAATATCCTTCTCCACCACCATATTATTGTCAATGATTTCAAAAGACTTGGATAGATGCTCCTCAGCCGTCTCGCCCAGCCCAGCAAAAATTTCCTGGTACATCTTGGCAATGCGGTGAGGTGTCTCCTGCAAGCCCTCACGGCTTCCGTCTTCTCCAACCGCCTCAATAATCTGGGCAACAGCTGCTTCAATTTTCTTCGTGTCCATATTCACTCCTAGATTCTTTTTCTTTGTCAATGATATAGGCTCTAACCTGAGCCAGGAAATAAAGGGAGCCCGTAATCAGCAAGAGCTCATCGTCCCTATGCTCAGCTTTCAAATAAGCCTCTAAAAAGTCCTGCCAATCAGCATAGTTCAAGCCCTGCTCGCAAGACAGCGCCTCCATTTTTTCTTTGGAAAAGCTCCGTGGATCTGCAAAACTGGTCAAAATCAGCTGACTCTTAGGTACTTGCTTGAGTTGATCTACCATTTCCTCCAGAGACTTGGTCTGGATACAGCTAAAAAGGATTTTCTTATCCAAGTCTGGATAATGTTGGTTCAAAGTCCCCGTCAATCTATCCATAGCGTGAGGATTGTGGGCGCCATCAAGCAAAATACGAGGCTGGTGCGAAATCTGCTCCATCCGACCCGGCCAGTTTGTAGCTACTAAAGCGGCGGCTATTTGCTCTTTTGTTAACAGCGGTAGTTGCTTGCTCTGACAATAGAGGTCACAGAGCTCAATCGCCAAACCAGCATTATCTACCTGATGCTGCCCCAACAGAGGCGTCTGGTAATGTTCCACCTCCCGATGGGCATTGGAAAAGCTAAAATGCTCTCCTGAGTCAGTCCCGCCCAAGCTCTGAACTTGATAAGACTGCCCATAAACATAGTGAGGCGCTTGCATTTGATGAGCCTTACCCTCTATGACCGCCAGAGCTTCTGGCTCAATCCGCCCAGTCACCAAGGGCACATTTGGCTTGATAATCCCAGCTTTCTGCTCGGCAATTGCTGCCAGAGAATGTCCCAGCAGAGCCACATGATCTAAGCCAATGGTCGTAATGGCTGTCAAATCAGGGCGGCAGACATTGGTACTATCCAAGAGGCCGCCCATGCCGACCTCCATAATGGCCACATCGACCCGCTCCTGAGCCAAATAATCATAGGCCAAAGCCGTCATGATCTCAAACTCCGTCACCCCCTGCAAAACCTCATCATTCGCTTGCTCCTCAAAGAGAGCTCGATAAGTATCTAGGAGCCGTTCCAAATCTTGATTGGGAATTGGACGACCATTGATGGCGATTTGTTCATTGTAGCTGATCAGATAGGGGGAGGTAAAGGTTCCCACACGCAGACCTCGCATTTCCAATAGGTGACGCAGGTGGGCAATGGTTGAGCCCTTCCCGTTGGTCCCTCCTATATGAATCACTGACAGCTGCAAATGAGGATTTCCCCGCAGCGCCAGCATCCGCTCTATCCGCTCCAAGCCAAAATTAGGACTATCCGTCCGATAGGCTTCCAGCCAGCTTAAATCTGGCAATTCTTCTTTCATCATACTCACTTATACTGCCGTAAATTTAGATCTTCCATTTTCTGAGCCAGTCGAATAGCATCGCCAATCTCGGCTGCCATTCGGTGGACCTCCACATCATGCACTCGGACAGCCTCGACACCCTGACTAGCTGCAATGCTGGTCAAATGAGCTGAAGCCATGTCTCTGTTTTGAAAACCAGCTTCCGTCTCTGGGTCGGTCTCAAAACCACTTTCCTCCAAGATATTGACCAAAAAGCGCTTGCGAGAAACCCCCAGAAAAATGGGAAAGCCAGACCGATGAATACTATTCAGTTCCTGTAAGAGCAAGAGATTTTCCCGCTTGGTCAAGCCAAAACCAATCCCTGGATCCAGCATGATTTGCTCCCGCTCCAACCCAGCTTGCTCAGCTCTTGCCAGTGTTTTTTCAAAAAATGCCCACATGAGCGCCTGAATATCCAGCTGCTCAAAATTTGCTAATTCTGACTCGGTAAAAGTAGGTCCAAAGCCGAAAGTCGGAAAGATTTTCGAGCTAGCATGTTGGGGCCGAGCCATGACTGGGTTGAACATGGCGATAACTGGTGCTCCAGTCTTGGCAGCCACAACTGCCATTCTCTCATCACCTAAGAGTCCCGTGATATCATTGATGATATTGGCTCCAGCGGCCAAAGCTGCTTCGGCAACTGGTGCTTTCCAAGTATCCACAGAAATGAGGATATCACTTTCCCGACGAAGAGCCTCAATGACCGGCACCACACGCCCTATTTCCGCCTCAATGTCCACAAAATGGCTGCCCGGACGAGTCGACTCTCCACCGATATCCAGCAGGTGAGCTCCCTGAGCTATCATCTTGCGCGCCTGCTCCAGAGCCTTTTCCACCGTGTCATATCTGCCCCCATCCGAAAAGGAATCTGGGGTAACATTGAGAATCCCGCAAAGGGCTGTCTTACCCTCTGGGGCAAGCTGTCTTAGATTCATCGTATTTCCTTTCCTCTTGCTACTTCTGCCTTTCAACAAAAAAGGCACACTCATCTAGTGTACCGCAAAGCCAACAGCAGATGCAGCATCCAGTCCTATGAACTGCACTCGACTTCACAAGAAGACCTCATCTGCCCCTTGTTTCATTTACCATTTTACCACAATTCCCCTATTTAAGAAAACACTTTTTACAAACAGAAGGGCAAAAGGAGGATCAGAATCAAATTCCGAAGAAGATGAGCCAGTAAGGACAATTCTAGAGATCCAACCCAAGCTTTTAAGAGCTGGACAAAAGCCATGCCTAAGCTTAGATAAATCAAAAAACAGGATAATTCTTCAGGATTTCTCAGAAAAGCAAAGAGAGCGATTCCAAAGGCAATACGCCAACTCTTCCTGTATTTCATCTGCCTGTTTTGCTTAGCCTGTGATGATATACCAAATAAATCCATGCCAATCAATAGCAAGGAGGAAGCGGAAAAACTGTTTGAGATAAGCTGCTGCAAAGGCGTTAGCTCCGAACTCGACTGCCCACAAAGGAGAACAAGACTCGCTGCATTGCTTGCAATCATTAAAAAATAAAGGCAACGTAAGTGCTGAAACCGCTTGGAAGCCCGTAGCTCTATCTNAAAATCCCGCCACTCACGAGAAAAGTAAGAGGCGTACCCAAAAAGAATGATCAAAAACAGAGAGATAAAGAGCAGACTAGGCCTTGATAAAACCAAGCGGTTGGTCATTGGCTGAAGCAAAAGCAACAAACCCGATTGAAGTAGCATAACTACTAATAAGATTTGGATAGATTTTTGAAATTTGAGACGCATATTTTTCACTCCCTAAAGCTAAGATACAATTCTCATTATAAAGCAAAAGATTCGCCCTGTTGGCTCTATGCCCTAAAAAGTCACTTTTTATCCCTGAAATGTCAAAAAAGAGGTCAAGCTGACCTCTTCATCCATTAATCACCTATGCTTAGCCTTGTGCGGCAATCATCACCAGAATAGCAATTCCATTACGCAACATATGGGCTAAAATTCCCATTTCCAAACGCTTAGTCTGGTGAACCACCAAAGCTAGAACGCCCCCATACCAGCATAAAGGACAAAACTACCGATATTGGTCGGACCATGGAAAAAACCAAAAAGGATAGAACCAACCACCAAACCAATCAACTCATGCTGGGGAAATAGCTTTTGGGGAATCAAACCACGGAAAAGAATCTCTTCCAAAATTGGCGCTGAAAAAACAGCTCCCACAATAAGCAAAACAACGGGCGTACTCTGAAACAAGTTTTGCAAAGCAGTTTGATTGGCTGTCGTTCCTGAAAGTTGGCCCTCTAGAACCATAATAATCGCAGCAAAAATACTAACTCCGAAAGTTATCAGATAGGATAATACTAGCCAGATCACTGATTTTAAATTAAAAAAACTAAAATCAAGGGTCAGTAAGCCTTCTTTTTTAGCCATTCGCAGGGCATAAAAAATGATCAGCAAATAAATCATCAGGATAAGCAAGGTGTATCCCATTGAAAAACTTTGATCTCGACCTTTGTAAAACTGGATCAGTACAAAAGGAACTTGAGTCTGTACGGCTAAAAACAAAGCCAGTAAACTATATTCCACTTTTTGCAAAAAAATTTTCATTTCTTCCTCCTTTTACTTAGTATATCGAATTTTTCCCTTCCTGTACAGCTAAGAGCCATATAAAATCAAAAAATACGCCATCATGCTTACTAGGAAGCTCCTTTCCTAAGCTTTTGATTCGATATGGCAACAAAATGGATATCTGAAACCTCCAGTTATATTCTAACTGCGCCCCTCCGTGCAAGCTAACAAAAAAGAAGAGAATACAAGATTCTCTTCCTGATAGACTTTTATATGTAAACTCAAGCAAGTTTTTATGATTCTACGCTTGTTTCAACTTCTTCAGTCTCTGCTGTTTCCACAACTTCGTCAATGATTTCAACTTCATTGATTGCTTGTGGTTCCAAGTTACGGTAACGAGCCATACCAGTACCAGCTGGGATAATCTTACCGATGATAACATTTTCCTTAAGGCCAAGGAGATGGTCTTTCTTACCACGGATCGCAGCATCTGTCAGGACACGAGTTGTTTCCTGGAAGGAAGCTGCAGACAAGAAGCTGTTTGTCTCAAGGGAAGCCTTGGTGATTCCCATGAGGACTGGACGAGCTGTCGCAGGCACACCGCCTGAGATAACCACATCACGGTTAGCATCTGTAAAGTCTGTGATATCCATGAGAGTTCCCATAAGAAGATCTGTGTCACCTGGATCCATGACGCGCACCTTGCGAATCATCTGACGAACCATTACTTCGATGTGTTTGTCGCCGATTTCTACCCCTTGGCTGCGGTAAACTTTTTGTACTTCAGCAAGCAGGTAAGTTTCAACAGACAAGACATCGCGGACAGCCAGCAAGTGCTTAGGCTGGATAGAACCTTCGGTCAAGGCAGCACCGCGGGAAACTTGATCGCCCACTTCTACCTTCATGCGGGCTGTAAATGGCACTACGTATTCGCCTTCACCAGTTGCACCTGTAACAAAGACTTTCTTAGTACGAGTAGATGCATCTTCTTCGATGGCAGTAACTTCACCCTTGACTTCAGTGATGACCGCTTCCCCTTTCGGATTGCGGGCTTCAAAGATTTCTTGGACACGAGGAAGACCCTGAGTGATATCGGTATTAGAGGCAACCCCACCCGTGTGGAAGGTACGCATGGTCAGCTGTGTACCAGGTTCCCCGATAGATTGGGCAGCGATAGTTCCGACTGCTTCACCGACTTCAACAGCATCACCAGTCGCCAAGTTGATACCGTAACAATGACGGCAGACACCGTGGCGAGTGTTACATGTAAATACGGAACGGATAGTAACTTCTTCCACACCAGCATTGACAATCTCACGCGCCTTGTCTTCTGTAATCAATTCATTTGGACCGATGATAACTGCGCCAGTTTCTGGATGTTTAACCGTCTTCTTAGTGTAACGACCATTGAGACGCTCTTCCAGAGACTCGATCATTTCCTTGCCTTCTGTGATAGAAGTGATGAGCAAGCCGCGGTCTGTACCACAGTCGTCCTCACGGATAATCACATCTTGAGCAACGTCAACCAGACGGCGAGTCAAGTAACCTGAGTCGGCTGTCTTGAGGGCCGTATCCGTCATACCCTTACGGGCACCGTGAGTAGAGAAGAACATTTCCAGAACGGACAGACCTTCACGGAAGTTAGACAAAATTGGCAATTCCATGATACGTCCATTTGGCGCAGCCATCAGACCACGCATACCGGCCAACTGGGAGAAGTTAGAGATGTTACCCCGGGCTCCAGAGTCCATCATCATAACGATAGGGTTCTTCGGATCCTGGTTGGCAACCAAACGTTTTTCCAATTTCTCACGAGCTGCCCGCCACTCAGCAGTAACTGCATTATAGCGCTCATCATCGGTAATCATACCGCGACGGAATTGCTTGGTGATTTGGTCCACGCGCTTGTGAGACTCTTCGATAATCTCTGCCTTGTCTTCTACGACTGGAATGTCGGCAATACCCACTGTCAAACCAGCCAGAGTAGAATGGTGGTAACCTAGGTCTTTCAAGCGGTCCAGCAGGGCAGATGTTTCTGTAGTGCGGAAGCGTTTGAAGATTTCAGCGATGATATTTCCTAGATTTTTCTTCTTGAACGGAATATTTAACTCTAGAGCTTCAATGGCAGACTTAATGTCTTTACCAGGCTCCAAGAAGTATTTAGCTGGAACACCTTCTGTCAAGTTAGCATTCGTTGGCTCTTGTAGGTAAGGCAGCTCTTCTGGCATGATATCGTTGAAGAGAATCTTACCTACTGTAGTCATGAGGATCTTGTGTTTTTGATCTTCTGTCCATGGCTTATTGAGACTATCTGTCGCGATACCCACACGAGTGTGCAAGTGGACATAGCCATTACGCAAGGCCATCACGGCTTCATCACGGTCTTTAAAGACCATGCCTTCGCCTTCACGACCTGCTTCTTCCATGGTCAGGTAGTAGTTACCCAAGACCATATCCTGAGATGGTGTTACAACCGGTTTTCCGTCTTTCGGATTCAAGATGTGCTCAGCAGCCAGCATGAGGATACGAGCTTCAGCTTGAGCTTCTTCAGACAATGGAACGTGAATGGCCATTTGGTCACCGTCAAAGTCGGCATTGTAGGCTTCACAGACCAATGGGTGCAAGCGAAGAGCTTTACCGTCAATCAGAACTGGCTCAAAGGCTTGAATACCCAAACGGTGAAGGGTCGGTGCGCGGTTAAGGAGCACCGGGTGTTCTTTGATAACATCTTCCAAGACATCCCAGATACGCTCATCGCCACGCTCTACCATGCGTTTAGCAGCTTTCACATTCTGTGCATAGTCACGGGCAACAATTTCCCGCATGACAAACGGCTTGAAGAGCTCGATCGCCATTTCACGTGGCACACCACATTGATACATCTTCAATGTCGGACCAACAGCGATAACGGAACGGCCTGAGAAGTCAACCCGTTTACCCAGCAAGTTTTGACGGAAACGTCCTTGTTTCCCTTTGAGCATGTGACTCAAAGACTTAAGTGGACGGCTACCTGGACCTGTGATCGGACGACCACGACGACCGTTGTCAATCAAAGCATCCACCGCTTCTTGCAGCATCCGCTTCTCATTTTGAACGATGATACCTGGTGCATTCAACTCGAGCAAACGAGCTAAACGGTTGTTCCGGTTGATAACGCGGCGGTAGAGGTCGTTCAAGTCAGATGAGGCAAAGCGGCCACCATCCAATTGAAGCATTGGACGTAGATCTGGTGGAATGACTGGCAGGATGTTGAGAATCATCCATTCTGGCTTATTGCCAGAACGATAGAAGGCATCCAAAACGTCCAAACGACGAATAGCCTTGATTCGTTTTTGACCAGAAGCTGTTTTCAATTCTTCTTTAAGAGCCGCAATTTCTGTTTCCAAATCCACTTGTTTCAGCAAGTCTTGGATCGCTTCTGCTCCCATCTTGGCAACGAATGAACCTGCACCATATTCACGGAGGCGCTCACGATACTCGCGCTCAGTCATGATAGACTTGTGCTCCAGTGGTGTTTCCTTAGGATCAATCACCACATAAGCCGCAAAATAAATGACTTCTTCTAGGGCGCGCGGACTCATATCCAGAGTCAAGCCCATACGGCTTGGGATTCCCTTGAAGTACCAAATGTGAGAAACCGGTGCTTTAAGCTCGATGTGCCCCATACGCTCACGACGAACCTTAGTCCGTGTTACTTCAACACCACAGCGGTCACAAATAATCCCTTTGTAACGAATCCGTTTGTATTTACCGCAGGCACACTCCCAATCCTTGGTTGGCCCGAAGATCACCTCGTCAAAGAGGCCTTCACGTTCTGGCTTCAAGGTCCGGTAATTGATTGTCTCAGGCTTCTTCACTTCTCCGTAAGACCACGAGCGGACCTTACTTGGAGAAGCTAGGGTGATTTGCATACTTTTAAATCGATTTACATCAACCACTATTTCTTACCTTTCTTATTTATCTAATCAGCGACGAATTATTTTTCTTCATTTCCTTCAGCATCAAAAGCTGCTTTAGCTTCTTGAGCCTGTTTTTGACGTGCTTTTTCCAGATCGTCCACATGGATCACATCTTCATCCATGTCTTCATCCAAGTCACGAAGTTCCACTTCTTGGTCATCTTCGTCAAGGACACGCATGTCAAGACCAAGAGATTGCAATTCTTTCACAAGAACTCGGAAGGATTCTGGAACACCTGGTTTTGGAATTGGTTTCCCTTTAGTAATCGCTTCATAAGCTTTCAAACGTCCGTTGATATCGTCAGACTTGTAAGTCAAGATTTCTTGAAGTACATTTGACGCACCGTAAGCCTCTAGGGCCCAAACTTCCATTTCCCCGAAACGTTGTCCACCAAACTGAGCTTTACCTCCGAGTGGCTGTTGGGTAACGGTTGAGTATGGACCAACTGAACGGGCGTGGAGCTTATCGTCAACCATGTGGTGGAGCTTGATCATGTACATGACACCGACAGAAACGCGGTTGTCAAATGGCTCACCAGTACGACCATCATAAAGAATTGTCTTAGCATCGCTATCCATACCAGCTTCACGAACTGTAGACCAGAGATCTTCTGAGCTTGCTCCGTCAAAGACCGGTGTCGCAATGTGGATGCCCAAGTTACGAGCTGCCATACCAAGGTGGAGTTCCATAACCTGACCGATATTCATACGGGATGGCACCCCAAGTGGGTTCAACATGATATCAACTGGGGTTCCGTCTGGCAAGTATGGCATGTCTTCCACAGGAACGATACGGGATACAACCCCTTTGTTTCCGTGACGTCCGGCCATCTTATCTCCGACCTTGATCTTACGTTTTTGAGCGATGTAGACACGCACCAACATGTTAACACCTGATTGTAGCTCATCACCGTTAGCACGGGTAAAGATCTTGACATCACGAACAACACCATCGGCACCGTGTGGTACACGAAGAGAAGTGTCACGTACTTCACGAGACTTATCACCAAAGATAGCATGCAAGAGACGTTCTTCAGCTGAAAGGTCTTTTTCACCCTTAGGGGTTACTTTACCTACAAGGATGTCGCCTTCCTTAACTTCCGCACCGATACGGATAATACCCATTTCGTCAAGGTCTTTAAGGGCATCTTCACCAACGTTTGGAATTTCACGAGTGATTTCTTCAGGCCCAAGCTTTGTATCACGTGTTTCTGATTCGTATTCTTCGAGGTGGACAGATGTATAGACATCGTCTTTCACCAGACGCTCACTCATGATAACCGCATCCTCGAAGTTGTAACCTTCCCATGTCATGTAGGCAACGATTGGGTTTTGTCCCAGCGCCATTTCTCCATTTTCCATAGAAGGTCCGTCTGCGATAAAATCACCTTTTTCAACAACATCGCCAACTTTTACAAGAGTGCGTTGGTTGTAGGCAGTTCCTGAGTTAGAACGGCGGAATTTTTGAATGTGGTACACATCTAGTGAACCGTCTTCACGACGAACTTCTACCTTATCCGCATCCGCATAGGTAACTTTCCCATCATACTGAGCAATAACAGCTGCTCCAGAGTCGTGGGCTGCTTGGTATTCCATACCAGTACCAACGTAAGGCGCTTTTGGATCAATCAAAGGCACAGCCTGACGTTGCATGTTGGCACCCATGAGGGCACGGTTGGAGTCGTCATTTTCCAAGAAAGGAATACACGCTGTCGCCACGGCAACTACCTGCTTAGGCGATACATCCATGTAGTCTACTTGGTCTGAAGGGAATTCTTGGTTATTACCTTGGTGGCGTCCCATAACGATAGGCTCAGCAAAGCCACCTTTTTCATTCAGCTTAGAGTTGGCCTGAGCTACGATAAATTCATCTTCCTCGTCAGCTGTCAGCCAAACGATTTCGTTGGTTACCACACCAGCTTCACGGTCTACCTTACGGTAAGGTGTTTGAATAAATCCGTATTTGTTAAGGTGCCCGTAAGAAGACAAGTTATTGATCAAACCGATGTTTGGTCCTTCAGGCGTTTCAATCGGACACATACGACCATAGTGAGTATAGTGCACGTCTCGCACTTCATAACCAGCGCGGTCACGTGTCAAACCACCAGGTCCTAAGGCAGAGAGACGACGCTTGTGAGAAAGCTCAGACAGCGGATTGTGTTGGTCCATGAACTGAGACAACTGAGAAGAACCAAAGAATTCTTTAATAGCAGCAGTTACTGGACGGATGTTGATGATTTGTTGTGGAGTCAGCACTTCATTGTCCTGAACAGACATCCGTTCACGAACATTACGCTCCATCCGAGAAAGGCCAAGTCGAACTTGGTTGGCCAAAAGTTCACCAACCGCACGAATACGACGGTTCCCTAAGTGGTCAATATCATCCACACGGCCGACACCTTCTGCCAAGTTGAGAAAATAGCTCATTTCAGCCAAGATATCAGCTGGTGTTACAGTCCGAACCTTGTCAGATGGGTTCGCATTGCCAATGATGGTCACAACACGATCTGGATCGCTTGGTGCGACGACCTTGAACTTCTGCAATTCTACAGGCTCTGTCAAGACAGCTGAGTCGTTTGGAATATAAGTGATTTTGTTCAAACCATTGTCCAACTGCTCTGAAATGCTGTCGATCACACTGCGAGTCATAACCGTACCAGCTTCGACAAGGATTTCACCAGTTTCAGCATCTACTAGATGTTCTGCTAATGTTTGATTGAGCAGGCGGTTCTTGATGTTGAGCTTCTTGTTAATCTTGTAACGACCAACTGCTGCCAAATCATAACGATGTGGATCAAAGAAACGTGCCACAAGCAAGCTACGTGAGCTTTCAGCCGTCTTAGGCTCACCTGGACGAAGACGCTCGTAGATTTCTTTCAGAGCTTCATCCGTACGAGAGTCCATTGGGTTCTTGTGGATGTCTTTTTCGATGGTGTTGCGCACCAAGTCGCTGTCACCAAAGATGTCCAAGATCTCATCATCACCTGAGAAACCAAGCGCACGCACCAAAGTAGTAAACGGAATTTTACGAGTCCGGTCAATACGAGTATAGGCGATATCTTTTGAGTCTGTTTCTAACTCCAACCAAGCTCCGCGGTTAGGAATAACAGTTGAACCGTAGCCAACTTTACCATTTTTATCAACTTTATCGTTGAAGTAAACCCCTGGCGAACGCACCAACTGAGACACGATAATCCGCTCACCACCGTTGATGATGAAGGTTCCCATTTCAGTCATGATTGGGAAGTCACCAAAGAAGACTTCCTGCGTCTTGATTTCACCAGTTTCCTTGTTAATCAGGCGGAAGGTCACAAAGATTGGCGCTGAGTAGCTAGCATCGTGGATACGAGCTTCTTCCAGCGTATATTTAGGCTCACGGATTTCATAGCCGACAAATTCCAATTCCATGGTGTCGGTAAAGTTTGAAATAGGAAGCACATCCTCAAAGACTTCCTTCAACCCATGGTCCAAGAAATCTTTAAACGAGTCTGTTTGAATTTCAATCAAGTTTGGTAAATCAAGAACTTCTTTAATTCTTGAAAAACTACGACGGGTCCGATGTTTCCCGTATTGAACGTCATGTCCTGCCAAGTTTCTAACTCCTTTTTTATAAAGTACAGAGGGAGGAATCGGAGAGAATTGAGATTTACCGATTATTGAAATAATAACCACCTACCTCTCATATCACACTCTTCTTCACTCTTACCAAGGGGAGACCCCTTTCTACGCCATTGACTCTCGTCAAAACAGCTACAATCAGTCCCTTTTGCTAAGTTTTTAGAATCTTTAAATTTGCGTTACAAATCTTAGAATTCTGAAAAATAGACACAAAAAGAGCAGCTAAATCTGACTTATAAAAAGTTTGATTTAACTGCTGCAAGCTTTAATCGGACAATATTTCAATTAAAGCACACGACAAATTATTGATACTATTATACCGTATTTATCTAGAAATTGCAAGGCTTTCCTCTGCTTTCTGAAAAGTTGAAAAGCCGTTCTTGATGTCCTAGTTTCCCTGCCGGTTACTGCTAGAATTAGTCCCATTATTGGAACTGGAGTTGGAATTAGAGCTAAAATTAGAGGTATAGATTCCCAAAATTGCTCCCCAAGCTCTCTGATAATCCGCATCTGATGCACCAATACTAAAGCGGTAGCTCGTCGTAGGCGCGCCATTCTTAGCCCAGTAGCTAGGAACGGTCGGACCGCTTAGATTGATGGAGCGACCATTGATTGTGACGGTTCCTGGTCTTTCTCCAGTAGACTTGAGAACATCAGACTTGATAACGCTCGAATCAAGATTGAACTTCTCTCCGATTCCCCAGGCCTCTGGATCCACTTCATAAATGGCATTGGCCAGATAAGCCATATAGGCTGCATTATTATTGTAGCCTGTTAAGGCAGCCATAGAGGTATTGTCATCATGACCGATCCAACCTCCAAGGGTCATCCGAGGAGTGGAAAGCATGAGCCACATATCACCATTGCTGTTGGTTGTACCAGTCTTGCCAATCCAATCTGCACCTGCCAAAGTGCCATTGACTTGGCTAATTCTTGATTTAAAGGTCGTAGTTGCGCCAGAATTGAGCACGCCTCGCATCAGGTGCTGCATAATCGTCGCAGCAGCAGGTGAGTAAACCTGAACTGGTTTGGCCTTATGCTCATAAACTATCTTACCGTCTGGAGCTGTGATCTTTTCAATCATATATTTTTCTTGGTAAGAGCCATTATTAGCCAAGGTCTGGAAGCCGTTGGTATGCTGGGCAACCGAAACCTCGATCCCCCCACCCATTGGTAGACTTTCAATGTCATAGTTGTCAATATGATAGCCCATTTTTTCCATATAATCTCGGACATTCACACCCTTCTCGCGAAGTGCACGATAGGTCCAATAAGCTGGAATATTCCAAGAAGTATTGAGGGCTTCCTGCAGATCCATCATGCCTGTCCCGCGACTGTCCACGTGCATAATCGGCTCACCACTAGAGAAATTCGTCGGATAATTGGAAAGGACACTTGCACTTCCCATCAGACCTTGGTCAATGGCAATCCCATAAGCTAAAATCGGCTTGATAGTCGAACCCGGAGATCTTTCCGTGTCAAAAGCATGGTTGTTTTGGTTGGAACTATAGTCTCTACCACCGACAAAACCAATGATAGCTCCTGTTTTATTGTCCTGAAGGACATTCCCAACCTCGACCATTCCTGTCCCATCATCCAAGAGACCACCGTAGTTGGCAACAGCGTTCTGCATCGCCTGATGAATAGAATGATTGATGGTTGTCGTAACCGTATAGCCACCCTCGCTCAGCTCTTTTCGAGCCAACTCCTGATAAGCTTCAACCGTTGCATTATTTTTTAATTCTTGCTGGGATACATTATCCCGCTGGATCAAGTACTGATACATGGCCGTCTGCGCTTCTGAAAAGGCTGTATGGTAGAGGTAACTATGTGAGCTCTTTTGCAGACTCTCCGTCTGCTTGAAATCCTGCGTCAGATCATGGTCTTTATATTGCTGATAGTCGGCCTCGCTCAGTCGGCCTGTGCGGTACATATTATATAAAACATGCCGAGCCCGCTCTAGACCTAAAGCCATGTCATCTGGACTCTTCATGCTACCATCAGAGGCATAAGGCGAATAGACAATCGGACTCTGAGGCAGTCCTGCAATAAAGGCAGCCTGTGGAATAGTCAAATCTTTGGCTGATACACCAAAAATCCCTTGGGCTGCTTCTTCCACTCCAGCAATATTTTGTCCTTTGTTATTCCGACCAAAAGGTGCCACATTCAAATAAGCAGTCAGAATCTCATCCTTGGATATATAGCGTTCCAGAGCCAAAGCATCAACAATCTCTACCGCCTTCCGCTTGAAAGTCGGAGCATCTCCCACAACCTGCTGCTTGATCAACTGCTGAGTTAAGGTAGAGCCCCCGCTGGATGAACCAACTCCAACTACAGAACCCAAGGTTGCCCGCAGAACCGCCTTGGGCACAACACCATTGTGAGTTTCAAAATTCTCATCTTCCGTCGCAATGATAGCATTTTTGACATTATCAGAAATCGCATCGCTGGCAACTGGGATCCGCAACAAATCATTATCGATTTCAGAAATCAACTCTCCGTTAGCATAGGTCAGCTTCGAAATCCCAGAAATCTTATTGACCTGACTTACCAGCTCCTCCTGCTTCGGCACGGAGACATCACTAAAAAGGCTGGCGGCATAGCCCAATCCGAGTCCAGCCCCCAATACTATTCCAAAAAAGATAAATACAAAAGCGACATTTAAGAGTAGTTTTACTGTCCGGAAAATAACGGAAACAATATCCAGTACCGACCATGTCTCTCCTTTTGGCTTAGACTTCTTAGCAGGTGAGGGTTCCCCCTTACCAAACTGCCTTAACTTTTTTATAAATGGTTTCAACATAGATTCTCCTTATCAACTATTATAACAAACATCAGCAGATTATATCAAGAAAGAGCTAATTCTAGCGCTTTTACAGGAATTATTTTCTGGCTACTCATTGCTATTTGTCGCGTTTATGATACAATAGAGGGATAAAACAAAAAAATACTTGAGCAAGGGCAAAATCCTTTGCTATCTTAGAAAAGGAGAGACAACTATGCACATTTTTGATGAGCTAAAAGAGCGTGGTTTGATTTTTCAAACGACTGATGAAGAAGCTTTGCGTAAAGCCTTAGAAGAAGGGCAGGTCTCTTATTATACTGGATACGATCCAACAGCGGACAGTCTTCACTTAGGTCACTTAGTAGCTATTTTGACCAGCCGCCGCTTACAGTTAGCTGGGCATAAGCCTTATGCCCTCGTCGGTGGTGCAACAGGTTTGATTGGCGACCCATCCTTTAAAGATGCAGAGCGTAGCCTGCAAACCAAGGAAACCGTTGATGGCTGGGTTCAGTCTATCCAAGGGCAACTGTCACGCTTTCTTGACTTTGAAAACGGCGAAAACAAGGCTGTCATGGTCAACAACTACGACTGGTTTGGCAGCATCAGCTTCATTGACTTCCTCCGTGATGTTGGTAAATACTTCACTGTCAACTACATGATGAGCAAGGAATCCGTAAAAAAACGGATTGAAACAGGGATTTCTTACACAGAGTTTGCTTACCAAATCATGCAAGGTTACGACTTCTTTGTTCTTAACAAAGAACATAACGTAACCCTGCAAATCGGTGGTTCTGACCAGTGGGGCAATATGACTGCTGGTACTGAATTGCTTCGTCGTAAGGCCGACAAGACTGGTCACGTTATCACCGTTCCCCTTATCACCGATGCGACTGGTAAGAAATTTGGTAAATCAGAAGGAAATGCTGTTTGGCTCAATGCTGACAAAACTTCTCCATACGAAATGTACCAATTCTGGATGAATGTCATGGATGCTGACGCCGTTCGCTTCTTGAAAATCTTTACTTTCTTGTCGATGGATGAGATTGAAGACATCCGCAAACAATTCGAAGCAGCTCCACACGAACGCTTGGCTCAAAAAATCCTCGCTCGTGAAGTCGTGACTCTTGTCCACGGTGAAGAAGCCTATAAGGAAGCCCTCAATATTACCGAGCAACTCTTTGCTGGAAACATCAAAAACCTTTCTGTCAAAGAACTCAAACAAGGACTTCGTGGCGTGCCAAACTACCAAGTACAAGCTGACGAAAATCTTAACATTATCGAAATCCTCGTGTCAGCTGGTGTGGTCAACTCAAAACGCCAAGCCCGCGAAGATGTTCAAAACGGAGCTATCTATGTCAACGGCGAACGCATTCAAAACCTGGACTATGTTTTGGGTGACGCAGACAAACTTGAAAATGAACTCACCGTTATCCGCCGTGGTAAGAAGAAATACTTCGTCCTTACATACTAAAACATTCAAAACTTATCCACACAAACAAAAGGAGTTACTCTTCCCTGAGATAACTCCTTTTGCTTATGGTTGATTAAAATCTTCTTACATATCTATTCTTAACAGAAAGACTACGAAGTACAATTCGCAAAGTTGTGAGGTTATGTAAGATAGAAAGATTGGAAGGACTAAGCCAGTTAAATAAACCAAAGCCAATCAGACTACTGTTTACGACGACAGTTTCTTGGATATTCTTCTGAATCAGTTTTTGCAAAGACGATGAAAGAGAGTCTAATTCTTCAAAAAAATCCAAGCGATTATCTAATAATAATATATCGCTCATTTGCTTAGAAATATCTGCACTTTCATTCATCACAACACCAATATCCGCAAGGGTTAGAGCTGCCGAGTCATTCAGGCCGTCTCCGACCATTAAGACAGTATGACCAGATTGCTGTAACTCCTGCACCAATTCAAATTTTCCATTAGGTTTCAAATCTGTATAAACTTGATCAAACGGCAAATCTTTTACAAGTTCTTCCGTTCTAACCAAGGTATCACCTGTTGCTAAAATCAGTTTCTTTCCTTGAGCTTTGAGCTTTTCTAAGGCAACTTTTGCTTCTTTTCTCAAAGGAGTATGGATACAGAACATCCCAATAAGATCATTGCGATAGCCCAAGAACAGTAGATTGTAGTGATTCTTATATTCTTCGATCAGGGCATTTTGTTCAGGACTAATATTGATTTGCTCGTCTTGCATCAGGACAAAATTTCCGATGACAACCGATTCACCATCAATTTGAGATTTAATTCCCTTGCTTGCGATATATTGGAGTTTCCCATGCATTTCCTCATGTTCAATTCCTTCTATTTCAGCTTGCTTGACAATTGCATTAGCGATTGGATGATAGATATGCTCCTCTAGACAAGCACTAATTCTTAAAACATCTTCCTCGTTATAATCACCAAAAGGTAGAACCTTTTCAACTAGAGGATAGCTAGTTGTGATGGTGCCTGTCTTGTCAAAGAGGAAAGTATCAACTTCTAGATATTTTTCTAGAACATCCCCATCCTTAATAACCATTTCACGGTTCAATCCCTCCTTGATAGCTGTCAGGTAGGCTACAGGCGTGGAGATTTTCAAAGCGCATGAAAAATCCACCAATAGAAAAGAAATGGCTTTTGAGAACGAACCTGTTAACAGATAAGTCAAGGCAGCACCTAAAAAGTTATATTTGACAACCTTGTCCGCCATCTTGATGAAATAGCGTTGTTTGGTCTTCTTGTTCTCTTCGGATTTCTTCATCAACTCAATCAGTTGCAAAATCCGACTATTCATTTGGTTGTCCGTTACACGAATGAGCAATTCGCCAGTCTCTAAGACAGTATTAGCACAAACGAGATCGGCTTCTCTTTTTTCAACTGGAAAGCTCTCGCCGGTCAAGGAACTTTCATTGACCATTCCTAATCCTGAAACCACTTGGCCATCAAACAAGATTTCATTCCCTTGGGAGACAACTAATACATCGTCTACTTGAACATCAGAGCTCTTGATGCTGATGACCATGTCACCCTGCACTAAGAAGACATCACTTTCTTTTGCAAGAAGACTCTGTTCTAAATCTGTTGCAGTTTTTTTCAAGGACCACTGATCTAAATGATTCCCCAAATCAAGCATAAACATGATATTGCTAGCTGTCTTGGATTGGTTCATAAACAAGGACAATAAAATCGCCGAACAGTCCAAGACTTCCATCGTTAGTTCCTTACGCGCTAGTGTTTGATAGGCTTCTCTAATATAGCCAAAAGCCTGATAACAAGTCCATATATAGCGAATAGGATACGGCACAAAACTACGAAAAAGTACACGCTTAACCGCTGCACCTGAAACAATAGAATAAGCACTCTCTTCTCTACGAATGGGAAGAGTCATCAAGTCCGAAACTTTCCCCTTATCAATTCTTTTTAAAAAGGCCTCTGCATTTTCTAATACAGAGAAGCCCTCTTTCATACGTAGAGTAAAGTGCTGCTGATCTATATAAAACTGAATAGAGTCGATCCCTTTTTCATCTCTAGCCAAGGAACGAAGATAATCTTGAATATCCAAGGTCAGTGAAAAAGAGGATGATAATCGGATATGTTGGTATCCTCTATGTAGCACTTTAAAAGACATATTATTCACCTGTCAGGCTATCTAGTTGTTCTTCTTTCTTTTCCTGTTCGTATAAATATTTAGCGTCTTGTAAAACATCATCACCGTGTTGTTTTACAACAGAAACAGATGCATCCAGTCCATCTTTCAATTTGTAACCTTTAGCCAAGGCCTTAGAATAGGCTTTTTTAGCTTCTTTACTTGCCAAGACCTTCAAGCCAAGTGTCCCAAATGCTACCCCTCCTAAGAAGAGAGATGATTTTTTCGCAACTTTTGCGACGGTTAATACTTCTTTTAACATATTTATTTCCTCCTTTGTAATCATTATATATAAAATTAAGTTCAAAAGCAATCATAAATACTCCTACAGGGTATCCCTTTATATTTCTTCATTTTGTATCAAGAAAATTGAAGCAAATCTTGATTTCAAGATTCACTTTTGCTAGACTTAAAACTATGAATACAAACTTGAAACCAAAACTCGCTCGCTTTGCCACAGCGACCGCCTTTGCCTGTCCCATCTGCAAGGAAGAACTACAGCTGATGGAAAATAGCCTCAAATGCCCCCATCGGCATTCTTATGACTTGGCCAAGTTTGGCTATGTCAATCTAGCACCTCAAATCAAGCAGCCCAAAGACTACGATAAGATAAGCTTTCAGAATCGGCAGTTGATTTTAGAAGCTGGATTCTACCAAGCTATCTTAGAAGCTGTCTCGAACTTACTTGCTAGCTCAGAAACTGCCAAAACAGTCTTAGATATTGGCTGTGGCGAGGGCTTCTATTCTCGCAAACTCCAAGAAATTCATCCCCAAAAAACCTTCTATGCCTTCGATATTTCAAAAGATTCTATCCAGCTAGCAGCCAAGAGCGACGGCAGTTTCGCAGTCAATTGGTTCGTCGGTGATTTGGCCAAGCTACCGCTACAAGATGCCAGCATGGACATCATTTTAGACATCTTTTCTCCAGCCAATTATCAGGAATTTCGGAGAGTCATGTCTGACAATGCCCTCCTCATCAAGGTCATCCCCACCGAGCGCCACCTTCAGGAAATTCGCCAAAAAGCCGCTAGACAGCTCAGCAACAAGGATTACTCTAACCAAGAAGTCATTCAGCATTTCCAAGAGCACTTCGATATAATCTCCGAGATTACTGTCGAGTCCAGCCAGTCCTTGACTGCCGAAAGCCGAGCAGCTCTTTTAGCAATGACACCCCTGCTCTTTCATGTCAAGCAAGACCATATCGACTGGACTGACCTCACCCAAGTGACCATTGCAGCTACCATTCTTATCGGAAAAGCAAAATAAAGAAAAGATAGTCCGCAGACCAAATGTATTCCGTTTAGCTTGCTGACTATCTTTTTTAAACTCATATTTTAATAAACTGTTTTCTCTGTTTCGAAATCAAAGAAATGCGCCTTGTTCAAGTCAAAGCCAAGGTCAATACCAGCACCTGTCTCCAAGTGGTCACGAGCATCTACACGTGCGATGAACTCGCTGTCGCCAACTTGGCAGTAAAGGTGAGACTCAGATCCCAAAAGCTCAGAGACAGAGATGGTCGCATGAACCACAGAGTCTGGGAAGGTCTCTAAGAAAGCAGGCTCTGTATTGATGTCTTCTGGACGAATACCGAAGATCAATTTCTTACCGTCATAGCCCTTCTCACGCAGCACCTTCAGTGTTCCTTCTGGCACTGTCAAACGCAAGCCATTGGCAACAATTTGATTTCCCTCGAGTGTCACAGTGATAAAGTTCATCGCCGGGCTACCGATGAAGCCTGCCACAAACTTGTTAACTGGATTTCTATAAACTTCCTGTGGACTACCGATTTGCTCCACTCGACCAATGGTTCCAGTGCCAGCAGGATTCTTGGTTGCTGACATGATAACAATCCGGTCTGCAAGCGTCATGGCCTCTGTCTGGTCGTGGGTAACGTAAATGGTTGTTGCTCCGATACGGCGGTGGATTTTGGCAATCTCAGCACGCATGGACACACGCAGCTTCGCATCTAAGTTTGACAAAGGCTCGTCCATTAGGAAAACCTTTGCATCACGCACGATAGCCCGACCCATAGCAACACGCTGACGTTGACCACCTGACAAGTCCGCTGGCTTACGATCCAAGAATTCCTTCAAACCAAGGATTTCAGCCGCTTCTTGCACCCGTTTATCAATATCTTCCTTGCTGTACTTACGCAATTTCAATCCGAAAGCCATATTGTCATAGACTGTCATGTGTGGATAGAGGGCATAGTTCTGGAAGACCATGGCAATATCACGGTCTTTCGGTGCCACGTCATTGACCACTTTACCGTCGATTGACGCTGTTCCTTCTGTGATATCCTCAAGTCCCGCAATCATACGAAGCGTTGTGGATTTACCGCATCCTGACGGACCGACGAAAACGATAAATTCCTTGTCCTTAATGTCCAAATTAAAGTCTTCAACAGAATAGTGCTCACTATTTGGATACTTCTTATAAATATTTTTTAGATTTAATTCAACCATAAGTTCCCCTTTACTTTATGTGAAAATAATTGCCTTTGAAACCCCTAAAAATTTCAAAGCGCTTTCATAAAAATATTATATCCTTTTTTAATTATTATTTCAAGCATTTATTCAAACGTTTGCACAATTTTTTATCATTTCTTGAAAAATCCTTCTTTCAAAATAAAAAAAGAGGATAGAAAATTTCTATCCTACACGACTAGTTAGTAACACGATAATAAAATTGACCTTGTTCATCAAAGCTATTCATCCCAACTCCCGTCCACAGACGATCTTGGCTGGCATCTGAGCTATCTTGGAAATTTTCTTTATTCGCAAGCTTGATACCTTTTGGAATGAATTCTAGCAAGAAACCACCAGTTTCACCGCCGTATACACCGCCAGAAGCTGTTCCATAATCCGTTAACGATGCTCCATACAGCTCATAGCTATCAGAAACTAACCCTTTATCATTGAACACCAGCTGGTGACCAGCAGCATTCTGCCAGGTTCCTTTTACACTAGAGTAGTCTCCATTGGCCAAGGCCGAAATATCCATTGCTTTTTTCTCCTCTTGCGTCTTTTCTGGACTAACTTCTGCTGAGCTTTGACTGCTTGTTGCAGAAGAAGACGATTCTACAACACTCTGGCTAGAAGCTACTTGAGAAGATTCCTGAGTAGTACTCGAACTTGTCTGAGTAGAATTAACTGACTTACTAGAGCAGGCTGCCAAAGTCGATAGAGCGAGACAACATAACAAAGGATAGACTATTTTCTGCTTCATGGCTTTCTCCTTATCCATTAAATGATTACTAGTATTATAGACTTTTTCGGTCTATTTTACAAGTTAGCTCAGTTATCCTGCACCGCTAAGACCTTATAGATGGTTTTGCTCAAAGCCGCCTGATAATCCTCTACAGTCAGGGGGCTCTCTGTAATAATTTCCGCAGTCTGCTTGTCCAAATCTACTGTCACATCTGACACTCCCTCCATAGACAGGAAATGCTGGGTGACGTGTTTGACACAATTTTGACAAGATAAGTTTTCTAATTGGACTGTTTGTTTCATAGTTTTATTCCTCCATATATTTAGTTCATTTTAAAACGTCCTAGACGCAGAGCATTGACGACAACCGATACTGAGCTCAAACTCATAGCCAGACCAGCCAACATCGGATTGAGCAAGGGACCGCCGAAAAGATGCAATAGCCCCATAGCAATCGGGATACCTAGTGTATTGTAGGCAAAGGCCCAGAAGAGATTTTCCTTAATATTGCGGATGGTCGCCTGACTGAGCTTGATGGCCTTGACTACATCCTGCAAATCACTATGCATGAGCACTACATCTGCCGACTCAATAGCCACATCAGCTCCTGATCCGATGGCAATTCCCACATCTGCCTGGACCAGAGCTGGTGCATCATTGATACCGTCCCCTACCATAGCCAGTTTTTTCCCAGCTTCTTGTAAGTTCTTGATAGCTGCCGCCTTACCATCTGGCAATACTCCTGCGATAACTTTTTTGATTCCAGCTTTCTGAGCAATGGCTGCCGCGGTTTCTTCACGATCCCCTGTCAGCATGATGACTTCTAGTCCCATAGACTGGAGCTCCTGCACCGCCTTCAGGCTGCTGGACTTCATCTCATCTGCTACCGCTAAAATACCAGCCAGCTGTCCATCTACTGCGACAAACATGGCTGTTTTTCCTTCCTGGGATAGCTCCAACAACTGTTCTTGAAAGGCACTGCTGTCAATGTTCTTTTCTTTCATCAATGACTCATTTCCCACCAGAAGCCATCTGCCCTCAACCTGAGCTGACAAACCTCGTCCAACAATGGCCTCAAAATGACTGACAGGCAGCAAGTCAAACTCCTCCTCTTCAGCTGCTTCCAAGATAGCCTGAGCCAAAGGATGTTCAGAATGCTGCTCAGCACTGGCTATTAGTCGTAACAAGTCAGACCGATTCAAATCACTCAAGGGCAGCAGATCCGTCAGACTGGGCTTACCAACTGTAATCGTCCCCGTCTTATCAAGAACAATAGTATCCAGTTGATAAGCAGCCTCCAAAGCTTGACCAGACTTAATCAGAATTCCATTTTCAGCCCCTTTGCCAGTCCCAACCATAATAGCTGTCGGAGTGGCTAACCCCAGCGCACAAGGGCAGGCAATGACCAGCACTGCGATAAAGATTGACAGGGAAAAGCTAAGACTCTCACCAGCTAGAAAATACCAGCCCAGCGCGGACAAAGTAGCCAAGCCCAGCACGATTGGGACAAAATAGAGCGAAATTCTATCGGCTAAGGCCGCAATCGGTGCCTTAGACCCCTGCGCTTCTTCCACCAATCTAACAATCTGGGCTAAGGTCGTATCCGAACCCACCCTAGTTGCTTGGTAGTCAATACTACCATTTTGATTGATTGTTGCACTGGTAATAGTATCGCCGACCTTCTTTTCAATCGGGACACTTTCACCTGTCATCATGGACTCATCCACAAAGGTCTGCCCCTCCGTCACAAGACCATCTACCGGCATACGCTCTCCTGGCTTGATACGGATAATATCTCCAACTCGGATGTCCTCTGTATCAATGGTCACAGCCTCTCCATAGCGAATCACTGTCGCCTGACTAGGTACTAGCTCAAGCAGAGACTGAATCGCCTGAGACGTTCTTCCCTTGGCTGAACTTTCCAGATATTTACCCAGAAGAACTAAGGCAATAATCACTGCAACAGACTCAAAATAAAGCTGATGAACAAAGGCATGATGACCTAGAAAAACCTGACTGACCGAGTAGAGGCTGTAGAAAAATGCTGCGCTGGTCCCCACCGCAATCAAACTATCCATATTGGGATGTCGCTTGATAAGATTGCGAAATCCTCTCTGATAAAAGCCACGACCGATCCACACAGCAGGCAGAGTCAAAAGCAGTTGTGACAGAACGAAGACCAAGGGATGCGCCACATGTTCCAAGAAGTTAGGCAGAGGAAGGCCAATCATACTGCCCATAGAGATATAAAGCAAGGGCAGAGCCGTAAGCAAAAGAATCAGTAATTGCTGTTTCTTTTTTTGCAATTCCTGCGCTTTCATTGCAGCCTCTTCGCTCACATCGGACGGTCGGTCTTTCCCTTTTTCTTCTGCCTGATAACCAGCCTCGGCTACAGCATCCAGCACTTGCTGACTGTCAAATCCCGCCTTAGGAAGCAAACTGAGACGTTCTGTTGCCAGATTGACACTGACCTCCTCAACCGTTTCCAAGTCCTTGACCGCCATCTCTACCGTCATAGCACAGGCAGCACAGGTCATACCTGATAGCTTGTATTCTTTTTTCTCACTCATCAATGCGCCTCCTTTCCGTGCCCGCAGCGACACTGGCCTTGTGGGCAGTGACATTTAATTTCTAGCGGAGCCGAAGCTCTTTTTTTGTCTATAACATGACTGAGCCGCTCCAAGTCCCCCTGACTAAACTGATTGCCCTCAATCATTGAAATCAAAAGATCTCCGTGTTTAGTATTACAGATATTGTCAAAAAGAGCCTGCCATGTACTTTCTAGATGGTCTGCTTCTAAAATCCGAGCATCGTAGTAAAACTTGCCCTCGATTTTTTCCATAGCGATAAATTCTTTGGTTTTCAGACGATTCAAAAGAGTCTTGATTGTCGCCGGTTTCCAGGAAAAATCGGCTTCCAACCGCGCTATAATCTCTGTACTGCGACTATGGGGATAGGCCCACAGCACACGCATCACTTGCCATTCTGCTTGGCTCATATTTTGCTGTTCCATTGTTTAACACTTCCTTAATATTTACATTTGTAATCCAACTTATTATTAGTTTACATTTGTAATCGTAATTTGTCAAGTATTTTTATCGCTAATTTTCAAAATGTAAAAAAGAAGGCGGGATAGTCCCGTCTTCTTACTTTATTCTATTAGTGCGCCAACATCTCTTGGGCAATTTCTTGACCTGTCAACTTACTTGGATAGTAGGTCGGCCAATTTTCTAACTCATTAAAGAGTGCTTCCTGGCTCTCACCACCATAGAAGATGTGGAAATGAGCTGCCTTAGTCGGTGCAATATTGTGATCACTAAACTGAACATACTTGTACTGACCTGCATCTGCGTCTGTCGCTTCAAACATAAATCGTACTCCACGATTTCCCTTAGAGTAGGTCAGAGTGTGCTTACCAACGTATTTATAAGTATATTTCTTGGATTTTCCATCTACCACAAATTCCATGGTCTTGTCTGTGATATTGATATTGGAAACATCTGTCTTGTAGCCCTTGTCATAGTAGTCCTTGTATTCAGTTGCCGTCATCTTACCAGTCAGCTTAGCCTTGTAGTCAAAGACTTGATCCAAGGTACCGTCCTGCAGATAAGGGTAAACAGACTGCCACTCGCCAGCATAGTCAGACAAAGTCCGATCCTTGACGGCACTGTCTTCAAAGTAGCCATTTTGAACAGTCTTAGTATCTTCTTCTTTCTCAGCTGCAATCTCTGCTCCCTCTTGGTCCGTCGTTTTCTTAAGAGCCTTTAGATTAGCCTGCATGATCGAAATATAGTCTGCCCCATCCTTGGTCTGCTCTTCGGTCAAGCTTTCCAGTGGATTCAAGACATCTAATTCTACTCCTGTTTCCTTAGCCAAAGTAGAAGCCAATGCTTGAGAAGCATTCTCTTCAAAGTAGATATATTTGATTTTATTCTTCTTGATGTACTCCGTCAATTCAGCCAAGCGTGAAGCGGATGGCTCACTGTCTGGTGAAAGTCCAGAAATTGGCACCTGCTTCAAGCCATAGTCCAATGCTAGATAGTTAAAGGCAGCGTGTTGAGTAACAAAGCTCTTTTGCTTGGCGTTGGCTAAACCATCTTCAAACTCTTTGTCCAAGGCTTCCAGCTTCTTGATATAAGCCGCTGCATTTTTTTCAAAAGCAGCTTTCTTGTCAGGATAGGCCTTGCTCAGACTATCTCGAATGTGCTCCACCATTTTAATAGCTCGCTTCGGAGACAGCCAAACATGGGGGTCGTATTCATGATGATGCCCCTCCTCACCATGGTCGTGGTCTTCTTCCTCTTCACCACCAGGCAGCAAAAGCATATTTCCAGTCGCTTTGATAACCTTTTCTTCCTTATTTTTCAAGGTTTTTAGCAAATCAGGAACCCAAGTCTCCATATTTTCATTTTCATAGACAAAGGCATCTGCATCCTGAATCGTCGCAACTGCCTTAGCTGAAGGCTCATAATCATGCGGCTCTGTACCAGCCCCGATTAGAAGTTCAACATTAGCTCCGTCTCCAGTCACCTGCTTAGTAAACTCGTAAACCGGATAAAAAGTCGTGACAATATTGAGCTTGCCATCTGCATTTTTTTGATTGGAACAAGCTACTAAGAAAATACTCAGTAAGCCTGCTAATAGTAAACTAATTTTTTTCATTTTATGCTCCTATTTCATAAATTTTTTGACCAGATTGACCAGTAAGAACAAGCTGACGAAGATAATCGTAATGCTGGCGCTCGCTGGTGTCTCTGCATAGTAAGAAATATAAAGTCCGGCAATCATACCAAAGAAGCCGATGACGTTTGCCAGTAGAATAACTGACTTGAAATTTTTCCCAATCCGCAGGGCAATACTGGCCGGCAAGACCATAATGGTCGAAACCAGCAAGGCTCCCGCAGCTGGAATCATGAGGGCAATCGCAACACCCGTCACAATATTAAAGAGAATAGACATGGTCCGCACTGGCAGCCCGTCCACAAAGGCCGTATCCTCATCAAAGGTCAAGATATACATGGGGCGAATGAAGAGGAAGGTCAGGACGAGTACCACTGCCGCAATGACAAAAAGAGAAATCACCTGCTCCCTACTGATAGTCACAATGGAACCAAATAGATACTGGTCCAGACTCATGGCGCTGGAACTCTTTCCCTTACTCATAACAATCAAGGAAATAGCTAAGCCAGTTGACATGAGAATGGCCGTCCCGATTTCCATGAAATTTTTATAGATAGTCCGCAAGTACTCTAAAAAGACTGCTGCGATTATAACCACCACCACTGTTGTGAAGGTCGGTGACAAACCTAGAACTAGGCCAAAGGCCACACCTGCCAGTGAAACGTGACTAAGGGTGTCACTCATGAGACTCTGGCGCCGTAAAATCAAAAAAGTTCCCAAAATCGGTGAGAAGAGACTCATGGCAATCACTGCCAGAAAGGCTCGCTGCATAAAATCATAGGAAAATAAATTAAGCATGGCCCACCTCCTGCCCGCTGTCGCTTTCATGCACATTGAAGCAGCGCCAAGGCGAGTCCTGATTACGGACCAGATGAATGTTGCGGTCAGCATATTTGCGGACTTCCTCCGGATCGTGCGTAATCATCAAGACAGCTTTCCCATGCTTATGAGCACTATGGTGCATGAGCTTGTAAAATTCATCCTTACTTCCGGCATCCATCCCTGTTGTCGGCTCATCTAGTACAAAAATATCCGGATCTGAAGCAAACATCCGCGCAATTACAGCCCGCTGCTTCTGGCCACCCGAAAGTGAACCAATCCGCTTATCTCGATGTTCCCACATTCCAACCGACTCAAGGCTAGCCTTGATATGCTCCTCATCGTGTTCATTCAAACGACGAAACCAGCCCTTACGTGGATAACGTCCCGACTTAACAAACTCGTAAACCGTGCTAGGAAAACCTGCATTAAAACTAGCAATCTGCTGAGGAAGATAAGCAATCCGCAGTTTCTTACCTCGCTCATTGGTCTTGGAAATCTTAACCTCACCATGCTTAGGCTGCAAAATTCCCAGACTAGCCTTGACAAGTGTCGTCTTAGCAGCCCCATTCTCCCCCGTCAAGGTTACAAACTCGCCACTATCCAGAAAATAGTGTATATGCTCCAACACAGGCTCCTTGTCATAGTAAAAGGACAGATTTTCCACTGTGATATATCTCATTTCCCAATTTCTCCAATCAAACCATCCAAAAATTTCACAATTACCTCCTGCTCATCAGAAGAAAATTGTTCTGCCAATTTCTGGTAGGTGTCTAAGGTGTGCACATGATGGTGCTGATGCTCTTCCGCAATCGGCTGCGCTAAGTCAGTCAAACGGTAAAAGGTAACCCGTGCATCTCTCTTATCTTTAAAAGCTTGCAGCATCTCTTGCCGAACCAAAGATTTCACAGCCTTAGTCACAGCAGCTTGACTCACATTCAGTTTTTTTGCTAAATCAGAATTTGTCAAAGATTCCTGAGACAAGAGCATCAAAATATGCTCCTGCGTATTCGTTAGCCGTACATGACTCGTACAAGAACCGATCAAAATTTCATGTTGATTCTCAGCTGTCAATATGACCTCATTCAAAAAATGATTAATTTTTTCTGCTAAATGATTCATTCTTCGCTCCCTTTCTTAACCAGTTGAAACTTTACCGGTTAATTATACCACAAAAAAGAAAAGAGTCAAGCTCCAACTATAGTAACACCCTGATTCTAAAACAATGCAAAAGCATCGATAGAGAGAAAGAAAAAAGAGCTAACTGCTCTTTTCTCATATGCTCATTTACTCCGCCAGTAGGACTCGAACCTACGACATCATGATTAACAGTCATGCGCTACTACCAACTGAGCTATGGCGGATAATAGCTAAGCGACTACCATATCTCACAGGGGGCAACCCCCAACTACTTCCGGCGTTCTAGGGCTTAACTTCTGTGTTCGGCATGGGTACAGGTGTATCTCCTAGGCTATCGTCACTTAACTTGCTGAATTAACTTACAATATCTTATTGCCTTGTCAACTCAAAATTGAATAACTACTCAAAGCTCACAATACTTAAAAAACGCTGCGCTCAATGAAAATTGGATAAGTCCTCGAGCTATTAGTATTAGTCC
>NZ_RJPS01000007.1 GCF_003943505.1 Streptococcus cristatus
ATTAGAGAGTGGGTTTTAAAATAATGTACAGCTACAAAATTGGAATTTCAGCTCAGGAACACGATGATTTTGTCACGGCTCATCCGCAGGCCAATCTCCTGCAGAGCGCTGCTTGGGCTCAAATCAAGGACAACTGGGGAAATGAACGCTTGGGCTTCTATAAAGACGGCCACTTGGTTGCTGCTGCTAGTGTCCTAATCAAACCACTGCCCTTGGGGATGACCATGCTTTATATCCCTCGCGGTCCTATCATGGACTATAGTGACAAGGAGCTGCTGGCCTTTGTTTTGTCGTCGCTCAAGAAATTTGCCAAGGAGAAAAAAGCGCTCTTTATCAAGTTTGACCCTAGCCTCTTTCTGGCAGAAAGCAAGATGGGCGGCGATTTGCAAGACAAAGCCGAGACGGTTAAGCTGATTCAAGAGCTTCAACAAGCTGGAGCTATCTGGGTTGGAAGGACTGAGTCTCTAGATGAAACCATCCAGCCTCGCTTGCAGGCCAATATCCATAAAGAAGATTTCAGCGAGGATCTGCTTTCTAAGAGTACTCGCCAAGCCATTCGTACAGCCCGTAACAAAGGCATTCAAATCCAATTTGGTGGAACAGAATTACTGGATGACTTTTCAGCTCTAATGAAGAAGACAGAAAACAGAAAAAACATCCACCTACGCAGCAAAGACTATTACCAAAAACTCTTGAATACTTATCCTGAGCACTCCTACATCACCTTGTCCAGCATTGATCTAAAGGCACGCTTGGAAGACTTGCAGACTCAGCTGACCAAGACACTTAAGGAAGCGGAGAAATTTACCGAGAAAACCAAGCTCGGCAAGATTGAGAATAACAAGCAAGAACAAAAACGCCTCCAAGAAGAGATTGACTTTCTGCAGGACAAAATCAGCCAAGGTGCTGCTGTCGTTCCCCTGTCTGGCACACTGGTCTTAGAATACGGCAAGACCTCTGAAAATATCTATGCCGGAATGGACGAGGAGTACCGTCGTTATCAGCCAGCCATCATCACTTGGTACGAAACGGCCAAACATGCTTTTGAGCGTGGAGCTGATTGGCAAAATATGGGCGGAATCGAAAATGACCTCAAGGGTGGTCTCTACAGCTTTAAATCCAAGTTCAATCCGACTATTGAGGAATTTGCTGGTGAGTTTAACCTGCCGACCAATCCCCTTTACCACCTCTCCAATCTGGCCTACACTATCAGAAAGAAACTGCGCAGCAAGCATTAAAAGAAAGGAAGCCTATGACCTTTAAACTTCTCAGCCAAGAAGAATTCATCCAGCATACCTCAGCTAGCTCCCAACGCTCTTTTATGCAGACCGTGGAAATGGCAGAGCTGCTGAGTAAGCGGGGCTTCAGTACCCAGTATGTCGGCTACACCGACTCGCAGGGACAGGTCGTGGTGTCTGCTGTCCTTTACAGTATGCCGATGACTGGCGGCCTCCATATGGAAATCAACTGCGGTCCTGTCTCTACTGATGCTCAATACCTGACTCCTTTCTATCAAGCTTTGCAAGCCTATGCTAAAAAAGAAGGTGCCCTAGAGCTGATCATCAAGCCCTATGAGACTTATCAGACCTTTGACAGCAATGGCCAGCCTACATCTGAAGAAAAAGTCGAGCTTATCCAGCAACTGACTGATTTGGGCTTTGCCTTTGACGGCCTACAGAAGGGCTATCCAGGCGGGGAGCCTGATTGGCATTATGTCAAAGACTTAGCTGGTCTGACGGAGAAAGACTTGCTCAAGTCCTTCAGTAAAAGCGGTAAAGCGACAGTCAAAAAGGCGAACACCTTTGGTATCAAGCTTAAAAGACTGGAACGCGACCAACTCAGCATTTTCAAAGATATCACGGCTGCTACCTCTGACCGACGAGAATATGATGACAAGTCACTAGACTACTATCAAGATTTTTATGATAGCTTTGGTCAGCAAGCGGACTTTATGACAGCCAGTCTCAACTTCAAGGACTATCTTCAAAACTTACAAAAAGATCAAGATAAACTGGGCCAGAAAATTCAGAAACTGCAAGCAGACTTGGAAAAAAATCCGCAGTCTGAAAAGAAGCAAAATCAGCTGCGAGAGCTTTCCAGCCAGTTTGATAGCTTTGAAACCCGCAAATCTGAGGCCCAAGAGCTGATTGACAAGTACGGCGACCAAGACCAAGTCCTGGCTGCCAGCCTCTTTATCTACACTCCTCAGGAAACAACCTATCTTTTTAGCGGATCCTATCCTGAGTTTAACAAATTCTACGCCCCAGCCCTGCTGCAGGAATACGTTATGACAGAAAGCATCAAGAGAGGCATTCCATTTTATAATTTCCTCGGCATTATGGGAATTTTCGACGGATCTGACGGCGTTCTGCGCTTCAAGCAGAACTTTAACGGCTTTATCGTCCGAAAAATAGGGACTTTCCGTTATTATCCTAACCCTCTCAAATTTAAGCTGCTTCAGTTCATAAAGAAAATTCTAAGACGTTAAAAAACCAAGGTTTCCCTTGGTTTTTTGTGTGTTTATCTATAACGAGGTGATGCAAAACCACGGATATTTCCATGACCGATACGGTAAGTATTGCGTTTAACTTCGTTATTACTGTTACCTTCAATCGTATGAATGATGCCATTTTCGACTTTTTCGACAATACCGATATGATCAGCCCAGCCATCATTTTGCTGGGTATCTTTGTCCCAGTTAAAGGTGATAATATCGCCGGCTTTAGGTGTAGAATTTCCATCTTCATTCCAAATACCTAGACGTTTAAAGATATGAATATGGCGCTCAACACCACATTCACGACCGATGAGATCGCTCAAGCCTTCTCTTTGGAAAATAACTGTCGTGAAAATATCGCACCAGTCATCTGAATTCTTCACAGCATAACCGACTGGTAGCGGTCTAACGCTATTATAGTCATTGACCAAACGGTGGTGCTCAGCACTGCCTCCCTTGACGCCAACCATCGCTGCTGCTGCTGCAAGAACACGATCACGCTGACTGCTAGGCGATTGAGGATGTTTAATAGAAACCGTAGTTTTCTCTCCACCAGCTCCTTGCAGCTGATTGCGATTGTTCAAGTAATATAGGTGAACATTGTACTCGCCTTGGCTATTTTTATGGTCTCTTGCATAAACATGCTTGCGATAAGTACCATCAGCTTGACGTTCCGCCGTATACCACTGAATATCATCTTGTCTATTTTGACTGGACCAAGTCGGCAAATAGACAGTTTTGACACCTTCTGGAGCTACAACACCAGAAACGACGATATCAAATTCACCAGTTTCATTGTTTTTATTTTGGATACTGATTTTTCCCTGTGGTTTCTCCCCTGCCGCAATGGACACCTTGGTTGTTGTACCACCAACACCGACCATCTTGCCGTCATTTTGAACATAGTACAAGTGGACACTGTAGTCACCAACGGAATTCTTGTGCTCGCTGGCACGAACAGTGAATTTATATGTACCGTCTGACTGTTTCTGCGCCTTGTGCCATATCAAATCATCCTGACCTTGCTCATTTGACCAAGTCGGAAGCAAGACTTCACGAAGGCCTTGCGGGCTAGAAACCTCGGATACGATCACGTCGAAAGTACCGGTCTTCGGATCATTGTTGGCAATAGTCAGCTTGCCCTCTGGTTTAGCAACTGAAACCTTGGTCGTTGTACCGCCAACACCGACCATCTTGCCGTCGTTTTGGACATAGTACAAGTGAACACTGTAGTCACCAACGGAATTCTTGTGCTCGCTGGCACTAACGGTAAATTTATATGTACCGTCTGACTGTCTTTGAGCCTTGTGCCAGATAATATCATCCTGACCTTGATCATTTGACCAAGTCGGAAGCAAGACTTCACGAACCCCTTGCGGGCTAGAAACCTCGGACACGATCACATCGAATGTACCGGTCTTTGGATCGTTGTTGGCAATAGTCAGCTTGCCTTCTGGCTTAGCAACTGAAACCTTGGTCGTTGTACCGCCAACACCGACCATCTTGCCGTCGTTTTGGATATAGTACAAGTGGACACTGTAGTCGCCAACAGAGTTCTTATGCTCGCTGGAACGGACAGTAAATTTATAAGTACCATCTGACTGTTTCTGTGCTTTGTGCCAAATGATGTCGTCCTGACCTTGATCATTTGACCAAGTCGGAAGCAAGACTTCACGAACCCCTTGCGGGCTAGAAACTTCAGACACGATCACATCGAATGTACCGGTCTTTGGATTGTTGTTGGTAATAGTCAGCTTGCCTTCTGGCTTAGCAACTGAAACCTTAGTCGTGGTACCACCGACGTTTACCAACTTTCCGTCACCTTGAACGTAATACAAATGAACACTGTAGTCACCAACGGAATTCTTGTGCTCGCTGGCACTAACGGTAAATTTATATGTACCGTCTGACTGTTTCTGTGCCTTGTGCCAGATAATATCATCCTGACCTTGCTCATTTGACCAAGTCGGAAGCAAGACTTCACGAACCCCTTGCGGGCTAGAAACCTCGGACACGATCACATCGAATGTACCGGTCTTTGGATCGTTGTTGGCAATAGTCAGCTTGCCTTCTGGCTTAGCAACTGAAACCTTGGTCGTTGTACCACCAACACCGACCATCTTGCCGTCGTTTTGAACATAGTACAAGTGGACACTGTAGTCGCCAACAGAATTCTTATGCTCGCTGGAACGGACAGTAAATTTATAAGTACCATCTGACTGTTTCTGTGCCTTGTGCCAAATCAAATCATCCTGACCTTGCTCATTTGACCAAGTCGGAAGCAAGACTTCACGAACCCCTTGCGGGCTAGAAACCTCGGACACGATCACATCGAATGTACCCGTCTTGGGATTGTTGTTGGCAATAGTCAGCTTGCCTTCTGGTTTCGCAACTGAGGCAAGACTAACCTTAGTCGTTGTACCACCAACGCCGAAAATCTTGCCGTCGTTTTGGATATAGTACAAGTGGACACTGTAGTCGCCAACAGAATTCTTATGCTCGCTGGAACGGACAGTAAATTTATAAGTACCATCTGACTGTTTCTGTGCTTTGTGCCAAATGATGTCGTCCTGACCTTGATCATTTGACCAAGTCGGAAGCAAGACTTCACGAACCCCTTGCGGGCTAGAAACTTCAGACACGATCACATCGAATGTACCGGTCTTTGGATTGTTGTTGGTAATAGTCAGCTTGCCTTCTGGCTTAGCAACTGAAACCTTAGTCGTTGTGCCACCGACTCCGACTAACTTGCCGTCACCTTGAACGTAGTACAAGTGAACACTGTAGTCGCCAATAGAATTCTTATGCTCGCTAGAACGGACAGTAAATTTATAAGTACCGTCTGACTGTTTCTGTGCCTTGTGCCAAATGATGTCATCTTGACCTTGATCATTTGACCAAGTTGGAAGCAAGACTTCACGAACCCCTTGCGGACTAGAAACTTCAGACACGATCACATCGAATGTACCGGCCTTTGGATCGTTGTTGGCAATAGTCAACTTACCTTCTGGTTTCGCAACTGAGACCTTAGTCGTTGTACCACCAACGCCGACCAACTTGCCATCACCTTGAACGTAATACAAATGAACATTGTATTCGCCCGTAGAACCTTTATGGTTGGCAGCATTAACAGTCAGCTTATAAGTTCCGTTAGCTTGCTTCGTTGCAGTATACCAAACAATATCATCTTGTCCACGCTCACTGGACCAAGTCGGAAGTTTAACTTCCTGAACTCCATGTGGTGCGGAAACTTCGGAAACAACAACATCAAATGTGCCAGTTTTTGGATTATTATTTTGAATACTAATCTTACCTGTCAGAGGTTGTTTAACCAAAGTAGCTCTAGCTGTAAATCTTCCAGAATAGTCAATGCTCTGGTCAAAAACATGCTTACCAGAAAGCAGCTGCGCTTGAGAAGTAAATTGCCAAGCTCCTGCTCTGCTATTATACTTCAAATTTTTAGCATCATTTGCGCTTAGCTTAGGCGCTGGATACTGAGCAATCCAAAAATTATCAAGGCCAAAGAGAGATGTATTGATTGAACCTTTGTGGCGTAGGTTATTCTGGTCAACCCAGCTAGCGCTCGTGTAATACATCAGATTTGCATATCCCTGCTTGCGCATTTCATCTGCCCAATCCTGAGTATGCTGGTTAATCCCCGTTTGCATTTTAGGGTCTTCCATGTCATTGACCATGACTGTATTTTTAGGCACGGACAGTTTATTAGCAAAAGCAGCATAGTAACGGGCTTCTGCTCTGGCTTCTGCATCATTTGTATAATGCGAGAAAGCATAGGTTGATACTTGCAAACCAGCTGCTTGCGCATTTCGAACCTGAGACTCAGCAAAAGGATTAGTATAGTGGGTGCCTTCTGTCAGTTTGACAACGACACCGCCGACACCTTTGGATGCTAATTGGCGATAGTCTGCTACGCTGATATGGCCGTTATGACTACTCACATCCACAAAGGTAGAGCCCTTGATTTCGGCTTGTGAATTGCCACGCGCTGTCTGTCCTGCTGAAGAAGCCGTATTATAAAAAGAAGTGCTACCTTTTTTGGATGCAGGACTGGCGCTGATCGCTGGGGAAGTCTGCTCAGCCTTTACTGGATTCTGAATCTCTTCAGAAGCAGCTGATTTTGCTTGTTCACTTGCTTTATTTTCTGGTACGTTCTCCTTGACCAGACTAGCAGCAGGTGCCAGATTTTCTGGTGCCTTATATACTGGACTAGCTTCAGCTCTTACGACCGAGGTTTCCTGTTTTACCTGTTGATCGGTAGGCACCACTTCTGCTAAGGATCCCTGCTGAGCTTGATGATCCTTTTCTACTTGAAGTTCTGCTTTAGCTACTTCAGGGTCTGTGGTTGTCGGCGCATTTTCTTCTGCCTGTACCACGTTAGCCGTTGCTGCTAGCAATATAGCTGTGCTGGCTAAATAGATAAGTTCCTTTGATTTCACCTTTTATCTCCAAACTTTTAAAAAGCTTGCCACCTTTAGGGCAACAAGCCATTTATTGTTATTCTTATTTCACAAAATCAAGAAGAGCTAGGAAGCTTTCAGCTTCAAGTGATGCTCCACCAACAAGGGCACCATCAACGTCTGGGCAAGCCATGTATGAAGCAACGTTTTCAGGTTTAACTGAACCACCGTATTGAACGCGAACTTTGTCTGCAACTTCTTGACCAAAGTCAGCAGCTACAACGTCACGAACAACTTTACACATTTTTTGTGCATCGTCTTGTGAAGCTGATTTACCAGTACCGATAGCCCAGATTGGCTCATAAGCGATAACTGATGCAGCAACTTGTTCAGCTGTCAAGCCAGCCAAAGCAGCTGATACTTGAGCACCTACGAATTCAGCTGCTTTACCAGCTTCGTAAGTTTCAAGGCTTTCACCACAACAGATGATTGGAAGCATACTGTTTGCAAAGATTGCTTTTGCTTTTTTGTTGATATCTTCGTCAGTTTCATGGAAGTAGTCACGGCGTTCTGAGTGACCGATAACAACGTAGTCAGTACCGATTTCTTTCAAAACTTGTGGGCTTGTTTCACCAGTGAAAGCACCTGCATTTTCAAAGTAGCAGTTTTGAGCAGCAACTTTAAGGTTTGAACCTTTTGCAGCAGCAAGAACAGTTGTCAAATCAACTGCAGGAGCTGCGATACCTGCTTCAACAAGGTCTGATGAAGGAAGTTTTGATGCAACTGCTTCAACGAATGCTTTTGCTTCTTCTGGATTTTTATTCATTTTCCAGTTACCGGCAATAAATGGTTTACGTGACATTTCACATACCTCTTCTATTTTTATTTATATGGGCTATTATATCATAAGAAAGCAAATTAATAAAGGTTATCCACAATTTTTCATAAAATCGTAATGTTTCTCTGAGTTATCCACAATTTTGGCTGTGAATAAACTATTTAAAGACCTCGCGACATCCTTTACTTCCTATTTTCCAGCAGTTCTTCTATATCTGTAATGACTCTGGCCTGCATTTTATTTAGCTTATCTATCTCTGCAGCTGAGTACGGGAAAGTGTTCAGCAAGATTCCATCAATCCCAACAGCTTGAGCAATAGCCATATCCGTAGAAAAATCATTTCCGACCATAACCGTATCTTCTGGATTAAGCTGATTCTCTTCCGACACAAGCTCTAGCCATTCTGCTTGCGGTTTTTTGATCTGATAGTCAGAAGAAATATAAATTTTATCCAGATAAGCAGCACAACCCGTCAATTCAATTTCTGGCATTGTAAAAGCCCTTTGAGCATTGGATAGCAATATAATATCGCCACCCTGGTCCTTAATGGCCTTTAAAACTTTGAAGGTGTTCGGATAAGCACAGAGCTGACGACGGGACAAACTCCGAAAAGTCACAGCCAACTGCTCTCCCCAAGCCTGCACATCTGGTAGCGGAGTCTGGGTTTCATGCTTGGATGGAGCTTCCTGTAAGAGCTGGATGAAAACCGCCACCAAATCAACCTCGGGATAGGCCACGCCTTTCTCTTGAGCTATCTTATTTTCCTGCTCTACTACTAATTGTCCATACTTCTTTTTCAAGTCTTCTGGCTGATAATCTGCTCCATATGCTGCATAGATGCGGGAAAGATACAACCATAAAGTCGGATCATCTTCATCAGTCCGGATATCTACTAGTGTTCCGTAAAAGTCAAAAAGATAATGTTTATATTCTAACTTGTGCATTTTCTCCCCTTTCGCCAGTGACAAACATGGTAAAGGTTCCCTTGCAGACATTCTTTCCATCTTGGTTGACAATATCTACATCCACCACTCTAGTCGTCCGGCCAGTATGGATACAGTTCCCCTCAATGCTTAGAGTATCGCCTAGTTTAGCCGCTTTTAGATAATTGATGGAAGATTGCAAGGTCACAGCGTCAGCACCTTGCGAAATGATGACCAAACCACTAATCTGATCGCACAAAGTAAATAGGTAGCCTCCATGTGCATTGCCATAATAGTTTAGAGAAGAAGGAACGACCTCTGTCGTTACTAAAACATGGCCATCTTTGGCCTCCTCAATTTTATAGTTTTCAAATGCTGAAATCGCATCAAAATGAAAATCTTTCATTCCTCACTCCATTAATTTTGCTTATACTTCATCATACTACTTTTACTAGCAAGGAACAATGATTATATGTACATTCCAATGGAAAAAATTTTTCTACCAGCTATTCAAACACCTCGCACTACTAATTTATCAGCCGATTTAGGCTAGTAGCTTGGAAATAAAGTTCTAAGCCAAATTAGGCTAATAATGAATTTAAAAATTCTCAGCTGAAGATTTGCAAGACAAAACATTAAACTAGATTGGAAATCACTCCAACCTAGTTTTTTTGTATTTTCTTTTGATAAAGGTAGGAAATCAAAGCTAACCCCATCACTCCTAGACCAAGTAGAAGAAAGGTGGCTGTGCGGACACTCGGCAGAAGAGTCATCAGGAAAGTCGCAGGAGGCATGAAAAGAATTGCCAACGTGTAGATCGTTGAGAAAACTCGGCCTAGATACTGCTGCTCCACCTTGGTCTGAACCTGACTGAAGAAATGAATGTTAAAAACAGTCATAAAGAGCTCACAGATAAGATTACCAGAATAAGAAAAATAGGGATGAACCGGTAGCAAGGAAGAGACGCCCATGACTGCGACTCCAACACCAGTCAATAGCAGAGCTAGGAGTAGATTTCCCATACTGGCCTTAACCTTGCTGGCTAGAATGGCTCCAATGATTGAGCCAATAGCGCCTAAACTCAGAATAGTCGCATAAGAGCCAGTCTTGCCGTAGAGCTGATTGGTAAAAGGCAATAGATAATTAAAGGCCGCAAAGAAAAAGTTAACTGCAGAAGCTACTAAAAGCAGAAAGAAGATTTCCTTTTGTTGACGGATATAAACTAAACCTTCCTTAATATCTCTCAGGATATTTCCAAAATTGATGGGCGACTGCTGCTTACTTGGCTCATGATTAGGCAGAAAATAAACCAGGGCAAAAGCCAGAAAGAAGCTCAGGGCATCCAGCTGAAGAGTCACGCGCAGATTTGCATACTGCATCACGATAAAAGACAAAACTGGAGCTGAGACACTGATAACCTGCAAGACCAGTTCCAGATGAGAATTGTAGGCCACGATGTCTTCCTTGTCNACAATCTCTGTAATGTAGGATTTATTAGCTGGCCGAGAAAANGCAAAGGCTATAGCCTGAACCACATTAGCAAAAATCAGTGCTCCAATCATGAGCTGGTCATTTGAAATAAAAGAAATCAGCAGACAAAGACCGGCACAAATCAAGTCCGTTACCATCAGCACCTTCCGTCTGGAAAAGCGGTCTGTAATGGCCCCACCCAAAGGATTGAATAAGATGGAAGTAACTAGCTCCGATATCTGGTAAATGCCCAAGACCGTCTGTCCCAGAGCTCCCAAAGAAGCAAGCCAGATGCTGTTTCCATAGTCATAGAGCATATTTCCAATTTTATTAATAGCAGCCCGTGTAATCAGCTGTGCAGCATGTCGATTCATAAAAATACCTCCTTCCATTTCTGAAACTATTGTATCAGGAATAGAGGGAGGTTCTTTATTTTTCCCATATTTGGGAAATTATACTTTTACAAACTTTTCGAAATGCTCTTGATAATAGGCGACTTGCTCAGGTAGTTCCAGTGCTTCAAAGATGTGCATGGCTTCCTGCATTTGCTTGATTCCTTGCTTCTTCTGTCCCTTCTGATAAGCCGCAAAACCCTTTAGATAGAGGAATACATTGTGTTCATAGAGTTTGATACCCTTGCCAATAATCTTCTCTACGTAAGCCTCAAAGTAACTTGCCTTATCAAAAGAACGACTTTCCAAACAATGCTGGTAACAATTGAGAGCTAAAATCAAGACTAGTCTCTTATGGCGACCAATTTCTTTGTAGTAGTCCTCCCGCTCCATGACTTCCTTGCCCAGACGGTAGACGTAGTCCACATCATAGAAACTGTAGAGATTGCCAAAGAGGATAAGCTCGTACATGGTCCAATCTTCCACTTGAAAGAGATATTCGGCCACCTTATCTAAATCTTCTTGCTTCATGCGAAATTGACTGTCTCGCTGACAAATCAAGCCCTGCAGCAAAATCCAATTCAGCTCATAGTAAAGAGGCGCGCTACTAGCTTGGGCCTTTTCCAACTGCTCCGCTTGCAAGTCCTGAAATCCCTTGATGTCATTTGAGTAGTAAAGAGGGATAATCTTACCCATCATAGCCACATGCTCATGCTGCTGGAAATTCCGTGCCTTGTCCATAAAATTTTCAAGAGTCACATGAATATTATCCAAGAGATCTAAAAATTTCGAGAGGGTCATGTCCGACTCCCCCAGCTCAAAACGAGACAGCTGAGAAGTCGAGCAAACCTGACCCGCCGCTTCCTTCAAAGAATAATGTCCATTTAAACGAAAATCACGAAAAACGTTGCCTAAATCTTCCATTTGTTTACTACTTCAATTCCTTTAATTGCTGTTCTGCTAAAAACTCTGTTCACTTATCTCTATATCCGCACCAATCGTTCTTTTTACCTATTTTTCAATAACTCCTTGTGTTTTTTTAAATATTTTTTTCCATACCATTCTTCCAATGATTTGCCTTCCCACTCGCGGTATTCTTCAGGGTATTTCCACTTGTAATAGCCTTCTAAAAAGAAAGGAAACTCCATAAATACAATCATAGCGATTAAAGCAATATTTAACAGAATCCAGCATATGAAGAGGCCAAAACCAGTTATGGAAGATGAAAAATTAATAGAAAAAGCTTTGAAAATAGAATTAACAATCACAGCCAGGCCCAATACACCTGCTCCATAAATGGCAATACCTTTAGCAATCTTATCTTGTAAGGTAGGTGACTGAACTTCTCCATAAATTAGTTTTTTCAAACTTCTAAGCTCCGTTCTTAGCATTACATAAGCCAAGAATGCTAGAAGTCCAAAAAATACCAAGATCCCCCATGTTGTTAATATAGGTAACGACATTGTTATGGCCAGCAAATTAAATTCAAACATAAACCATATCATAGCGGTTACAATATGAAAGCGATAACGATAAGGAAGAATAAACGTCCGTTTAAAGAATTTACCCATTAATACCAATAACAACCAAATTAACAAGCAAATTAAATAAAGCTCGACTGTTAGCAAAGGATACTGAGAAATCGGTAATCTTAAATCTTTAGGATCAGAATCATGTAAGGACATCGCCAAAACGAATAGCATGAAATTTACACCTATCGGAACCAACAGACTAAGAATAAAAGCTTGAATACCAAACCAAAAGGAAGGTTTCCCTTTCTTAAAGGCTTTCCCAAGTTTATTATAGTATTCTTGTTTCTGATACTGTAAAAACCCATCATCTTCCAAATTTAAACTCTCTTCAAAACTGGCTTTAAAAATTGATTTCTTCATACTTTTCACCCAAATCCTATTTTAATAACTCCTTGTGTTTTTTTAAATATTTTTTCCCATACCACTCTTCCACAGATTTGCCTTCCCACTTGCGGTATTCTTCAGGATATTTCCATTTATAGTAAGCATAAAGGAAATAAGGAAATTCCATAAAAATAAGCATTGCAATTAAACCAATGTTTAACAAAATCCAACATATGAAGAGACCAAAAACAGTTACGGAATGTGAAAAACTAATAGAAAAAGCTTTAAAAATAGAATTAACAATCACACCTAAGCCCAATAGACCTGCTCCATAAATAGCAAGGCCTCTAGCAATTTTATCAAGTAAGGTGAGGGACTTAATTTCTCCATACATTCGTTTTTTCAAACTTTTAAGTTCTATCCTTAACATCCAATAAATTAAGGCTAAAAGAATACAACCAATAGCAAAAATCCCTAAAATTGTTAGAAATGGTAATGCTAAACCAATAGCAGCGAGGTCGAACTCTATAACAAACCAAATCAAAAACGTTATAACATGAAAATGAGTCCTATATGGAAGGATAAAAAATGGTTTGATAAATTTACCAATTAGAACGAAGAGAAGCCATATAAATAACCCGATTACATAAACATGAGCCGTCAAAAAATTATGATTAGAAATGGGTAAGGCTAAATCTTTTGGATCACTACTATAAAGCATTGTTGAAAAAGCCAATAATAAAAAGTTGAAGCCAATCGGAAAAATAAGTGTCAATATACCATATAAAAGAGCGTTTTTGAAATAGTCAAATACATTTCTAGGGAGGTTAGACACTTTTTTACTTTGTTCCTTCAATTGATACTGTAAAAATCCATCATCTTCCAGATTTAAACTCTCTTCAAAACTAGCCTTAAAAATCGATTTCTTTTTCATTTCTAATCTCCAAACCCAGATGTCATAGATTTTTACCCGTTCGAGACAGCCTTAACAGCGTCTCCTAAAAAGGACTCAGCACGCATGAGAAAGTTTAAAACTTACTCTAGGCGAGATGAGTCTTCAGAAAAAATCAAATTTTTTTCTACAAAAACGAAAGATGTAGCATAAGAAAATTCGGTTTTTGCACTTTTTCGACTGATTTCACATGTGAAATTAAGCATTTCGAGCCCTGACAAGCTCATTTCTCACAGAAACTGCATACTCCTACACCTTCTCCGCCAATTCTTCCCATTCCAGCATGGCTTCTTCTTGGGCAGCGGTCAGCTGGTCAATTTGCTGCTGGCTCTCCATGAGTTCGCCAGCGTCATTGGTTGTCTGCATGGCTTCCTGAAGCTGACTGATCTGGCTGTCCAAATCCTCGATTTGCGCTTCCAGTTGTTCTAGGCGGCGGGCAAGCCGGCGCTGTTCTTTCTGGTTTTCCTTTTGAAGCTGATAGTCATTGGCAGGTGCTGGCTTGTCAGGGCTAGTCTGCTCAGTCTCCTCACGCAGGGCCTCCTGCTCTGCCTTTTTCTCAAGATAGTAGTCATAATCACCCAGATAAAGTGTAGAGCCTGTCTCAGAGAGTTCGATGATCTGGGTGGCCACGCGATTGATAAAGTAACGGTCATGGCTGACAAAGAGCAGGGTGCCGTCAAAGTCAATCAGGGCATTTTCCAGCACTTCCTTGCTGTCAATGTCCAGGTGGTTGGTCGGCTCGTCTAGGATGAGAAAGTTGTTGTTTTCCATAGACAGCTTAGCTAGAAGTAGACGCGCCCGCTCTCCACCCGATAGCATGCCGACCGATTTCTTGACATCGTCACCTGAAAAGAGAAAGGCACCCAAGCGATTGCGAATCTCGACCTCTGGCGTCAGCTTGAAGTCATTCCATAGCTCGTCAAGTACCGTATTGCTGGCAGTCAGTTTGCTCTGGGTCTGGTCATAGTAGCCCACTTCCACATTAGCTCCCAGCTGCTCCTTGCCTCTGATGAAGGGCACTTGACCGATTAGTGACTTAATCAAGGTCGTCTTTCCAATCCCATTTGGCCCGACAATAGCTACCGCATTAAACTTGCGAATATCAAGGTTAATCGGCTCCGACAGGACTTCCTCACCGTAGCCAATAGCTGCATCTTCCAAGGTCAGCACAACATTGCCCGAAACTTTATCAGATTTGAAGGTCATATTAGCCGATCGACTGCCGGTCTCCGGTCTGTCCAAACGCTCCATCTTTTCCAGCTGCTTGCGGCGGGACTGAGCCCGCTTGGTTGTGGAAGCCCGAACCAGATTGCGATTGACAAAGTCCTCCAGCGCAGCGATTTCTTTCTGTTGCTTTTCATAGTTCTTGGCTTCAGTAGCCAGCTTCTGCTCCTTTTGGACCACAAAGCTAGAGTAATTGCCCACATAGCGATCCAAGGAATGCTTGGTCAAGTCCAGCGTGATGGTCGCAACCTTGTCTAGGAAATAGCGGTCGTGGCTGACGATGATCAGGGCACCGCTGTAGTTAATCAAGTAAGTTTCCAGCCAAGCAATGGTCTCGATATCCAAGTGGTTAGTTGGCTCGTCCAAGACCAGCAGCTCTGGCTTTTCCAAGAGCATCTTGGCCAGAGCCAGACGGGTATTCTGCCCGCCCGACAGCTCAGAAATCTTCATTTGCCACATGGACTGGTCAAACTTGAAGCCATTTAAAATCGCTCGAATATCGGCCTCATAGGTAAACCCCCCCTTTTGTCGAAAGTCCTCTGACAGCTGATCGTACTGGTTCATGAGAGCAGTCAGGTCTTCCCCTGACAATTCTCCCATTTGCAGCTCCATCTGCCGCAAGCGTTTTTCCTGCTGACGCAGACTATCAAAGACCAGCAGCATCTCGTCATAGATGGTATTCTCCGACTCAAAGCGGCTGTCCTGAGCCAGATAGGACANGGATAAGTCTCGTTTTTTATTGATTTGACCAGAAGTCGGCTCTTCCTCGCCCACCAAAATCTTGAGCAGGGTTGACTTGCCAGCTCCGTTTTTACCGACCAGTGCAATCCGGTCACTCTCATCCACCTGCAGGTTGATATTATCAAAAAGTAGCTCCCCTGCAAAAGAGCGTTCAATCTTGTTTGCTTGTAAAATAATCATAAGACCATTATAGCAGATTTCCAAGTACAGAGCCATTGGCTGTCATAAAAAATGAAATCCAAACTGTCTGTCTCTCAAGCCAATTCAAAGGAGAATTTTAAATTTTTCCGCAAGCACTCAGACCAGCAAGTCCAGCTCAGTGATTGAGCACCAAGCTCCGCCTACCATTAAATCAGACTTCTATGGATTAGCATACCCAAAAAAGCCGAAAGAGCTCAACTCTAACGGCTTTATTTTTTATTCAATCATTTGTGTTTCAGCTAGTTTCTTATACCAGTGAGCGGATTTCTTCGGATAGCGCTCCTGCGTTTCAAAGTCTACGTAGAATAAGCCGTAGCGTTTTTCATAACCGTTAGACCAAGAAAAGACATCCATCAGAGACCAAATAAAATAGCCCTTGACATTAGCCCCATCCGCAATCGCATCGGATAAAACTTCCAGATGCTGCTTGACGTAGTCAATACGAGCATCGTCGTAAACCGTATTGTCCACAAATTCATCTTTATAACCCAGACCATTTTCAGTGATATAGATCTTCTTGTAGTTGGGATAATCTTTCTTAATCCGCATGATCTGATCATAAAGACCTTGCGGATAGATAATCCAATCCCAATCAGTTTTCGGAATATGGGTTGGAGATTCTCTGCGCCCCACACCCTTAATCTGGTACTTGGAGCTTCCCTTTTCGCCTTTTCCGTTATGGATAATTTCTGTTTCACCTTCAAAGTCGCGCATCCAATCACTCATATAGTAGTTGATGCCAAGGAAATCATTAAGGTCTTTAGCTGCTTCTAGAGCTGCAAAGTCTTCATCTCGTAGATCCAGCTGGCCTCCATTGACCTTAAGGATATGGTTTACTCCTGCCAGAGTTACATCTGAATAGTGCCCCAGATAAGTCGCATCTAAGATGAACTTGTTATGAATAATATCTTCTAACTCTGCTGCTCTGACATCTGCTGGATTTTCTGGATCGTAAGGATATTTTGTCGGAAGTGCATGAACGACACCGATTTCACCCTTGTAACCCTTGTCCTTATAGAGCTTAACAGCACGGGCATGTGAGACCATCATATTGTGATGGGATTGAAAAACCTTGGCCAAGTCATACTGAATACCTGGGGGGAATTTTCCTACTAAGTACTGACCATCACCAATGGGACCAATTTCATTGAAAGTTGTCCAATAGCGAACTTCTGGAAATTCTTCAAAACAGAAAGCTGCATAATCCACAAAGTGCTCAATATTTTCCCGATTGAGGAAATCTCCATTTGAATGAAGAGCCTCTGGCGTATCAAAATGGTGAAGAGTCACAAAGGGTTCCACATGCCGCTTGTGACATTCTGCGAAAAGATTATGGTAAAATTCCACACCTTTTGGATTGACCTCGCCATAGCCTGTCGGGAAAATCCGCGACCAAGCAATGGAAATCCGAATCCCATTGACGCCATACTCTTCAGCCAATTTCAGATCCACAGGGTATTTGTGATAAAAGTCACTGGCAGGTTCTGCCGTGTACCAGTAGTTATCCTCTAGGTACTTATCCCAGGCAACAGGCCCCTTCCCATCTGTGTGGGTTGCTCCCTCAGCTTGATAGGCTGCTGTTGCACCACCGAAAATAAAATCTTTAGGTAAGGTTTTTATCATCTTATTTTCCTTTCAATAGCCTTTGAGGCGAAACAAGTAAGTAAATAGGTAAATAACAGGGGAATTGAACTTTGCTTCACCTCAAATGAACTAACAAATTAGTTGTTAAATTGCTCCTGAACGAAGGCCAGTGCTCCTTTGCCATCACGGGTTAGTTTGATGTATTGGCCGCCTTCAGTCTTAGCCAGCTTGATACCCAATTTATCAGTCTCTGCCTTCATGTCTTCAAAGTTGGAGGCAACTTGAGGAGCCAGGATAACCAGGTCAAACTCAGGCAGCATTTCACGGTGAGCACCGTAGCCACCCGCTGCTGCTTTGACAGGAACATTGTATTCAGCTGCTGCTTTATTCAAAGCGTTGGCCAGCAATCCACTAGTACCACCACCTGCACAGAGTACCAGAACATTGGTTTCTTCGCTAATATTGTTTTGAGCTGGAGCTTCTTCATCTACTCCTGCTTTTTCAAGGATAGCATCCGCTTTAGCAGTATTAAAGTTTGCTGCTACTTTTTCTTTAAGAGCATCGTTAGCTTTGCCAGAACGTTCTTCTTCTAGGATTTGTTCGTCATAAACCTTGACAAATGGATAGTAAATAATCACATCCACCACTACCAGAAGGGCTGCAAGAACAAAGGACAGAAGCTGGAAGTTGGTACCCAGCACAATTCCCAGAGGTCCAGGTGTCACCCAAGGAAGGTTGGCTGAGAAGGAGTTCATGTTTAAGGTATCAACAAAGAATTTGAAAATCCATACGTTTGCGATAGGTGCAAAGATAAACGGAATGAAGAAAATAGGATTCAGTACGATTGGAGCACCAAAGAGAATAGGCTCATTGACACCAAAGAAAGTTGGGACAACAGATGCCCGTCCAATTGCACGGTTGCGCTCAGACTTACAGATCCACATGAAGAGGAATGGAACAATCAAGGTCGCACCAGTACCACCCATGGTAACGATGAACATTTGAGTACCAGAAGTGATGACCTTATCCGCATGTTGACCAGCTTGAAGCAAGGCCAAGTTGGCATCGATATTGGCATAAGTAATGGCAGCAATAGCAGGCTCAACAATAGACGGACCATGAATTCCCACGAACCAGAAGAAAGCGTAAGCACCAAAGATAAGCGTGATTCCCAGATAGCCATCTGCCGCTGAGAAAAGCGGAGCTAGAAGCGTTCCGATGGATTCAGCAACCGTTACTCCCAAACTTGCTTTAACAAGCAACTCCAAGCCGTAAAGAAGAACGACTGAAACAGTAAATGGAATCAAGTCTTTAAATACTTGCGAAATATTTGGTGGAACTTCTTCTGGCATGCGGATGGTGACATTATTTTTTACACAAACCTTGTAGACATTAACCGTCACAAAGGCTGCAATGAAAGCTGTCAAAAGTCCTTTTGTTCCCATAAAGGCTGTCAGGAAGCCACCATCCTTAGCAGGCTCAGCAGCCATGAGGAGGAAGCTGACCATAGAAGCCAGCATAGTAGATAAGAAGTTAATCTGGTTTGTCGCAGGCAGGCTGCGATTGACAGAGTCTGTCAAAGCCTTGGCAGTGGTCCCACCCACAAAGAAAGCCAGAATCCCCATTGAATAGCTATAAGGGGTCATTAAGAAAGTTTCAATATCCTTAGACCAGTGGAAGCCCCACGCATTTGGCACATAGGCAATCAAGATAAAAATAGATGAGAAGAGGATGACTGGCATACCGGCGATAAAGCCATCCCGAATAGCACGGAGGTAGATGTTCCGAGAAATCTTCTCAAAGAAAGGCTTCCCTTTCTCAATAAGTCCGATGAGTTTGTTCATTATTTTACTCCTCTTTTATATAGTTCAATCATGTGTTTCATCAAATCCTTGAGCAACAAGGTTGTCATCAAGTGGTCTTGGCCGTGCATCATCGTCACGCTATAAGCCAAGTCCTCACCAGCAGCTTCTTTGGTCAAAAGGCTGGTCTGAGCATGGTGCGCTTCGACAATACAAGCATTGGCTTCTTCCACCAAACTTTCTGCGCGGTCAAATTCTCCAGCCTGAGCTGCATTTAGTGCTTCCAGCAACTTGGAGCGAGCGTCACCTGCGTAGGCTACGATTTCAAAACCAAGTAATGTTACTTCTTCTCTATTCATGATAGATCCTCCTTTTAATGTTCCTTATAATAATCGTTGAATATGTAATACCAGATAAACTCGCTCACTATGATATAAGTCTATTCCAGTTTTCTGGGCAATAATCTCATAAAGACTACTTCCGATTTGATAAGCTTTGGGATAGGTCAATTTAATCTGACTTTCCATTTCTAACAGTGAAACATTATCATCTCGGCTTCTGTCTAAGTAATCTAAGAAGTAATTAAGATGAATCATAAAACGGTCATAGAAGTTGCTATTCTCCGATGTTCTTTTAATTCCCTGCTTTCTTAGCTCTTCTTCTACAGCAGATAGAATTTCCTTTCGCTGATCCAAATGACCCTGACCTGCTGGACTGGAGACCCCTTCTGCATTGATAAAGTGATAGGCGATTCTGTTTATTTCATCGTCTGGAAATGCTTCTAAGAGTCGTTCCCGATAAATAGCCACTGCTTCTTGCGCGATTTGATAAGGAGTGGGATATTTACCTGAAGCATCTGGCAGGTCACTCTCCTTGTACCGCCCCTGCTGAAGTGCTTGATAAGAACAGTAGATATGGTCCGTCAGTGTGACATAGATATACTCCTGGACTGGGTAATGGTATTTCTTGGAAAGCGTGTCAATCACATCATAGGTCACTGTGATAAAGTCCAGTGGCACATCTTTGAGCAAGGCCACAAAGTTTTCCTTGGACTCTTCCGTTCTCATACGAAAGACTTTCTCAATCTTACTTTCCAGAACAGGATCACCCTTTTTCTTATTGAATGCTATCCCACTACCAATCAGAACAACCTCTTCACCATTTTCATGTTTGGCTAGAGCAACATTGTTATTCATAGGAAGTATAATTCGATACATAGTTCCCTCCTTATCATTTTCTTGAGCCTTCGTGAAATAAAAATGACCGCAAACAAACGGAAAAACACAAGAGAACTTGCCTCTTCCAATTCATTTGCGGTCACGCCTAATCCAACTTAGTAACGCTCACCCTATTCAATTTATGGTTTCATTATAGCACATCAAAATGCGAATGTAAACCCTTTCTTTTACTTTTTTAAAAAATATTTTTTAGAAGCCCACTTTTTTCTAAGCATGACCAACGCTCATCAAGCTTTTTCAAGCTTGAATCCTCGATTTTAGATAAAAGTAGGAGCCAAGAGCAGAAAGTGCAAGACTTCATAAAAACTTCTTGGAAAGCTTGCACTGAACTTGCCATGAAAGACTTGCTCTCACTCGATTAAGGTTCTTCATGTCATAAATTTTTTTCTTCTATAAATTGCTTGTAGTTTACAGAAAACTCCCTAGAACTTCTTGATTTTGCATGACCAGATAAATGCCCAGCAAAATAATCAAAACAAAGAGACTCAGCTTTATCATCCCTTTGACAAAACGAACAATCCAAAGAATAATCATGGAACCAATCAGCCACATAATGGCCGAATGCTGGAAAAATCCTTGAACGGTCTCAACATTCTCTCCAAAGAAGGCCTGAATGGGCGCTGGAACATGAGTTTCCCAAGCTGCTGTCACGCCTAGCTGGTTAGCAATATCGCTACCGCTTTTCCACAGCCAAGCAAAAATTCCTGAATTAAAAAGAAAGAGGAAAACTTGCTCTGGGAAGCGTCTAATAAAATTAAAAATCGTTTTTAGCATACCTTTATGATTGATACAAGTCTTTTACAGCCTGGATATCTATCGGCTGAATACTATAAAATGAGCCTGCCGACTGCATCACTGATTCCTCCTCATTATGGTCTAATCCCATAGCATGGCCCAATTCGTGCGCTGCTGTATTGACAATTCGCTCATGAGAATAACCATAGCGGCTGTCCAACAAGTAGTAACTATTGAGGCGAACAGTCACATGAGTAAATCGTTTGGTGAGGAGATTGGTCTGCGACTCTGCCTCACCAGCTGCACTGACATTGCTATCATTCATTTCCGTCGCAACGATATCCGCTTCTTCTTTGTCATTGATGATTTGAAAGGTGAAAGCTCCTGTCTGGTTCCAGGAACTAATGGCCTCCTGATAGGCTGAACGTAAAGTTTCATTCGTGGTATCGATATATACCGTAGCACCAGCCTTCTCCCAGCGAGCTCCCGTCCCTTTATGCTCATCTGTCAGCTGATGGGGCTGAATTCCCTCACTAGTCTGAAGACCAGTTGAAAGTCCTTGATGCGTTAAAAATTGATCCACTTGAGTAACAGTAGTTCGAAGAGCCTGCGATAATCCCTCTGCCCCCGTCTCTGTCGAAGTAGTAAAATAAAAAACACCTACAAGAACAAGGAAACTGAGTGCCACAGACCAAATAAGCCCCCAGATGAGCCGCCAAAGCAAGCGAACTATAAATCTAATAGAATTGAAAATAAACTTCACGGCAAGCTCCTTTCTCATAGAATGCACGAGAGATTTAGTCTAGCATCTTTCGCTTAAATAAAACTGAATATGCATAAAGAGCAAGTATCGCAATAAATGACTCGAATGCAAACTCCCACTTGAAAAGACGAAAAAAGAAGCTGAGAAACTCAGCCTCTTCTTAAGTAAATTACAATTCGATATCACCGAAAAGATCAGCCATTGAGAAACCAGTTTGAGTTTCTGGAAGCTCGAAGTCACGTTTTTCTTGACGACGCGGACGACGCGGACGAGATTGACGTTTTTCTTCTTTTTGACCTTCTTCTTGAGCTGGACGCTCTTCGAGAGCCTTGATAGAAAGTGATACACGCTCAGCAGCTGCATTCACTTCAAGAACTTTAACAGTTACTTCTTGACCAACTTTAAGAGCATCTTTTGGATTTTCAACACGTTTGTGTGAAATTTGTGAGATGTGAACCAAGCCATCGATACCTGGTAATACTTCAACAAAAGCACCGAAGTCAGTCAAACGTTTTACTGTACCTTCAACTACATCGCCAGCAGCAAGTTTTTGTTCAACACCATCCCATGGTCCAGGGGTTGTAGCTTTAAGTGAAAGAGAGACACGGCCTTCTTCTTCGTTCAAATCAAGAACTTTCACTTCGATTTCATCACCAACTGAAACAACAGATTTTGGTGAAACGTTACGCTCGTGAGAAAGTTCAGTCAAGTGAACCAAACCATCAACACCACCAAGGTCAATGAAAGCACCGAAGCTTGTGATACGAGCAACTTTACCAGTTACAACATCACCAACATTCAATTTACCAAATACTTCTGCACGCGCTGCTGCAGCTTCTGCTTCTACAACTTCACGACGTGAAAGGATGAAGCGGTTTTCTTTTGGATCTACTTCTTTGATCTTAGCATCAAATTCTTGACCTACAAAACGTTCAGTGTTGCGAACGAAACGAGTATCGAGCATTGAAGCTGGAATAAATCCACGAAGTCCTTCAAACTCAACAGAAAGTCCACCTTTAACAGCACGAGTGCCCTTAACAGTAACAACTTCTTCTTCACGACCAACCAATTTGTCCCATGCTTTGCGAGCTTCTAAACGTTTTTTAGATACTAGGTAAGTAACTGTATCTGTATCTTTACCTACTACTTGACGAAGAACAAGCAATTCAAGTGTGTCACCTGGTTTTACAAAGTCATTGATGTCAGCATCACGATCATTTGTCAACTCACGCAGAGTCAAAACCCCTTCAACACCAGTACCAGCAATGGCAACATTAGCTTGGTTAGCATCCACTGTCAATACTTCAGCAGTAACGACATCACCTGGCTCGACTTGGCTAACACTGTTTAGCAAATCTTCAAATTCATTCATCTAAAAAAATCCTCCAACAATCAAGTGTACTACTTGACATACTTATAATTATTTTCCTAAGCACCCGCAAACGACATTGATTTATCTTTACCGTTTTCCACCCTATAAAGAAATAAAATATCCGACGATATTTTATCCTTTATCTGATATATTACCTAAGAACTGGGGTAGCTGGATTCGAACCAACGCATGAGGGAGTCAAAGTCCCTTGCCTTACCGCTTGGCTATACCCCAATGATGAAATGGAGAGAGAGGGATTCGAACCCCCGAACCCGAAGGAGCGGATTTACAGTCCGCCGCGTTTAGCCTCTTCGCTATCTCTCCGACAATCAACGATATCAATTATATCATTAATCTAATAGAAGCGCAAGCCCTTATTTTCCTAAATTGTAGGTTTCAATCAAAGTTTCTACCGCTTTTTCAAGCTTTTTATATAAACTTTCAACATTTCCATTCTTGACAATAGCAAATTGGCCGTCAAACTCAGCAATCTCTCCAATGACCTTTTTTCCTATAGAAAGGGTGTAGCCATCAAATTGATCAGCACCAAGCTTCACCTTACTATCTGCAATCTGAATCTCAATTTTTTTATCTTTTTTACTCATTCTTCTACCTCTTTCAAGTTTCTATTTTACACAAAAATAGCAAAGCTGGCAAGTGATTTCCTCAATAAAAAGAGCCTCAAAGGGCTCTTGGGTTATTCATCTACTTTGACAATCCAACCTTCTGGGGCTTCCACATCACCAAATTGGATGCCAGTCAACTCATCATAAAGTCTGCGGGTCACTGGGCCGACTTCTGTCTCGCTATAGAACACATGGAAATCATCGCCATGCTGGATTCCTCCAATTGGCGAGATAACTGCTGCCGTACCACAAGCTCCTGCTTCGACAAAGCGATCTAAGTTATCAATCGGAACGTCGCCTTCAATCGGCGTCAAGCCCAAGCGGTGCTCTGCCAAGTAAAGTAAAGAATATTTGGTAATGGATGGCAGAATAGATGGACTCAGCGGAGTCACAAATTCATTGTCCTTGGTGATTCCAAAGAAATTGGCTGATCCAACTTCTTCAATCTTGGTATGAGTTGACGGATCTAGGTAAATAACATCAGAGAAGTTGCGAGACTTAGCCATCTTACCTGGTAGGAGACTAGCTGCGTAGTTACCACCAACCTTGGCCGCACCCGTACCATGTGGAGCTGCACGGTCATATTCATCTTGGATCAAGAAGTTGGTTGGAACCAAACCACCCTTGAAGTAGTTTCCGACTGGCATAGCAAAGATGGTAAAAATATATTCCTCTGCTGGTTTTACCCCGATGATATCTCCGATACCAATCAAAAGGGGACGAAGGTAGAGAGTTCCTCCTGTTCCATATGGCGGTACATATTCTTCATTGGCACGGACAACAGCCTTACAAGCTTCCACAAACATTTCAGTTGAAACTTGTGGCATCAAGAGACGATCGCAAGTGCGTTGCAGACGCTTAGCATTCTCATCTGGACGGAAAAGCTGGACACTGCCGTCCTTAGTCCGATAGGCCTTTAGACCTTCAAAAGCCTGCTGGCCATAGTGAAGGCTTGGTGAAGACTCCGAAATATGTAGGGTCGCATCTTCTGTCAGCTTGCCTTCCTCCCACTGACCATTCCGATAATAAGCGATATAGCGATAGGGCAATTTCATATATGAAAAGCCAAGATTTTCCCAATCAAGATTTACTGTCATAGTCTTTTTCCTCTTTTCCTTATCTTTCAATTTATAGATACTCCCTATTGTACACCTTTTTCTGAAAAATTCAATCATTATTTTCAATTTTCTGAAAATTTATTTTTAAAAAAACCAGTTCGTGTGAACTGGCTTGTTGATTACTTGATATAAGCCGAGAAGACTTCTTCGTCTGAAATGGTATCAGAAATGAAGCTGCCATTGCTAGTTCTCTCAGACAGGCTGAGGTCAGCTAGATTGATTTCATAGGTCGTTCCTTTATTAGAAAGCACCTGCAAAATCTGCTCTTCGCTAGCTTCTGCTTCAGTAGTAAAGAGGTCAAAGCCCACTGCTTGGCCATAGACTGGTCCAGCTGCAAAGACACGATGGGGCTTGGTCTTAAGCTCTCTCAAAACTTGGAGACCGCGATTTGCCCGACTAGTAACAGGAATGTCTGCGACTGCCATACGTTTGAGCGAACCACGCTGAGTCAGGATGTAAAGCGAGTCGGTATTAGCGATAAAGGCCGCTACTAGGACATCGTCCTTTTTGAGATTGATAGCCTTTACTCCAGCCGCCTTAGCTCCGATGACAGGAACTTCTTCAATATTGAAGCGCAGGGCATAGCCATTCCTAGTCACGAGCATAACATCATCCAGCTTAATCGGTGCCAGAGCAATGACCTGATCTTCTTCGTTTTTCAACTTGGCAAATTTAAGGGACTTAGACTTGTAGGTCCGCCAAGGACTGAATTCCTTGCGCTCTACACGCTTGATTTGACCTAACTTGGTCGCTACAAAGTAAGTCCCCTCCTCAAAGCTATCCAGCAATTCTGTATAGATAACCTCTTCCTTGGTATCAAAGTTGCTGATAGTCTGGCTGAGGTGTTCTCCGATTTCTTTCCAGCGGATGTCTGACAGCTCATGAACAGGCCGGTAAATGACATTTCCTAGGCTGGTGAAAATCAATAAATGCTGAGTCGTCTTGGCTGGACTGACGAAAATAAGTCGGTCATCATCACGCTTTCCCATCTCTTCTAAGGTCGAAGCTGAGAAGGAACGCGGACTGGTCCGCTTGATGTAACCAGAACGAGTCACGCTGACATAGGTTTCTTCCTCAACGATGAGACTAGCTGTATCAATCTCGATGGTGTTTGCTGTATCCTGAAGCTCGCTGAGACGCGGATTGCCAAACTTCTTCTTGACATCGCGGAGCTCTCGCTTCATGAGGTTATACATGGTGCGCTCATCGCCGATAATAGCCGCCAGCATAGCAATTTTCTCGCGAAGCTCTGCTTCTTCCTCTTCCAGCACCACGACGTCGGTATTAGTCAAACGGTAGAGTTGAAGAGTGACAATAGCCTCAGCCTGCTCCTCAGTGAAATCATAGCTGACTTTAAGATTTTCCTTGGCGTCAGCTTTATTTTCTGAAGCACGAATCAGGGCAATCACTTCGTCCAAGATGGAAAGCACCCGAATCAATCCTTCCACGATATGCAGTCGTTTCTCAGCCTTAGCCTTGTCAAAACGGCTACGAGCCAGAATAATCTCCTTGCGGTGGGCAATGTAGCTGGTCAAGATTGGCACAATTCCCACCAAACGAGGTGTGAAATTGTCAATCGCCACCATGTTGAAATTGTAATTGACCTGCAAGTCGGTGTACTTAAAGAGGTAGTTGAGAATCAGCTCAGTATTGGCGTCTTTCTTGAGCTCGATGGCAATGCGAAGACCATCCCGGTCGGATTCGTCCCGCACTTCAGCAATACCAGCCACCTTGTTGTTGACCCGTACATCGTCAATCTTCTTGACTAGGACTGCTTTATTAATCTCGTAAGGAATCTCGGTGATGACGATTTGCTCTTTACCGCCCTTCAGCTTTTCAATCTCAGTTCTAGAGCGCACCACAACACGACCTTTACCAGTCTCGTAAGCCTTCTTGATCTCATCACGACCTTGGACAATAGCTCCTGTCGGGAAATCTGGACCAGGCAGAAACTCCATGAGTTTGTCCACCTTGGCAGACGGATGGTCAATCATATAAATAACCGCGTCAATGACTTCGGCTAGGTTATGAGGTGGAATATCCGTCGCATAACCAGCGGAAATCCCAGTTGCTCCATTGACCAGAAGATTAGGAAAGGCTGCCGGCAGAACAGTCGGCTCCTTCTCTGTATCGTCAAAGTTCCAAGCAAATGGAACGGTATCTTTCTCAATATCTTGCAAAAGATAGCCAGCCATTTCAGACAGGCGCGCCTCAGTATAACGCATAGCCGCCGGTGGATCACCGTCCATGGAACCATTGTTTCCATGCATCTCAACGAGAATCTCGCGGTTTTTCCAGTCCTGAGACATACGGACCATGGCATCGTAGATAGAACTGTCACCATGAGGGTGGAAATTCCCCATGATGTTCCCAACTGACTTGGCTGACTTGCGGTAGCCCTTGTCAAAGGTATTGCCGTCCTTGTTCATCGAATAAAGAATACGGCGCTGAACAGGCTTCAAGCCATCGCGAATGTCCGGCAAAGCCCGCTCTTGAATGATGTATTTGGAGTAGCGGCCAAAGCGCTCTCCCATGATGTCCTCAAGGGACATGTTTTGAATGTTACTCATATAGGATACAGAGCCCATAAAATACAAAGTGAAAATAGGAAATTCTTGCAGTGAGCGATGCTCACAAGAGAATTTATCTTTTTCACACAGTATTTAGGGCGTGTTCAACTCCTTTCAAAGAATGTAGAGTAGTTTTTTATATTAAAATTGGTAGTTAAGAAAAATATTTTTAGATACTATTTGAATCATTCACAAACACTTATTTAGATTATCCAAAAGCAACTATTCCCTATAGATTGTTCTTTCTTCTTTGAAGTATGTACAAATATAGACAAGGTAAATAAGAAATTATAGCAGTTGATATCAGCAAAATATCAAATACAAACTTTTGCCCTCGAAATAGCTCCTCCCAATGCATTGTATTAAGATAATGAAAAATTAAACCGAATAAATAACAGATACTTATAGGGAAGACTCGCCACTTGATTGATTTGTATAAATAATATATGCGTATTGAGTGATAAAGCGTGGAAGAAATAAGCATAGGTAAACAAAAATCAATTAGAAAAAAATAAAACCTTAAAGTATCGTCAAACATATCTGTCCGATCTATGGAAAATAACCAAATATTCCATATAGTGATAATTACAGAAAAAAATAAACCATAAAATCTTTTGCCAAGTTTGTTATTTTGTAAGGCAATATATATTGATAAGATTATGGACACAATCTGAAGAAATGGGAATAACATAGAAAATATTCCAAACATAAAATCCAACATACTATTTCACCTCAATAGCTATTATAAACTAAAGCATTTGTTCATCTTGTAAGTGTCTCTGAAACTATTTCAACCTCTCCTCAGCATACTCCATCATCTTCTCTGCGGTTTCTTTGTCATAGTGAAAGCCAGTTTTGAGAGAGAAAGCTTGTGCTTCTTTGTGGAAAAAGTCCAATGTAGCCAAGAGAGACTTGATGAGGTTTTTCTGATCAGAAAAGTCAAGCAAGGCTGTAAATTCTTTTTCTTTCTCATCAGGCAAATGCTGAAAGAGGTACTTGTAGTTCTTGCCAACATCAACTGTTCCCTTGTCTGCTGCCACTTGCCAAGCTAAAAGTTTGAGCAATTCTTGCTGGCAGATGCCATAGAGATGATCCGTAGCATAGATGAGTTGTTTGCGACGAATGCCCTTGACCACATAGGCTGAGACCCACCAGAATTCATTGCAGGATTTATCAAAGTCAGTCGCACTGGCTGGTGCCGTCCAATAGCGCTTAGTCGTCGGTGCATAAGGGGCAAACAGCCCCTGCGGGTCATCCAGCAACGTGAAATCCGCTTCGCTATCCACCCACTCTTTGATGTGCTCCTTGGGGCAGAGGGTCAAATCGATCCGATTGCCATCTTCAAAGAGCATGAGATAGAGGCGGCGATGGTCAAGTATATTATGCTGCTCGATGATGCGCTTGCCAAATTCTTCCAACCAAGCAAGGTCAGCCAACAGGCCATCCAAATCCTCCACAATGTAGACTACATCATAGTCTTGGAACTCGTCCTTGGGAGCATTTGGATTTGTCCGCGAACCGGACATAGCGACAGCGTCAACCTGTAGCACTTTTGCGGTTTGCAAAATCACATCAAACATTTCGGTTTCAGTTCTCATGGGAATACCTGCCTTTTAGTTGAAACTCTTGATTCTGTAGAGGACATGTCTACAAAGGGGACTGTCAGCTAGAACTTTTTCATTATCAAATTCTTTGACAAATTCCATGCCTAGCTTCTGCATGACTTTTTTGCGAAGGGAGATTGAGTAAGGATGTAAAAGAAAATAATTTTTCACTTTGATAAAGGGCGTAAATAACTGGACAATCTTTCATATTTGCAGGTCTAATAATCATTTTCTACCCTTTCCAAGTCTGATAAACTTATAATCTAGCAAATCTCAATAACTAGGTATTAAAACACTCCACTCTCCTCAAGCGTAAACTTGACATTATCCTCAATCCACTTGCGGCGTGGTTCGACCTTGTCGCCCATGAGGACATTGACACGGCGTTCGGCGCGCGCCAGGTCTTCGATGGTGACCCGGATGAGGGTGCGGGTGTCAGGATTCATGGTCGTCTCCCAGAGTTGGTCAGCGTTCATTTCACCGAGACCCTTGTAGCGCTGAAGCATGGCTCCCTTACCAAACTTACGGCGCAGGTCGTCCAGCTCACCATCGGTCCAGGCATACTCGACGACTTCGCTCTTTCCCTTGCCCTTGGACATCTTGTAGAGTGGCGGCAGGGCAATATAGACGCGACCAGCCTCGACCAGCGGGCGCATATAGCGATAGAAAAAGGTCAGCAGCAAGGTCTGGATATGGGCACCGTCGGTGTCCGCATCGGTCATGATGATGATCTTGTCGTAGTTGGCATCCTCAAGGGTAAAGTCTGACCCAACACCCGCTCCAATCGTGTAGATCATAGTGTTGATTTCTTCGTTCTTGAGAATATCGGCCATCTTAGCCTTAGCAGTATTGATTACCTTACCGCGTAGGGGCAGGATAGCTTGGAACTTACGGTCACGACCTTGCTTGGCAGAGCCACCGGCAGAGTCTCCCTCGACCAGATAGAGTTCATTCTTGGCTGGGTTCTTGGACTGCGCTGGAGTCAGCTTACCAGACAGCAAGCCCTTGTCTTTTTTATTCTTCTTGCCATTTCGACTTTCGTCACGCGCCTTGCGGGCCGCTTCCCTGGCATCTCTAGCCTTGATAGCCTTGCGGATGAGATTAGAAGCCAGCTCACCATTTTCCAAGAGGAAGAAAGTCAGCTTGTCAGAGACGATGGAGTCCACAGCAGGACGAGCCAAAGGACTGCCCAGTTTGTCCTTGGTCTGGCCTTCAAACTGGAGGTGTTCTTCTGGGACGAGGATAGACAGGACAGCAGCCAGACCCTCGCGGTAGTCCGAACCTTCCAGATTCTTGTCCTTTTCCTTGAGCAAACCAGTCTTTCTAGCATAGTCGTTCATGGCCTTGGTGATAGCGGTCTTGAGCCCCGTCTCGTGGGTACCGCCGTCCTTGGTGCGGACGTTATTGACAAAGGACAGGATATTGTCTGAGTAGCCGTCGTTGTACTGGAGGGCCACCTGGACTTGGAAGTCGCTCTCCTCGCCCTCGAAATAGAGGACAGGAGTCAGGGTTTCCTTGTCTTCATTGAGGTAGCTGACAAAGTCTTCAACCCCGTTCTCATAGTGAAACTCTACTTCTTCGCCAGTCCGCGCATCGGTCAGCGACAGGCGAACATTCTTGAGCAGGAAGGCTGATTCCTTAAGTCTCTCAGCAATGGTGTTGTACTTAAAGTCTGTCGTTGAAAAAATCGCATCGTCCGGCATGAAGGTCACTTTGGTCCCAGACTTGGACTTAGGTGCCGTGCCGATTTTCTTGAGCGTAGTGACTGGTTTTCCGCCATTTTCAAAGCGCTGCTTATAAACAGTCCCATCCCGCGTGATTTCCACTTCCAACCAGCTGGACAGGGCATTGACAACAGAGGAACCGACACCGTGGAGACCGCCCGAGGTCTTATAGCCCCCTTGACCGAACTTACCGCCAGCGTGGAGAACTGTGAAAATGACCTCAACCGTGGGAATGCCCATAGCGTGCATCCCAGTCGGCATTCCACGACCATAGTCTTGAACGGTTAGACTGCCGTCCTTGTTTATCGTAACCTCGATTCGGTCACCGAAGCCTGACAAGGCTTCATCGACAGCATTGTCCACAATCTCCCAGACCAGATGGTGTAGTCCAGCTCCGTCGGTCGATCCGATATACATCCCCGGACGTTTTCGGACCGCATCCAACCCTTCTAATACCTGAATGGCATCGTCATTGTAATTGTTAATATTGATTTCCTTTTTTGCCACAAGGAACCTCCTGCATGATAGTCATCCTTATTATCTTACAAGTTTTTAGTAAATTTTGCAAAGTTTTTTTCTAAAAAATAGCCTTAAAAAGGCTGATAGAATCTGGATTTCAAGTGATTTTTGAAAAAGACAACCTAGCTGCAAGCGTCAGACTAGACAATTCTCTAAAAATATTCTTATCATAGTTCTTTGTCCAAGTTCCAAATCATGGTATAATAAAATCATGATGAACACGATACTTGGATTATTACTAGCATATTTACTAGGCTCCATTCCGACAGGTTTATGGATTGGACAGATTTTCTTTAAAAAGAACCTCCGGGAATACGGCAGTGGCAATACTGGCACGACCAATACTTTCCGGATTTTAGGTAAGACGGCCGGCACCGCCACCTTTGCTATCGACTTTTTCAAAGGTACACTGGCAACGCTGCTGCCGCTTTTCCTACATATTGATGGGATTTCACCACTGATTTTTGGTCTCTTGGCCGTGATTGGCCATACCTTTCCGATCTTTGCTGGCTTTAAGGGTGGCAAAGCCGTGGCGACTAGTGCAGGAGCTGTTCTGGGCTTCTCACCCGCTTTCTTTATCTATCTGATATTGGTCTTTGTGACGACTCTCTATCTGGGAAGTATGATTTCCCTCGCCAGTGTGATTTCTGCAAGCGTGGCTATCCTGTCTGTCTTGATTTTTCCTGCTTTAGGCTTTATCCTACCTAACTATGATTTCCTCTTTACCCTGATTATCATTCTCTTAGCAGCTATTATCATCCTTCGTCATCGGGACAATATCCAACGTATCAAACAGAAAAAAGAAAATTTAATCCCTTGGGGCATTAACCTAACCAAGCAAAATCCAAAAAAATGAGAGTGGGACAGAAATCAATCATTCGTTAGAATTCGATTTCGTCGTCCCACCTCCGCACAGTTGAGTAGAGCTGTAAAAGCTGATGAAATCAGCGTAATAGAGCCCACTCAACCACTGCGTCTTGCTCGACAATCCAAAGACAATTGAGAGGCTAGGACCTTTGTCCCAGCCTCATTTTTTTTAATCTTTTTGAGTTTTTTTCAGGCTTGATACACCTAAGGTTCCCAGAACCAGTCCGAAGAGGGAAAGAAGGACAGGATTCTTGCTTCCTGTTTTCGGAAGAGTACCTTGTTTGCTTGCTACTTCTGTCGGACGAACCTGTGCTGGAGCTTGATAAGTCGCCTTATTAGCTGCTGGCTGAGCTGTACTTGGCTTCTCAACAGAAGGTTGTTCTTGTGGTTTTGTCTCAGGCACAACTGGGTGATTAGGCTGGCTCGGAACCACTGGATTGCTTGGTCTTGTTGGAACTGTTGGATTAGTTGGGTTTGTTGGATTAGTTGGGTTGGTAGAATTTGCTGGGTTAGTCGGATTGGTTGGATTTGCTGGATTGCTTTGTCCAGGCTTAGATGCGGCATCTTTTGGATCAGTGCCTTGCTGGATTTCCTCGATATCTGTGTAACCATCTCCATCTGTATCCTTGCTAGCAGACATAGAAATCGTGCGAGAATTTGGATTGATTGCTGCATAGGCTGTCAAATCTGCACTTTCCAGATATTCTGCAAAGGCCACGTCCATAGATGGCCCTTCCTCACGCGCACCACCCAGCATGGTATAACCATCACCACCAGCTGCTAGGAAGTCATTGGTTGTCAGGTAATAGGTCTTAGCTAAGTCAAGGGCTTCATAAGCACCTGTTTCTTTATTTTTGATTTCAATGCGAAGGATCCGTTTCTCTGCTGGCAGAGTTGTATCATAGTAAACCTTAGCACCAGAAACTTGCAAGAAACCGCCGCTTGGCTCTAGCAATGGTTGGCCGTTTTCATCCAAGACAGGCTTTCCATCTTTTTCTTGCAGGATTGAGCCCAAAGATTTGGCAAACATATCTGCGATATTCTGACCTGTTACCTTGATTTGAGAAATGGTATTTCCAAAAGGCAGAACAGCGATGACATTTCCCTTTGTGATTGGTTTGTCTTTGGCAATGGTTTCCCGTAGGCCACCACCGTTGGTCACAGCCAAGTCTGTTTTATTGGCAAAGCCTGTTTGGCCATATTTGTAAAGGGCATCTGCTACCACATTACCCAGATTGGTTTCTCGAACGCGGACATTTTCACGATCACCGTTAAGCTCAACAGGGCTCTTGGCAACGATCACCTTGGCATTTTCTGCATCGTATTTTTCCTTAATTTTCTTAACCATCTCTGCTACTACTGGGTCTGGACTAGCTTTTTTAGCTGTTTCAGCTGGGATTTGCTGAGGATTGCCCAGAAGTTGGTTGGCCTTAAAGGTAACTTTACCGATATTGTGCAAATAACTACCAGTCTGGTTGTAGGTCACATTTTCACCGTAAGTAGTGGACTCTACTGTGTGAGAATGGCCGTCAATCACTGTAACCCGCTTGCCCTTCAGCTTAGCATTTTTAGAAAGAGCTTCAGCCAAGGTAGAACCGCGCCATTCAACTGGTGTCGTCGTATCCACACCCAAGTGAGCCAGAACAACATAGTTTTTGTAAGCCTTGCCTTCAGCTGCTGCACGTGCTTCAACTTCGTCAATCACGCGGTTAACCTCTGTGATTGGATCCGCAAAAGTCACACCTTGAATGTTTTTAGGGTGAGTTTTTGTAGCTGTCTCAGGAGTGGTCACCCCGATTACGACAAATTCATCACCTTCGACGTTCTTATCCTTGTCCACAATGGTTGACGCTTGGAAGACACGGGCATTGTTGGCATAAGTATTAGCGCTGAGAAGTGGGAAATTGAGAATTTCTTTATATTTTTTGGCTTCATCCAAACCAAAGTCAAATTCATGGTTTCCGACCGCCATAGCATCATAGCCGATTTCATTGAGGATCTTCGCGCGTTCTTCCCCTTTGGAGCTGTTAGAAATTGGCAGACCTTGGAAAGCATCTCCTGCATCTACAACCAGCGTTTGAGGATTTTTCGCACGTTCTTCCTTGATAACTGTTGCAAGTTTGGCATCTCCGATAACACCTTTTTCTTCGACGATACGACCGTGCACATCGTTTGTATGAAGGATGGTAGCTTCAGGCAAGCTTGCGTCAGACGCTCCTGATACATCTTGAGCATTATCTGCGATGGCCGCATTTACGCTAGCTTCATCGGCAGAAATTCCACCTGCTTGTGCCAAATCCGTGTCAGCTGGTTTTTGAGCTGAGTCACTCACATTTGCTACAGCAGTTGCTGGCTGAACCTCATCCGCAGCAACTTGATGGTCCAAAAAGGCAGGTGCCAACAGAACCGTCGACAAAACAGGTAAAATAAGATGCTTCTTTTTCATAAGTAAAAGCTCCAGTCTATGTTTTTTCTACTATTATACTGTTTTTATTGTAAAAAGGGAATGCCTTTTCAAGGAATCCTTCTTCTTAATACGAAAAACGTTCCAAAATAACATGGAACGTTGATTTTCTATGAATGTCTGCTTAGGCTTGGAAGACGATTTCCCCATCGCAGATGGTATATTTGACTTGCCCTTTCAGCTCTTCGCCAACAAAAGGTGAATTGGCTGCCTTGGAGGCAAATTGGTCGGAAACCAGACGGTCAGCTTTAGGATCAAAAATAGTGATGTCCGCTGGGCCTTCTTCGGCCAGAAAACCAGCATTAAAATCATAGAGACTAGCCGGATTAAGAGTCATTTTTTCCAAAAGTTCCATCAAGCTCAGATGGCCAGCCTCTACCAAGTAGGTCAGACCTAGAGAAAGCGAGGTCTCAAGACCAGTCATACCAGAAGGCGCTTTAGTGATATCTTCTACATTTTTCTCGTCGGCATGGTGAGGTGCGTGGTCCGTCGCAATGACAGAAATAACACCAGACTTGAGCCCCTCAATAACCGCCAGACGATCCGATTCTAAGCGCAGAGGCGGATTCATCTTAGCACTGCTGCCCTTGGTCAATAGCAGAGCTTCTGTCTTAGAGAAGTGCTGAGGTGCTGCTTCAGCAGTGACTTGAGCGCCTAGTTTTTGGGCAAACTCGACAACCTTGACACTCTCAGCCTTGGACAAATGCTGAATATGGACATGAGCCTTGGCATCATAAGCAATCATGACATCGCGGGCAATCATGCTATATTCGGCCACACCTGTCGCGCCACAGATATGAAAATGCTCTTTAGCGATATGCTCATTGAAGCCGAGGATGCCGTTGAGATTAGGATCTTCCTCGTGCAAGCTAATAAAAGTATCGTTTTTGCGCGCTTCCACGAGAGCTTGACGGACAATGCCAGCATTAGTCAGCGGAATACCGTCATCAGAAAAACCTACTGCACCAGCTGCCAAGAGACCCTGAAAATCTGTCAGATGCTGCCCATCAAAATTCTCTGTAATCGTCGCGACCGACTTGATATGGATATTTTCACGACTGGCTGACACCAGCACTTCCTGCAGGGTTTCAACTGTAGAAATGGTCGGATTGGTATTGGCCATCATAACAACAGTCGTAAAGCCACCCGCTGCTGCTGCCAAAGCCCCCGTATGAATGTCTTCCTTATGAGTCTGACCTGGCTCCCGGAAATGAACGTGAATGTCGACCAGACCGGGTGCAACGACCAAACCACTAGCATCTAGGACTTGGGCATCAGCCGCTTCCAGATTTTGGCCAATTTTGACAATTTTCTTGCCCTCCACCAGCACATCACACACTTGATCCAGACCAGTCTTAGGATCCATTACACGGCCATTCTTGATTAGTAGCATTTTGTATCTCCTTTATTTGTAAAAATCGACCTGCGTGTCGAGCAGTTTATCACCATCATAAACAAATTTGGCTGAAAAGAAGGGCTTATCCTCCAGCAGCCATTCAACAAAGGTATGATCTCCTTCCCAAGTCGGCTTTGAAAGCACCTGATCGTAAGGCACCCATTCCAGCGTCCCTTCATTGCAATCAATCAACTCTCCTTCAAACTCCGTCACTTTGAAGACATAGGTGTACCAGTCCAAGTCGGGAGTGAATTCTGGAAAAGTAATAACACCTTTTAGGACAGGCTTGGCCTTTAGACCTGTTTCCTCTAAAATTTCGCGAGCTGCGCATTCCTGCGGGGTTTCTCCTCGCTCTAGCTTGCCACCGACACCAATCCATTTCCCAGCATGAACATCATTGGGCTTTTTGTTGCGGTGCAACATGAGAAACTCTCGACCATTATCTATATAACAAATCGTTGCTAACTGAACCATACTACCTCCTAAGCTAACCAATCGATAGGTTCCAAGCCCTTAGTCACTAAGAAATCATTGGTACGAGAAAAAGGTTTGCTTCCAAAGAAACCACGATACGCAGACAGCGGACTTGGGTGAGCTGACTCGATAATCAAATGTTGGGGATTGCTAATCAAGGCTTTTTTCTTGCGGGCGTAAGAACCCCAGAGGATAAAGACAACTGGATCAGACTTTTCATTGACTACTTTGATAATAGCATCAGTAAAAGGCTCCCAGATTAAGCCAGCATGGGCATTGGCCTGGCCAGCAGGCACTGTCAGACCAGCATTGAGCAAGAGAACACCCTGCTGAGCCCAGGAAGTCAAATCATGTGACTCTTTCACTCCGATATCATCAGCCAGTTCTTTGAGAATATTCTGCAAAGAAGGCGGTGCTGGAATGTCATCAGGGACCGAAAAACTCAATCCCTGCGCCTGTCTAGGTCCGTGGTAGGGATCCTGCCCCAAAATAACCACCTTAACATCCGCTAAATCTGTCGTCTGAATCGCATTAAACACCTTTTCCCGCGGTGGGTAAATGGTTCCCGAAGCATACACTTCGTCTAAAAAATGATTGATTTTTGCAAAATAACCTTCCGGCAGCTGCTCCTTAATCAAAGCATGCCAAGCTGAATGCTGCATATCTGTCTCCTTATGTCTCAATTTCACGAACTTGTTCATCTAGCTCTATGGCCGGATAATGGTCAGCTAGATAAGATCTAAAGCGACTCCAATTTTTCTCTTTGTACTTAAGAGGCATAAACTGTTCCCTATAATCTTGATTTCTGACAATAAGGAAGAACTTCGGGGGCAAAAGAGACTTGGATTTCTTGCCCTTGTATCGACTATATTTCTGATATTTATTCAAGAAAATTTGCCAAATTTGAGAATCCATCTTTCTAAAACAGAAATAGTTATGATAAGTAATGAGGCAATTCTTATAAATCAAAAGCTTTAATTCTTTATCATGAAAGTCAGCCTCTTCTTCTATTGTTTCAAAATCAGGAGCTGGAGATAATTCCTCCGTCATTGTTTTAAGATATTTTCTATGCCTGCTGATATGCTCAGTTAATTCAAGAAATCGAACAAAAGCGTAACCAGAAATAATAATTCCACAAACAACCTCTACAAAAGCACTTTTTCTCTCGCTCTTACTTGCTTCTTCCCATACAAATCCACTTCCTATATAATTCAAATAGGAAAAAGCAAAAACAGTCAGCAAGATCAGAAGCAGAAGAAAGACAGTTTTATATATAAAATTTAAAAATAAACTTCTCTTTATCATAATATTTTAGAGATAACCTCCTTGGAACAAAGCAATAAGCATTTTCTTTTTTTACCTAATCCACCTAAGTGCTCTTCTTAGTTCTGCTCTGCCATTTTCCAGAAAACAAGAACCGTGAGCTAGGATGATTTTCACCGGTTGCCAAGCTAGCATCTGCTCTATACATTCCTTGGCTTCTTTTTGATGACCGATAAAGGTCATACGGTAGTCAATAGGTGTCTGGCCGTCCGGAGCTGCAACACGAACCAATGTATAAACCTTGCTACGAAGCGAACTCGGAAAACGCTCTGTTTCAAAATTCTCAATCAAATCTGTCAAGATCAAGGTTTGACTGTCTTTATGAAAAAAGACAACTTCCTCAATATAAGTACTTCCCTTGAAAACCAACTGTTCTACCTGACCTGCCCAAGCTTCAGGAGCCTCATTCATCAGCTTTTCATCAAAAGAGACTGGGATTTTCTGCTTGGCCGCTCTCCCCTCAACTCCTGGACTAGACCAAGCAATTGCCTTAGGATAATGCTTCTTCCAGTCAGCTATATAGGCATAGTGAATCTTATTTGGAGAAACAAGATGCGAAACTGGTCCCAAGGCGTCCAACTGGTCAAACAAGGCTTGATTTGGCTGGATTGGTGAATGACACCAGAGATGACCATTTGCTAACTTGATGACAGTCATGCGGGTAGAAAAGGGCAACTTTGTCACCACTGCATCCATCTCAATCAAATCACCGTCGACAATCCAGATATTCTCAGCAATAGGTTTCAAGCTATAAAGCGGTTCGTAGATAGGTACAGGTTTTTTCATCTTAACGACTCTTCTTTCTACTCCAAAAGCGAATGTTGTCTAAACCTTGAGGATACTGAGTCAAACCCACAGCTGACAGAATCAAAATCTGTGGCAAAAACTGAATCAGATAACGGGTCTTTCCTCCTTCGAAAATCTGCAGAAAGAGGAGGCCACCGAAAACTGCCAAGATCAAGAAATTCAAGGAATCGTTTGGTCGATATTTCCAAAGAGCAAAGACCAGCCCCAAAGCCATGACAATCCAAACTGCCTGCTTGATCAGCGAATAAAATCGAAAACTGTCCTTATCAGAATTGAGGAAGAAATCACGGATAAACTGGGCGAATGCATTGTCTTTTGTGAACTCATAAAGCGGTGAAATATAAGGTGTTTTTTCATTTTCAACACTGCGATAGAGCCAACCCAAGTTTCCTTCAGCAACTGTCAAAGAGTGTTTATAATACAGGTGCTGTAGAAAGGTCAGAGGAGTGTATTCTTTCAAGCGGCGTTTGATTTCTTTGATGACATTTTCCTTGGCAAACATGCCGTTATTGTAGTCAGCTCGCTTGTCAGGTTCAACGTATTGCAACAGCCCTTCCTTCATGTCCTCCTGNTCGTGACCGATATTGGTTAGCCCCAGATTGATGAAAAGCAGTGGCCCTTTGGCCAGTCCTTGGCCTTGGATAATCGTCACTTCTGTCTGGTGGGCTAGGCCATAATGAAGCGGAAGATAGCCTGCTGAAAAGCTTAGAGCAAAGACCGCCGCAGTCAAGAAAAATTTTTTCCAGTTTTGTCTCAAAAACAAAACTCCAAAAACAGCAATCAGCAGAATCATCACTGTCGGACGAATCAAAAAAGCAAGACTGGTCAGAATCCCTAATAAAAGGCTTCTAGAAATGATTTGGCGACTATTCCCCTTATTTTCCAGCAAGCTCAATGCTAGAAAAATCTGTAGACTAATCAAAGGCAAAGGAGGAATGTCCGTGTACATGGACATGTAGTAAGGCGAAAATCCGACCAAGGCCACATAAAGGCTAAAAACTGCATCTGCTGTAGCCTGCGAAAAGTATCGCTGACAGCCTTTGTAGAGGATCCAAGTCGCAATATTGACGTAAAAAAGATTGAGTCCCTGCATAATCCAGAGAGCTGCTTCACCAAAAAGGTTAAAGAAAAAACGCTCATAGAGAAAGAGGGGCAGATTATTGGGATTGCGCGTCAGGTAGCTGGAAATAGAGGACTCCTTCAGGTACTTAAAAGCCCCTGTGAAAACCACCGCTGCATCCCGTCGAATCAAAAGCTCAGCCGATAGGAGCATGATGAGCTGAAAAAGGAGAGCTGCTAAAGCAATGGCAAGCTTGTGCCTCATCAAAAAATGATAAAACTTTTTAAGCTGAAACCGATAGCGATTCGCTAGGATCGCCAAGACTCCAAACAAAATCAGAGCCAAGCTACTTAACTGTGACACATGAAAAATAGCTGTAAACAGCCAATGAAGACTCAATACCAGCATGATTTTTTGCAGAATCAAAAAAGTGATATGATAAATCTTAGACATGGCTTTATTATAACAAAATCAAGCACTTTTTGCTATTTTAAAAAGTGAGCAAAGTCCACGTAAATCCTAAAAAGGAGACAGGAACATCCTTGTCCCGCCTCCTCATACCTTCTTAATTTTGCCAGTTTTCTTGATCGTCTTTGAACTTCTTCAGCAAAGCCAATCCTTCTGCATTGATGTAGCCTTCTTGCTCAGCCAAGTGGATAAGCTCTGTGTAGTTAGACAAGGTCACCAATTTCACACCTGCATCCGCAAAGTTCTTATCCGCCTTGGGCAATTCGTAGGTGAAAATGGCTGCAGCACCAATCACATCTGCTCCTTCACGCTTGGCTGCCGCAATAGCATCCAAAACAGAGCCGCCAGTGGAAATCAAATCTTCAATCACAACCATCTTTTGACCAGGAGCCACTCGACCTTCAATCTGATTGCCCGCTCCGTGATCTTTTGGTTTGCTGCGGATATAAGCAAAAGGCAGATTCATCTTGTCAGCAATGATAGCACCGTGAGGAATACCCGCCGTTGCCGTTCCCGCAATCACTTCCACATCCGGAAATTCCGCGCGAATTTTTTCTACAAAGCCATTTTCAATCAAGGTCCGAGTCTCTGGATAGGCCAAAGTTACTCGGTTATCTGTATAAATCGGTGATTTAATCCCAGAAGCCCAAGTAAAAGGCTCCTCTGGTTTCAAGTAAACCGCTTTGATTTTCAACAAGTCGCGTGCAATATCGTTGGCTAAAGTCATTTTTCACTCCTTATAAATCTGTTATTCGTTTCATTTAAAATTCTTACTTAGCTATTCCACTGTTTCTTAATTTCGTGATAAGCATCCCAAGGATTTTCAGCCTGAATAATCGGACGACCAACCACAATATAATTACTGCCAATCTGGTGGGCTTCCTGTGGTGTCATGACCCGCTTTTGGTCACCGATTTCAGCACCTGCCGGTCGGATACCCGGCGTCACGCAAAGAAAATCGTCCGCCGTAGCTTCCTTGATCAGCTCAACTTCCAAGGCTGAACAAACAACCCCATCCAGCCCAGCTTCCTTGGCCTTGCGGGCATAATTGACAACGGATTCTTGCACGGTTGTTTGGATATTTTGGCAGTCGCGCATGTCTTCTTCGCTAGTCGAAGTCAACTGGGTCACCGCTACTAGCTTAGCATTGTCGCCTAGAACTTTCTTGGCCTCTCGCATCATCTCAACACCACCAGCTGCATGAACTGTCACCATATCAATGCCAAATGTTCCCAATACAGACATAGCTGAACGCACGGTATTAGGGATGTCGTGCAATTTTAAATCAAGGAAAATACTATGTCCCAAGCCTTTCAGATAATGCACAATTTCTGGACCGATGGCATAAAAGAATTCCATGCCGATTTTGACGTACAGCTTTTCATCTTCAGGGAAATGCTCCAGAAAGTTTTTGACATCATCAAAAGATGGAAAGTCTAGGGCGATAATAGGACGTTCTTCACGCATGCAGTTCTTCTCCTTGCTTTTTACTTACTATAAAGATGATTACAATCATAGAAAAAACCTTGCCCGAGAGCAAGGTTACACGAAAATGTGGCAGAATCTGCCATTTTAAACGTATGCGCCTTAGAGCCTCTCTGGACTTCTTTAAAGGTTTTATCTTAAACATTCTATAATTTACTGGGAAGTTTGTCAAGAGAAAATCGAGCTTAAAGCAAATTTTCTCTGATTTCTTTTCTCAAGCTTTCTAAGCTTTCAATGCCATATTTATCCATAACTTGCGGAAGCTTTTCTATAATGTTGGGACAGGCATAGGGATCGGTAAAATTCGCCGTTCCGACGCCGATAGCTGACGCACCGGCGATAAACATCTCCAGCGCCGCCTCTGCTGAGTCAACTCCACCCATGCCAATGATTGGCAGTTTGGTGAACTGAGCAACCTGACGAATCAGCTTGAGGGCCACAGGAAAGACAGCTGGACCAGACATGCCTCCCGTTCCATTGGCAATAATTGGCCGCTTCGTTTTCAGATCGAAACGCATTCCCACCAAGGTATTGATCATGGTTAGTCCACTTGCGCCAGCATCTTCTGACGCCTTGGCCACTTGGGTAATATCTGCTACGCTGGGGGTTAATTTAACGTAGACTGGGACTTGAGATGCAGCAACTGCTGCTTTTACCGCTTCATAGGCGAGCTCAGGGACTTGCCCGATTAAAAGCCCTGCATTGCCATGATCCACATTGGGGCAGGAAATATTGAGCTCAATGGCCTTGACATTGGGAGATTGGGAGATTTTTCCAGATACATAAGCATATTCTTCATTGGAAAAACCAGCCACATTGGCAATAATTGGCAAATCTGGATAGTGCTGAGCCAGCCAAGGAAGTTTTTCAGCCAAAACGGCATCGACACCTGGGTTTTGGAGGCCGATAGCATTGAGCATGCCAGCTGGCGTCTCAGCCACACGGGGCGTTGGATTGCCAAAGCGGGGATGTTGCGTCGTCGCCTTGATCATGATTGAGCCCAGTATATCCAAGTCATAATATTTGGCATACTCCTGACCAAAACCAAAACAACCTGAAGCTGGAATGATTGGATTTTTCAGCTCTAAACCTGGCAGAGAAATTTTCAAACGATTTTCAATCATTTCCTTATCCTCCTAAAGCACGATGCTTCCAGTCTCAAAAACTGGTCCGTCTTCGCAGACCCGCTTATTAACCGCTTCATCCTGACCTGCTACATGAACGACGCAGGCATAGCAGGCGCCCATGCCACAAGCCATCCGAGACTCCATTGATAGATAGGCATGGGGATGATCTTGAAATTTCCGATCCACATACTGGAGCATACCGGGCGCTCCACAAGAATATACCGCAGCAAACTCATCTGTCAACTCGTCGACAATGGTTGATACATAACCCTTTTGACCATAAGTTCCATCATCTGTAGTGATAAACAACTGACTGCACTCACGAAATTCTTCTTCCAAAATAACCGCAGATTGATTGGCAAAGCCTAACACCGCTGTAACCTGGGCACCCTTAGCATGCAGTTCTTTGGCCGTTTGCAAGAGAGGAGGCACACCGATACCACCTCCGATAATCAAGACCTTGTCGCTCTTTTCTACCGGAGACAAATCAAAGCCATTGCCCTGAGGACCCATGACATCGAGGTAACTACCAACAGGAAGCTGAGAGAAGATTGCTGTCCCGCCACCTTCGACCCGATAGATAATCCGGCAGATTTGCTGCTCTCGATCAATCTCCGATATGGAAATCGGCCGCCGCAGCAGCTTGCTATCATCTGGCACTCGGATATGCAGGAATTGCCCGACCTGCATCTGGCTCACCATCTGGCCTTTCAGGCGCATTGAAAAAATCTGAGGCGCAATTTCTACTTGCTCCAGCAGCTCCATCTGCTCCAGCATAATCTTGCCAAATCTCTTTTTACAACTGTCACTAACCATGACAACCTCACTTTCTACAAGAAAAAACCTCGCCGCAGCAAGGTTTCGCAAAAAACAAGGCAGTCAAATTGCCCTTATACCGTTTTTCCTACCTTGCAGCCTCACTGGACTTGATTAAAGGTTAAATTGTAAACATTATATCGTTAGCAATAAGGATTGTCAAGACAGAAAAAACATTAGAACTTTCAAATGTTCTCTCAGGAATTACAGTCTTACCAGCTCTTATCAAATTCACTATTTGCATTTGCCAGATAAAAACGGCCATCTTCCTGCCTCTTGAAAGTCAAGGTTACTGAATCATATTTTCGTTCTATATTTCGAAAGTTTCTATAATTGGCCTGTAGTGATAAGGGGCTATTGCTCATGCCACTTCCATAAATATTAAGTTCTGAAGGAAGTCCAAAACGCTCAACAACCTCTTGGTAAGTCATCCCGCCTTTGCCATGCTGGCTATCACCTATTTTTAATGTATCCATATCTTCTGGCTTCCACTTAAAGACAAATTCGTCTTTCGTCGCTGAAGGATAGCTACTGTCATCTAAATATACTGCACTTTTACTTATCAAATAATAGTTCTTCCCATTCGAATCAGGGTCATAAAAAACCAAACTGATTTCCTGAGGATGTCCCGATGAGCCATATCTCGGAACATCTATAATTCTTGTCTTATAAGTTAGTGTCAATCCTTTTGTACCAAAACTCACATCTGAAGCCTTACCGTATTTCGCAATGACTTCTTCTAAAGTTGGATGATTGCCCCATCCTCCCTTAACTCGCTTTAGCTCTACAAAATTGTCTAACGTCCAATTAAAAGCAAACTTCTCTTCATCTTCCTCAACAATTTTCTTTTTCAGTTCCTTTTGTTCTTGGGTCAATTTTGATTCATCATCATTTTGCTGACTAGCCGAGCTGTCTCCACTAACTGACGAGGATTTATCGTCATATTTGTACTTCAGTTCGGCTTTATTAGGAACCTGTTGCGATAAGTAATAGAAGCCAAAGAACAAAGCAAAAGAGATTGCCAAACAAAGAAGGGTAAAAGCCAAGCTAATTCTTTTTTTCTCCTCCTTCATCGTCATCATTCTGAGCTCTTCTCGTTTTAGCTTTTGTTGACGATAAAGGTCTCTTTTGATCTCTCTAAACGAATGAAGATCACGTTTTTTCTTGCTACTTCTCCTCATTTTCCTCCTCTTTCTTATCGATTTAGTTTACTCACTTTCTTTAGACACCAAACGCCATCTACCATCTCCTTGCTTGTAGAATTCTAAATGAACTCTTTTCAATTGTTCTGGATTTTGCCAAGAATGTGGATTAACATAATCAACCCGCATCTTCAGTTGATTGTCGTCTCCAGAAATCGTCTGATGTAGAGGTAAGCCGACTTTTAAAACAATCTCATCATATGGTGTACCTTTAGCTGTTCCTTCTCTAGCACCAATAACAAGACTATCGATGTATGCCTGCGTCCATAAAAAGGATCTTTTAGGATTGTTATCCACCTGAATTTTATCACTTGAAAGGCTAAAATGGTATTTTGAAATGAGCTTATAGACACCATCAAATTCAGCAAAGGTTAAAGATACATAGCCCATACTACCATTTTTCGATTCCCAGATAAGGCGAATATGTTTTTGAACTTCGTGATTTGGCAAAAAATCAATCCAAGCCCCACCTTGAACTGGTTTTCCAAATTCCTTTAAAACATCTTCCAAGACGGCTCCGCCCGTGTATTTGTTCATGGGAAGTGCGACTGCCTTTTCAACTGTCCAAAGAAAGGGACCGCTTTTTTCTGGCGAAACAATAAGACTTTTAGCGAATTGTTCTGCTTCAGCTTTCTCATCTTCCAAACTATTTGATGATGAACTAAGCTGGCTAGACGAAATTGGCGCCTGCTTAGTTTTGCTTTTTTCTGACAGAGAAAGTGTCAAAAAAACTGTTCCAATGATAGAAAATACAACAATAGCCACTACCATGAATGGTAAAAACTTGGACTTATAGGTTTGCTTTTCTAACTCAAAAGCAATATCTTCAAACGAATCTTCTTGTCTCTTCATAACGACTCCTTATCAGTCTAAAAATTCATCATATCACGAATAGATTGAAATTGCAAAATATGCTTGAGCCTGTTTGTATATACTTGAGAAAGTGCCAGACTCTCTGCCATCCACAATATCCTGTCTGCTTGCTTTGGATGCCTAAGGAGAACATCAATCTCCCTATCTTTCTCTTCTATCGATATGACTAGTAACTGTCGTCAACCGAAAGACGCCATCTTCTTGACGGTGTAAGATTAAATGAACCCATTCGTTATCATATCTTTCATCTGATGTTAAGTATTGGAGGTCCAAGCCAATATGCTGACTATCTGCCGCGTCCAAGTGAGAAATAAAAACTGCTGATCCTCTAGGTAGGCCAAATATTTGGATGATTTCTTCGTAGGACATACCAGGATTGCCTGTGCTCTCGTCACCAACTTGTAAACCTGCAATTTCATCCTTTGTCCAGAGATGGGGACTATCTCCCTGAGCCAAACTTGGATAAGCCTCATCGAGAATGTTCGCTCTCTTCCCAATGAGATGATAGCCTGCTCCATCTTTTTCAAATGTCAACCTTAAACTACTATGATGGCCTTGAGTAATCTCACTTGTATAGTTTAATTCAATATTCCCATTACTCTCAGTATAAAAAAAGCTTGAAGCCTTGCCATGCTTTTCAAGGACTTGGTCCAGAGAAGCTCCGTTTTGACCAGTAGCGGTATCCTTTATATGCAGATTGATGATTTCCTCAGTTGTCCATGTAAAACGATGGTTTCCCCTCTCTAAAACTTTCTCTTCTAGCTCAAGCTCCTCTGATGACTTTTTATAAACAGAAGAGGACGTACTCTTTCGCTCCAAATCCTTATAAACAGCGTGAGCTCCCCACATAATCATTCGTTTCTCAAGTGCAAGCATGATACAAACTGTCATAAATACTATAAAAATAGTAATGGGTAGTCCTACCGAACGACTTTTATAGTCATCATTTTTGGCCATATTGCCCTCCTTATTTCCTTCATTTTAGCATAGGAAACTTTAGCAAGCAAACATTTTCTAAACTTCTGATTTATCAGGAAAAAATCCCCAGTTTGTGATAAAATAGACCTATGAGAATTCAACAATTACACTACATTATCAAAATCGTCGAAACAGGTAGCATGAACGAAGCTGCCAAGCAACTTTTTATCACCCAGCCTAGCTTGTCCAACGCTGTGCGGGATTTGGAAAATGAAATGGGCATCGATATTTTCATTCGTAATCCCAAAGGAATAACCTTGACCAAGGACGGCATGGAGTTCCTTTCCTATGCCCGCCAAGTGGTGGAGCAGACTCAGCTTCTAGAAGAGCGATACAAAAATCCTGTCGCTCACCGCGAGCTTTTCAGCGTCTCTGCCCAGCACTATGCCTTTGTAGTCAATGCCTTTGTCTCCCTTCTTAAAAAAAGCGACATGGAAAAATACGAGCTCTTCCTGCGAGAGACTCGGACTTGGGAAATCATCGACGATGTGAAAAACTTCCGTAGCGAGATCGGTGTCCTCTTCCTCAATAGCTATAATCGTGATGTCCTCTCCAAAATGCTGGACGACAGCCATCTAATAGCGACTCGCCTATTCATCGCACAGCCCCATATCTTTGTCAGCAAGTCCAACCCCCTGGCCAAGAAAAAGCTGGTGCAACTGTCGGACCTGGAGGATTTCCCTTATCTCAGCTATGACCAAGGTACGCATAACTCCTTTTACTTTTCTGAGGAAATTCTCTCTCAGGAGTACCATAAAAAGTCTATAGTGGTCAGCGACCGCGCAACCCTCTTTAACCTCTTGATTGGTCTGGATGGCTACACCATCGCCACCGGTATTCTCAACAGCAACCTCAACGGTGACAATATCGTCTCTATCCCACTAGACATCGATGATCCGATCGAGCTGGTCTATATCCAGCACGAAAAAGCCAGCCTGTCCAAGATGGGCGAACGCTTTATCGAGTATCTGATTGAGGAAGTACAGTTTGATAAGTAAAGCAAAACACCTGAAACAAGCATCCAATGCTCACATCAGGTGTTCTTTTATTGTCGTAATTTGCCCAAAACTTCCCCAATCTTGCCCTCGATGATGAGGTCAGCTTGCTTGTCCTGTGGAATGCTGGTCTTGTTGATGACGACCAGATACTTGCCAGCAAAGTACTGGATGAGACTGGCTGCGGGATAGACTACCAAGGAGGTTCCCCCGATGATCAACAGGTCGGCTTGATGAATGGCCTGGGCAGCTTGCTGGAAAGTCTCCATATCCAAGGACTCTTCATAGAGGGTCACATCGGGCTTGATCATGCCGCCGCAGTCAGGGCAGTAAGGCACCGTCCCAGGCAGAGCAAGAAAAGCCTCCAAATCGTAAAATCGCTGACAGTCTAGACAGAAATTCCTATCCGCACTGCCGTGCAATTTTAGGACATTTTTTGAGCCAGCCATTTCGTGCAGACTATCAATATTTTGCGTCACTACAGCCTTGAGCTTGCCGGTCTTCTCCAGATGAGCCAGATAGGCATGAGCCGCATTGGGCTTGGCATCTGGATAGAGAAGGTATTTCTTGTAAAAGTCGAAAAACTCCTGTGGATAGCGCTCAAACATGGTATGCGAAACCAGCTGCTCTGCTGTAAAATGCCGACCCAACTTGACACTGTAAATCCCATCCGAACTACGAAAGTCAGGGATATTAGACTCGGTCGAGACACCCGCCCCACCGAAAAAAACGATATGCTGACTTTGGTCAATCATGTCTTGTAATTGCTGTATTTTATCCATCTTCCTCTCCTGTCAATAAAGCTCTAACCAAGCGATTTGCCTGATCAAAATAAAAATGTTCCCGATCGTAGACAATCCCTGTAAAGCGCGCCAAATCCACCAAAATATCCATAAAATGTTGGGATGAAAAGCCCGTTGTCCGATACAATTCCGCCTCATCAAAAGGCTTAATCAAATGAGCCAGCGGATTTCGGACTGACTTTTCCAACTCGCGCAGCTGTCTGACCTCTTCTTTGACAGACTCTGGCAGATCTAAGCACAGAATCAGCTCTGTCAGACTGGATGAGTTGACCGTGCTTTCTGCATGAAAATCCTGCAAGACAGCATATTCTGACTCTCGCATCCGTTCAAACTTCCAGCGGTCATAGCTGGCTTCACGAGAATTATGGATAAAGTGCTCAATATCAGGAATTTCCAACTTAATCAAGCGCATGAAAATCCGATAAATCGCTGGGCTGACCGCTCGAACAAAGTCAATAATCTGCTCATTGCGCAATTTGGCTTCCAAATCATAGAGATAGTTGGCCAACTGCTCGTCAGCCAAATCGGTATGACAAAAAAGCTGAAAGCCGCTTTGCGTCTGCAAGGCAGTCTTCAACTCTTCATCCATGGCTGGCAGAATATTGAGCTCTCTTCGCTCTGCCAGAATAGCCAATAGGCTGGTTACAATTGAGGAACTTTGCATCAACTTTTGCGCCAGTTTATAGGCATAAGCATAGTCATAACGGGAAATCGCAAAGAGAATTTCCTCTTTTAAATCTAGATTCATGCTTAATCAATCAGGGTTTCCAAACCAACCTTCATCATATCGGTGAAGGTATTTTGGCGCTCCTCTGCTGTCGTATCTTCGTCAGGATTGACCAAACTATCAGAAATGGTCATGATAGCTAGGGCATCTACTTGGTGCTGGGCAGCCAGATAGTAAAGGGCTGCTGCTTCCATTTCAACAGCTTTGACGCCCCATTTGCCTAGCTCGATATTTTTCTCAAAATAGTTCGAATAGAAAACATCTGACGACAAAACATTTCCGACATGGGTCGTCATGCCCAGATCTTTAGAGATATGATATGCCTTGTCCAGCAGGTCAAAGCTGGCAATCTGCGGAAAATCATACTGAGGCCAGTCATTGCGGATAATGTTTGAGTTAGTCGCAGCCGCTTGAGCCAAAACCAATTCTCGAACGTGAACATCTGCATTGAGGGAACCAGCCGTTCCCACACGAATCAGCTTTTTCACACCGTAGTCCACGATCAGCTCACGCGCATAGATAGAGATTGACGGCATTCCCATGCCCGTTCCCATGACAGAAACCCGCTGACCCTTGTAAGTACCAGTGTAGCCAAACATGTTCCGCACTTCGTTAAAGCAAACGGCATCTTCTAGAAAATTCTCCGCAATAAACTTGGCACGAAGCGGATCACCCGGCAAGAGAATTTTATCAGCAATCTCACCTTGTTTAGCAGCAATATGGATAGACATAATATAAGATACCAAACCCGTCAAAAAGCGAAGGGAAAATAGGAGTTGGGTGCAGTGAGCGATGCTCGCTAGACCAACTATCTTTTTCCCACTGCTTTTAGGGTGGGTTCAATTCCTTTCTTTCTTAATTTTGATGATAAATAGGAGAATAGCACGGGTTCAATTCAAAACCAAACTACCCTACCTTTCAATGTTTTTAGAAAAGTTTCCCGCTCGTGTTCAAATTTGAACACACGCTCTACCTTTCTTTTTTTTTAAGATTCAGGATAGCGATAGAGAACCAAGCAAAAATAGGAAATCCGACAAAGATGCAAGGCATCTAGGAGGATTTATCTTTTTTACAAAGCCTCTAGCCCGAGTTCAATTTAAACTCAGACGCCCTTCCTTTCTGTGTTTTTAGAAAAGTTTCCCGCTCGTGTTCACATCTGAACACCTCACTCTACTTTTCTTTTTTAAATTTTATATAGTTAGGCAAAATCAGACTCAATCAAGACCCCGATGAGTCTTCTTTTCTTTGTTTCAAACAGTTATTGATAAATTGATAGTATTTTCTATCTTCGTAAGTTAAAGCCCTGACCAGAAGAAACTGTCGTTCCCTACCTTATTGCTCTATTCTTTAACTTTCGCCGTAATAGGTTAGCCCAAGGAAAACGGTCTAACGCTTTTGCAAATTCATGAGCTAAGAAAGCCGTTACTAATAGATAAGGAAGAGAATCTAAACCCAGACCAGTAAAGCCTATTACTAATCCGGTTGCAGACAAGGGAGCCCTCAAGGTTACAGACAAAAAGCAAACCGAACCTAAAAGTAAGATGGATGGATGTTTGCCATCACTTAGAATCATGCCCAAAAGAGCAGCTCCAGCCATCCCCAAGGCAAAAGATGGCGTAAGAGTACCACCATAGGCCCCTGCCCAAAGGATAATAAGAACGACCACTGCTTTTAGGAAAAACATGAGAAGTACTGTCTCACCACTGCTACCATTTAAAATTTCCTGAGCCATCATGCGCCCATTTCCAAGTAGATGTGGCAAATGACTTACCAGACCAACAAGGAAAAGAAAAGCTAAGGGAAGAGTGAGGAGTATCCGTTTATCTTTTATTCTATTTGAAGATGCTTCTTTGTTTAGGCAACCAAAAAGCCAAGCCAAAGGCGTTAGAAAAAGAAGTAATAAGGGGATAATCCATATTTCCCTTAGTGACCATGTGATGGATGGAATCTGGTAGAGAGCATGATTTGAAATAACTAGGCCTGCTGTATAGGTAGACACGTAGGTGGTCAAACCGACCAAGAAAAATCGTTTGAGGGATAAAGCAATCCCGAGGGTTTCAAAAACGAAAAAAACACTTGTTAATGGAACCTGATAGACAGCCGCTAAGCCAGCTCCTGAACCACAAGCAATGAGAAAGATCCGATCCTTCGTAGAGAGAAAGCACATTTTTCCTATTGGTCCTGCAAATAGAGCACCAATCTCCCGCGGTGCAGCTTCTTTACCAATAGGTGCTCCTCCTCCAACTGCAATAATCTGCCAAGTTGAATGAAATAGCTGTTTTAAAAAATGAAGCTTGTATTGTGCAGTTTCATCCTTCAACTGCGCTTTGATGGAAAAAATCTTTGTTTTCTTTTGCAATAAATACCAGACCAAGGACGAGCTGACGCCCACAATTATTAAATTTAGTCCTATCCGTGACGAGGAAACCCCATCTGTCAAGAAACCAGTTTTATGTTCTGACTGACCAAAAGCTAACTCCTCTACCATCTCTAAAAGATAATGGAGAAATATACCAGATAAACCCGAAACTATTCCTTGCAGAATCACTGCTAGGAATAACTTAAGATTATAAGGGATCCTCTGAAAAATACTCTTCAATTCTTTTAGCATAATTACAATTCAGCAAGAATCGCTTTAAGTAGTCGTTTGAAATCACCTTTGACACGCTCTGTTACTTCAACCACTTCCTCGTGATTAAGCTCTTCTTGGAAACCGGCAGCATGATTGGTAATGCATGAAATTCCGAGGACTTTCAAGCCTGAGTGGGCAGCCACGATGACTTCTGGAACAGTAGACATGCCAACTGCATCTGCTCCGAGTGTCTTATAAGCACGGATTTCTGCTGGCGTTTCGTAAGTTGGACCGGTAACACCGATATAGACACCATCATCCAGCTTAATGCCAAGCTTATCAGCGACTTGATGAGCAGTTACACGGTATTCTGGAGTGTAAGATTTAGACATATCAGGGAAACGTGGGCCAAATTCATCCAAGTTTTCACCGATCAAAGGATTTTGACCCGTCATGTTGATATGGTCTGAAATAGCCATCAAAGTACCAGGACCATATCCAATACCACCGGCAGCATTTGTCACAATAACACCTGTCGCACCAAGAGCCTTCATCACGCGCACCGGGAAAGTAACAACTTCGAGAGGATTTCCTTCGTAGAAATGGAAACGACCTTGCAGTGCCAAGACTTTGCGCCCTGCCAAATCTCCATAGACTAATTTACCAGCGTGCCCAACGACAGTTGAGCGGCCCCAGTTTGGAATGTCCGCATAGTCAAGACTAACAGCATTTTCAATTTCAGAAGCCAATTCTCCCAAACCAGATCCCAAAATCAGACCAAACTCAGGCTCCGTCATGCCTTTTTCTTTCAGAAAGGCTGCTGTTGCTTTGATTTTTTCTGATAAGCTTGTCATAAAACATTTCCTCACTCTCTTATAATGCTTATACCAATTTGTCCAAGAAGCTTTCACCAATCATGGCCTTATCCACACCGAAGTTGTCAGCGATGGTTGCTGAAATGTCCGCAAAATGTCCGACAGGCAAGTGACCATTCCCCTTGAGGGATTTACCAAAGACCAAGAGCGGAATGTACTCACGAGTGTGATCTGTTCCGGCATAGGTCGGGTCATTACCATGGTCAGCGGTAATCATGAGCAAATCATCTTCACGCATGTTTTCAATGATTTCTGGCAAGCGAGCGTCAAACTCTTGCAGACAATCACGGTAGCCATGCGGATTACGACGGTGACCATAAAGAGCATCGAAGTCCACCAAGTTGGTAAATGAGAAGCCGTACTTGAAGTCCTCAGACTGGATAGCCTTGACTAGATTGTCCACTCCATGATTATTGGATTGGTTGTGTCCCATGTCGTGGTTGATACCTGCACCGTTGAAGATATCGTTTATCTTACCAACAGAATAAGTATCAATGCCAGCTTCATTGAGCTTGTCCAAAACAGTTGGCACAAATGGAGAAACTGCATAGTCATGACGATTGGCTGTACGAGTGAAGTTGCCTGGCTCACCTACATAAGGGCGAGCGATGATCCGTCCTAGAAGCGCAGGGCGTTCCAAGGTAATAGAGCGGGCGAATTCACAGATACGATAGAGCTCTTCCAAAGGAATCACTTCTTCGTGGGCCGCAATTTGAAGAACTGGATCTGCAGAAGTATAGATAATCAATTCGCCAGTTTCCATCTGACGAGGACCGAAGTCGTCAATAACTGCCGTGCCAGAATAAGGTTTGTTCGCCTCACGAATAACCTTGCGACCAGAAAATTCTTCAATTTTAGTCAAGATTTCCTCTGGGAAGCCATTCCAGAAAGTATCAAAAGGCTCAGTAATGTTCAGACCCATGATTTCCCAGTGGCCTGTCATCGTGTCTTTACCTAAAGAAACTTCTTCTAATTTAGTATAGTAACCACTTGGATTTTCCTCAGCTGGTACAGTTTTCAAGGCTTGCTCACGCTCGATATTGCCCAAGCCCAGCTTAGCCATATTTGGCACTTCTAGGCCGACTGCTTTAGAAATGTGTCCCAGCGTATCGGAAGCTCCATCTGGCACCCCTGCATTAACAAAATTGTTAGCATCTGGTGCTGCCCCAATGCCGACTGAGTCCATAACGACTAAGTGAATACGATTAAATTTTGACATGAAAACCTCTTTTCTAGTTATTTGCTTCTAAAATGTTCACGCCACCTTGACCAGCGACGATCACCTTGTTGACCATTTGGGTGAAAAGACCGTGCTCAACAACACCCACGATATGATCTAATTCTCGGCCAAATTCGACTGGATTTTCGATTACACCTAAATCTAGATCAATAATGAAGTTCTGCATATCCGTGATAAAACGTTGGCCATTTTTTTCACGGAAACTTGGCTTGTAGCCTGCCTTAGCAAAGCGACGGAAAACTTGTTCCGCACCATACTGCACTACTTCGACTGGCAACTTAAAAGCACCTAGCTTTTGAACCAATTTGCTTTCATCAACCACCCAGATGTAGTCCTTGGTAGGTGTCGCGACAACTTTCTCCATCAGCAAGGCTCCGCCTCCGCCTTTGATGCCGTTGAACTGAGGATCCACTTCATCAGCTCCATCAACGGTCACATCGACCTGATCCACTTCATCGATGGATTTCAGCGGAATGCCCAAGCCTTCTGCTTGCTTGCTAGTCACGCTAGAGGTGGTGACTGCAGTAATCTGCAAACCTTCCTCTTTGATACGTCGACCAATTTCCTCGACAAAATAGTAAGCAGTCGAACCTGTTCCCAGACCGACCACCATCCCGTCTTCGACAAATTCAGCAGCCTTGATGCCTGCTAGTTTCTTTAGAGTTTCCATAGCACCTCCTCAAATCAACTATGTTTAGTATATCACAATTCTTTGAAATTTGAAAGTGTTTTCAGCTCTTTAAACGGTTCATCGCACTTTAACAGTGCTTCATTTTAAGAAAATCTCCTTAAAATCTTGCTCCTAGTTCTATTTTACGCTACAATGAAGATAGGTAAATTATTGAAAGAAATACATATTTCAAGTAGTAAACCATAGAAAATCTAAGGAGGTTGTTATGATGCAGCAAGAAAATAAAGTTTTAGGTATTTTAGCCATTGTCTTTGGAGCAATCGCTTTACTTGGCTCCTGGATACCAATCATCAATTATCTATCTTTTTTTATCGGTACTATTGCTCTTATCCTTGCTATTATCGGTCTCATTATTAACCAAAAGAAACCGAAAACTTTGGCTATAATTGGCTCTGTCATTTCCTTTTTCTCCTTAATCATCGCACTTGTCACTCTATCATTCTATTCCCGTATGTTCAATGAGATGGGAAAAGGACTTGATGTTCTGACAAACTCTTATAGTTCCTATTTTGATTCGTCAGAAAGAAAAGAAGAAAAGGAAAAAGAAGAAAGTACGACGTTTACATGGACAAAAGCAGAATTTGATGCACTCAAAGAGGGTGATATTTTGAAAAGAGGTGCAGGCGGAACAAAATACGACGACGTCATTCGCGACCACGGCACACCAACTGACGAAACTACTTCTACTGTCAGCGGCTCTGAATTAAAAACCATCACCTACTTACCAGGAGGAAGCAAGTATCAAGCCGTCGTCCTAACTTTTTCAAAAAATGAAGACGGTTCTTTCCTACTGACTAGCAAGATAGGAACAGGTTTAGAGTAAAATACATTTCCTACCCAACAGCTGTTTTTCTTTTATGAGTATTGGTAAAATCAAGGAAGAAACTCTAGCCGTCAGTCGCATTTTACTAAGGCACAAGGATTTAACTACCACTTTCTCACTATACCTATTAATTAATGCAAAACAAGGACAAAATGATGCAAAAGTCTCAAAAACTTTTTGGGTGAATTTTGGGCGGATACCTGCAAAATAGATTTCCAGAAAGGATATATATGATAACACGAGAATTTGATACCATCGCTGCCATTTCGACCCCTCTTGGGGAAGGAGCCATCGGTATCGTCAGACTAAGCGGGACTGACAGCTTTGCTATTGCCAAAAAAATCTTTAAAGGCAAGGACCTAGACAAAGTTGCCAGCCACACACTCAACTACGGTCATATCATCGACTCTCAAAATCAGGAGATTCTGGATGAGGTCATGGTCGGGGCTATGCGTTCTCCCAAGACCTTCACGCGCGAGGACATCATAGAGATCAATACCCACGGTGGGATTGCGGTGACTAATGAAATCCTACAGCTGGCTATCCGAGAAGGGGCTAGAATGGCAGAGCCTGGCGAGTTTACCAAGCGGGCCTTTCTCAATGGGCGCGTAGATTTGACTCAGGCTGAGGCCGTTATGGACATCATCCGCGCCAAGACAGATAAAGCCATGAACAATGCTGTCAAGCAGTTGGACGGCTCTCTTTCCGACCTTATCAATAGCACCCGTCAGGAAATCCTCAACACACTGGCTCAGGTCGAGGTCAACATCGACTATCCTGAGTACGACGATGTTGAGGAAGCAACGACGGAAATCATTCGTGAAAAAACGCTAGAATTTGAGCAACTTCTGACCCATCTTCTCAAAACTGCACGACGAGGCAAGATTCTGCGCGAAGGAATTTCGACTGCTATCATCGGTCGACCTAATGTTGGCAAATCCAGCCTCCTCAACAATCTTCTGCGTGAGGACAAGGCCATTGTGACCGATATCGAGGGGACAACTCGTGATGTGATTGAGGAGTACGTCAATATCAACGGCGTACCGCTCAAGCTTATTGACACCGCAGGCATTCGGGAAACGGATGATCTGGTAGAGCAGATTGGCGTGGAGCGCTCTAAAAAAGCCTTGCAGGAAGCTGACTTGGTTCTCTTGGTTCTCAATGCTAGCGAGCAACTAACTGACCAAGACAAACAATTGCTTGAAATCAGCCAAGACAGCAATCGTATCGTCCTGCTGAACAAGACTGACCTTGAAGAGAGGATTGAACTAGACCAGCTACCAGCAGATGCTATCAAGATTTCCGTCCTCCACAATCAAAATATTGATAAAATCGAGGATCGCATCAACCAGCTCTTCTTTGAGAATGCTGGAATTGTCGAGCAAGACGCCACCTATCTGTCAAATGCCCGCCACATCTCTCTCATCGAAAAGGCTGTCGAAAGCCTGCAAGCCGTTAATCAGGGGTTAGAACTAGGCATGCCTGTGGATCTCCTCCAAGTCGATCTGACTCGTACTTGGGAAATCCTAGGAGAAATCACTGGTGACGCTGCGCCAGACGAGCTCATTACCCAACTCTTCAGCCAATTCTGCCTAGGAAAATAATATGGGAATCACAGAGTTTATCAAAGCAAAAAATCTAGGCGAATACCTAGAAAGTCGAAAGAATGGGCAAGTCAGAGAACGCATCCAAAAACGCAGCTGGTTGGAGGTTCTCCTCCACAAGGCCCGCACTACCACAATAAATCCTGAAAATCACCAAAAAATGAAGAAAACGAAACACGGTTCTTGAAAAACAGAACCGTGTTTGTTTGTCTATTCAATCTAACTGAATATTTGCCTGATTATGAAGCGAGGCACTCTCCTTGTCCCAAGCTATTTTTTGCTTGGCTACATCTTTATCGGACTTGAGTCAGCACTCCGTCTTGCATTTCATAGACCTTGTCAACCTCGTCCAGTAGGCGGGTATCATGGGTAATCATGACTACGCTCTTGTTGAATTTTTGAGTCACTTCTTTGAGCAGATGGACCACGCGCTTAGCCCGCTCCGTATCCAGACTAGCTGTCGGCTCATCAGCCAAGATAATATCAGGGCTGTTGTAAAGCGCTCTAGCGATAGCAGCCCTCTGCCTTTCCCCGCCAGACAATTCTTTGGGATACTGCTTGAGCGTGTTTTTTAGATCTAGCAGCTCAATCAAACTGTCCAGATCTGTCCTTTCTTTTTTAGACAAACGATCAATTAGCTGAAACTGGTCTTCGATTTTCAAAAAAGGAATGAGATTGGAAGCCTGCAAAATAAAGCCAAAATCATTGAAGCGTAGAGCAACCCTTTCCTTTTCCTTGAGCTGGGAAGTATCCTTCCCATGCAGCAGAATCTGTCCTTTTGAGGGAGTTTGCAAATGGCCCAGCAGGGTCAGAAAGGTTGTTTTACCCGACCCTGACGGCCCAATAATAGCTACAAACTGCCCCGCTTCCAGTTGGAAATCAGTTGGTTTCAAGGCTTGGACCAGTGTATGTCCCTGACCATATTCTTTTGTAACCCCTTTTAGTTCTATAATTGACATTTACTCACCTCCAATCGCTGTGATAGGGTCAATTTTCAGAACCCGATGAATGGACAAGAGACCGCCAGCTAGAGACATGAAAATAATCAGAACAATCAATCCAGCATAAGCTCTCCAGTCACTGTAAAAAGGCATAGAAGCCGGCAAGACTAGCTGGGTTCCCAAAAGAGCCAAGACAGCTAAGCTGATTCCCAGAGTGGACAGGATGAAAATCTGCCAGAAAATAGAAGCAATAATCTTCCCACTGGCAATCCCTTGGGCACGCATAATACCGTAAAGTTGAGTCTTCTGAATGGTGATGATGTACATGAAAATCCCCAATACTAAAAAGGTAATCAGAACCATGGCCCCAATCATAAAGGAAAAAGTCAGAACCTGAGGCTGATAGCCAGGGATATTTTCTATAAAATCACTCATAGACAGCTGACTAAGCCCAGTTTCTTCAATCTTTTGACTATCTTTGACCACAAGTGCGCTGATATTCTTAACCTGACTAGAGCCATACTTTAATTCCCTGAAATCTTCCAGCGCCATAAAGACAACTGGCTGAGTTAAGAAGCTGTTATCCTCTGTGAAACCAACAACTTGATAAAGGTGCTCACTACCATTGAGCTGGAGCTGGTCGCCCAGTTTCACACCTTTTTGCTGCAGGCGCTTATCCGCAATGACTTCATGAGCATTCTCAACAGGACGTCCCTCAATAATGTCAGGCGCCAGAAAACTATCCCAAGAAAGACCAAAAACTTGAGCGTTGAGTTTATCCGTTCCATCTTCATAATTGGCCACTGCTGCCATCTGTCCTAAAGCCGCAATTGAGTCGCCTTGAAGCAGGCGGCTGTACTCCTCTTCCTTGAGAGTCGAAGAAACCAGATTCTTATTGGCGTACTCTGACAAGACGATTGACTCAGCCTGCCATTGGTCGAGAGCCAAGCGATTGAGCCTAGCCAAACCAACGGAAAGACTGGATAAAAAGAAAACCATATAGGTAATGAGAAAGACCACAGCAACCACTAAACGATAACGCCCTCGGCTATAGACAATCTCTTTGAAAGCTAAAAACACGGCTACCCTCCTTTGAGATATTGAAGACCATTATATCATAAAGAAGCAAGCTGGAAAAACATATGAGACTAATGGTAACTAGATTCACACAAAAATCACTAAGTCATATAGCGATTCCCTAAGTAAGAAACATTCCTTGAAAGAAAATCACAAAATAAAAGAAACAAGGGCTTCAGTTCATCTACCGAAACCGTTCTTGTTTCTTTTTCTTTACGCTTCGCACACTCTTTTTCTGAGCAGATTGAGAAACGCTTCACTGCTTAGTAAAGGTCAGAGTATCTGGACCATCATCTAGTTCGTCCACAATCAGCTGATTGCCATTTTGTCGGTAACTTTTGACATCGTCACCGACAATTAGTCTTTGGTTCGCTGCATCTACTTGTACCTGTTTGATTTCCTTACTGCCATCGACCTCGGTCTCAGTCCAAGTACCAGTCCTACCATTGATTTCAAGGACATGTTGTTCTCCATCATGGTCGCTTGCTTGGTAGCGTCCGTTTAGATTGCTGGTCTGACCTGCATTGGATGAAGAAGTCTGTTCTTGCGCAGGCTGTGATGTTTGGCTTTGGGTATTTTGTGATGAACCAGTATTCCCTGTCTGGTTAGCATTGTTTGAGCAAGCAGCCAGTGAAACTGCTACTGTCAGAGATAGAATGCCGACAAAGGCCTTTTTTGAAATAGTCATATTGTTTTCTCCTTTTTCTACATTTGTAGTTTATAATTATATTCTACAATTGTCTGTTTTATTTGTCAATCATATAGCATTTTTTTATCTAAAAATAGAAAATTCTCCATCCTTACTTGACTGGAGATGTAGAATTTCTTGCTTCTTCTAGAGGATCAAAGCTAGTCATCCTTGATGGACGAGCGTTCTGCCTTATCACCAAATAACAGAGCAGAATTCTGCAGATAGGAATTGGGGTACTTTCGAAGCAAATCTTTTACAGCTTCTGCCAAAAACTTCTGCTCCACCTGACCTACTTGGTATCGCTCTAAAAGCAGCATAAAGTTTTCTTTTTCAGCTGGGAGGGCTTTTTTCTTAAAATAGCCCCAAACATGCTGAAAGGCATTGCAGACCTGACCGCGATTTTCAGGCAGGGCTACCGCCTGATCAATCAAGTCTTGGACATGTGCTGCTTCCACCAAATCGCTTTTCAGATACTGACGGATTTCCAGATAGATCTTACTGGAATGACTGAGCACCAGATACTTATTTTTAGCCCAAAGAGTCTGACATTGGGAGATTTGGCTTACATTTTCCATGATTAATATTCCTACAATCTTTCCTTTTATTCCGGAAAAATCCATTCGATATGCGGAACTCGTTTACTGATTTCTTTATAAATCGTATTGAAATCAGCATCAACAAGATCATTCAAGTCAATCTCTTCCAATGTTTTTCCTTCTTCGTCTTTAAAATAAAGTATACGATAAGTTGATCTCGAATTTTTAGAATAAGCACGTCTAATTTCATACTCGATTTGCTTAATATTTGTTAAATCAATGTGGTTTATATCTTGGAAAACAGAGGGTTTGACATCAATCTTATCATCAGAAATGGTAAAAGCTGCAGGCTCATGAGCTTTCTTATAAGCCGAAACACCTAAAATAATAACTATAACACCTGCACCAATTAGAATTGGGCCCACATATTCTTTATCTTGATTGAGAATTTCTTGCTCAGATTCCTTTTCTCTTCGGATAGAATCCTGTTCGGACTTTAATTGTTTATTATAGGTCTCTACAAAAGCTTGTAGCCTTTTTTCTTCCTCTTCTGGTGTTTCATTCTCAGGTGCAAAATCCGAATTAACCAAGGTTTTGGCTTTTTCAATAGTCATCGGGCTTTCATTCAACCTTGCTTCTTTTCGTTCAGATTCTAGCTGTTCCAAGCTATCACTATGGTTCCTACCACTACTATTTGGTGATTGCATTACTCCAATGAATATGAAGGCTCCAATAATAACAATAATAATAGCTACAATTTCACCCGCATAACTCCTCTTATATTCCACACAAATCTCCTTTACACCACATTATTTAATAGAACAAGAATACCATAAATTAAGCATTTTATAAAGTATCATTTTATTAAAGAAGCAGCCCTTAAGGACTGCTTCTCTTTGTATATACTAGCGCACTTCTGCTCCGACATTTTCTTCTAAGGATTTTTGGATTTTTTCCATGTATTTAGCGACTTCATCATCGGTTAAGCTGTCTTCTGGATTTTGGAAGGTCAGTGTGTAGGCCATAGACTTGAGGCCAACACCCAGCTTTTCACCAGAGAAGATATCGAAGAGCTTGATATCCGTCAAACGTTTCACTCCGGCAGCTTGAATCGCTTCAACAACCTGTCTGTGGCTGATTTCTGCTTTGAGCAACAAGGCCATATCACGAGTAACAGCTGGGAATTTGGTGATTTCTACAAACGGCTGTTCTGGCTCAAGACTCGCCTCAATAGCCGTCAGATTGAGCTCAGCCACATAGGTTTCTGGGATATCATAAGCCTTGGCCGTCACTGGATGAACCTGCCCAACATAGCCCACTGGCTGACCTTTGATCGAAATCAGCGCTGTCCGACCCGGGTGCAGACTCTTAAGTTGGTCAGTTGCTTGATAATCAGCTTCTAATCCTAGGCGGTCAAAGAGCGCTTCAACCACTCCCTTAGCGTAGAAGAAGTCCACAGGAGTCGCTGGCGTTTGGAAATCCTTTTCACTTACCAAGCCAGTTAGGGCAAAGGCAAAACTATTGATTTCATTAGGCAATTCTTCCTTCGGATTGCCTGTTTGTTCAAAGATTTTCCCAATTTCATAAAGGGCTAAATCCTTATTTTTACGAGCAACATTGTAGCTGACAGTATCCAGCATGCCTGAGAGCATATTTTGACGAAGAACACTGCGCTCCCTTGTCATAGGCCACATAAGCTCAGTCAGATTTGTAGGATTAAGCGTAAATTCGACAGCTTTTTCTGGCGTGGTCAAGGCATAGGAAATAATCTCGGTCAGACCTGCTCCTTCAGCCACCGTCCGAACCTTGCGACGTAGCTTCTGAGTGGCCGTCAATTCGCCAGCCGTTCCAGCATCTTGAGGTAGGGAAACTGGCAAACGGTCATAGCCATAAATACGAGCAATTTCCTCGTAAAGATCTGCTGGAATACTGATATCCCAACGACGAGCAGGCACGCTGACTGTAAACAAGTCCGCAGATCCGCTAAGACCAAAGCCTAGACGACGGAAAATATCTTCAATATCCGCGTAAGTCAAATCTGTTCCCAGAACTCGGTTAACATCAGAAAGGCTAGTCGAAACCTGCTTGTCAGTCGTATCTAATTGTCCTGCTTGGACAATACCAGCATGAACAGTTGCACCTGCCAAGTCAGCAATCATGCTTGCAGCAGCATCTAGAGCTTCAGTTACTGTTGCAAGGTTAATCCCTTTTTCAAAGCGTGCAGAAGACTCGGAACGCAAGCCCAGACGGCTGCTTGTCTTACGGATTGACTTGCCATTGAAGACAGCCGCTTCCAGAACGACACGAGTAGACTTACCAGAGATTTCCGTCGCTGCTCCGCCCATGACGCCTGCAAGGGCTACTGGCTTATCTGCCACAGTGATGACTAAATCGCCGACTTCCAGTTCACGCTCTTCGCCGTCCAGCGTCACCAGTTTTTCACCAGCACGCGCTTCCCGCACGACAATCTGATCGCCCTCAAATGTGTCCAGATCAAAGGCATGCATGGGCTGACCAAAGTAGAGTAAGATATAGTTAGTCACGTCCACTACATTGTTAATTGGACGGATTCCTTCGTTCATGAGGAGATTTTGCAGCCACTGAGGACTCGGAGCAATAGTCACATTGTCCAAAATGCGAGCGGCATAAAACGGTGCTTTTTCGCTCTCAATGGCAACAGACAAGCTAGCCGCAGCCTCTTTATCCCCTTCAATCAAAGGAAATTCTTTGAAATGAACAGGCTTATCGTAGATAGCTGCTACTTCGTGCGCCACCCCACGCATAGACAAAGCGTCAGCCCGGTTTGGCGTGATGGAAAGCTCGATAATTTCATCGTCCAGATCTAGATAAGGGAAAACCTCATCTCCTGGCACAGCACTATCTGGCAAAATTTGAATGCCATCCGCAAATTCCTTTGGAACAACAGAATCAGAAATCCCCAGCTCACCGAGTGAACAAATCATACCCAGCGACTCTAAACCGCGGATTTTCCCTTTTTTGATCTTATAATTATCTGCAATGCGAGCGCCTGGTACAGCCACCATGACTTTAATTCCAGCGCGGACATTCGGTGCGCCACAGACAATCTGGCGAGGCTCCTCTTCACCGACATTTACCTGACAGAGGTGCAGGTGAGTTTCAGGTACATCCTCACAGCTCAGAACTTCTCCGACAACAATTTTCGAAAGACCTTCAGCTGGCGAGCTGACTCCCTCTACTTCAATACCAGTTGTGGACATTTTCTCCGCCAGCTCGGCGCTTGTCACATCCAAATCAACCAGTTCTTTTAACCATTTATAACTAACTAACATATTGATGATTTTACGACCGACCAGCGCTAACTTTGATTTCATAGACAAAGCCAGTCCGTTCTATCTTCGGTCGTATTTGATTCCTCTCTATAAATTTCTGTTTTCACTAAAAACCCAATAAACAGCGATGTTATCGTCTTTTTAATTTAATTTCTTCCTTAAAAGCCAGTCAATATCGACCGTGTCACCAGTGATATATTCATGCTGGCTAAACCTCTCAAAGCCATATTTAAAGTAAAAGTTCTGCGCCTTGAAATTTCTTTCCCAAACGCCTAGCCAAGCCCAGCTAAAACCACGTTTCTCAGCTTCTGCTAGGGCGAATTCAAACATTTCCTTGCCCAAGCCGAGGCCCTGATGAGAGGCAAGCACATAAATCCGTTGAATTTCAAAGGAATCTTCCAACTCTTGCTCTGTCTGAGCCTGCCCCCAGTTACACTTGAGAAAACCAGCGATCTTTTGCTCCTTGTCCAGTACAAAATAATGCTCAGACTCAGGATTCGCCAACTCCCGCGCCAGCCTTTCACGCGCCAGCTCATGGGAAAAATAATGTTCCAAATCTTCTTGCTTGATGAAAGGACCAAAAGTTTCTTGGTAGGTCTGTACTTGTAACTCCCGCAAAATATCCAGATCTTCTGGCTGAACTCTAACTAACATAGGGCACTCCTTTCTCAGAAGCGGCTGTGAGCGATATTCCTAGCTAAAATTGTCTTATAAGCTAGTAATACTGATGAGCCTCTTTCCCATGCATTTCAAGTCCGCAAACATTGCTAATCAGGCTTTTCGTGATGGGATTGTTCAAAATAAGTTCTATTCTAAGCTTCTTACTTAAATTGCTCTGAAAAACGCACATCGCCTTGGTAGAAGCCACGGATATCGTTGATACCATAGCGAAGCATAGCCACCCGCTCTTGACCAAGCCCAAAGGCAAAGCCAGAATATTTCTCTGAATCAATGCCACTCATTTCCAAGACACTTGGGTGCACCATTCCAGCTCCCATGATTTCGATCCAGCCAGTCTTCTTGCAGACATTACAGCCGGCACCACCACACTTAAAGCAAGAGACATCCACTTCGACAGATGGCTCTGTGAATGGGAAGTAAGATGGACGCAGACGAATCTTACGATCCGCACCAAACATTTTTTGAATAATCAGCTGCAAGGTTCCTTGCAAATCAGCCATAGAGATATTTTCCCCTACGACCAGACCTTCAATCTGGTGAAACTGGTGAGAGTGAGTCGCATCGTCTGTATCGCGACGGAAAACACGTCCCGGAGAGATCATCTTAAGTGGCCCTTGGCTAAAATCATGGGCATCCATCGCACGAGCTTGGACAGGAGATGTGTGAGTACGCAAGAGGATCTCTTCTGTGATGTAGAAGGTATCCTGCATATCCCGCGCAGGGTGGTCTTTAGGCAGGTTCATCCGCTCAAAGTTGTAGTAGTCTGACTCAACCTCGAAACCATCCACGACCTGATAGCCCATACCGATAAAAATATCTTCGATTTCTTCACTCGTTTGGGTCAAAATATGGCGATTTCCAGCTGGAATCTTACGGCCAGGCAGGGTCACATCCAAGGCATCATTGGTCAGCTGGGCTGCGACTTTCTGCTCTTCCAAGATTTGAGCTGCTTCTTCAAAGGCCGCATTCAGCACATCTCGTGCTTCATTGACGTGCTTCCCGATAATAGGGCGCATCTCAGCAGAAACATCCTTCATCCCTTTGAGAATCTCAGTCAGACTTCCTTTTTTCCCTAGGACAGATACTTTCAGCTCCTGCATATCCTTAGCATTTTCCAGAGTAATGGTCTGCAATTGGGCTAAAGTTTCCTCACGCAGACTCTGCAATCGTTCTTCAATTGTTGACATAGTTCCTCCAAAATAAAAACCGCGGTCTCACTCACACCGAAGCGGAGCGTTGACACGCGGTACCATCCGTTTTTTATCTGGCAAGCCAGACCTTAATTACCAATCCCAAAGCAAGTGAATTCGCCTAGCTTTCATCTAGAGAGCTCTCAGTCGCTGGCTCCCCTCCCTGTCAAACTTCCCCTAGGTTACTGGTCTTGCGGATTGCTATTCAATTATAATTCATTCTAACAGATTTCTAAACATTTCGCAAGCTCAGTTATAGAATTTACAAGAAGAAAAAGAAGTCCATTGAGCAACGGACTTCCTTTCTCTCTATTTAATCACTTGTCCTGCTTCTTTGAGAGCATCTTCTGGTACAGTGATACCGAGTTCTTTGGCATTTTTAGTATTGATAACAGATTTACCTTTATCAAAAATATCTACTGCAGTATCAGCAGGCTTGGCACCTTTAAGGACTTTAGCAGCCATTTTACCTGTCGCAACACCGAGGTCATACTGGTCTACAACGACAGAGGCAAGACCGCCTTCTTCTACCATGGCTGTCGCACTTGGATAAATCGGTTTCTTAGCTTCTTTATTGCTGGACACGACTGTCGCAAATGCTGACGCAATGGTATTGTCAATTGGAATCCAGATAGCATCAACCTTACCAGTCATGACATTCATAGTTGAAGCAATTTCATTTGTTGAAGGAACAGAGTATTCCTCTACCTTGTAGCCTGCCTCTTCAGCTAATTTTTTGAACTCTTCTACCTGAGCTTTGGAGTTGTCTTCACTGCTAGAATAGAGGGCACCGATTGTTTTCACATTTGGCGTTAATTTTTTAATCAACTCTAGTTGTTGCTTAGCTGGATTGTGGTCAGAAACACCTGTGATATTACCACCTGGCTTTTCCAGATTTTTCACTAGGTTTGCTCCGACTGGATCTGTGATAGCTCCCATGACGATAGGCTTGTCCTTAGTAGCCGCAGCTAGTCCTTGCGCAGATGGAGTGGCAATCCCAATCAGCACATCATTGTCATTGGACACCAACTGCTTACTCATAGTAGAAACTTTGCTCTGATCTCCCTCAGCATTCATAAAGTCAATCTTGATCTTGTCACCCTTGTAGCCTTCCTCAGCTAGACCATCTTGAATTCCCTTGTAAATCAAATCAAGCGATGGATGGCTGACATACTGCAAGACACCAACCTTTACTGTCTTACTCTCATCGCCACTATTAGTAGCCTTGCTCTTGCTGCTCAAGCTGGAATAAGCCATCCCACCGATTACCAAAATAGCCAAGAGGCCCAAAATAGTCATTAAACGTTTATTTTTCATATTTTTTCTCCATTTCTTTATTCCATTTTTTCTATTCAATCCCTAGGGACGCCATCGTTTAAACATGGACATTTCTCCTTATTTTTTATAATAAGCAACAAAAAACCTCACACAGGTATTCTGTGTGAGGGCGTAAATCGCGGTGCCACCTCATTTATGGAAAAATAACTAGTCTTTCCCCATATCTCTGTCTTGTCATCAAACAAGCTGCACTGTAAGGTGTGCGCACCGAATTCTTATTGTTTCAAATTCATTTTATCAATTAGCCCAATTTCGTAAAGATTTGCTGCTCATTTCCACCAACCACAAGCTCGCTAAAAACAAATGCATCTACTACTTTTCTAATTTCCTATATTGTAAATTTTTCCTGAAGGGATGTCAAGGCTTTTTTGAAATTTTTTATAAAATGTTCGGTTTTTATTTATATTGATAATCATTGACAAAAAATAAATTTCTTTTTGATGAGACTTTAGAAGCTTTTAGCTTGGTTTTTTGTTATAATCTTCTTTAGCAACTTTCAAGGAGAAAAGCATGTCTTTCGACGGATTTTTTTTACACCACATGACAGAGGAGCTCCGCCGCGAATTGCTGGGCGGCCGCATCCAAAAGATTAATCAACCTTTTGAACAGGAGCTGGTTTTACAGATTCGCAGCAATCGAAAAAGCCACAAACTGCTCCTGTCAGCTCACTCGGTCTTTGGGCGCGTCCAGCTGACAGAGACTACGTTTGAAAATCCTGCTGTTCCCAATACCTTTATCATGGTCATGCGCAAATATCTGCAGGGCGCTGTTATTGAAGCGATCCAGCAAGTGGAGAATGACCGGATTTTGGAAATCAGCGTCTCCAATAAGAACGAAATCGGCGATAGCGTGGCTGTGACTTTGGTCATCGAAATCATGGGCAAGCACAGCAACATCATTCTCTTGGATAAGGCCAGCGGAAAGATCATTGAAGCTATCAAACACGTCGGATTTTCACAAAATAGCTATCGAACCATCCTGCCAGGCTCAACCTATGTCGCACCACCTCAGACAGGCAGTCTCAATCCTTTCACTGTGGGTGATGAAAAGCTCTTCCAAATCCTACAGACAGAGGACTTAGAGCCCAAACGCCTGCAGCAAATGTTTCAGGGCTTGGGTCGGGATACGGCTACTGAACTTAGTGGCCGTCTGACAGCTGACAAGCTCAAAACCTTCCGAGCCTTCTTTGCCAGTCCGACTCAGCCAAGCTTGACCGAAAAATCCTTTTCTGCTTTGCTATTTTCCGACAGTAAGACCCAAATGTCCACTCTATCCGAGCTTTTAGACACTTTCTATAAGGATAAGGCTGAGCGTGATCGGGTCAACCAGCAGGCCAGCGAACTGATTCGCCGAGTAGAAAATGAGTTGGACAAGAACCGTAAAAAGCTGGGCAAGCAGGAGGAAGAGCTCCTAGCAACGGAGAATGCAGAGGAATTCCGCCAAAAAGGGGAACTCTTGACCACCTTCCTCCATCAGGTGCCCAACGATCAAGATCAGGTGGAGCTGGACAATTACTACACAGGTGAGAAGATTATCATCTCGCTTGATAAGGCCCTGACCCCCAATCAAAATGCCCAGCGCTATTTTAAACGCTACCAGAAGCTCAAGGAAGCTGTCAAACACCTGATCAGTTTGATTGAGGAGACTCGGTCTACGATTCTCTATCTAGAGAGCGTCGAAACCGCCCTTGCTCAGGCCAGCCTGACTGAAATTGCCGAAATTCGGGAGGAACTCATCCAGACAGGCTTTATCCGCCGACGCCAAAGAGAAAAAATCCAGAAAAGACAGAAGCCAGAGAAATACTTGGCGACAGATGGTCAAACTATTATCCTCGTCGGGCGCAACAATCTACAAAATGACGAGTTGACGTTTAAGATGGCCAAGAAGGACGAGCTTTGGTTTCACGCCAAGGATATTCCAGGCAGTCATGTGGTCATCACAGGCAATCTCCAGCCTAGTGATGAGGTCAAGACAGATGCTGCCGAGCTAGCAGCCTACTTCTCCAAGGCCAGACTCTCCAATCTGGTCCAAGTGGACATGATTGAGGCTAAAAAACTCAACAAACCAACTGGTGGTAAGCCTGGATTCGTCACCTATACGGGGCAGAAAACCCTGCGCGTCACACCAGACGAAGAAAAAATCAAAAGCATGAAAATGTAAACTAATCAGTTTCTAAAATATCGATTTGGCGGATATTGAAAAACAAAAGAGGAGCCTCGGCTCCTCGAAATTGCTAATAGTTCAATTTATAGTTATCTTTCAGAGGTTGTGACAGAAGAATCCCAGCCTCTTTTTTGTTAGATATAGACTATTGCCGCAGCAGGTGGCTACTCAACCTTGTCCATGTCTGATCTTACTTCATCGACATTGAATTTTGCAAAGAGGAACTTACGGTCTTGAACTGGGAAACGTTGATCCAACTGATCGACAGCACCTAGCTCCACAATCCCTTCCTTGATAACAAAGTCCATAACGTGACCACCAAAGGTATGGTCGTCCGAAATAAAGTGAAGATGGTAGCCCGCCACACTGACACCGTGGAAAATTTCGGGTGTCCAAAAGCCAACAATAGTTCCAGAAACATTGTCCGCATGGTACTCAGGCTGACTCACGGCTACTTCAGCAAACTTCTTCTCTGAGGTTGATTTCGGAATCATTCGCACATGCATGTGGGAAAATTCACCATGAATCTTGATGGATCGAAATAGATTTTCTCCATCGTAATAGGATTCAATCCGCTTTTCCAGCTCTTCATCTGTCATTTCGAAGCGTTGGCGGAAAATGACCTCCGCTTGGTGGGGAACAACCGCAGCGTAAGGCACTGTCACATCATCTGAAACTTCAACGACTTCAGGCACATTGCCAGATCCCTTGGCCTGATAAGCCTTGCCATCAAGAACAATCAGCTCCCCATCAATGGAATCCAGTGTACCAATCCCCAAATCACCGTATTTCAGGAGCTCCCCAATCGTCATGCTCCCACCATAAAGTCCAGCCATCAAGGCTCCTAGAGTATTATACTGAAATAATTTCACTGGCTCTGCCATTTTTTCTCCTATATCAACAAAATTCTGTATTTTCTAAGATAATTAAGTATATCATATTCTGCTTGAATTTCAAAAAAAGCGTTTAATGGGCGATTGGAAAACCACACGGGATGCCTTAAATCAACTGACCTTCCTCAATACCGGCATCAGCGAGGATTTGAGCCACGCGGTCAAACTTCAAGCGGAAATGCTCCAGCTTGTGGCCGTCGGAGCCAACTGAAAAGCGCTGACCACCCAGCTCCTTGACCAGACCAAGAGCGTAGACATAGAGTTCCTCGTGACCATAAAGACACATGGACTTGCAATTGAGTTCAAAAGCCAAACCATGATCAATCATCTTTTGAAAAAGCTGGCGTAGCTGCGGTTCAAAACTTTTCAACTCTTCTACAGTAAGCGCAAATTTGCGGAAACCATAGTCGAAATGCGCTAGCACATCTGCTGGAACAGCCTCGATAGCCTCTTCCAGCTCTCTCAGGTAACGAGGAATTAACTCCATCTTATCTATCTGCAAGACAGGCTCTTCCAGATAGTCAAAACTACCATTGTGGTGGACAGATAGGAGTTTCAGGTCATAGTCCTTGTCCGCTAGAAAAGCTAGGATATCATCTTTACGCGGAGCATAATAGCCAATTTCAATCCCCTTTTTGATGCGGTTGCCATATTGCTGGTTCAGCTCTGCAATTTTTGCTGAATAGGCCACATAGTCAGGAACATCATCGTGGGGCGAGGCAGCTTGGTAAGGGTAGGGATTGGACAGGTCATAGTGCTCTGTAGTGACAATCTCGCCCTCGTAATGGTCCAGATAGTCAGAAAAATCCGCCTCAGAATCATAGGAAAAATAGGTATGAAGATGATTATCACGCATACGCAACCGCCTTTCTGCTAGTCTTTTGTCCCTTTGGTACGGCCAATAGTTGGTCGAACTTTGTTTAGGTTTTACTACAGTTGTAACTATTCAGCTCCTACTATTTCTATGCCCTTACCTTTCTTTCAGCATGGCACTAGATAGATCTAGCAGCTGCAAGGCCGTCTCAAAGTACTCTCCCATGAGGTCATAGACAGCATCCTCGCTCAGAACACCACAGGCCACATCCTCAGGAAAGTCTGGTCGATTGGAAAATTCCAAATCGTCAAAGAAAGCTTGGCTGGTGTAATAATCTCGGAGCTGGATATAATGCTTCTGGCTGGCCTCCAGCTCAGCCAAAGCTGATTGAGCTGCAGCCAGCGTCTGAGCGTATTTATTCAAATGCTCTTCCATTTCTTGGATTCTTTTCAATTGGGACATTCTCTCTACTCCTTCTTTAATCAAACTATCTTGTCCGCACAGAAAGCTACTAACACAAGAGATTCTTCACAGAAACTTCTACAAACTTTCGTACAAATCTGCCATAGCAGTATCATCTGGAACCAAACGCAGGTACTTGCCAGCCTGTATTTTTGCTTTTTCCACATGCCCTAATTCGCGTAAGAGATAAACATATTCTTCCAAAAATTCAGGATTTTCCTGCAGGTCAACTGCCAGTTCCTGATAAAGCTCCCCAGCTTTTTCCAGATTTTCCAAGGCTTGATAAGCCCGCGCCAGATTCCAGCGGGTTAAGACATTGTCTAGCTCTTGTTCCTCAAAAGCTAAGATCTCATCATAGCGCTCCTGCTCCAAATAGAGATTAGTCAGGCGCAGAGCAATTTCCTCTACATCATCTGCATTTTCCTGAGCCGCTAGCAGGTAATCCTCGGATTTTTCCACATCATGCAGTTCGTAAGATAATTGCGAAGCAAGAAGCAAAAGGCGAGTCTCGAAAGGATTTTTGGTCAAGCCTTGCTCGGCCATTGCCAAAGCTTCCTCAGTCTTATGCTCCGCATGGAGAGACTGCGCGTAGGCATACTCATAGCCTTCAAAATCTGGCGAAATCGTATCCAGCTGCTTGAAGTACAAATTAGCTTTTTGGTACTCCTCTTGCTCATATAAGATAGCTGCCAATTCATAGACCGTCTCTTCGTCGTACTCCAACTCCACAGCCTTTTCCAAAAATTCAATGGCTGCTTCGATTTTCCCCAGACTGGCATAGCAAAGGCCAATACGCTGGTAGGTGGACACGCCTGTCTGCTCGTAGATAGAGCGATTATCTAGCTGAGCATATTCCTTGATGGCCTGGGCAAAATTTTCCAATTCAAACTCAATTTCTGCTAAACCAAAAGTCACTAAAGGTTCGTCCGACAGTTTCGCAGCTTCCAGCAATTTCTCCCTTGCCACATCTGGCAATCCTTCTAGCTGATAGAGATCAGCCTTGGCCAAGAGAGCTGCCACATACCATTCACTTTCCGAGTCAATTTCCTCTAAATAGGCAAAAGCCTCTTCCAAGTCACCATCGTCAGCAGCAATCGTTGCCAGACTGATATAGGATTCAGGGAAAAGCGGAGCCAATTTTTCATAAATACGTTTGGCTTGAGGGAAAAAGCCGATACTTTCTAAGTAATCGGCTAATTCTAACAACTCTTGATCGGTATCTTGGCTCAAAGCCTCTTCAAAATACTTCTCAGCCTGTGATAAATCCTGATTTTGCAGGGCTGTTAACATTTGTTCACTCTTACTCACTGCCTTCTCCTAATTCTTGATCACTTTCTTCGTACAAACCGCTGACCTTCTTGTACCACTTAAAGAGCGCTGTGATGGCAACCTTGGCTGACGCATAAGCTGGAATCCCCAGCAAGACGCCCCAGATACCAAACATGGTTCCTGAAGTCAGCAAAACAAATAAAATCGTAATCGGATGGATGCTTAATTGACTTCCCAAAATCAAAGGAGACACGAAGCGCCCCTCAATAGTCTGCTCCACGATAAAGACGATAATGACTTTCAACAGCATTATCGGACCAGCAATCAAGCCAAGAACCAAGGCTGGCAACATGGCAAGGAAGCTTCCCAGATAAGGCACCAAGTTCAAAACCCCTGCCACAACGGCTAGAGTCACACCGTAACGCAAGCCAATGATCTTGAAAAGAATCATAAACATAAAGGCCACAATAATCGCTACAGTCACCTGACCACGAACATAATTGGCCAACTGGGTATTAACATCCGTCATAACCTGACCAAATGACTCGCGGAATTTCGTTGGCAAGAACTGAACTACATAGCCTTTGAGATTCTTCCCATCGCGTAGCAAATAGAAAAGAATGAAAGGCATGATGATAATAGCTACAATGATTTGTGAAGCCGTACTAATCAAATTGCTAGCCCAATTGACTGCCTTAGATGAAAAATTGCTAGCCCATGAAGTAATCTGGGTCGAAAGCTTATTCGTAACTTGCTCGATTTGTGGCTTCAAATCATCTGAAATATGATTGTCCAAAACATCTTCAATCATTTTATTGGCTTGCTTGAGATAGGCGGGAACATTCTTTGAAAAACTCACTATCTGATGCTGCAAGCTAGGAATAGCAACTGCCAAGCCCCACACAATCAAGATACCAATCAAGACAAAGACAATCGTAATTCCAGCCACACGGCTAATCTTGCGCTTTTCCATCCAGTCGACAATGGGATTGAGCAGATAGTAAAGCAGCCCAGCCAAAATCACTGGCAACATAATGACACCAATAAACTCAATCACTGGTGTAAAAATAAAGCTAATTTTGCTAAGAATAAAAATGTTCAAACCGATGAGCAAGGTCACCAAAAATACGGTAATGGCCTTATTATCCAAGAACCATCTAAAAAACCAGGATAAACTAAAATCTTTTTCTTTGTGTTCCATATTCGACTCCTTTGGATATTCCTTTTCATTGTAACATTTTTCAGAAAAAATATCTTCAAGCAACCATGATGAAATGCCTTATTTATTGGACTTTTTCACCGATTGAAGTTAAAGTCCTGTTTTCTCTATTCATTCTGCGAAAATAAAGAAAAATGAGGCTGGGACAAAAGTCCTAGCCTCTCAATTGTCTTTGGATTGTCGAGCAAGACGCAGTGGTTGAGTGGGCTCTACTACGCTGATTTCATCAGCTTTCACAGCCCTACTCAACTGTGCGGAGGTGGGACGACGGAATCGAATTCTAACGAATTACCGATTTCTGTCCCACTCTCATTTGTTTTTTCACTATGGATGGCTGACAATCAGTTGTAAGTCGCCAGACAAGGTCCATTCTGTGACATCGCTCGGCAGGATGAAATGAGAGCCTTTTTCGATAGGATACACTAGTCCATCCACTGTCAACTCTCCAGCACCCTCCAAAACGCTAAACAGACTGTAATCTGCTGTCTTTTTAAACTCAACAGAACCAGCAATGTCCCACTTGTAAACAGCAAAGAAGTCATTGGCCACCAAAAGAGTAGAGATCAAATCGTCTGCCTGAATGGTAACGGGACGGCTATTAGCAGGCTCGCCGATAGTCAGAACATCAATAGACTGCTCCAAATGCAACTCGCGCAAATTGCCAGCGTCGTCCTTACGATCAAAGTCATAAACCCGATAAGTAGTATCGCTAGACTGCTGAGTTTCTAAAATCAGAATCCCTGAGCCAATAGCATGCATGGTGCCACTTGGCACATAGAAGAAATCACCAGCCTTGACTGGAATTTTGGTCAAAAGATGATCCCAGTCCTTGCTCTCGATTTGCTGGCGCAGCTCTTCCTTGCTCTTGGCATTGTGACCGTATATAATCTCTGCCCCTTCGTCTGCAGCGATGACATACCAGCATTCTGTCTTGCCAAGCTCACCTTCGTGCTCTAGTCCATAGGCATCATCTGGATGGACCTGAACGCTGAGCCAGTCATTGGCATCCAAAATCTTCGTCAAAAGCGGAAAGACAGGCTCTGGACGATTGCCAAAAAGCTCACGGTGCTCGGCATAGAGCGCATCTAGATTCTGACCTGCAAAACGGCCATTCTTGACGGTTGAGACACCGTTCGGATGAGCCGAAATTGCCCAATACTCTCCCACATGGTCACTGGGAATTTCATAGCCAAAGACATCATGCAGCTTGGTGCCACCCCAAATTTTCTCCTGCATCACAGACTCTAGAAATAACGGTTCTGACATAATAGTCTCCTTACATATTTTTCATCTTCCAAAATCCCATATTCCTTGGCGATGAAAATTTGGAACTGCTTACATTATAATATAGACTCGGGCACTTTGTCTACTCCTCACCTTACTTTACATAAAAAATCTGGCTCTGGCCAGACCTTTATAATAAAAAGAGTAAAGCTCCCCAGCAAATGCCACAAAGGTATCCTATCACTACATCCTTTGGATAGTGCACTCCACCAATCACGCGCACCGCAGCCAGCCCTGCTGAAAGCAAGAGGCAGATAAGCCCCGGCAGCCAGAAAAAGTAAAGCAAACACATGGAAATCACTGTCGCCGAAAAGACATGGCGGCTGGGCATGGACTTACCTGATGTATCCTTGGCCAGCAAGGGTTGAATAGCCCATTTCTCGTAGGGGCGTGCTTGATTCAGCCGTTTACGAATAGCTGACAAGAGACCAAATCCAATAGCTGGTAAGAAGAAAAAAGCAAGCAGGCCTTTCCAGCCTTCTGTCAGAAGGGCATCAATCAAGACCAATCCATACACTAGAGGCATAAAAACAGTCATCCCCCTATTAAAATAGGCCATCCCTTTCACTATCCTAGGGCGACTGAGAAAAGGAGCTGTTAATTGTTGATAAAAAATTGTGTAGTCTTTCATGCTTACTTACCCTACTTTTCTAAACGTTGGACTCTCATACTTTCTCTACTATAGCATAATTCTTTATAAGATGGTAGATGGATAACAAAAGAGACTGAGATCCAGGTCCCAATCTCTTTTTGTTCATATTTTCTCAGGAGTATTATTTCTCCAAGTTCCAGATTTCCTTGGCATATTGCTCAATGGTATCATCTGAGGTGAACTTGTCGGATGTAGCGATATTAATCAAGCTCATGCGAGCCCATTTTTCTTTGTCACGATAGAGGGCATCAATCTTCTCTTGAGCTTCCACATAGGCATGAAAGTCTTCCAAGAGGAAATATTCATCATTGTGGGTGATGAGGGCTTCGTAGATTTCAGAGCCTTCTTCACGAACGTTTGGAATGGTGCCGTTGACAAAGGTATCGACTACCCGGCGAATGTCTGGATTGCTTTCATAGACACCGCGTGAGTAATAATCATGGCGGGCATAGTGCTCGTAAACTTGATCCTTGTCCATCCCGAAGATGACAATGTTGTCGTCACCGACCTCGTCCTTGATTTCGATATTGGCTCCGTCCAGTGTAGCTAGGGTAATGGCACCAGTCATCATGAACTTCATGTTGGAAGTACCAGAAGCTTCCTTGGAAGCCAGGGAAATCTGCTCTGATACATCCGCAGCTGGAATGATGAGCTCGGCCAGGCTGACCCGGTAGTTTTCTAGGAAAACAACCTTTAGTTTGCCTTGCAGGCTTTCATCCTTGTTGACCAGATTGGCTACTTCATTGATCAGCTTTATAACAGACTTGGCAAAGTGATAGCCCGGAGCAGCCTTGGCACCAAAGATAAAGACGCGCGGCACCATATCCTTATCAGTATTGTCCTTGAGGTCCCAGTAAAGCTTGATGATATGAAGCAGGTTGAGCAGCTGACGCTTGTAGGCATGGAGGCGTTTCACCTGGACATCAAAGATGGCTTCTGTAGAAACTTCTACTCCTGTTGATTCCTTGATGAAGTCAGCCAGACGAGCCTTGGCTTCTTGCTTCACTCGGTAGAAATCAGCCAGCACTTGCTGATCATCCTTGAATTCCAAAAGCTTGCGCAGCTCGTGGATATCACTTCTCCAGCCCTTGCCAATCAACTTATCAATCTCAGCTGACAGCGGCTCATCCGCAATCTGCAGCCAGCGACGCTGGATAATGCCATTGGTCTTGTTATTAAACTTCTCTGGGTAAATGCTGTAAAAATCACGTAAGGTATCTTCTTTGAGCAATTCGGTGTGGAGTTTGGCAACACCATTAATCGAATGACCACCGATGACAGCCAAGTGAGCCATATGGACTTGATTTTCCCTGACAATCCGAGTATTCTCGATGACCCGTGGATCGATACCGCGTCCAGCCATTTCAGCTACATAGCGGTTGTCGATTTCTAGGATAATCTGATAAACCCGCGGCAGGACATTCTTAAAGAGCTCTGCATCCCATTTTTCCAAGGCTTCTGACAAAATGGTGTGGTTGGTGTAGCTCATGGTCTTAACCGTCGCCTTCTATGCATCTGCCCACTCGAGACCATAGTCATCCAGCAAAAGGCGCATAAATTCAGCCGGTGCAACAGCTGGATGGATATCGTTGATATGGACAGAGACCTTCTCATGAATATCCTTGAGCGGACGACCTTGCTTGAGGTAAGACTTGATAATAGTCTGCAAACCTGCACTGGTCATAAAATATTCCTGAATCAGACGCAGTTCTTTTCCTTTATAACTAGAGTTGTCTGGATAGAGAATGGCAGTGATGTCCTGCACCCGTCGACGGGCTTCGATCGTCGGATAGTCCAATTCATATTCTTCTGGGATTTCAACATCCCAAAGACGGAGATTGTTGATATTGTCATTGCCAAAGCCAATTTGCGGCACATCATAAGGAACTGCTCGCAGAGTTTGAGAATGCTCATAAACTGGCACAATACGGCCTTCTTCATTGGCACGGAGGTAAACATTACCAAAGATTTTAACATCCACAATGCCGTGATCCTTACGGGTTTCTCAGACATTGCATAGACTGCCAAACCAATCATCTGGAATCTCGACCTGATAGCCATTCACGATTCTCTGCTTGAAAAGACCATAGCGATAGCGAAGTCCATTGCCAAAACCTGGATAGCCAGTAGTAGCTAGCGAGTCCATGAAAGCCGCTGCTAAGCGACCAAGGCCCCATTTCCCAAAGCCATGTCGTGCTCAGCATTTTTTACATCCTCAAAGTCAACTCCTAACTCAACAAAACTTTCCTTGACCGTATCGAGAATACCTAAATTGAGCAGGTTGGTTTCCAGCATACGTCCTGGTAGAAACTCAATTGAGAAATAATAGGCTGTTTTTTGCTGCTGTTCCACAAGTTTATTGCGGCGCTCCAGCCACAGTGGCGTAATATATTTACGAATGGTACTAGCGAGGGCTTGAAAAAGCTCGGCAGGTGTAGCATCCGCAATCTTAATCAGCTGTCGTTCGTGCAAAGTATCCTTGAAATCTCGGATAAACTGTTCTTTATTTAACTCCATTTTTACGAATCAACTTCCTTTCTTTTAGGGAAAAGCATCCGTCTGGATAAGACGTCAACATAAGAAAGACCACTTACTCGACAAATCCTCTCTTGTCAGAAACAAGAGAGGATTGCTGTTCTAATGCAACATGCTAGAGCAGTGACTCATATAAATCACTGTATGCTCGACTGGCTGTATCCCAAGAGAAATCTCTTTCCATAGCCTGAGTTTGCAGACTGCGCCAAGCTTCTCGGTCATGCCAGTAAAGATTGAGGGCTTCTTTGAAAGTCCATGTTAGCCAATAACCAGAGAAGTTATTGAAGCTAAAGCCTGTTCCCTGTCCACTATAAACGTTGTAAGGTTCAACCGTATCCCGCAGGCCACCAACCTCGTGAACCAGCGGCAGTGTACCGTAACGCATGGACATCATCTGAGACAGACCGCAAGGTTCAAAGCGGCTCGGCATAAGGAAAATATCACTAGCCGCATAGATTTCCTGAGCCAAAGTAACATCAAAAAGGATATTCGCGGATAATTTTTCAGGATAAGCCTGGCCAAACCAAGCGAAGGCACGTTCAAATGCAGGGTCACCTGTTCCAAGTAGCACAATTTGCACATCTTCCTGAAGCAGATTATGCAACTCTTCCACCACCAAATCAAAACCTTTTTGACGAGTCAAACGAGAGACGATACCAACGACAGGAACATCATCCCGAACTGGCAAGCCTACTTTTGATTGAAGAGCTCGTTTGTTTTCTAATTTCCCGGTCAAATCATCTTTATTAAAGTGGTAAGCCAGCATTTTATCAGTTTCTGGATTGTAGATATCTGTATCGATACCATTGACAATACCGACCAGCTTGCCAGACTCCATCCGAAGAACCTGATCCAGACCGCAACCAAACTCAGCCGTCCGAATTTCGTTGGCATAGCTAGGTGAGACAGTTGTCACGCGATCCGCATAAAGAATACCCGCCTTCATCCAGTTGAGGCAGTCATTCCAACGGAGAGTTCCGTCCGCATAACGTTCATAGCCGACACCAAAGAGTTCCCAGAGCATGCTGTCCGAAAACTGTCCCTGAAACTCTAAGTTGTGAATGGTCAGCACCGTCTTGATATTATTATAGGCCTGAATCCAGCGATATTTTTCCTTGACCAAGAAAGGAACCATGGCCGTATGGTAGTCGTGCGCATGGAGAACATCTGGAATAAAATCAATGCGCTCCATCAGTTCGATTGCTGCTAATTGGAAGTAAGCAAAACGTTCGCCGTCATCAAAATCACCATAGACATGCCCACGGAAGAAATAATGCTGATTGTCAATAAAGTAGAAGTTGACGCCTTCCAACTCAATCTTTTTGACACCGACGTATTCTCGACGCCAACCGACACTGACTTCAAAGGAGAAGAGGTCTTCAACTTGATCACCAAATTTAGCATCCGTCATGTCATAGTACGGCAGAATGACTCCNACTTCATGGCCAGCTTTGACCAAGGATTTGGGGAGGGCGCCGATAACGTCCCCCAAACCACCGGTCTTGGAAAAAGGTGCCCCTTCTGCTGCTACAAATAAAATTTTCATGAAACGATGTCCTCTGTAACTTTTTGACCTTTCTTCAGCACAACTGGATGTTCCGCTGTACCTCGAACAACTACTCCTTCAGCAATCTCAACACCCTTGTCCACAATTGCATATTCTAGCACTGCATTTTTTCCAACGACAACGCGTGGGAAGAGGAGACTGTCTTTGACACTGCTACCCGCTAAAATTCTTGTATTCCGCGAGATAACAGAGTTTACAACTTCACCTTCTACAATACTACCTGACGCAAACTGAGAGCGATTTACTTTTGATGTAGTTGCATAGTAAGTCGGCTCTTCATTTTTCACCTTTGTATAAATCTTGTGATTTGGTGAGAAGAGAGAGTAGAATTTCTGCCGATCAAGCATGTCAATGTTAGCTTTATAATAGGAAGCAACAGAGTAGATATTTGCCAAATAGCCTGTGTACTCATAAGCAAAAGCTCCAACTTCAGCTGCCAAGTCTCGAAGAACATAGCGTAGCTTTTGTGGGAATTCTTTTTGGGCTTCTTCTTCCAATTTTTCAATCAACCACGGCGTATCTACTACAAAAATATCTGTAGACATATTGAAAAGCTCGCCCTCGTCTCTATCACTATGCAGCTTGTGTCCTAGGACATGGTCTGTTTCACTGACTTGCAGAACTGCATTGACATCTGAAATATCTTTAGATGGCAATTTCTTGTAAACCACCGTCATCGGTTGCTGGGTTGTGTTATGTAAGTGGAAGACTTGATTAAGGTCAATGTTGATCAACACATCACAGTTCAGGGCTACAGTTTGGTTAGAGCCTGAGCGCTTCAGATAAGTCAATAACTGTTCATAATATTCCTTACCAACTGTGCTACTTTCTACACGAGTATTGTAAATGCCTAGATAGTAGTGGCTCAAAAGTGTAGACAAGCCCCACTCACGACCTGAACGAATATGGTCAAATACAGAGCTAATATTGTCTTGCTGGAAGATACCAAAGACGCTACGAACGCCAGCATTAGCAAGGCTAGAAAGGGGGAAGTCAATCAAACGGTATTTCCCACCAAATGGCAAACTGGCAACTGGACGATGCTCTGTTAAGGTTGACATGTCGTGGAAACCGACCGTATTTCCTAAAATCGCTGAATATTTATCAATCTTCATCTGTTGGTACCCCCACTTTTTCATTATATCCGACTACTTGCACTTCATCTGTTCCGTCAATCTCTACACCATCAGAAATAACAGCGCCCTCGCCAATGATCGCACGTTTAATCTTAGCTCCTTGGCCAATAATAGCGCCACTCATTATGACAGAATCAGTGACTTCTGCGCCTTCACGAACTTGGGCACCTGTTGAGAGGATAGAATGCTTAACAGTTCCATCTACGAAACAGCCATCAACTACCAAAGAGTCTTCAACATGAGCATTCGCACCAAGGTAGTTTGGTGGTGAAATCAAGTTGCGTGAGTAAATTTTCCACTGACGATCACGACTGTCTAAAGCATTTTCTGGACTAATGTATTCCATGTTCGCTTCCCAAAGTGACTCAATCGTACCAACGTCTTTCCAGTAGCCACTAAATTCATAAGCATAAACGCTTTCGCCAGATTCAAGATAGTTAGGGATAACATTTTTACCAAAGTCGGACATATCTACATTGGTCTTTTCAGCAGCAATCAGCATATTACGGAGACGTTGCCAGTCAAAGATATAGATACCCATAGATGCCTTGGTAGATTTAGGATTTTCTGGTTTTTCTTCAAATTCAACAATCCGATTGTTAGCATCGGTATTCATGATACCAAAACGGCTAGCCTCCTTGAGAGGCACATCCAAGACAGCAACCGTCAAACTAGCGCTGTTATCCTTGTGGGATTGGAGCATATCATCATAGTCCATCTTGTAGATATGGTCTCCAGATAGGATTAAAACATATTCAGGATTGATGCTATCGATATAGTCAATATTTTGGAAAATAGCGTGGCTAGTTCCCTCAAACCAACGATTTCCTTCACTGGCAGAGTACGGCTGAAGAATGGATACACCTGTATTGATACCATCCAAGCCCCAGCTTGAACCGTTCCCGATGTGACTGTTCAAAGCAAGTGGTTGGTACTGTGTAATCACACCGACATTGTTGATCCCAGAGTTAGCACAGTTTGACAGCGCAAAATCAATAATACGATAACGACCACCAAACTGTACTGCTGGTTTTGCAATACTTTGTGTGAGCTTTCCAAGACGAGTTCCTTGCCCACCGGCAAGAATCAAAGCTAGCATTTCATTCTTCATATCCTACTCCTTTGTGGAATCTTTTTTAGCATTTTTACGAACATTCACACGACGCTTGATTTTCCAAATACTTGCTCCCAAAGCTGGTAGCGTAAAGGTCAAGGTCTGCGGATAATCTTTCCATAGTCCCTCTTGAGACTGAACTGTTTCGTTGTGTTCCTTCCAAACACCTCCCCATTTCTCTAATTCAGTATTCCATACTTCTTCATAAATGGCTTCCACTGGCACACCAATGGTAAAGTTTTTGCGCTCTACTGGCACCATATTGAACACACAGACCAGCATATCTCCTTTTTCCGTCTTACGAATAAAGGAAAGGACGCTCTGATCGGTATTGTCAGCATCAATGATTTCGATGCCATCGTAGCTCAAATCAATCTCCCAAAGCGGACGATTGTCTCGATAAAAGGCGTTGAGGGCCGAAGTGAAGCTCTGCATCTGCTTGTTCATCTGATCGTCCAGATTTGACCATTCCAGCTGCTCTTCTGACTTCCACTCTAGGAATTGACCAAATTCTGAACCCATAAAGAGCAATTTCTTGCCTGGATGGCAGATTTGATAGGTCAAGAGGTTGCGGAGACCAGCAAATTGATTATAGCGGTCACCCCACATCTTATGCATCATACTCTTCTTGCCATGAACGACTTCGTCGTGAGAGAAAGGCAAGAGGAAATTTTCAGAAAATGAATACATAAAGCTGAAGGTCACCAAATTAAAATCGTACTTGCGGTAAATCGGGTCTTCTTCGTAGAACCGGAGAATATCGTTCATCCAGCCCATATTCCACTTGAAGTCAAAGCCCAAACCGCCCATCTCTCTCATACCCGTAATCTTGGTTTCGGACGAGCTCTCTTCAGCAATCATCATAACATCTGGATGAAATAACTTGATAACTGTGTTCAAGCGTTGCAAGAAATAATAACCTTCATAGTTACGATTACCGCCGTCCTTGTTTGGCTGCCAAGGACCACTATCGTAGTCTAGATAGAGCATGTTGCTAACTGCATCCACACGAACCCCATCTAGATGATAGAAATCAATCCAGAACTTGATGCTAGAGATCAAGAAGGACTGCACTTCATTTTTTCCTAGGTCAAAATTCAAGGCACCCCAGCCATAGTTATGAGCTCGGTCATGATCTTGGTACTCAAAGGTTGGTGTTCCATCATAGTAGGCCAAGGCATCGTCATTGATGGTAAAGTGACCTGGAACCCAGTCCACAATGACACCAATATTATTCAAGTGACATTCCTCGACAAAGTCCTGAAATTCCTCTGGCGTTCCATAAGTATGTTCAAAGGCAAAGTAACCCATGAGCTGGTAACCCCAGCTGAGTCCCAAAGGATGAGCCATGAGCGGCATGAACTCAACGTGTGTATAGTTCATTTCTACCAAATAAGGAATCAATTCCTCCTTAAGCTGAGCCATAGAATATGGACTGCCGTCAGGATTGCGTTTCCAAGATCCAGCGTGTACTTCATAGATATTGACCGGTCTTGAGAAAAAGCCCCAACGCTTTCTCCGAGCCAACCAAAGTCCATCTTGCCACTTCTTCTCTGGAATAGTCCGAACAATAGCTCCCGTACCTGGGCGCTCTTCAAAATAGATAGCAAGCGGATCAATTTTCAAGATTTCCTGACCACTACTCCGTTTGATATTGTACTTGTAAATATCTCCTTCCTTAGGCAAATCCGTGAAGACTTCCCAGACACCGCCTTCATTGCGAGTCATAGGAATCTGCTCTCCATACCAGTTGGTAAAATCTCCAATCAGATGCACATTCTGCGCATTTGGAGCCCATACTCTAAAGGTGTAGCCAGCTTTGCCATCCACCACATCCTGATGCACTCCTAAATAATGCTGCAAATGAAAGTTTTCACCTGTTGTAAAGGTTCTTAATGCTTCTTTTTTGTCCATTTAGTCACCTTTCTATTTGTAAGCGTTTTCTATGTTTCTATTTTACCCCATTTTCTTATATTTTTCAAGTAAATTTCCAAAAACTATCTCAAAAATTTCAAAAGCCCAATTTCTTCAAAAGAATGACTTGCTATATCAAGGTTTTTGTGGAAAATATCTGATAAAATACTGATTTCAAAGAGTTTAAGGCTAATATCTGTACTTAAAAATCAATCCCTGTACTAGGATTCCTAAAATAATTTATCTAGACCAATATGTAAATTTACATTTTAAATTGATAAGTAATCAAAAATATAAATACTTATTTCTTTTCAAATTGTTCGATCATATGTTAGATTTACAAGTTCATTATGGTAAGAAAAAAGGCCGCACAAAGCCGCCTTTCTCATTATTTCACATCAAACACGATAGATTTCACTTGTGTCATCGCTTCGATACTGTAACGAATCCCTTGCACTCCGGCTCCAGACCCCTTAACACCAAGGAATGGGAAGTTATCTGGACCACGCTGGGTCTTATTATTGATATGTACAGTACCCACTTCCAGTTTCTCAGCAATTTCAAATGCTTTCAGAAAATCATTTGTAAAGACTGAAGATTGCAGGCCAAATTCTGACTGGTTACAAATCTGAATAGCCTCTTCAACGGAAGTCACACGAATAATCGGAAGAACAGGACCAAATGGCTCTTCCCAAGCTAATTTCATATCCAGTGTCACATGGTCAAACAAGGCAGGCCAGATGAGATTTGCTTCACGTTTGATTTCTGTCAAGGCTGACGCTCCCTTTTCTTGAGCATCTTCAATCAAGCCCCAGATGAAATCTGCTGATGCATTATCAATGACTGGTGTGATATCCGCATTATCAAAGGGATTACCAACCGTCAGTTTCTCTACCTCTGCCTGAAGCAGCGCCGCTAATTTATCTGCTACACTCTCCATGACAATGACACGTTTAATAGCCGTACAGCGCTGACCGGAATAACTGTATGCCCCGCCAACAATCTGCTTAGCTGCATGCTCCAAGTCAGCATCTTCCAGCACAACTGCAGCATCCTTACCACCCAATTCAAGCATAATTGGACGCATACCAGCCAACTTACCGATGCGCTCACCGATTGGAGTGGAGCCAGTAAAGTTAATGTAGTTTACTTCCTTATGCTCAATAATGTAGTCCCCAATTTCTGAACCACGGCCTGTGATGGTATTGAAAACACCAGCAGGAAGACCAGCCTCAGCAAAAGCCTGAGCCAAGAGCAGACCAGAAATCGAACCTTGCGTAGGTGGCTTAAACATCACGACATTTCCACCGATAAGGGCAGGAGCAATCTTAGAACCAGACAGATTGACTGGGTAATTAAATGGCGCAATAGCCAAGACAACTCCTACAGGCTCACGACGAACCATAGCCAATTTTTTCTTGCTGGCAGCTTCAAAGCCACCACCTTCCATAACCTGACCGTGAATACGGATGCCCTCTTCAGCCGCATAACGAATCAAGTCTGCTGTCCGGACTACCTCTCCGACTGCCGCTTTGATCCCCTTGGCAACTTCTTTTGCAAGGATTTCGCCAATCTTCTCTTGATCACGCTCCAAAATATCCGCGGCCTTATGCAGATAAGCTGCACGTTCGACTGCTGAAAGAGCGCGCCAAGCTGGCAAAGCAGCACGAGCGCTCGCCATCGCATAATCAACCTCTGCCTGACTCATGGCAGGCACAGTTCCTAAAATCTCATTATTGATAGGAGATGAGATGGTGATTTCATTTTCAGAAGCTCTCCACTCTCCATTTATATAGTTCTTATATTGTGTCACTTGTCCCCTCCATAATGTTATTAAGTATCATTTTATCAAATTTTCTGAAAATTTCAACTAAATTTTATATATTTAAAGAAATTTTTCACAAATTTCATGAATCATCTTCTTTTGCTCATATGAACTCTCTATACTTCTCGATTTTTTATCAATTCTCACTTTCTACACTAGGTCTACTATAACGCTGAAGAAAACTAAAAAAGACCAGGAAAATTTCCTGATCTTATTTTTTAGATTAATCAAAGTCAAGATATTCTTTTTCAAGTTCAAGAACTTCTTCCATTGTCGCACACTCAGTCAAAGCGCGTTGTGCAAGTTCTTGCATCTTCACTGTATCCAATTTCTTCATAAGGCTACGAGTCCGAAGGACAGAAGTGGCACTCATAGAGAACTCATCCAAGCCCATACCGACAAGGAGTGGCACAGCTGTTTGGTCACCGGCCATTTCTCCACACATACCTGCCCACTTGCCTTCAGCGTGAGCTGCCTTGATAACGTTGTTGATCAAGCGAAGGATAGATGGGTTGTATGGTTGGTAGAGGTATGAAACTTGTTCGTTCATACGGTCAGCAGCCATTGTGTATTGGATCAAGTCGTTAGTACCGATAGAGAAGAAGTCAACTTCTTTGGCAAATTGATCAGCTAGCATTGCTGCTGCTGGAATTTCAATCATGATACCTACTTGAATATTGTCCGCTACAGCAACACCTTCAGCTTGCAATTTCGCTTTTTCTTCTTCGTAAACTGCTTTAGCTTTACGGAATTCTGTCAAGAGGGCAACCATTGGGAACATGATACGCAATTGTCCATGTACAGAAGCACGCAAGAGAGCGCGGATTTGTGTACGGAACATAGCGTCACCAGTTTCAGAGATAGAGATACGCAATGCACGGAATCCAAGGAATGGGTTCATTTCATGCGGCATATCGAAGTAAGGAAGCTCCTTATCTCCGCCGATGTCCATCGTACGGACAACCACTGGTTTTCCATTCATGCCTTCCAAGACAGCCTTGTAAGCTTCGTATTGCTCATCTTCTGTTGGGAAGTCTTGTGAATCCATGTAAAGGAATTCTGTACGGTAAAGACCTACGGCTTCAGCACCATTTGCATTGACACCTTCAACGTCTTTTGGTGTACCGATATTAGCAGCGAGTTCAAAGTGTTTGCCATCAGCAGTCACTGTTTGAGCATCTTTCAAGAGAGCCCATTCAGCTTTTTGCTTCGCATAAGCTTCACCAGCTGCCTTGAATGCTGCTGCCTGCTCTTCAGTTGGGTTAATGATAACTTCACCAGTGATACCATTTGCTGCAATGATATCACCGTCTTTAACGAGTTCAGTAATATTATTGGTTCCCAATACGGCTGCGATTTCAAGCGTACGCGCCATGATTGCCGAGTGGCTTGTTCGTCCACCGATATTGGTTACAAACGCTTTAACAAATTTCTTGTCTAATTGAGCTGTATCAGAAGGAGTCAAGTCATGTGCAATCACAACTGATTCTTCATTGATAGAAGCTGGATTTGGTAATTTCTTGCCCAAAAGGTTTGCCAAAACACGCTTCGTCACATCACGAATGTCTGCCGCACGTTCTTGCATGTATGGATTGTCTTCCATACCTTCAAAAATAGCGATAAACATGTCTGTAACTTCTTTCAGACCAGCTTCCGCATTCACTTTCTTAGTACGGATCGTTTCTTTGATTTGACCAACCATTTCAGGGTCAGCGAGTACCATTAAGTGAGCGTCAAATACTTGCGCCGCTTCCTCACCAAGGCTATCTACTGCTTTCTCACGGATAACAGAAAGCTCGTTCTGTGAAGCTTCAAGAGCTGCATCCAAACGAGCCTCTTCTGCATTCGTATCATCGACTGAAACAGTCTCAAATGACAAATCCGGTTGAACTAATAGATATGCCTTAGCAACAGCAACACCATCAGATGCTGCAATTCCTTTAAGCATTTCTGTCATTTTCTTATGCCAATCCTTCTTTTTCCATTGTTTCTGAGATAGCAGCGATAGCATCATCCGCGTCTGCACCTTCAGCTGAGATTGTAACGTCAGCACCTTGGCCAACACCAAGACTCATAACACCCATGATTGATTTAAGGTTTACTGATTTACCTTTGTACTCAAGAGTGATATCTGAAGCAAATTTGCTAGCTGTTTGTACCAACAATGTTGCTGGACGCGCGTGAATACCTGTTTCTGCCACAATGTGGAAATCTTTAGAAGCCATAGTTAGACTCTCCTTTAAAATAATTCTTTTTGAGTTAAAGTGATAACCCTTACAAGTTGATATTATATCACTTTTTGAAATCTTTTTCAAGAATTTTATAGCCCGCTTACAAAATATTTCGTTAGAGTTTGAAAATGAATTCTGTTTTAAATATAGTAGATTAGATAGTCAACTCCCTCTCTTTCCGAAATAGTTTCAAGGATTTCTTCCCTATAATGAATTCTTCTTGGTCTAGCTTCGCTTAAAGTATAGTAAGCGCTGTGACTCCTTGTGGTTATTTCTCTTTGTTTCGATGTTTTATACACTATATATTGTATCTCAATAGTTGCTATAAGAAAACATCATACAATATTTAGTTCAAAACTGTTGACATCGAATTCGCTTTTAGATATACTAGTTTCAGATTTAAATTTAAGAAAATGAAAGTATAGAGGAATCATCTAATGGTAACTATTTACTCTAAAAACGATTGTGTTCAATGCAAGATGACCAAACGTTTTCTTGATACCAACAATGTGGAATATCGCGAAATCAACCTTGATGAGCAACCAGAATACATCGACCATGTTAAAAGCCTCGGTTTCAATGCAGCGCCTGTTATTCAAACGCCAACTGAAGCATTCTCTGGTTTCCAGCCTGGTAAACTTAAAAAATTATCATAATCTCACCAGTATTTAGAGCTTTGTTGCCGCTCCTATCATTCGTAGGAGCCGTTTATTTTGTAAAAGCAAAAGACATTTTAGAAAAAGGAAAATTATGGGACTCAAACACTTAGAAGATGTGACTTACTTCCGTCTAAATAACGAAATCAACCGTCCAGTCAATGGGCAAATCATGCTTCACAAAGACAAGGAAGCTTTGGAAGCCTTCTTTAAAGAAAATGTTGAACCAAACACGATGAAGTTTGCTTCTATTACTGAAAAAATTCAATACTTAATCGAAGAGAACTACTTGGAAAAAGAATTTATCCAACTCTATTCTCCTGAATATATTGAAGAGTTGTCTGCTTTTATCCATGCTCAAGATTTCAAGTTCAAATCTTTCATGGCTGCCTATAAATTCTACAACCAGTATGCACTGAAGACAAATGATGGTGAATACTATCTGGAAAGCATGGAAGATCGGGTGCTCTTTAATGCCCTCTACTTTGCCAACGGAGATGAAGCCATTGCCAAGGATATTGCTAATGAAATCATCCACCAGCGCTACCAACCGGCGACACCAAGCTTCCTCAACGCTGGTCGGGCTCGTCGTGGTGAATTAGTTTCCTGCTTTCTCATCCAAGTAACAGATGATATGAACTCAATCGGCCGCTCCATCAACTCTGCCCTGCAATTGTCTCGTATCGGAGGCGGGGTCGGTATTTCTCTCAGCAATCTGCGGGAGGCTGGAGCACCTATCAAGGGCTATGAGGGAGCAGCGTCTGGCGTTGTACCTGTTATGAAACTCTTTGAGGACAGCTTCTCCTACTCTAACCAGCTGGGTCAACGTCAGGGAGCTGGAGTTGTTTACCTCAATGTCTTCCACCCAGATATCATCGCCTTCCTTTCTACTAAGAAAGAAAATGCTGACGAAAAAGTTCGGGTTAAAACCCTCTCGCTCGGAGTCGTGATTCCAGATAAGTTCTACGAATTGGCGCGTAAAAATGAAGATATGTACCTCTTCAGCCCGTATTCTGTTGAACGCGAGTACGGTGTGCCATTTGCCTACCTTGACATCACTGAAAAATACGATGAGTTGGTCGCTAACCCTAAGATCACCAAGACCAAGATCAAAGCTCGTGATTTGGAAACAGAAATTTCTAAACTCCAGCAAGAATCTGGCTATCCTTATGTCGTGAATATCGATACTGCCAACCGTTCCAATCCAATCGACGGCAAAATCATCATGAGTAACCTTTGCTCTGAAATCCTGCAGGTACAAGAGCCTAGCCTTTTAAATGACGCACAAGAGTATCTCCACTTGGGAACAGATGTGTCATGTAACTTAGGCTCTACCAACGTTGTCAACATGATGACTTCGCCTGACTTTGGAAAATCCATCCGGACTATGACACGCGCCCTGACCTTTGTCACTGACAGCTCGCACATTACAGCTGTTCCTTCAATTGACCACGGTAACAGCCTAGCCCACACCTTTGGCCTGGGAGCTATGGGACTGCACAGCTACTTGGCACAGCAGCTGATCGATTATGGATCTGCGGAAGCTGTAGAGTTCACTAGCATCTACTTTATGCTTATGAACTACTGGACCTTGGTTGAGTCTAACAATATCGCTCGCGAGCGTGGCGTGACCTTCCATAACTTTGAAAAATCTGACTATGCCAACGGAACTTACTTTGACAAATACCTGACGGGTGAATTTGTACCTAAGTCTGACCGTGTCAAAGAACTCTTCGCAGGTATCTTTATCCCATCTGCAGAAGATTGGGCAGAGTTGCGCGACAAGGTCAAGGCTGATGGCCTTTACCACCAAAACCGCTTAGCTGTTGCACCAAATGGCTCTATCAGCTATATCAATGATGTTTCTGCTTCAATCCATCCAATCACTCAGCGGATCGAAGAACGTCAGGAAAAGAAAATCGGTAAGATCTACTATCCTGCGGCAGGTTTGTCAACTGAAACCATTCCTTATTATACTTCTGCCTACGACATGGACATGCGCAAGGTGATCGATGTCTACGCAGCTGCAACTGAGCACGTGGACCAAGGACTTTCACTGACACTCTTCATGCGTAGTGACATTCCAAAAGGCCTCTACGAGTGGAAAAAAGAAAGCAAGCAAACAACCCGTGACCTTTCTATCCTGCGTAACTATGCCTTCAACAAGGGAATCAAGTCCATCTACTACGTCCGCACCTTTACTGACGATGGCGGCGAAGTAGGAGCTAACCAATGTGAAAGCTGTGTGATCTAGTAAGTAACAATTTACAATTACACCATTTAAATTCAACAAAATTAAAGTATAAAAAACAATTATCGCAATGTCGCCAAAGAAATTATTCCATTGGCGACATAAGCAAGTATTAGAAGTTTAAAGCGAGATTATCATGGAAACATACTATAAAGCCATAAACTGGAATGCTATCGAAGATGTCATCGACAAATCAACTTGGGAAAAGCTGACGGAGCAATTCTGGCTCGATACACGAATTCCCTTGTCTAATGACCTAGATGACTGGAGAAAATTGTCCCACAAGGAAAAAGACTTGGTCGGTAAGGTCTTCGGAGGATTGACATTGCTGGATACCCTCCAATCTGAATCTGGTGTGGATGCTCTACGCAAGGACGTCCGTACTGCCCACGAAGAAGCTGTCTTCAACAACATCCAGTTTATGGAGTCCGTTCACGCAAAATCTTACTCTTCTATCTTTTCTACCTTGAATACCAAGGCTGAAATTGAAGAAATCTTTGAATGGACTAACACAAACCCATACCTACAAAGAAAAGCAGAAATTATCAATGAAATCTACCTCAATGGTAGCCCCCTTGAAAAGAAGATTGCTAGTGTTTTTCTTGAAACCTTCCTCTTCTACTCTGGTTTCTTTACACCCCTCTACTATCTCGGTAACAACAAACTGGCCAACGTTGCGGAAATCATCAAACTAATCATCCGTGATGAATCTGTTCACGGAACTTACATTGGTTACAAATTCCAACTTGGTTTCAACGAATTGCCGGAAGAAGAGCAAGAAAAACTCAAAGAATGGATGTACGACTTGCTCTACACCCTCTACGAAAACGAAGAAGGCTATACAGAAAGCCTCTATGACGGTGTTGGCTGGACCGAAGAAGTGAAAACCTTCCTTCGTTACAATGCCAACAAGGCCCTCATGAACCTAGGACAGGATCCACTTTTCCCAGATTCAGCAGACGATGTCAATCCAATCGTCATGAACGGAATCTCAACAGGAACATCTAACCACGACTTCTTCTCTCAAGTCGGAAATGGTTACCTTCTTGGTGAAGTTGAAGCCATGCAAGATGATGACTACAACTACGGTTTAAGCAAATAATTTGCAGACACTAGAAAACGACTAACTTGCTCATCAAGTTAGTCGTTTTTTTATCAGCTAATTCTTTCGTCCTCAGCTACTTCACTATCCTCTTTCTTAGGAGCTGGCGGTTCATAGGCACGGATAATTTGCGCCACCACTGGATGGCGAACCACATCCTTGGCGGAGAAATGAACAAAATCAATCTGGGAGATGTTTTTCAATTTCTCCTGAGCGTCTATGAGACCAGATTTGACATTGCGAGGCAGGTCAATCTGGCTGATGTCTCCATTGACAATCATCTTGGACTGGAAGCCCAGACGTGTCAGAAACATCTTCATCTGCATGATGGTGGTATTCTGAGCTTCATCCAGAATGACAAAGGCATCATCCAGCGTCCGCCCCCGCATATAGGCCAGGGGTGCAATCTCAATGATTTCTCGCTCCATGAGGCGTGTCGTCTGGTCCTTGCCCAAAATCTGATACAAGGCATCATAGACTGGTCGCAGATAAGGATCCACCTTTTCCTTAAGGTCACCAGGCAGAAAGCCCAAACTCTCACCAGCTTCTACCGCTGGTCGCGTCAAGATGATGCGTTTGACCTGCCCACGCTTGAGAGCTGTCACGGCCAAGGTCACCGCTAGAAAAGTCTTCCCTGTTCCAGCTGGCCCGATACCAAAGACGATATCATGATTTTTAACACTGTCCACATAGATTTTCTGGCCAAGTGTCTTGACCCGAATCGGCTTGCCATAGCTGTCCTTGATAATCTCTTCTTCATAAAGAGCTACAAACTTATCAATCTCGTCATTTTTGACCATGGTAATGGCTGTTACCACATCGGGCGTTCCGATAGTCATACCACGATTGACCAAGACCAAGAGAGCCTGAATGACCTGGCGAGCCTCCTCACAGGCGGCCTCCGTGCCCAGAATCTGCACAATCTCGGTTCGGGCATGGATGGTGACATTTAATTCCTGCTCCATCAGGCGCAGATGGCGTTCATTAGAGCCAAAGAGATGAAAGGCATCATCTGGATGGCCCAGTTTCAATTCTACTGAATGTTCCTGCAAACAAAGAACCTCTCTCATTTATTTTTTGAATGAATTACCTTTATTATATCAAAGCAAGCAGAAAATGACTATCCCTAGCCACTATCCACTTAATGGGCCTGATACTCTTCCCAAATAGCATCAAACTCGCCCAAGTTAAAGGAAAAATTTGCGTGCTCCTCCAGAAAACGACTGACCTCATCAAAATCATCCGTATGCTTGGGAAAGGCCGTGTCCTGAAAAGCCAAATCCGCCAAAATTGCTTTGGGCTTATTACTTTTAGGATTGCGCTCCGTCATCAGCCAGCTGTAAAAAGATTTTCTCATTTAAATCAACTCCGTTCCAGTTGGATCTTGCTTGATTTTACCAGCTTTCATCAGACCACCCAAAGCTTTTTTAAACTGGCCTTTGGAAATACCAAAAGTGGCCTTGATGTCATCTGGTGAAGATTTGTCATTCAAAGTCATGAAGCCACCGTTGCTCTCCAGATAGGTCAGAATCATCTGGGCATCGTTTTCCAGCATTTCAAAGGAGCGAGGCTTGAGGGAGAGATTAAGGGTGCGGTCTACTTCACGGAAGCCAATTACTCGTGCGTCTAAGACCTGCCCCAGACGTGGCTCTGCATAGCGCTCGCTCGGATGGATAAAGCCCAGCATATTATTCTCTGGCAGGTAGACGAAGGTGCCAGAAAGCTTGAGCCGATAAACGATGGCCGGCCAATTTTGGTTCTGCATGTTATTGTAGGCAGGACGAGCCAAGCGCTGGAAGTCCTCCTGATAGGCCAGTTGACCCCAGATGCGGTCTTTCTTGTCCACATCCAGACGAATATAGAGGCGGTCGCCCTTCTTAGGCCAAAGTTCCTTGATTTCTGGCAAGATGTCTAGTGACACGACGATTTGCTTATCCGGCAGGCCGGTATCGACAAAGACGCCTAGATCCTTGCGAACCTCCGTCACTGTTCCCCAGCCAAACTGCTCTTGGGTCGCTGTGACTTCAAGAGTCGTCAGGCGAAGCTTCTGCTTCATATCGCTGTAGGCAAAGCCCTTGACAGACTGACCAAGCTCATGCGGTCCCTCTTCTTTAGAAAGGGCATAAGTTTGTCCATCCTTTTGAACAAAGTAAAAACGATCATTTTCATCCGTGATAATCCCCACGATGAAGCTAGCAAGATTTGTGTTCATATAGTCCTACTTCTACCTTGCCTCTTCTAATCGCAAGGATTTTTATGTTAAAACAACTCAGCCAGCCTAGGCCAACTGAGTTTTGATTCTGCTAAAATATTAAACTTCTAGAAGTTCCTTTTCCTTAGTCGCTGTCATATCATCGATATGCTTCACTGCATCATCAGTGACTCTTTGGATATCCTTTTCAAGAACCTTCAATTCATCTTCAGTGATTTCTTTAGCTTTTTCCTGTTTCTTGGCTTCGTCCATAGCATCGCGGCGGATGTTACGAATCGCAATCTTAGCATTTTCACCGACTTTTTTCACTTCTTTAGCCAATTCACGACGAGTTTCCTCTGTCAGAGCTGGAATGACCAAACGAATGACAGATCCGTCGCTAGATGGTGTAATACCTAAGTCAGAGGCATTGATGGCACGCTCGATATCCTTGATAGAAGACTTATCAAAAGGTGTCACCAAAAGAACACGCGCTTCTGGAATTGTGATAGAAGAGAGTTGGTTAAGCGGTGTCTCTACTCCATAGTATTCCACATGGATACGATCCAAAAGGCTAGCATTAGCGCGGCCTGCACGGATGCTACCAAATTCACGCGCCAAACTTTGGTGCGAATGGGTCATTCTTTCTTTTGCTTTTTCTACAATTGCATTTGCCATTTTCTTTTCTCCTGATTTTTATAAATTATTTGAGACAGTTGTCCCGATTTGCTCGCCAAAGACTACTCGTTTGATATTGCCCGGTTCATTCATATTGAAGACGACTAGGTCAATGTCATTGTCCATAGAAAGGGTAGAAGCAGTCGAGTCCATGATGCGCAAGCCTTTGTTGATAACATCACGGTGGGTCAATTCATCAAATTTCACAGCCGTTTTATCCTTGTTTGGATCGGCATTATAGACCCCATCCACACCATTCTTAGCCATGAGGATAGCATCTGCCTCAATTTCAGCAGCCCGCAGAGCAGCTGTCGTATCTGTTGAGAAATATGGTGAACCAATACCAGCACCGAAAATAACAATCCGACCTTTTTCCAAGTGACGAAGAGCACGTCCACGAATATAAGGCTCAGCTACCTGCTGCATGGCAATTGCTGTTTGAACGCGGGTGTCAACGCCCACTTGTTGCAAGGAATCTGCCATTACAAGTGCATTCATGACGGTTCCCAACATGCCAGTATAGTCCGCTTGAACGCGATCCATGCCTGCTTCTGCTGCTGGTTCGCCTCGCCAAAGATTACCGCCACCGATAACCAAGGCAATTTGAATGCCCAGTTCATGGACTTCCTTGATTTCTTCAGCCATCTTTTGGACAGTGGCGATGTTGATCCCTACACCTTTTTCGCCAGCCAAAGCTTCTCCAGATAGTTTAATCAAAATACGCTTATATTTAGGTTCTACCATTTTTCCACTCCTTGTTTTATCTGTACTATTTTACCATAAATTCCACTTTTTACCTAGCCCTATTATTCAAAATATTAAATTAAAATACAAAAAGAAAACTTCACCAGATGACTCCAGTGAAGTTGTGAACTATTTATATTTTAAAGCCCGTTTGAAGGTCTTCCAAGCTCCCAAATCATCCGTCTGCAGGACAAGGCTGGAGTAGATTCGCGCGATGAAAACTGTCATCATCACCGCAAAAGCAGCTGTAATTCCTAGAGAAAGCCAAGCTTCCAAGCTGGTCGCATAACCATTGATAGCTCGGAAAGGCATGAAAAAGGTTGAGATGAAAGGAAGATAAGAACCAACCTTCAAAATCACATTATCTCCTGCTGCCCCCAAAGCTGAAACTCCCATAAAGCCGACCAAAATCAGCATGATAACTGGCGAAAGGACTTTTCCTGTATCTTCTGCTCGTGCCACCATTGACCCAAGAAAGGCTGACAAGACAACATACATAAAGATACTAACAGCTACAAAAGCTAGGGTATTCAAGGAAACAGCTTCTCCGATATACTGCTGAATGGCTGGATTGCTCTTCAATACTTGGGATACAAGAGGAATGCTGTCCGCAAAGAGAAAGGCCACCAGTCCACCAAGCACATAAATGCCCAGATGGCTAAGAATCACTGCAAAAATCCCAATCATACGGGCATAGAAATAATCCGTCGCCTTAATACTGGAGAAGATAACTTCCATGATTTTTGTGCCCTTTTCACTGGCTACATCTTGGGCAGTAATGCTGGCATAAGTAATCAGAATCATATAGAGCAGGAAGCCCAGTCCCATTGCAGCAAAGGTCTGAACCATCTTCTTGCTTTCTTTATTTTCATCGATTTTTTCTTCAAACTGGACTGTCCGTGCAAGAATCTGACTCTGCTCATCTGATAATTCGGCCTGAGCCAAGTTTAAAGCCTGCTGGACCTGAGTAAGGGAATTGGACAGAGCCATTTTTGTGACAGCATTCATACTGGTTTCTGCATAGTAGGTGGCAGAAAGCTGTCCACTTCTTTCCTCAATCGTCAGATAGCCCGCGATTTTCTTATCTTTTACAGCCTGCTTGGCTGCAGCTTCATCTTTGTACTGAAAACTCAGCTGATCTTCAGCTCTTAATACTTCTCTGACAGAATCAAGCTGGGTCAGCACTGCTACTTTTTTGGAAGAGGCCATCGAGCTCCCCTGCAGATAGCCAATCCCCAAGCTCAGCCCAAGAAAGAGAAAAGGAGACAAGACCATAAAGACAAAACTCCAAGACTTGACATGACGCAGGTAGGTTTCTTTGATTACGATTAACATTTGTTTCATACTTCCACCCCTGATTCTAATTTGAAAATTTCATCAATTGTCGGTGCCTGCTGGTCGAAAGTTGCCACATAGCTTCCCTGAGTCAAGCGATCAAACAATTCAGGACCAGCTGTTTCGTCGTCCAAAATCAATTTCCAGATGCCTTGCTTGGTCTGCGTCGCCTTGACAACATGGTGCAGGGCTTCTAATTCAGCCTGTGACAAGTCACTTGAAACGAAAAGACGAGTCTTGCCATATTGGTTGCGGACTGCTTGTACATCGCCATTGAGAACTACTTGCCCGTCACGAATCATCAGGACATCATCGCACAGCTCTTCCACATTTGTCATGACATGATCCGAGAAGATAATCGTCGCTCCGCGTTTCTTCTCCTCAACAATGACTTCCTTCAAAATTTCAGTATTGACAGGATCCAGACCGCTGAAAGGCTCGTCTAAAATAATCAAGTCTGGCTCATGCAGGAGCGTGATAATCAGCTGAACCTTTTGCTGGTTCCCCTTAGACAAACTCTTGATTTTGTCGGTTAATTTCCCCTTGACCTGAAGCTTTTCCATCCACTGAGGCAGTTTTTCTTTGACAACAGCTGTCGGCACACCTTTTAGATTTGCCAGATAGCGCACTTGCTCAAAGACCGTCAGCTTGGGCATCAGGCTTCTTTCCTCTGGCAGATAGCCAATCCTGCTATAGGTCTCCTGCTCAATAGCCTGCCCTTCGAAACGGATCTCTCCACTATAGTCTAGGAAGCGCAAAATACTGTGAAAAATCGTTGTTTTCCCAGCACCGTTTTTCCCAATCAGACCAAGGATATGCCCCGGCTGGGCTTCAAAATCAATACCGAACAAGACTTGCTTTTGCCCAAAACTTTTTTCTAGTTTTTCTACATGCAGCATATGAAACCTCCTATTATGATACTAAGATTATTATACTACTTTGAAAGCAGTTTTTCATCTTTTTGTCCTACTATACAAGAAATTTTCTCTTTATTTTTCATAAACAGAAGATGAAACTCACTCCAGCTAACACCACAAAAAAATGAGGCTCGAAAGTCTCATTCGTTTAATGTATTTTATTCATCGCTCTTTATTGACCACCCAGTTGAGGAGCTTGGTCAAAAGAACCCAAAGGACAATACTGATGGTGACAATGTAAAGCCAAGCATTCTTGTCCGTTGCCCAAGGTAGGGGCACATTCATACCAAAGAAGCCGGTGATAACGGCTAAAACTGCTAGAAGGACCGAAATAATGGTCAAGACAGTCAAATTATCGTTCAGATTGTTGTTTAAGATGTTATTGTAGGAGCCCGAAAGCTGGCTAAGAACCTGAGCAATCAAATCCGTCATTGAAACCAGCTGACGTGCTTCAATCATGGCATCTTCAAACTGCTCTGTTTCTAGTTCATCAAAGCCACGATAAACAGCATGACTCTTGATGTGCTCTAGCAGTATGTTATTTTGCTTGGATGCCGCCACTAGATAGACCATGGAAGTTTCCAAGTCCGAGAGGGCAAACAAGTGCTTTTTAGTAGTTTTCTGACGTAAAAGCCGGTTAAGCTCATCCTTGCGCTTGTCCATCTGCTCAATGACCGGATAGTAGGAATTGGAGATCAACTCCAGACTAGCAAAAAGAAACTTATAGACCGACACAGGCTCATGATGCTCCGTGTAGGCCTTCATGATATCGACCACATAGGCATTGTCTTGATTGCAGATCGTGATGAGGCGATCCTGCTGTACCACGAAAGTCATCGGAATGGTCTCATAGTGGTCCTTCTCTGGCACTAAATTTAACACATTATAGATGAAAAGAACCGTCCCATTCTCACGATTGTAGTCCATGTGAGCCCGCTCGTTTTTATCCAGTGCATACTCGATGGTTTCAAGGTCGATATTGTAATCCTGATAAATCTGTCCATTCTTTTTAACATCATCTGAGTCAATGTTGATCCAGACAGATTGGTCTTTTAGTTTTCTCTCCAGAAACATAGAACTCCTTTCTGGGATCTAGAATGATTGTCTAATAGCTCACGCCTAATATCCACACTTAGCCTCATAGCCAAAACTCCTATGTCCTGACAATAACCAAGCAAATCGGTTTCATTTGCCAAACGTAGTTAGGTAGCCTGACTGGTTTTACGAATCGATACTATTCGTAAAACTTTCCTAGTGAAGCGTTTAGGTAAGCCGCCATAGCGGTTACCGATTGTTAGATTACGACACTGAGTTTTACAAATCGATTTCATTTGTAAAACTCAGTTAGTGAGGCAGTTAGGTAAGTCTAATAGGACTTGCCGTAGTCTACTTAGATTGCTATGCAATCAAGTAGGCTTACTGAATCACATCTTTTCCTCCAGCTCTACGTCTGGGTACTTGTCTGCAAACCAGCGGAGGGCGAAGTCATTCTCAAAGAGGAAGACTGGTTGGTCGAAACGGTCTTTGGCTAAGATATTGCGGCTTGAGGACATCCGTTCATCCAAGTCCTCAGGCTTGATCCAACGAACCGTCTTTTTACCCATTGGAGTCATAACAACTTCAGCGTTATACTCACCTTCCATACGGTGTTTAAAGACCTCAAACTGGAGTTGACCAACAGCGCCTAGCATATACTCACCTGTTTGGTAGTTCTTATAAAGCTGAATGGCTCCTTCTTGCACTAATTGTTCAATCCCCTTGTGGAAGGATTTTTGCTTCATGACGTTCTTAGCAGAAACTTTCATGAAAATCTCAGGGGTAAAGGTTGGCAGTGGTTCAAATTCAAACTTGTTTTTTCCAACTGTCAAGGTGTCTCCAACCTGATAAGTACCTGTATCGTAAACCCCGATGATATCACCTGCCACGGCATTGGTCACATTTTCACGACTTTCCGCCATAAACTGAGTAACATTAGACAGCTTGGCACCTTTACCAGTTCGAGGCAGATTGACACTCATGCCACGTTCAAATTCACCTGATACGATACGGACAAAGGCAATGCGGTCACGGTGACGAGGGTCCATGTTGGCTTGGATTTTAAAGACAAATCCGGAGAAATCTTTATCATAAGGATCGACAATTTCTCCATCTGTTTTCTTGTGGCCATGCGGTTCTGGCGCAAATTTCAAGAAAGTTTCAAGGAAGGTCTGCACACCAAAGTTAGTAAGAGCTGAACCGAAGAAGACAGGTGTCAATTCTCCAGCTAAAATAGCTTCCTCTGAGAACTCATTCCCTGCTTCCTTCAGGAGCTCAATGTCATCCTTAACTTGCTCATAGAAAGGATTGCTACCAAAAAGCTTGTCCCCATCTTCTAGACTAGCAAAACGCTCATCCCCTTTGTAGAGCTCCAAGCGTTGGTTATAGAGGTCATACAAGCCTTCAAAGGCTTTCCCCATCCCGATTGGCCAGTTCATTGGGTAACTAGCAATACCAAGAACTTCTTCCAATTCTTGCAAGAGGTCCAGTGGCTCACGGCCATCACGGTCTAGCTTGTTCATAAAGGTAAAGACTGGAATGCCACGGTGTTTGACAACCTCAAACAACTTCTTGGTTTGGGCCTCGATACCCTTGGCAGAGTCCACGACCATGACCGCAGCATCCACCGCCATCAAGGTCCGATAGGTGTCTTCAGAGAAGTCCTCGTGCCCTGGTGTGTCTAGGATATTGACGCGTTTGCCGTCGTAGTCAAATTGCATAACAGATGAAGTGACCGAAATCCCACGTTGTTTCTCGATATCCATCCAGTCAGACTTGGCAAAAGTTCCTGTTTTCTTTCCTTTTACGGTACCAGCCTCACGAATCTCGCCTCCGAAGTAGAGCAACTGCTCAGTGATGGTCGTTTTCCCCGCGTCCGGGTGGGAAATAATGGCAAAGGTGCGGCGTTTCTTAATTTCTTCTTGTAAAGTCATCTTCTTCTCTTTCTTTCATTTTAGGATAATGGTGAATGTCAGTATTTTTTTATTTTACATCGGAATATTCCAATCCTTTCAACCTACCTATTATAGCGGATTTGGCGCTTTTTTTCAATTATCTGAAGAAGATAAAGAGGCTGGGACAAAAGTCCTAGCCCCTCAATTGTCTTTGGATTGTCGAGCAAGACGCAGTGGTTGAGTGGACTCTATTACGCTGATTTCATCAGCTTTTACAGCCCTACTCAACTGTGCGGAGGTGGGACGACGAAATCGAATTCTAACGAATTACCGATTTCTGTCCCACTCTCCTATTCTTTATATTTGGCTAACTTGTCTTAAGACACTGCTAAAGAAAAAAATTGCAAAGATTAAGATTAAAATCAGATTTAAGAAAACCCCCGCCAACTATACTTGACAGGAGCTATAAAATGCAATATTAAACAATTTCTAGCTGCTTTTTCCACCGTTTCTTAAATATTTCATCAAAAAGAAGCAAAGTAGCGGACAAAATAATCGATACAGCTAGATATTTTACTAAAAGATTGTGCTGACTGATAAAAGGCGGACTTTTTAGCAGACCGTAATTTCCACCCGTCACTTGATTGACACCGACAAGAAAGGCATCGAGCACAAAAGTATAGAGAACAATCATGTATTTCTTGAGCTGGGTCTTGTCGTAGTGATTCATCAGATAAATTAGGGAATTAACCAAGAGGGCATAGTGACCAATCAGGAAAGAAAAACTGGTAATATGCGGGAAATCATAAGGATCAAAGACTGGATAGCCGAGGGCGAAGACTGCTCCGCTGGCTCCTAAAAGAGCGAAATACTGCTTGCTAGGCCATTTATCTGGCAAAAAAACCACCGCAAACATGGCCAAACGGCAATGGTACAAAGGCAAACTGTTTGCCAGAGGAAGCTGAAAACCCACATACCAACTATAAAGAATTGCCAGTTGGCACAATTGAAGAATTTTCATGCTTTTTACAAAGCTAGGATTCTTATGGTATTTTATCGATGCGTAGATGGATAGCAAAAGCAGTGCCATCATCAAAGAGTAGGCCAAAGCTGATACAAAGGGTGGTTCAGTTTGGTTGGTAGTCAAAAAATGATGCATCTGGTTTCCTTTCTACTTTTAAAATCTGTATGTTCAAACTCCCAGTCAGATTGAAAATTTAGGCAGAATTTTCCTAGTTGCTAGAGAAATCATTTCCTCTTCCAATCCTTATTGGGTCAATCGCTCTGCCTGTCTTTCCTTCATTTCTTTGAACAAGTAAGAAAATAGAAGCAAGGCAGCCGCTAAGACCATCGACACAATCAGATAGTTGCCAAGCATACCATAATCTCCTACCAGAGGTGGCTCCTTTAAGAAACCGTAGTTTCCTCCAAATACAATATTTGCAAGCAGGATGAGAAAATCTAAGCCAAAGGTGATTTCTACAATACGGCGATAGGACAGATTAAGTCTATCATAATGCTTCATCAGGTAGATAATCGAATTGCCTAGCAGAGCCAAATGACCGATGAAAAATGAAAATAGCGTGATATGTGGAAATGGATAGGGGTCCAAAATCGGATAGACAATGGCGCAAATCGGTCCAAATACTCCCAATAAGGCAAAATATTGCTTATAAGCTACTTTATCTGGCAGTAGCAATACAGCAAACATAGCGACTCGGCAATGGTACAAGGGGAGACTCTCCGACAAAGGCTCCTGAATAGCCAAGTACCAGCCATACAAAGAGACTAATTGCACAATTTGGGCAACTCTAAAAAAAGTTTGCACTTTCTTTTGCTCAAAATAACGACTAGCAACATAGATGACGGACACTAGGCTCATCATGAGCAGAATATAAGCAAAAGGCGTCATCACAGGCGGTTCTGTTTTGTGACTAGTAAAAAAATCTAGTAAATTCATCTTTAAAATTTTNATCCTAATACATAATTTTTAAGGACACTGGGCTTGTTCTTCCTAGCAAAGTCCTTCATTTCTTTTTAAAAAGTTTTTCAGTTGTCTAGCTAGCCCAGGGGAAGTATCACTTGTCCCCATGCTCCAAGGCCTCCACTAGTTTATCCAACTTCATCGAATTACTACCCTTGAGCAAGATTTGGTCGGCTGATTGCAACCAAGTCTTAACGGTCTTGATCAAATCTTCAAACTGATCCTTGTCAGCATTTTTGACAAAATAATGCACCCGATTTGGTGGATAGATTTCCCGAGCATAGACGTAGAGGGCTTCCATATCCTCTCCATAGAGGAAAAGATCGGTAATAATCTCTGGATTGAGACTGGTAATCATGGCTCCGTGCATAAGCTTGGAGTCAGCACCCAGCTCTTTCATATCCGCCAAGACTGCAGCCTTGCGGCCACCCTGACTAGCTGGAATCGCTGAGAAGGTTTCAAGAATCAAGCGCATAGCTGTTGGGTTGGCATTGTAGACATCTGACAGGATATCGGCCCCATTAGCCGCCTTCTTCCACTCGGTTCGGTTGCGGGTCAATTCCAGCTGGGCAAAGGCCTGACGAATCGCCGACTCACTGACACCCTCCTGCAAGGCTACGTAAGAGGCGATCATGGCGTTAGTCGCATTGTATTTGCCAGTCACAGGTAGGTCAATCGCCTGCTCCAGAAAATTCGCTTCAAAGGTCAAGCTGTCTTTGCGCTCTTCTAGACGGGTCAAGCAAATATCTGCATCAGGACCAAAGCGGACTACTTTTTGCTGATCTGGCAGAAAGTCATTGACAATCTTATCAGCTGGAGCCAAGAGCAAGCCGCCTTTCTTCATGCCATCTGCAATTTGCATCTTTCCTTTAGCAATCTCCGTACGGCTTCCGAAAAATTCTAAGTGAGCTTCGCCAATCAAGGTCACAATGCCAGTTTTTGGCTTGGCAATTTCAGATAGAAGATGGATATCTCCTAAGTGGTCCTGTCCCATTTCCAAAACTAGCTTTTCTGTGTCGTCCGGCATGTGGAGCACCGTGTAGGGCAGACCGATTTCATTATTATAGTTGCCTTGGGTCTTATAGGTTTTGTAGCTAGTAGCCAATAGCTGAGCCAGCATATCCTTGGTTGTAGTCTTCCCATTGGAGCCTGTCACAGCGAGCACATCTACACCTGTCTTTTCCAGATAGTATTGAGCCAAAGCTTGAAAGGCCGCTAGTACATCATCGACCAAGACATAAGGTCCTTCTGCTACTGGACGCTCAGACAAGGTAGCCGCAGCTCCCTGAGCGAAGGCCGTCGCAATAAAGTCATGACCGTCACGCGCCCCCTTGATCGGGATAAAAAGATCCCCCGCCTCAATCAAACGGCTGTCAAATTCAGCATTTCTAAAAGTCACATTTTCAAACTGACTGACATCATTTTTCGCAGCCAAAACTTCTGCTATTTCATATAAATCTAATTTCATATTTTTAACTCATTTTTTCGCTTTTTCCCAAAAAAGAAGGGAGTGAGGCCAAACTCAATGTTGAACATTCAGTTTGTCATCTCAGTCCCTCTATTATATCATATTTATAAAAGATGCGCTTCTCTCTGAGCAAAGGCCTCTTCAGCTAGATTTACCAATTTCTCAATCAACTCGGAATAAGGCAGTCCCATATTTTCCCAAAGCAAGGGATACATAGACCATTGAGTAAAGCCAGGCATGGTGTTGAGCTCATTGAGGAAAATGTCCCCCTCTTCGGTGTAGAAGAAATCACAGCGAGCCAATCCCTGTCCGCCCAAGGCACGAAAGGCTGTCTCAGCATTGGTACGCATGACTGCAATAACCTCGTCCGAGATTTTCGCAGGAATGTCCATGGTAATCTTGTTGTCAATATACTTGGCTTCATAGTCGTAGAAAGCCACATCCTTGACCACTTCGCCCGGCAAGGTGCTCTTAACGTCATAATTTCCTAAGAGACCAACCTCAATCTCACGCGCATTGACTCCCTGCTCAACCAAAACACGGCTGTCGTACTTGAAAGCCAAATCCAATGCCGCTCGCAGCTCCTCTTGATTCTCAGACTTGGAAATACCAACACTAGAACCCATATTAGACGGTTTGGTAAAAATCGGATAAGTCAATTTTTCTTCGATTTCGGCAATTTTTTCTTCCAGATTTTCACCTTCAATCACCGCTACATAAGGCACCTGCGGAATTCCAGCAGACTCCAGAATACGTTTGGTGGTGATTTTGTCCATGGCAACACTGGAAGACAAGATATTGCAGCCCACATAAGGAAGTCTCAACACTTCAAGGAAGCCTTGAATAGAGCCATCCTCGCCCATCGGTCCATGAAGAACAGGAAAGACAACTGCATTTTCCTCATAAATATCACTCGGTTTGACTTGCTGTGAAAGATCAACCGTTGCATTGGTCATGAGTTTTTCATCCGCAGCTGGTTTTTCCGTCAATTCCTGTGTTTTGATAAAATCGCCAGCTTTTGTGATGAAATAAGTCTTGACAGAAAATTTGTCATAATTGACAGCTCGCATGACACTCTCAGCCGACAAGACTGAAACTTCTCGCTCAGCACTACGGCCACCGTATAGTAAAATCAAGGTTTGTTTGACCATTATCTTATCCTAACATTTCTAGCTATAAGTTCATTTGGGGTTGCCCCATCTTCTTTTTAGACTGTTTCAGTATACCACATTTCCTGGCATTTTTGAATAGAAAAAAGACTTCCAAAGCTGTTTTTCAGCAGGAAATCTTTCTTTCGTCTTACAATTCTGTCCGATTTTCAATGGCTCGGAGCAGGGTCACTTCGTCTGCGTATTCGATATCAGCGCCCACAGCCAGTCCGCGAGCCAGTCGAGTCACCTTGATACCTGCAGGCTTGAGCACACGAGAAATATACATAGAAGTCGCTTCTCCGTCAGCCGTTGCATTGGTAGCTACAATCACTTCCGTCACTTGACTGTCCATCAAACGAGTCAAGAGGCTCTTGAGGTTGATGTCATCTGGTCCTACACCGTTCATAGGGGAAATGAGGCCATGGAGGACATGATAAAGGCCGTGGTATTCTTGGATATTTTCCATGGCAGACACATCGCGGCTATCCTCAACGATCAATATCACGGTCTGATCACGCGTTTGATCCGTACAGATAGCACAAGGATCATCGTCCGTCAGATTGCCACAGATAGAGCAGTAAGTCAACTCGCGTTTAGCAGCTAGTAGATTTTTGGCGAATTCATTGACATCATCGTCACTCATCCCGATGGTATAAAAGGCCAGACGAGTAGCTGTCTTAATGCCGATACCCGGCAGCTTGGAAAAGCTATCAATCAATTTAGCGATAGGGGTTGGATAAAGCATAATAGTAATAGTTGAGCAGTAAAATCTCGATCCGATTCTACTGCTTTTCCTTTCTAATTCATAGGGTGCTGTTGATTATAAAGGTTGATAATATCACGAGTGATACTGTGGCTGACTGTTGAAGAGAGGTCAGTATTATGTGGAAATACTACGGCCACAGCTATTTTAGGTCGATCGCTTGGTGCATAGGATACTACATTGGTATTGATAGCAGATGTACCACCGTTGACAAAAGTTTCGGCAGTACCTGTTTTGGCACTTATAGAAATCATAGCGCCCTGCGCAATCGTCCGTCCAGTTGTAAAGCCACTCCATCCATTGACCACCTGATAGAAGCCTTGTTTTATCAGAGCCATATCTTCCTCAGAAATATTGACCTGATTTAGCTCTTTGGTTTCCTTCTTCTCAATCAAGTCTCCCAAGCCGCCTTGGTCATTGTTGGCGTAAATGCCTTCGACCAGATGCGGAGCAACCCGTTTGCCGTTATTGGCTACCGTCGACGCATATTGAGCCAACTGAAGTGGGGTATAGTTATCAAACTGACCAAAAGCATTGGTAATGTAATTGCTAACTGTGAAGTTTTTGGGAATGTAGCCTGTAGATTCTGTCGGTAAATCAATTCCTGTCTCAGTCCCCAGACCGTATTCTGCAAAAGTCGAACGGAGTTTTTTCATTGAAGCATCGACATTGTTGGTTCCTAAGGCCATATTTGGGCTATACGGAGTCCCCAGCATATTTAGGGCCACCTGAACCATATAGGTATTGGACGAGTATTCCAGAGCCTCAACCGCCGTAATAGAACGTGAACCATAGGCTGTAAACCAAGAATTGATAGGAGCAGAACCCGCGAAAAGAATCGGCTGATCGACCAAGGATTGATTCCCAGAAATGGCTCCGTACTGCCAACCAGCGGTTAAGGTAGCCGCCTTGACGACAGAACCTGGAACAAAGACATTTGTAATGGTACCCAGCGCATCCGCCGAGATATCGCCAGTTTCCAGATCATGCTTGACACCAGCCAGAGCCAAGATTGACCCCGTATTGGGATCCATAGCCACGGCATAGACGCCTTCTGAATAGGTGGCATTGCCCTTGGCTAGCTCCATATTAAAGGCATTTCTGAGAATATCCTCGACTCCCTGCTGGAAAGTCAGATCCACAGTTAGCTTCAAATTGTTCCCTTTGCTGCCTTCGGAAATGGTCTCAACGCTCTCCATGTTGCCATTTTTGTCCAGCCGAATTTCTTTTTCCGCTCGTTTTCCTTGTAAAACAGACTCATACTCTTTTTCCAGATAAGAAATTCCCACTCGGTCATTCAGAGAATAGCCCTTCTTGACATAGTCATCCGCTTCCTCAGCTGGCAGACCTGTTTTTTCGGTTGAAATTTGACCAACAATCGAAGCCAACGATGTTTCCAAAACCTTCCGGTTCCAGCTGGTTGAAATACTAATACCCGGAAGCTCTTTGCCGATGGACGCAATTGTAGCGACCTGCTCCGTCGTCAAGTCATCCGTCTGAATCGTCCCTGTTGAAAAGTTTGGAACAGCATTCATCTGGCTAAATAGAGCGATAATCCTCTTTTCCTCATCTGTATAGCCTAGCTGGCTTGGATCAATACTCTCCGCCGCTGCCTTATAGATCTTGGCTTCAGGCAAACGATTGCCATCCGTATCAAATTTTTCTTCCTTGGGTAATTTTTCAACTACTTCTCGGTAAACTTTATTATCCGCCAGATAATAATCAACCTCTTGGCGCTCGGTCACCTTTAGGTCAGACACTGACACATACTGCAGTAACTTTTGTGCTGTTTCACGGATTTCTTCTGCTGTCAGTTTATTATCGCGTGTAAAGGTCACCACTTGCTTGGTTGTGTTCTCCACCAAGGGCTTGCCTGAAGCGTCATAGATCTGCCCACGAACCGAACTTGATTTAATCTTCGTTTTACTTGCTTTAGCTAATTTATCTGTATAAAATTCTTGATTGACGACCTGCATGTAGCCCAGACGAGCGATCAGCACCAAAAATAAGGCTCCGACAATTCCAAATAGAAGGTAGAGTCGGCCTGTGATAGAATGACTATCAAATTTTCTCTTAGACATTTCTTCTCTCATCCTCGTAAAAATCTATCTTTTATTTTACCACATTTCCCCAGCAATGAAGCATGGAAATCTAAAAGGATCGAAAAAGAATTTTTCTCCAACAATGAGAAAAAGCCCTGCTAAGCAGAGCTTCATCATCAATTATTTTCCAAGGTAGTATTCAGCAACTACGTTCAATTTTTCGTCGAATTCGAATACCAATGGTGGGAAGTTAGGGATTTCCACATCCATGATTTCGTCATCTGACAATTGTTTGATGTGTTTAACAAGAGCACGGATTGAGTTACCGTGAGCTCCTACGAATACGTTTTTACCATCTTTAAGTGCTGGAGCGATTTTGTCTTCCCAGAATGGAAGGGCACGTTCCAAAGTCACTTTCAAGTTTTCAGCATCTGGGATAACTGAGTCGTCAAGTGAAGCGTAACGACGGTCAGTGTGAGCTGAGTGCTCATCATCACGGTCCATGTTTGGAGGCAATACATCGTATGAACGACGCCAGATGTGAACTTGCTCATCACCAAATTGCTCAGCTGCTTCAGCCTTGTTTTTACCAGTCAAACCACCGTAGTGACGTTCGTTCAAGCGCCATGATTTTTCAACTGGAACCCAAAGTTGGTCAGCTGCTTCAAGCGCCAAGTTTGTTGTTTTAATCGCACGTTTCAAAACTGAAGTGTAAGCTTGGTCAAATTCGATACCTGCTTCTTTGATCAATTTACCAGCGTCGATTGCTTGTTGTGTCCCTTTTTCAGAAAGATCTACATCAGCCCAACCAGTGAATAGGTTAGCTTTGTTCCATTCAGACTCACCATGGCGAGCAAAAACCAATTTTACCATTAGATGGATTCTCCTTTTATTTTCCAGGGTTTACCCCGTTTATCTATTCTATTTTACAAAATTTTCTCTCAAAAATCTAGTCTCAGTGAGATATTTGTGAAATTTTCCACTTGCTCAGCCTTTTGAGAAAATCAATTCTCACTCAAGACTTCTAGCTAGCCACTTGTTCTTGCTGAGCGCACTCTGGACAAATGCCATAAACGACCATCTGGCTCTTCGTGATTTGATAACCAGTCTGCTCTGCTGCTTCCTGCTGAACATCTGGCAAATCCAAGTCCATATCTGCAATCCGACCACATTTTTCACAAATGACATTGAGGTGCTGATGCCCCATAAAATCATAATAGGTCGTCGTGTCATTACGAACCTTGAGCTCAGATACAAAGCCCTCATCAATCAACACTTTTAGGTTGTTATAAACAGTCGCTAAGCTCATATTGGGAAATTCAGGCAAGAGGGCTTGGTAAATCATCTCTGCGCTAGGGTGGTCATGACTGCTGATGATAAAAGCAATCACGGCCTTTCTCGTCTCTGTGATTCGAACACCTTTCAGCCTCAGATGTTCAATTACTTCCTGGTAATTCTTTTCATACTCTTCATGCATCTTCTCTATACTCCATCTACATTCATTTCTAGCTTATTTCCATTATATCATGACAAACATAGATTTTCTATTAAGAATGATTGTAAATAAGGAAAAATATTAAGCCATCTAATAGACTTATTCATTTTAATTAAGTAGATTTTTGCCTCAAAGCACGATATGATAGAGATGTTAACAAATATGTAAGCGCTTAATTTTGATATATCGGTTTTATAGTAACAAATTCTGTAGCCAAACTTCTGCTATTTTATCTGCCGTGCAGAAAAGATGCCGAAGAACATTTGGATACGGCTGGTTTTCTATCACTTTTTAGAAAAAAATATATAAATGAGGATATCATTATGAAAAAAACACCAAATCGCTGGTTAATTTTAGCAGCAGCTATCTTAACCAACCTTTCTTTAGGTGCTGGATACGCCTGGTCTGTTTTTCAAAAAGCGCTGCTGGAAGCCAATGCTAGCCAAGGATGGGTGCAAGCTCAAACCTCTCTAGCTTTCAGTATCTCTTTTGCAATGGTGCCAATCGGCATGATTATTTTCGGACCTAAAGTCGATTCATTAGGCCCTAAGAAATTTGTCTTTCTAGGAGGAATTCTCTTTGGTGCGGGTATGTTTGCTACAGGATTTGCAACTTCTCTTCCTGTACTCTACTTGACCTACGGGGTTGTCCTTGGTCTCGGTATCGGATCAGCCTATGGCGCTTCAACTTCTGTCGCTACCAAATGGTTCCCTGATAAAAAAGGTCTCGCGGGTGGTTTAACCGCAGCTGGCTTTGGTCTTGGCCCACTAATCATCGGACCACTTGCCAAAACTCTCATCGCTTCAATGGGCGTTTATTCTACATTTAAAGTTCTGGGTATTGCCCTGCTTGTCGTTATCTGCTGCTCTTCTCTTGTCATGGAAAAAGCTCCAGCAGCTGCTCCAGCAGCAGGAGGTTCTGCACCGACAGGAAAAACTCACAAAGAAATGCTACGCGAAGGCAACTTCTGGTTGCTGTGGCTCATCTACATTTTAGGTGCTACTGGTGGTATGATGATCATCGGTTCAGCAGCGTCTATCTCCGACCAATATAAACTAGTTGGAGAAGCGACTCTATTCGTTATGCTGGTTTCTATTGCCAATACTTTTGGACGCATCTTCTGGGGAGCTGTATCGGACAAAATCGGCCGCTACCCTACTGTAATCGCCATGTTTGGCGCTGTCGCTGGTGGCTTGGCGCTGACCGCTCTCTTTAAAGGGGAAGGAAGCATCCTTGCAATCTTAGGTGTTATGCTTGTCGCCCTGTCCTTCGGTGGCTTCCTTGGATCTTTCCCAGGTATTACAGCAGAAAATTGGGGCGTGGCCAATGTCGGCACAAACTACGGCTGGATGTTCACGGCCTATGGTGTTGCAGCTATTGCCGGACCACAGTTGGGAGCTCGACTTGCTCAAGCTAACAAGGGAGACTATTCAATGGCCTTCTATATCGTTATTGGTATGGCACTCCTTGGTATCGTCCTACAATTATTCTATATTTCTAAATCAAAGAAAGCTTAAATCTAACACTAACTCTGGGGTATCCCGGAGTTTTTCTTTGACAAAGAAACTCTTAGTCAGCAGAAAGTGAAAAGAGCTTTCCTGACTAGCATAAAAGCCGAGACAAACTCGGCTTTTCTTTCTAACGGAACGATTCTAGATCAACTGTCAGTACCTGACCATCTCGGACAACCTGCTGCCCAGCAATATAGACATCCTGAACATCGCTGCCCTTGACTGCGTATACTAGGTGCGACAGCATATTTTTCAAAGGATAAAGGTGAAGTCGTCCCTTAGGCTGAATGGCGATAAAATCGGCTTGCTTGCCCGCTTCCAGACTGCCGATTCTCTTCTCCAATCCCAGAGCTTTGGCTCCTTCAATGGTCAAAGCCTTCAAGGCCTGCTCAATCGCAAACTGAGTCGCATCTCCTGCCCGCATCTTCTGGAGGAGGGCAGCTGTCCGACCTTCTTCAAACATATCCAGATTATTATTGGAAGCGACAGAGTCCGTCGCTAAGCCAACGGTCACCCCAGCGGCTAATAAGTCTGTCACTGGAGCTACACCAGAAGCCAACTTGAGGTTGCTGATAGGATTGTGGGCGATGCTGACTGGAGAAGCTGCCAAATCCGCAATCTCTGACGGATTTAGCTCAACCCCGTGAGCAAAAATGGCTGGCTGCTCCAAGTAGCCAAGCTCTTTCAAGAAAGCCAAAGGCCGTTTACCATAGCGCTCCAGGATGATTTTATTTTCTTCCTGGGTCTCCGCCACATGTATATGAAGCTTCAAATCCAGCTCACGCGCTAGCTCAAGACTGCCCTTGAGCAGATCTTCGTCACAGGCATAAGGCGAATGCGGCGCCACCATGACCTGAAAATCTTCATCTTCATAAGCGAGGATTTCCTCAATAATGGCCCGAGTATGTGCCAGAGTCTCTGCTGCTGTTTCAGCTGCTGAGCTAAAGAGGGTTGGTGAGAAATAGCAGCGCATACCAGACCGCCGTACAGTCTGATAAATCCGGTCAATCTCCACTCCCTGAGGATTATACATATCGTTAAAAGTCGTTGTTCCTGACTGGAGCATTTCAGCCAGAGCCAGTTGGACAGCCTCGGTTGTTAGATCAGATGTGAATTGACTTTCTGCCGGCCAAATATAGTCCTCTAGCCATTCGTGCAGATTACTGTCATCACGAATCCCGCGCAGCAAGGTCATGGCTGAGTGAGTATGGCAGTTGACCAGCCCCGGCATGATCCAAGCCCCTTCATAATCTACTGTTTCACTGCATTTTCCTAGCCAGCTTTCATCGTAGGGGCCACAGTAGGCAATGCGTTCATCCTCCACAACCAGCAAGCCTTCCCGATAAACATGAAATTCGCTGTCACAGGTCACCAGATTGACATTAATATAAGCTTTCATCCTTGCTCCTTCCCATTTCTTTTTAGCTATTATAGCAAGCCTAATAAACTAGCGCAAGAATTTTCCAGGATTATTTAAAATAAAGATAATCAGGATTGGGAGTCATATAATACAACTCTCCTTTAGAGAAAATCAGATTAATTTTATGTTGCTTATAGCTATATAAAATATAATCACTCTCCAACTGATAGTCTTGGTTCAAGCTAGCTGCCTGTGCAATATCCACTGCTGTTACATAGAAAGCCTTTGCCTGCTCTTCCGTCACACGCTGACCTTGATAGAGCTCTCTTATATTTTCTAACTCCTGAGCTTTAAAAGTGTCCTTAATGTAGTTCGGATCCTTTATGACGGCCTCTGGCTCGCCAAGAACCTTTTTGACTTGCTCCTCCGTATAGCCTTTGAAATCAGGCGCTTGAGCGCTAAATCCTCCCTCAAAAGAACGATAATACACCTTGGCATTACCTGTTGCATAGATCTTGTCTGTATTGGCAGACTGCGCATCTTGAGGCAAGCCATCTGTCAATTCATCTGGCGAACTTGTCGCCTTGCTCTCAGAAGCTGAGACACTTGATGATGAGGTCTGGCTACTCTTTGATTTTTCTTGCTGACTAGAGCCTGTATCCTTACCTGCTTCCGCTTTCTTTGGTATTTTCACCTTTTGGACAGAAGAGGCTTCAGACCTAGGAACCCTTTTCCTTGGATAATAGCAAGCTGTCAAAGCCATGACAGCTGCAAGCATGGTTAAAAAGGTTATTATTCTTTTAAAATTCATAGTTACCCCCATTTCTTAGCTACATTATATCATATTTTAAGTTGAGCAGGAGGAGCATCCTGATTTTTACCGTCTTCTCTAACAAACAAATACTGTGTCTTCTAGAAGCTTAGGAAAAATGATTGATGTTATGCCAAAACATAAGAAAAAGCCTACTGCACAAGCTAGGAAGCTGATACAATAGGCTTTTGATTTTTGTTTTATTTTACAGCGTCTTTAAGAGCTTTACCTGCTTTGAAAGCTGGAACTTTAGAAGCTGCGATTGTGATTTCTTTACCAGTTTGTGGGTTGCGACCTTTACGTGCTGCACGCTCACGAACTTCAAAGTTACCAAAACCGATCAATTGAACTTTTTCACCTTTTGAAAGGTATTCTGTAACTGCTGCAAATACAGCGTCAACTGCTGCTGCTGAATCTTTTTTAGTCAATTCTGTAGCTTCTGCCACTTTTGCGATCAAATCTTGTTTGTTAGCCATTTAACAAATCCTCCAATTTTTTTCTGGGTTAATAACCCTAACAGATATTATCATATCTAAAAAAAGCGTCTAGGTCAAGTCTTAAGCAGACATTTTACAAATAATTTACTCTATTTATAGCGAACTAGAACGGCCCATGCATTTTCTCCAGTGTGAGTTTGGATGATGGAACCTGTTTCTAAGACAGGGATTGGTTTTTCAACAAATTCCTGCAGCTCTTCCTTCATTTGATTAGCAAATTCTGGTCCACCCGCATAGGAAATTCCGATTTCTTCAATTTCCTTCTCTTTCAGAGACTCTTTCAAGTCATCCAGCCATTTCTTAAAGGTTTTAGCGCCCCGTCCTTTGACAATAGGAGTCAAGGTATGATTTGTCATCTGCATGACGACACGAATATTTAAAAGCGAGCTAATCAGACCAGTCACACGGCCGATACGGCCACCTTTGACCAAATTTTCTAAGGTTGATACGCCGATATATAGCTCTGTCTTGGCTTTGACTTCCTCAAGTTTTTGTAAAATCTCCTCCAAAGTCGCTCCAGCTTTTGCCATCTTAGCAGCCTCAACGACTTGGAATTTCATCGCTTGGTCCGTGAAAGAACTATCGACAACCGTTACATCAGCCTTAGCCAAGGTAGCACCCTGACGAGCTGCCTCTACAGTGCCAGATAAAGCATGAGACATGTGAATCGAGATAATTTGGACATCTTCCGCTGAAAAATCTTCGAAAACCTCAGCAAATACTCCAACTGGTGGCTGGCTAGTCTTAGGTAGATTTTTACTAGACTTCATCAACCGAAGGAATTCTCCCTCCTTCAAATTGGAATCCGAGTAGACTACACCGTCAATCATGACCGTCAAAGGAACTATTGTAATATTCAAATCTTTTGCTAGTTCAGGCTCAATCGTAATCGAAGAGTCTGTCACAATTTTAATTTTTGTCATATTTTCCCTACTTTTATCCTATTATTGAGTCTATTATACCAAAAAATCCTAAGTTTTTGTGAATCAATCTTAGCTTAATCCATAAATCTCAGAAAAATAAGAGCCTTCTAAGTCAAACACTACTTAGAAGACTCTTAATGATTTGATTGAGGCACTAGCCAAAGCTTACACAAAGAGATGCTCTTTTAAGCCTCATCATCTTTGCGCTTGTGACCAAGAATCATGAATCCTAGACCCGCAAGAAGAGCACTTGTCGTCGCTCCCGCGATGGAAACTGGAGCAGTGCTACCTGTATTTGGTAAGGTCGCTTGTTTAGTCTTATCTCCTGCAGGAGTTGGAACAGCTGGCTTAGCATTTGGAACAGGTTTGCTTTCAGGCTTCACTAGCTGATCCGTTTGAGCTTTATCATCAGTCTCTTGATCTGGCTTCACTTCTGGAGTCACTGGTGTAACCGGACTTGGCTGAGGTTCTGGTTTCGGAACCGGTTGCGGTTGTGGCGCTGGTTCTGGTTGTGGTTCTGGTTTCGGCTGCGGACTAGGAGCTTGCTTGGCTTCAAAGGCCCATTTGCCGATGAAGGTTAAACTTGTTTCCTCTTCCACTTTTTTGTAGCCCACGAATTTCCAAGTGCCATTTGCAGCAGCCACTTCTACAGGCATTGGTGTTTCTGGAACAAAAGCAATCGCTGCTGAAGAGCTTGTCGTATATGTTCCACTTTGCGGAAGTAAGCTCAATACTTCTGCTGGCAAGTTATTGTCTACCGTAGCACTTTCGAAGCGGTAAGTCACTTTATAGGTTTCAATTACCGGTGCAGGCAAAACATTAACTGGTACAGGAACTTCAGTAGAAGAACCATCTGGATAATCCACACGAACTGTACCGCTATAAGTACCTGGTTTTGTAGTATCTATTTGACCCGCAGGTGTGATATCGACTACCTTAGTGCCAGCTGGAAGGCTTGGCAAGTTCGTCACATTATCGGTCAAGTCTGGTGTTTCTCCAACCTTGATAGTTTCTTCCGTTACTTGAGGCGTATAAGTTTCAGCATTTGTCGGATTCGCCTTGAATTCCCACTTACCTACAAACTCTACATCTGCCTTGTTGACAACGGCGCTAGCTGCATCATAACCCTTGAAGGTCCATGTGCCGTCGTTCACACTATCTGTGTAGGTCGCTTGCGCTGGTTGCTTAGCGGAAACAGTATTGCCATTTTCATATGTTGCACTGTCGCTTGGAGCCAATGCTGCGATGGCTGCTGGAAGAGCCTTACCTGCTGTCTCGCTCTCGAAGCGATAAGTAGCTTGATACTTCTTAGCTTCAAAGGCCCATTTACCTACAAACTCTACATTTGCCTTGTTGACAACGGTGCTAGTTGCGTCATAGCCCTTGAAGGTCCATGTGCCATCGTTCACTGTGTCTGTGTAGGTCGCTTGCGCTGGTTGCTTAGCGGAAACAGAGGCACCATTCACATAAGTTGCACTGTCGCTTGGAGTCCAATCTGTGATTTCCGCTGGAAGAGCCTTACCTGCCGTCTCACTCTCGAAGCGGTAACTTGCTTGGTACTTATTGGCTCTAAATTCCCACTGACCAACAAAGGTAACATCTGCCTGATTGACCACTGCGCCAGCTGGAATATATCTCTTAAAGGTCCAGATACCATCATTCACTGCGTCTGTGTAGGTAGTTTGGATTGGCTGCTTAGCCAAAACTGCA
>NZ_RJPS01000008.1 GCF_003943505.1 Streptococcus cristatus
ATAATCATGAGGCTCTTGATGACTCTTGGTCGGATTTTATTGTGGAAGCGGACAATTTCTGAACGATTTCCAGTCAGGAAGATTTTATCAGATGGCTGCAAGATGAAATCACCATCTGGAATGCTGAGTTTTCCTTCTCTCTCAATAGCACAGATGATAACGTGAGGGAAATGCTTCCTAAATTGCGAGAGACTCATTTGGCAGAGATGACTTTCTGGCTTGATTTTAAACTCCATCAAGGTCACTCGACCATTGGCGAAATGCTCCAATGACAGAGCGTTAGGAAAATCAATAATATTCGCAATATAACGAGCAGCGAGGAGTTCAGGGTTGACCATCAGAGAGAAGCCTAGAATATTTTTTTCTTTAAAATAAGCATTTGAGTATTCAGGATTTCTCACACGGACAATGGTTTCTTTGGCCCCCATTTTCTTTGCGAGAACGGCTGAAACCATGTTAACCTCATCCTGCTCAGTCATGGCAATAAAGATATCGCAGTGGGCAACATCTGCCTGCTCCAAGATTTTAAAATTCGCACCATTTCCAACGATGCCCATAATATCGTAACGTTTTGTAATATGATTTAGAACAGCTTCATTTTGTTCAATTAAAACGACATCATGCTTTTCAGCAACGAGCGAGCGACAAAGGGCGGCTCCGACTTTCCCGCTTCCGACGACGATAATTTTCATATTATTCCTCCCGAATATGTATCTATCATACCTTTTTTTATATAAAATTTCATCTATAAATCTCAATAAAGTCGTTTTTTACAGAATAGTAAGCTGTTTCAAAAGAAATCCTACAAAAATCTCACTTTTTGAGGTCATTTTTATTGACTTGTCGGAAGAAAATGATATACTAGGAAGGTACCCTCATTGATTTACATCAAACCTGTTGTGATGTAAGTTAATGATGCCTTAACCACGCTGTTTGCTGAGCTTGACTCCGGGCAGTGTGGCTATTTTTTTATTCTAATGAAAATCAGGAAAAAATCATGTCTCAGCAAAATCATATCGTCCTTTTTGAACCACAAATTCCGCAGAATACAGGCAATATTGCTCGTACTTGTGCAGCGACCAATTCTCCCCTCCATATCATCAAGCCCATGGGCTTTCCCATTGATGACCGTAAGATGAAGCGGGCAGGGCTGGATTATTGGGATAAGCTAGATATTAGCTTCTATGAGAGTCTAGATGACTTTATGAAGCGGATGGACGGACGACTCTATCTGATTTCTAAGTTTGCCGAGAAAGTCTACTCGGAGGAGAATTTTGCAGCAGAAGGGCCGCACTATTTCATATTTGGTCGCGAAGATAAAGGCTTGCCTGAGGAATTTATGCGCCAGCATCCAGAAAAGGCCTTGCGCATTCCCATGAATGACCAGCATGTCCGCAGCTTAAATGTCTCTAATACGGTCTGCATGATTGTCTACGAAGCCTTACGGCAGCAGAACTTTGCAGGACTGGACTTGGTACATGAGTACGAAGCGGATAAGTTGAAATAACCTAGCCTTGCCCCACCAGCTCAGGCTACAGGAAATTAGTCTAGAAAGTGAGTTTATATGAAATGGATCAAACATAAGTGGGTCATCAGTACCCTCCTTCTAATCAGTATCTTTTCTGCAGTGCTCCTATACAACCATCTCACTGCTCAGAAGGACGAAGTCAAGTATGATGATTTTTCAACAAAAGTAGATAAGATTTTACTATTTGGAGATAAGCAACAGTATGTGGTTGGCCTGGACAAAGAAGGTCGCGAAAGTGGCGCAAGGCCTACTCAAAACTATCTGGTATCTCAAGAGCGTAGGGCGCAGGAACGTCTTGCCAATAATAGGCATCAGCTAGAGGGAGATTATTGGTATCTGATTCTACATGACTTGCGTACGAAGGATTTTAAGGAACGGAAGATTGATCTCTATAAGGAACTATATAGATATGATTATCAGCTCCAACCATGGGGGTGGGATCCTGTCTACTATAATGGGAAAGATTACGTAGCTGTGCAAGTCACTCATAAAGATGCCCCAAATACCCAAAATGGTCGTAGTCGTTACCTTTTTTGGGATATAGAGGCAGAGAAGTTTCAGGAAGCTCCACAAGGTTTTGATGCCAAGACTTATATGGAGGAGATGGGAATGGGTTTTATGTATACTAATTTAAATGATGCTATGAAACCCTATCATTCGGCTATAATATCTTGGACACTCTCATTTTCTGGATTTGATACTAAAGAAAAATTTCCTAAGACATCTAATTTGTATCAGGAATGTTCAGATATGCTCGAGTTAGTGCAAGAAGAAAAAATTTCTATGGTATATTTGCGAAAGGGCCAAAACACAAAGGAGTCTGTCTTTGAGGATTTTCGTCATTTGTTTGCACCAATCGGTCAGGATAAAATAGATGTTGTAGCTACCAATCCTAAAACGGGGGAACAAACCCCCATCAACTCATATAAAGATATGGAAGCTTGGTGGGATCGTTATTTAGAAGAAAATAAAGACTGAGTAAACATGAAATGGCATCTGTTGAATTATTTTTGATTACATCAATCAAAAAGCTTGCTCTGGCAGGCTTTTTTTGTTATGATAAGAGTGTCTTCAGGGCAGGGTGTGATTCCCGACCGGCGGTAAATTTGACGCGGAAATAATCTTTTTCTTTTATACTTTGTTGACAAGCTTTGCCTAACTCTAGTTATGCCTTCAGCTTGTCGCCTCGTCTAAAAGAAAAATCTTTATTTCCTCAATGTTGACTCAAGTCCGCGAGCGAAAGCTGATGTGGTGCGATTCCACAACCGACAGTATAGTCTGGATGGGAGAAGACGAAAGGCGTTATTGCCTGGCCGGTTGGTCGTTTTAATTTTATTTTAAGGGGTATTTTATATACTCTTATAAATTCTGAAAGGATTTTTCGGGCCTTGTGTTAACAGCCTTCCAGCTTCTCTAATTTTTATAAATTGGAGGAACCTGTTATGACAAATACGCGCAAAATGGCGATAGTAGCGGCTCTATCTGCACTATCTTTTCTGCTCATGTTCTATCAAATCCCTTTGGTAGCCGAGTTTCTAAAATTGGATTTTTCGATTATTCCGATTTTATTAGCCTTGGTTCTCTTGGATTTTAAGAGTTCTGTAGCAGTTTTGCTCATCCGCTCTGTTTTAAAATTGTCCTTAAATGGTCATGGAGTGGAAACCTTGATCGGTTTGCCGATCAATATTGTGGCGATTCTGGTCTATGTCATCTTCTTTGCTCTTTTCTGGGAAAAGAAGAGAGATTTGATGAGCTATCTGCTTGCATCATTCCTAGGAATTCTTTCCTTGACTGCAAGTATGCTGGCGCTGAATGCTTTTTATGCCATTCCGCTTTATGCTCGTTTTGCAAACTTTGATATCGGTCAGATCATTGGTGTAAGTAAGTATCTGCTGACCATGATTGTTCCCTTTAACCTATTAGAAGGAGTAATCTGGGCGGTGGCTTTCTGGCTGATTTACACGCTTTTGACGCCCGTTCTAAAACGCTATGAAAAATAAACAATCTTATCTAACAAAGGGCTCTTTTGCCCTTTTACTTTTCGTCATATTAGGCTACATGGTCAAGTTTTATCCAGAGCAGCTAGTTGGCTTTGATAGCCCGATTCAAACTTGGCTGCGGGGAGACTTGCCTGCAGCTTTGACGACATTTTTCAAACTAGTGACCAGTGTGATTGATCCGATGGGGATTATCATCTGGGTTTCTGCCCTTGTCCTATTTTTCCTTTATAAAAAATGGAAGATAGAAGCAGCCTTACTAGCTGGAAATCTGGTCTTACATGGGATTTTGATTAAGCTGATTAAACTGCTTTACCAAAGAAGCCGGCCCAGTATTTCGCATTTGGTGGAAGAGGGAGGCTATTCTTTCCCAAGTGGGCATGCCATGGCGACAGCCATTGTTGTTGGCACCTTGATTATCATTGTCCAGCAACGGATGCAGAATCAACAAATCAAGCGTCTGGTACAGGGTTTGCTCTTGCTCTTTATCTTTACCATTATGGCATCCAGAGTCTATCTGGGCGTGCACTACCCGACGGATGTAATCGGAGGAGCCTTGATGGGCTTTGCCATTCTCAATATCGAATTTCCCTTTTATGACAAGCTGCGCTTTCAGTGGCGCTTCAAGGGAAAGCAGAAATAAATAGAGATGAGAAAGGTTGGCTTTGCCAGCCTTTTTGTCTTGACAAAGGAGGAGTCTTCTTTTAAGATAAAAGCAAGTGAGGTCAGGAGGTGATTGTCCGTTTTGAATCCAGAAATCATCAAGTCGGTTTTAGCTCTTGTGGATGAGATTCCTGCTGGGCGCGTGGCGACCTATGGTCAGATTGCCCGTTTGATTGGGCGCCCTAAAAACGCCCGCTTGGTGGGGAAGATTCTTAGTCAGTCGGAACTTTATGGCGGCAAGCATCCTTGCCATCGGGTAGTCAATGCGGCAGGGCGTCTCGCACCAGGCTGGGAAGACCAAGCACACTTGCTCTGGGCGGAAGGAGTGGACTTGAAGGCCAATGGCTTTGTGGACCTCAAGCATTATCAATGGGAGGCATGATTTTCTTCTTTCTTAGTGAAGGGGGAAATTTTTGTTTCTATACTCTTTTTTGTGGTAGAATGGAAGGTATGAAATCTTACAATTCTTTGAATGATTATTATCGAAAACTTTTTGGAGAAAAGACTTTTAAGGTGCCCATTGATGCGGGCTTTGACTGTCCCAATCGGGATGGTACGGTGGCGCATGGAGGCTGCACCTTCTGTACCGTTTCGGGTTCTGGTGATGCCATTGTGGCACCAGATGCGCCCATTCGCGAGCAGTTCTATAAGGAAATTGACTTTATGCACCGCAAGTGGCCAGATGTTCGCAAGTATCTGGTCTATTTCCAGAACTTCACCAATACCCATGAGAAGCTTGAGGTGATCCGTGAGCGCTATGAGCAAGCCATCAACGAGCCGGGTGTCGTTGGACTTAATATCGGAACTCGGCCCGACTGTTTGCCCGACGAGACCATTGCCTACTTGGCTGACCTGTCTGAGCGTATGCATGTGACCGTGGAACTGGGCCTTCAGACCACCTATGAGGAGACCTCAGACCTCATCAATCGTGCTCATTCTTATGAGCTTTATGTGGAGACGGTCCAGCGAATTCGTAAGCTGGCACCTAAAGCGGAGATTGTCTCTCACTTGATCAATGGCCTGCCGGGAGAGACCCATGAGATGATGCTAGAGAATGTCCGCCGCTGTGTGACGGACAATGACATTCAAGGGATTAAGCTTCACCTGCTTCACTTGATGACCAATACCCGTATGCAGCGGGATTATCACGAAGGGCGACTACAGCTGCTCAGTCAGGAGGAGTATGTCTCCATCATCTGCGACCAGCTGGAGATTATCCCTGAGCATATCGTCATCCACCGCATCACAGGCGATGCCCCGCGAGATATGTTGATTGGTCCCATGTGGAGCCTCAATAAATGGGAAGTTCTTAATGCCATTGAGGCAGAAATGCGTCGTCGTGGCAGCAAGCAAGGTTGTAAAGCAAAGGAGCAGAGATTCGTATGTTAAGACCATTGCAGATGGCCCATGCCTTTTTGGCAGAAGTCGTGACCAAGGAAGATACCGTGGTGGACGCCACTATGGGCAATGGGCATGACACGCTTTTTCTGGCTAAGTTGGCCAAGCAAGTCTACGCTTTTGACATTCAGGAGCAGGCTGTGGAAAAGACCCGCCAGCGCTTGGCAGAAGCTGGCTTTGACAATGCCCAGCTAATCTTGGCTGGCCATGAGACTCTAGACCAATACACAGACTATTTCAAGGCTGCTATTTTTAATCTTGGCTACTTGCCTTCGGCGGACAAGTCTGTCATTACAAGACCCGATACGACGCTGGAGGCTTTGGAAAAGGTCTGCCAAGGTTTAGTAAAAGGCGGCCGTGCAGCTATCATGATTTACTATGGGCATGAAGGTGGCGAAATTGAAAAAGATGCGGTGCTAGACTTTGTCAGTCAGCTGCCTCAGCAGGACTTCACTGTCGCCCTCTACAAGACCATCAATCAGATTAACAATCCGCCTTTCTTGGTCATGATTGAGAAATTAAAAGGAAAATAAGGATTCCAAGATTGCTAAAAACTTTCTAAGGAATCATTTGGAGAAAAATGGATAAACAATATTTGCATGAAAAATTGGCTGGCTTACGAAACAAATACGTCGAGTCTGCTAATGAAGAAACGAATGCTGGCTTTTTGGACGAGGCCAAAATGAATAAAAAAATGCTGCGAATCAAGAAAAAATTGGTGAATCTAGAGATGGAGCGCTGTCAAAAGATAATTGAGCACCGCGACCTATCCAAAATTGATCAAAAGATTTCAGCGCAAAAAGAATTGTTTAAAGAGTGCTGCCAGCAGAGATAAAGGAGGTTCAAAGTGGAAATCCTTCTCTACACGATTGTTTTTTTGCTCTTATTGGTTGTATCGAATGTAACCAATCGCTTGCTGCCCCAGCTTCCTTTACCTCTAGTGCAAATTGTGCTGGGAATTTCGCTTGGTTTTCTCCTTCCTCAGGGGAAATTTCATTTAGATACAGAGCTATTTTTGGCCTTGGTAATCGGACCCTTGCTCTTTCGGGAGGCTGAGGAAAGCAATATTACCAGTATTCTCAAGCATTGGAGAATAGTTTTATATTTGATTTTTCCAGTTATCTTTATTTCAACGGTTGGCCTGGGCTATCTGGCCCATCTTCTCTGGGCTGCTTTGCCCTTGGCGGCCTGTGTTGCCGTAGGAGCCGCTTTGGGTCCGACAGACTTGGTTGCCTTTGCTTCCCTATCAGAGCGCTTTTCCTTCCCCAAGCGGGTGGAAAATATCCTAAAAGGAGAGGGCTTGCTTAACGATGCGTCTGGTCTAGTTGCTTTTCGTGTGGCTCTTTTGGCCTGGACTACAGGAAGTTTTTCCCTAGGAAAAGCTAGTATATCCTTAGTTCTTTCCATTATTGGAGGATTTGCTGTTGGGATGGCCAGCGCAGCTCTTAATCGCTGGTTGCATAAACTGCTGATGAGTGCCCAAGTATCAGATATTGCTAGTGAGCTCTTGTTGGAGCTGAGCTTACCCTTGGTTACCTTCTTTTTAGCAGAGGAGATTCATGTCTCAGGGATTATCGCAGTAGTCGTTGCAGGTATCTTTAAGGCTAGCCGCTTCAAGCGGATAACGCTTCTGGAAGCCCAGGTGGATTCGGTTACGGAAACCATCTGGAATACAGTGAACTTCATGCTCAATGGTTCTGTTTTTATCATCTTAGGAATAGAGCTGGAGATGATTGCAGAGCCAATTTTAAAGAGCCCGATTTACGATAATCTCTTGCTACTCGTGAGCATTGTTCTTTTGACTTTCCTGCTCTTTACTCTTCGGTTTATCATGTTGTTCACTTTTTACTTCATTCGAATCAGAAGATTGCACAAGAATGTTGGAAACTACCTGAAGGAAATGCTGCTGCTGACCTTTTCAGGTGTCAAAGGAACCGTCTCCATTGCGACTATTCTTTTGATTCCGAGTCAATTGGAGCAAGATCATCCTTTGTTGCTTTTCTTGGTTGCAGGTGTCACCTTTCTGAGCTTTCTGACAGGTTTACTCACTCTTCCTCATCTGTCTGAGGAAAGAGAAGAGGAAGCTGAGCACCTCATGCACATTGCTATTTTAAATGAAGTGGTGAGTGAGCTGGAAGCAGGCCTCAAGCAAACCAAGGCTAAGGCACCTCTCTATGCGGCTATTGACAATTACCATGGTCGTATCGAAAACCTAATCCTTGAACAGGAAGACAAGGCCACTCAGCGAGACTTGGCGGCTCTGAAATTATTGATTTTGAGTATCGAAAATGATGGCTTGGAGCAGGCTTTTGAGGAAGGAAAAATCAGCGACCGTAGCTATCACCTTTATCAGCGTTACCTACATAATATCGAGCAGGGCATCAATCGAAACTTAGTTTCTCGTTTTACCTATATGTTTCTCGTTACGCTGCGCGTATTGCGCATGTTGCTCCATGAAATCGTCACTCTTGGTGCCAGATGGCGCTCTTGGAGGCAGGGTGGAGCTAAGCATCTAACTGCTGAGGATATGGAGGATATAGCAGAGCTTTACCTGTCCAATACCGAAGTCATTATCGAAAGTTTGGAACACCTAAAAGGAATCTACAAGCCCTCGCTGATTACATTCTTGCAGGAATCTCGACTAAGGGAAACGGAGATTATCGGCAGCGGTGCCTTCATCGAGCGGGTTATTACACGTATCAAACCTAATAACATCTCAGAAATGATGTGGGGCTACTATCTGGAGAGAAAAATCATCTTCGAATACGAGAAAAATAAATTGATCTCAAGCAGCTATGCCAAACGCCTGCGCCAAAATGTCAATAATTTAGAAAATTACTCACTGAAAGAAAGAGCTAATACCCTGCCCTACGACATGGTTAATTACGCTAGAGGACACTAAAAGCTAAGTCTATCCAGTGAGCTCCATAGGAGATGGTAAGGAATGCTTGGCTAGCTTGTTTTCTATATTTGCTGGTGAAGCGTCTTCTAAAAAATAAAATAAGAAGAGAACGGCATGCTTTGTCCGTTCTCTTCTTGCTTTATTTTTAAAAGTTTATCAAAATGCAGAGCCAAAGTCAGTTAGTTTTGACTTTCATCGAGCTTGTTTTTTTCTGCCTCTGATTTTTTGGCTGACTTGATGAGAATTTTGCCATTGCTAGTCATGATAGCTTTGAGATCTTTTTCGCTTGGATTTTCCAGATAGAAGTCAGTAATAGCATCTTCGATATGATCCTGGATGGTGCGGCGCAGTGGGCGAGCACCCATTTTCGGATCGTAGCCCAAATCGACCAATTTTTCCTTGACCTTCTCTGTGACATCCAGATGAATGTCGTTGGTTGCCAAGCGCTGGTTGACATCATCCAGCATGAGGTTGACGATTTGCATGAGGTTGTCCTTGCTGAGTGGCTTAAATTCGATAATGCCGTCAAAGCGGTTCATGAACTCAGGACTGAAGAAGTTGCCCAGCTCACCTAAGACGGAGTTGGTGCGGCCTTCACGAGCTGCTCCAAAGCCAACGCTGGCTTCAGCTTTGCCCGTTCCGGCATTGGATGTCATGATGATAATGGTGTCCTTGAAGCTGACAGTCCGGCCTTGACCATCGGTCAGGCGGCCATCATCCAGAACCTGCAGGAACATGTGCATAACATCAGGATGGGCTTTTTCTACCTCATCCAGCAGAATGAGTGAGTAGGGATTGCGGCGGACGCGCTCAGTCAATTGACCAGCTTCATCATAGCCGACATAGCCTGGAGGGGCACCGACCAGTTTAGCCACGCTGTGTTTCTCCATGTATTCACTCATATCAAAGCGAATCATGCTATCGACAGAGCCAAATAGCTCAATGGCTAGTTGCTTAGACAGCTCAGTCTTACCGACACCAGTAGGTCCGACAAAGAGGAAGCTGCCGATTGGGCGATTAGGACTTCCTAGTCCGACCCGATTGCGGCGGATGGCCTTGGCAATCTTCTCCACAGCATCGTCTTGACCGATGACGTGAGCTTTTAAGTCGCTGGCGAGATTGACCAGTTGAGACTGTTCTTTTTCCTTCAGGTCGCCGACAGGGATATTGGTCTTTTGTTCCACGATATGCTCGATTGTTTTCTCGCTGATAATGGGGATATCGTTATCCAGCACGCTCGTCTTTTGGAGTTCCTTGTATTTAGCAATCTGATCACGGAAGTAAGCCGCTTTTTCAAAGTCTTCGTCGCGAGTAGCCTGAGCCTTGAGATTTTCTGCCTCAATCAGACGTTGGTCAATGACTTTAGGATCAACAAAGTTGAGGGTCAGATTCATCTTAGAGCCAGCCTCGTCCAAGAGGTCAATAGCCTTGTCTGGCAGGAAGCGGTCTTGGATGTAGCGGTTGGAGAGAAGTGCCGCTGCTTCAATGGCCGCATCTGTGTACTTGACGTGATGGTAGTCTTCGTATTTCTTTTGAATGCCCTTGAGGATAGTAATCGTTTCCTCTACTGTCGGCTCGTCCACCTTAACGGGCTGCATGCGGCGCTCCAGGGCTGCATCCTTCTCGATGATACGGTATTCATTGAGGGTAGTAGCTCCAACCATTTGGAGTTCTCCGCGAGCCAGAGCTGGTTTGAGGATGTTCCCAGCGTCCATATTGCCATCGCCAGCAGACCCCGCTCCGACAATTTCATGGATCTCATCAATAAAGAGAATGACATCTTGACGAGAACGAATCTCGTCCATGAGCTTCTGCATCCGCTCTTCAAATTGACCACGGATACCAGTTCCTTGTACTAAGCTGACAACGTCTAGGCGGATAACTTCCTTGCCTTGGAGTTTATGAGGTACATCACCATCAACAATCTTCTGGGCCAAGCCTTCCACCACGGCTGTTTTTCCGACTCCTGGCTCTCCTATGAGAACAGGATTGTTCTTGGTGCGGCGGTTGAGGATTTCGATAACACGAGTAATCTCTTCGTCCCGACCGATGACAGGGTCAATTTCTCCTTTACGGGCGATCTCAGTCACATTGATACCAAACTCTTCTAGGAGACCTTTTGGCTTTTGCGGAGCCTGTTGGCGTGCTCCGCCTCCATGATTGGAATTGCCACCATAGCCACCGCCACCGTAGCCTCCTCCAGATTGAGTTGGCGGGATATTTGGATTTGGTTCTTGGGGTTGTTGAAAATTACCAAGACTGTTAAAGAAATCGTCAATAGGATCAATTCCTTGGTTGTTAGCCTGAGTCAGTCCTCGAAAAAGGCTATTATTAGGGTCTGTCTTCATGATTTGATAGCAGTTTTGACAAAGGTCAATCTGCTGCTTATTTCCGTTTACATTTGTATAGAGATGGATGGTTGATTCATTGATTTTACAATTTTGACAAAGCATATTCTACCTCTTTCTTTGGCCGTAGATCCACCTATTTTTAAATGGTCAAAAATAGTCAAAGTATTATAGTTTCATTATATCAGTATTCTTGAACAATGCAAGAATTTACTACAAAATCCTCCCTGAGACTGATTTTTTGAGAAATTATAGCGCGAAAAAGAGAAAAAAATGGTCTTTTACTGGTATTTCAGTTTCTTTTTATGGTAAAATAGGAGAGAAGCAAGTAAATAGGAGAAATAAAATGGAATCACATTTAGTTAGAATCATCAATCGTTTGGAAGCTATGGCCAAAGATGGTGGAAATTTAAAACGTAATTTTGAACGTGAAGGAGTAGTTGTTGCCGAAGTGGCGTACAGCTACGACGAAGAAAACGGACCAATTTTTACTCTGCGTGATGTGGCAGCGCGTGAGACTTATACTTTCGATAGTATTGACTTGATTGCCATGGAAATTTATGAATTATTATACTAAAAAGCAGACTTCTGCTTTTTTATTTTGCTCGTCAAGCTCGGTCTTTAATCTTATAACTTTATATAAGAAAAATGTATAAGTGGGACAGAAGTATTTCTGATATAATGAATAAATATAGTGAAAAAGAAATGAGAAAAGAATGGCAAACATTATTGACGGGAAAGCTTTAGCAGAAAAGCTTCAAGCGAAACTTGCAGAAAAAACAGCAAAGTTAAAAACAGAGACAGGTCAGGAACCTGGTTTAGTGGTGATTATGGTGGGCGACAATCCAGCCAGTCAGGTTTATGTGAGAAATAAAGAACGATCCGCTCTAGCCGCTGGCTTCCGCAGTGAAGTTGTGCGTCTGCCTGAGTCAACTAGTCAGGAAGAATTGCTGACTTTGATTGCTAAATATAATCAGGATCCAGCTTGGCACGGAATCTTAGTTCAGCTTCCTTTGCCAGCCCACATTGACGATGAAGCGGTTCTACTAGCTATTGATCCAGAGAAGGATGTAGATGGCTTTCATCCGACCAATATGGGGCGACTTTGGTCAGGACATCCCTTGATGATCCCTTCTACACCAGCAGGAATCATGGAAATGTTCCGCGAATATAAGGTAGACTTGGAAGGCAAGAATGCGGTGGTGATTGGTCGTAGCAATATTGTCGGTAAACCCATGGCTCAGCTTCTGTTGTCTAAAAATGCGACCGTTACTTTGACGCACTCGAGGACCCATCATTTAGCAAAAATTGCAAAGAAAGCTGATATTTTAGTGGTGGCTATCGGACGGGGACACTTTGTAACCAAGGACTTTGTCAAGGAGGGAGCTGTCGTTATTGATGTCGGCATGAACCGGGATGAAAATGGCAAGTTGATTGGCGATGTCAAATTTGACGAAGTGGCAGAAGTGGCTAGTCTCATTACTCCAGTTCCAAAGGGAGTCGGACCGATGACGATTACCATGCTGATGGAGCAGACCTATCAAGCCTTTGTCAGAAGTTTGGAGAAATAATAGAAAAATAGCATTTGGCTGATCAATTTTCTCTTTCAATCGTTTTTGGTAATCTTGTCGCTAGTGGTATTAGACAAGAAACTATAGAGGTAGGCTAAAGCGAGGCTGGATCAAACGTTCCTCCTCGTTTTCTCATAGGAGAATCTAGCTTTTTTATAGGTAGCCTGCCTGATTTTTCTAAATTTTGAAAACATAAGAGAAAACCGTGAAAGCGTTTGAAATTAGTTGGAAAATACAGTATAATAAGATTAGAAAAAGAAACTAGAGGAGGCTTCTCATGGCAGTAAAAGATTTTATGACACGCAAGGTTGTATACATTAGTCCAGACACAACGATTGCGCATGCGGCAGATATTATGCGCGACCAAAAATTGCACCGCTTGCCCGTGATTGAAAATGATAAGCTGGTGGGTCTTGTGACAGAAGGAACAATCGCGGAAGCAAGTCCATCAAAGGCAACGAGCCTATCAATTTATGAAATGAACTATCTTCTAAATAAAACCAAGGTAAAAGATGTGATGATTCACGATGTTGTTACTATTTCCCAGTATGCTAGTCTGGAAGATGCGACTTATTTGATGCTGAAAAATAAAATTGGAATTTTACCGGTTGTGGACAATGAGCAGGTCTATGGAATCATTACGGATCGCGATATTTTCAAGGCTTTTCTAGAAGTGTCTGGTTATGGCGAAAAGGGCGTTCGGATGCGCTTTGTCACAGAAGACGAGGTTGGTGTCCTATCGCATATTATCGCCTTGCTTGTCGAAGAAAACCTCAATATTTCAAACACAGTCAATATTCCTCGTAAGGACGGTAAAGTGGTCATTGAGGTACAAATTGACGGAGATATTGACTTAGTTTCCTTGAAGTCCAAGTTTGAAGCACACAATATAAAAGTAGAAGATATTACCCGCACCAGCGCAAAAGTTTTATAAAGTGAGAGTGGGACAGAAATCGGTAATTTGTTAGAATTCGATTTCGTCGTCCCACCTCCGCACAGTTGAGTAGGGCTGTAAAAGCTGATGAAATCAGCGTAGTAGAGCCCACTCAACCACTGCGTCTTGCTCGACAATCCAAAGACAATTGAGAGGCTAGGACTTTTGTCCCAGCCTCATTTTCTTGCCAATTGGCTTCCTAAGATGGTATAATCAAGGAACTGCAATCAATGATAGAGGAGAAAAGATGAGTATTTTAGAAGTAAAAAATCTCAGCCACGGTTTTGGAGACCGGGCTATTTTTGAGGATGTATCCTTCCGCCTGCTCAAGGGGGAGCATATCGGTCTAGTCGGCGCCAATGGTGAGGGAAAGTCAACCTTTATGAGTATTGTGACGGGTAAAATGCTGCCGGATGAGGGTAAGGTCGAGTGGTCCAAGTATGTGACGGCTGGCTATCTGGACCAGCATGCTGTATTGGAGCAGGGCCAAACTGTCCGCGATGTGCTGCGGACAGCCTTTGACGAGCTGTTCAAGACTGAGGCCCGCATCAATGAAATCTATATGAGCATGGCTGAGGATGGAGCGGATGTGGATGCCCTGATGGAAGAAGTGGGCGAGCTGCAGGACCGCTTGGAGAGCCGGGATTTCTATACGCTGGATGCCAAGATTGACGAAGTTGCACGAGCACTAGGTGTCATGGACTACGGTATGGAGAGTGATGTGACAGAGCTATCTGGTGGGCAGCGGACCAAGGTTCTCTTGGCCAAATTGCTTCTGGAAAAACCAGATATCCTGCTCTTGGACGAGCCAACCAACTATTTGGATGCGGAGCACATTGACTGGCTCAAGCGTTACCTTCAGAACTATGAAAATGCCTTTGTCCTGATCTCGCATGATATTCCTTTCTTGAACGATGTGATCAATATCGTCTACCATGTGGAAAATCAGCAGTTGACCCGCTATTCTGGGGATTATTACCAATTCTTAGAAGTCTATGAGATGAAAAAATCTCAGCTGGAAGCAGCCTACGAGCGCCAGCAGAAGGAAATTGCAGACCTCAAGGATTTTGTGGCCCGCAACAAAGCCCGTGTGGCGACCCGTAATATGGCCATGTCTCGCCAAAAGAAACTCGATAAGATGGACATTATTGAGCTGCAGAGTGAGAAACCAAAACCATCCTTCGACTTCAAGCCTGCCCGTACACCTGGTCGCTTTATCTTCCAAGCCAAGGACTTGCAGATTGGTTACGACCGTCCACTGACTCAGCCTCTTAATCTGACCTTTGAGCGCAATCAGAAGGTGGCCATCATCGGGGCAAATGGGATTGGGAAAACGACCCTGCTCAAGAGTTTGCTGGGGATTATCCCACCAATCGCTGGGGAAGTCGAGCGCGGAGACTATTTAGAACTGGGCTATTTCGAGCAGGAAGTCGAAGGCGGCAATCGTCAGACACCGCTTGAAGCAGTTTGGAATGCCTTTCCGGCCCTTAACCAAGCAGAAGTTCGGGCAGCTCTAGCTAGATGTGGTTTGACTTCCAAGCATATCGAGAGCCAGATTCAGGTTCTTTCAGGTGGGGAGCAGGCCAAGGTCCGCCTTTGTCTCCTCATGAACCGAGAAAATAATGTTCTGGTGCTGGACGAGCCGACTAACCACTTGGATGTCGATGCCAAGGAGGAGCTCAAGCGCGCTCTGAAAGAATACAAGGGCAGCATTCTCATGGTCTGCCACGAGCCTGATTTCTATGAAGGCTGGATGGATCAGATCTGGGATTTCAATCAACTAACTTAAAAAGCTATTAAGGCGGTTTTGCTTGCAGAGACGAGGAGGATTCACTTAGTCATTTGCAAGCAGCCGTTTTTAATAGCTTTAGTTTTAATGTATAATAGTTGTAAATGCAACTATGTTGTATTATACTTCTTCTTGTTGGGAGTTCTGAATTTTCTGTAAGATATGATCCAGCTGAAAGAGTTCAGATGAAGTCAGTTGACGCAGACTGGTCTGGATGTATCTATCCTCGTAGCCAATCAGCTTGTCATATACTTTTAGTGCAGGAGTCAGTGGATAGAGCTCCTTGAATTTCTTATTCTCTTGCTTGGTCTTTTTGACAATCAAGCCTCGTTCTTCCAGCTTTCTTAAAGAGCGGCTTAGAGTAGTCTTATCAATCTGAACCAGCTCTGCCAGCCGAGATTGATGGATGGCGGGATGTTCGACAATGCGAGTAAGAATGAGAAAGAGATTATTATCAAGCCCGTATTGGCTAGCTTCTTGATTCATTCTCATCATGGCTTGACGGGAGATAAATCCCATTTGACGAAATAACTGACGGTAATCCATAAGAACTCCTTTGATAGTTGTATTTACAATGATTATATAATAAAGCAAGGACGGAAACAAGTATGTGGTATAAAAAATATTTGCCAGAGTTGGACACACTGGAGTTTTACAAGATTTTAAAACTGCGGATCGATAGATTTTTCGTCGAGCCAGAGCGAATCTATCATGAATTGGATGAGAAAGATCTAACTGCTGTACACCTTTTCCATGTAAATGAGCAAGAGGAAATAGATGCTTATGCCCTCGTGTTTGAGGAAGAAGAAAAAGTCTTTTTTTGCCGCCTTGTGACAGCTCCGTCAGCCAGAGAAAAGGGCTTGGGGCATAGATTAGTAGAGGAAATATTGATTCTTTGTGAGAAAAAATGACCGGGGAAAATGATTGAAATTGAAGCTCAGGAGCAAGTCGTGGGGCTTTATGAAAAATTCGGTTTTGTAACACAGGGAGCCCCTTTTATCTTTGAATCAAGGCCCCATATCAAAATGATTTACAACAAATGAAAAAATCCAGTTGATGAACCGCTCTTAGTGACGGTGTTTCAACTGGATTTTGCTTTCTTAAAACATGGAGTATTCATCGGCTAACATGACTGTTTCTCTGCCGTCATTGTCCACAACGTAGATCATGCGAGGGTAGAATGGGTCAAACTTATAGGTGAAATCAAAGGAGATGAGTGTATCGAGATGGTCCTCAGAGAAGCGAAAAGTCAGCTTCCCTTCGTTATTGATCAATTCGAAGCGAATCAGATTATTCAAAGGGAAGACATCTTTAAGGAAGTTGTCGATGATGTACCAGAAAGTGTCAATCACATCATCTGGAAGGCTAGTGATAGCGCCAAAGCTGGCATAGCGACCACGAGTATTGGTAAAAGCCATGAGACTCACTCCTTTCTGGAAATTTTGCTGTGGAGGACCAGAAATTGGTCCTCTAGTGCTTTACTAGCAGCATTGATGGTTCTATCATACAAGAAATAAGTAGGAATTGCAAGAAATTGCTTCCTTGCTAGACAAAGGATTTTTGAAAAAGAAAGCAAGAAAAAAGAGCTTGCGCTCTTTGACAACTTTATCGATTCTTTAGTTCAACATAACGTTTGTACCAAATTTTCACATAAGCATCGGAGAAGGGACCGCGTTCGTTGTTGATCCAGTCAACCAGAATCTTAACGTTTTCCTTGAGAATGAAATCCAAATCATCCGAATAGTTCATTTGCCTTTTATGACGTTCATATTCTTCCACATCAAGCAGCCGTTTTTCTCCGTCTGTGAAGACCTTGACATCTAAATCATAGTCGATGTACTTGAGGGCTTCGTTGTCCAGATAGTAGGGGCTGGCCAGGTTGCAGTAGTATGAAGTGCCATTGTCACGAATCATGGCAATGATATTAAACCAATATTTCTTATGAAAATAGACAATGGCAGGCTCTCGTGTTACCCAGCGCCGGCCATCACTTTCTGTTACCAGTGTGTGGTCATTAACGCCAATAATGGCATTTTCTGTTGTCTTTAGTACCATGGTATCTCGCCAAGTGCGGTGGAGATTCCCATCATGCTTATAACTTTGAATTGTAATAAAGTCGCCTTCTTTGGGAAGTTTCATAACCTACCAACTTTCTACAATTTATAAGTTTATCCTCTTTATTGTAACATATTTTCATAAAAATGCCTAAGTTTTCATAGAAAATCTTAAAGATATTCTCTTAGAGCGCTGGCAATGTCCGAAAAATCATAGCCTTTACGGGCCAAAGCTTGGGTCAGACGCTGTTTTAAGTCATAGCCGTCGTACTTTTTGGAGTACTTGCGGTATTGCTTGTCTAGCTCTTTGTAGAGCAGCTCTTGTTGGTTTTCTTGGTCTTCTTCGATGTCTAAATGTTGATAAGCCTCTTTGGCTTGTCCATAGGAAAATCCTTTGTTTATCAAGGATTGAAGTATTTTATCTTGTAAGGCCTTGCTGGGCAGTTTTCCTTGGTATTTCTTTAAAAGTTTCTCAGCAACTCGCTCGGCTACTTCAGTGAAATCAAACTGGCTCAATTCGTCTTCTATGATAGTGCTAGAAATCCCTTTTTGACTGAGTTTTTGTTTTAGAACAAAAGCGCCTTTGTCACCAGTGAGAAGGTTGGATTGGATATAAGAATTGGCATATTTTCTGTCGTTGATCCAATTATCTTTTTTCAAAGCGTCCAAGACTTGGCTGATGACTTCGGGGTGGATGTCGTGCTGGGTCAGGTAGTCCTTAACTTCCTTGGCAGTTCTTTGCTTGAAGGAGAGATGATAGAGGGCTAGATTTTTTCCGTAGGAAAATTGGGCGTAAGTTTGAATTTCTTTTAGTTCCTGCTCCGAGATTTCCATCCCTTTAGACAGCATGAAGCGAACGATGGTGTCCTCTGTGATATAGAGCTTTTCACTGTCGTCCAACTCCAAGAGGTAGAGCCGTTTTTTCTTTTCGATTTTTGTGATTTTCATACTAGTCCTTTCACTTGGACGATATTTTAGTGTAGAGTCATTCATCGTCTCTCTGACTCTATTCGTAGTTGTCGAGAGATTTTTATGATTTAGACTATTTTCTCATCTTTTATTGTAACATATTCTCAACGAATCGACTCTAGCGTGGTATAATAGAGTCATGAATGTAAAAGTGAAGCAAAGAATCCCTCTCAAAATCAAGAAAATGGGAATTAATGGGGAAGGGATTGGATTTTATAAGAAAACGCTGGTCTTTGTGCCGGGGGCTTTGAAGGGCGAAGAAGTTTACTGTCAGGTGACCAAGGTGCAGCGGAATTTTATCGAGGCCAAGCTCCTCACAATCAACAAACGGTCAAAATTTCGGGTGGAAGCGCCGTGTGAGATTTATGAAAGCTGCGGAGGCTGTCAAATCATGCACCTCCACTATGACAAGCAGTTGGAATTTAAGGAAGACTTGCTGCGTCAGGCCTTGAAAAAATTTGCGCCAGCTGGCTATGAGAATTATGAGATTCGTCCGACCATTGGTATGCAGGAGCCGCTCTATTATAGAGCCAAGCTGCAGTTCCAGACTCGCAAGTTTAAGGATGAGGTCAAGGCGGGGCTCTATGCACAGAATTCCCACTATCTGGTCTCGCTGAAAAACTGTCTGGTTCAGGACAAGGTGACGCAGGCTATTGTCAATAAGGTGGCGCGACTTTTAGGCAAGTACAGGCTGCCCATCTATGATGAGCGCAAGACTGCTGGAGTGCGCACCGTTATGATTCGCAGAGCCAGAAAGACGGGTCAGGTGCAGATGATTTTTGTAACAGGGCGCAAGCTAGACTTTTCTCCAGTCGTTCGAGACCTAGTGGCTGAATTTCCAGAGCTGGAGACAGTTGCAGTTAATTATCATACGAGCAAGTCCAGTGAGATTTATGGGGATAAGACAGAGATTATCTGGGGCGAGGAAGCCATCCAAGAAGGTGTGCTGGACTATGAGTTTTCCTTGTCGCCTCGGGCTTTTTATCAGCTCAATCCTGAACAGACAGAGGTGCTTTATGCGGAAGCAGTCAAGGCTTTGGATGTGACGGCTGAGGACCATTTGATTGATGCCTATTGCGGAGTGGGGACCATTGGCTTTGCCTTTGCTAAAAAGGTCAAGTCTTTGCGGGGCATGGACATCATCCCTGAGGCCATTGAAGATGCCAAGCGCAATGCGAAACGGATGGGCTTTGATAATACACTCTACGAAGCTGGAACTGCAGAGGAGATTATTCCTCGCTGGTACGCTGAAGGTTATCGGGCGGATGCCTTGATTGTCGACCCGCCACGGACAGGTCTGGATGATAAGCTGCTGGAGACGATTGTCCGCTATGCACCTGAGAAGATGGTTTACGTTTCCTGCAATGTCTCAACCTTGGCGCGCGATTTGGTCAAGCTCAGTCAGGTATACAATGTCCACTACATCCAGTCAGTTGACATGTTTCCCCATACCGCTCGGACGGAGGCAGTCGTGAAATTGGTCAAAAAAGTATATTGATGTGAACGTCTGTTTGGATGTCGACTGCGTAGAGAAAAAATAGATACGTTAGTAATAAATTAACTTAACGAGAACATTTTAATAAGTGTTCTCGCCTTTTTATTTTCAGGAGGAAAAGCATGCAAAAGGAAGAACAGTCATCACGGCAAATCGTGATGTGCCATCTCATGGCTGTCATGGGAATAAATATTGAGAAAGCAACTCAGTTAATTGCTGAAATGGAAGAGTCAGGGCTAATTCAATTTGATGAGTTAGGAAATGTTGGTTTATTAGTGTTGGAGGGACAATCATGAAACGTATCGCCGCAAATCATTACCAAACATCAGAGCGTTACTATAAGCTTCCAAAACTCTTATTTGAAAGTGACCGATATAAGGACATGAAACTTGAAGTTAAAGTAGCTTATGCTGTTCTAAAAGACCGTTTGGAGTTGTCGTTGAGTAAGGGGTGGATAGATGAGGATGGGGCTATCTATTTGGTTTATTCCAACTCTAAACTCAGGGCACTTCTTGGCTGTTCCAAGTCAAAATTGCTGACAATAAAGAAAACGTTGCGAGAGTATGGCTTGATAGATGAAGTCCAACAGTCTTCCAGTGAAAAAGGACGCTTGGCCAATAAGATTTACTTAGGGGAGCTAGAACATGAACCTACCCCCGTCTTAAATTCAGACGGGGGTAGTATTCAAAAAACACTAGGGAGGTATCAAAATCAGCCGGGGTCGGTCTTAAATTCAGCCACTAGTGAGACTGAAGTTAGTGAGACTGATATGATTGAAACTAAAGGGAGTGAGTCTGTCATTGAGGACGAGGAGGAGACAGAAAATCTAACAAGTAAGAAAAGCGAAAATGAACATTTTCATCGTAAGGTGGAGCAAGTCACAAGATATGACAGAGATTACATTTGGGGACTGGTTCATGACCAGTTGAGACAATGATTTCATTTATTTTTTGTTTACTAGTTTATTAAAATGGTCAGTATAGTGTAATTTTAACTTGTCTTCACCTAAAATATCTAGAACTTTTATAGCCTGTTTCATTTTTTCGATTCCAGTACATGATTGACGCTTAAATTCATAGTAACCTGTTGCATAGAGGAAAACTGTCTGTTCATAAAAGTTTAATTCGTTATCTAACAACTCCTTTATCTCATCAATTAAATAGGAACAATTTGAAAATACTTCCTTATCGATGCTAAGAATGAAACAATTTATAGCAAGCTGAGTGACAATTCGTTTATTAGATTTATTTAGAGAAGAGTAAATGTAATTATTTAACATTTCCTTTGTTAGTAGGAAGTAGGAGTTGTAATTAATTGTTCGTACACAGTTACCTAATAAAATAATTTCATAGTACCCCCATCTTTCAACTTTGAAGAGATAATCTGTCAGTTGAAGTAACTCTTCATCTGATGGAACGATAGTCGAATCCATTGTGTGTAGAATGGATTTTACCATGGTTTTTTCAAAGGAATTTAAGGTGTAATTTGAGGAGTCAGAAAGTAGACATTTTATATTATTGATATTTTGTAATATGTATTGTTTACGAATATATTGAACTAAATTGACGAATGATTCTGTATTGGAGTAGTCTTTATCATGTAAAATAAGAAATTCATCTAGGGTAACGTGCAACTTGTCTAAAATATTGATAAGCCTAATACAAGATATTTCTGATTCTCCACGTTCGAATCGAGATATTTGAGATTTAGAAAGATGCTCGTCAGCAACGGAAGATAAACTGATCTGTTTTCCTTTACGAACTTTTCTGAGTGTGACGCCAAGTTTTGATTTCATAATTTTCCCATTTTCCCAACAAAAAAAGTAATTGATTTTTATTTATTGTACAATAAATAAAAACTGAAAGGAAGTCTAAATATGAAAATGGCTATTGGTGGAGAGTACTACAGCTTATATACAAAAAGGAAATGAGGTGTAAAGAAAATGAAAAAAGAAAATGAAGATGTGATTTCAACAGCAGCCTCACTAGGGATGATGATTGGAATAGTGTTTGCAATTTTTTTAGATTCTCCAGTTGAATATGGTATTTCTTTAGGATTGTTGAATGGAATATTATTGGGTTCGCTGATTTCTTACAAAAAACGATAAGAATTAAGCATAATTTCTTGCTGTAAGCTAAGGAGTAGGGATGGCTATAGTTGAAATTATTAATGTAACAAAAAGCTTTAAAGATACTGACGTTATTCATAACACTTATTTTATTTAAAAAAGGGAAAAGTATATGGTTTTGTTGGACCAAATGGAGCTGAAAAAACTACAATTATCAAAATGATTCTAGGGATTTTAAAACCATATTCTGGGGAAATAACTATTTTTAATCAAACCGTATAACAGAATTCCGTAAATATATTATCTAGGATAGGATTAGTTTTGGAACCTTTATTTTATGGTCATCTTGATGCTTATAAAAATTTGAAGTTAATAGCAAATATAAGGGCTTAGTTTAGATATTGAAAAACTTAATGAATATCTATCAATGGTAGGATTAAAAGATGTTATTCTCAAGGGAAAGACAACACGAACCGAAGCAGTCGTGAAATTGGTCAAAAAAGACAAGTAGAAGAGCGATTTATTGAAGCATATTTGAGGCAGCGACAAAAACAAGTCTAAATGAACAGCAAAAGAGGCTGGGACAAAAGTCCTAGCCTCTCAATTGTCTTTGGCTTGTCGAGCAAGACGCAGTGGTTGAGTAGGGCTCTATTACGCTGATTTCATCAGCTTTTACAGCCCTACTCAACTGTGCGGAGGTGGGACGACGAAATCGAATTCTAACGAATTACCGATTCCTGTCCCACTCTCTTTTGAGTTAGAGGATTATAGCTTGATTTCAGTGTTTTGGAGAACCTTTTGAGCATCGGCAACGATTGTGTCGAGGATTTCTTTACATGGACGAATTTCCTTGACTAAGCCTGCGATTTGGCCACTCATCATAGAGCCATGCACAGTATCTCCTTCGTAAACAGCTTTAGAAAGAGAACCGATGGTGATTTCTTCGAGTTCGTCACGATTGGTGCCTTTGTTTTCTAGTTCGATATAGTGGTCAGTCATTTCATTGCGGATACAACGAACTGGCGCACCAGCAATACGACCAGTAACGGCAGTAGCAGTGTCGTTGGCTGCGACAATGGCATCCTTGTAACCTGCTGAAATTGGGCATTCTTCTGAAGCTAGGAAGATAGTTCCCATCTGAACCCCTTGCGCACCGAGGACAAAAGCGGCAGCGAGACCACGACCATCGGCAATGCCACCTGCAGCGATGACTGGAATATCAACTGAGTCAACAATCTGAGGAATGAGAGCCATAGTATTGGTTTCACCGATGTGGCCACCAGCTTCAGAACCTTCAGCAATCACGGCATCAACTCCGAGCTCTTGCATTTTTTGCGCGTGTTTGACACTGGCAATAACAGGGATAACCTTGATACCTGCCTCTTTCAGATAAGGCATGATGAATTTTGGTGTACCAGCCCCAGTCGTTACGACAGGAACTTTTTCTTCAATGATGACTGTCACAATATCTTTGATATTTTTCATCATGAGCATAACATTGACGGCAAATGGCTTGTCAGTCAATTTACGCAGTTCACGGATTTCTTCACGCAACTGCTCACCCGTCATTCCTCCTGAAGCGATGATTCCCAGCCCACCAGCTTCAGAAACAGCTGCAGCCAGTTGGTAGTGGGAAATCTGAGCCATCGCTCCTTGGAAAATAGGGTACTTAATGTTCAACAATTTTGTAATAGACATAGGGCATCTCCTTTATTCTGTATTTAAAATCATTATATCACTATAATAAAGCGTTTTCAATGAAGCCGTAGACTGGCAAAAGATAGAAGTTTGTGAAAAAAATCTCAGAAATGGTTGATAGGAATAGCCTTTCCTTGTGAAATTAAATTTATCAGTGTCCTTATAAAAATAACTTATAGCCTATTAGAATTTGTTATATACTCCAAGCTTGGATTTGAGCAAGCGTGGAAAGGATTTTTATTGGACGCATCTTTTGTGATATAATAATAAAAAATACACGGAGGTAGGGCATATGGATAATGTGATTGATTTGTCTATTCCAGTGGCAGAAGTGATTGAGAAGCAGCCTGAGGTTTTGGATGTTTTAGTCGAGTTGGGCTTTAAGCCTCTGGCCAATCCTGTCATGCGCAATACAGTCGGGCGCATGGTTTCTATCAAAAAAGGAGCTAGCATGAATGGCATTGACCCGAATAAAATCAAGCAAACTCTGGAATTAAACGGTTATGAAGTGGTGGGGATTTAGGCATGGCTAGTGAACGCATTGAAGTCCTCAAGTCAATCTTGCTGGACCTACATAACGGAGCTTCTGCAGAATCCGTTCAGGAGCTTTTCAATGAGCATTTTGCTGGTGTGTCCGCTATTGAAATCAGCCTGATGGAGCATGAGCTTATGAACTCGGATACGGGAGTGACCTTTGAAGATGTCATGTCCCTCTGCAATGTTCATGCCAACCTCTTTAAAGGTGCTATTAAGGATGTGGAGGTGGCAGATACCGACCACCCAGGCCATCCGGTTCAAGTCTTTAAGCAGGAAAATCTAGCCTTGCGGGCTGCCCTTATGCGGGTTCGCAGACTCCTATCAACCTATGAAAGCACAGAAGATGAGGAGCTTCTACCTGAAATTCGCAAGGGACTCCAGCGCCAGCTGGGTTTGGTGGGTCAGTTTGATATCCACTATCAGCGTAAGGAAGAGCTCATGTTTCCCATCATGGAGAGCTATGGCCACGATTCGCCGCCCAAAGTCATGTGGGGCGTAGATGACCAGATTCGAGATCTTTTCCAAGAAGCTAAGATTGCAGCAGAGCAGCTGCCAGACACTTCGATTCAAGAAGTCAAGGACAAGTTTGAGACTTTTGCGGCTGAGTTTGAAGCTATGATTTTCAAGGAAGAGTCTATCCTTCTCATGATCCTCCTCGAATCCTTTGCTCAGGATGATTGGATCAAGATTGCTGAGGAGAGCGATACTTATGGCTATGCCATCATTAAGCCAACGGAAAAATGGATTCCTGCGCGTCACTCATTCTCGGAGGAGGAAGCTGGGGATGCTGATGATGAAGGAAGCGAAGCGCCAGCCAGTAGAGAACAGACTAGTGATGGCAGATTTGCGCAGGTCATTGATACGCCAGATGGTCAGGTCACCATCTCCTTTAAGCCCAAGGAAAAGAAGGAGCCAGCCTTTAATCGAGACTCCCAGCAGCCTTTTGGTCATGGCTATCTGTCGGTGGCGGAGGCCAATCTGATTTTGGACCATCTGCCCATGGAGATTACCTTTGTCAATAAGGACGATATTTTCCAGTATTATAATGACAGCGTGCCGTCAGACGAGATGATTTTTAAGCGGACGCCGTCCCAGATAGGGCGCAATGTTGAGCTCTGCCACCCACCCAAGCTTTTGGACAAGGTGCGGCGGGTTTTCAAGGCTCTGCGCGAGGGAGAACGGGACAAGTTTGAGATGTGGTTCAAGTCGGAATCGCGGGGCAAGTTTGTCCATGTGACCTATGCGGCAGTGCGAGATGAGGCTGGTGAATTTCAGGGTGTGCTGGAGTATGTGCAGGACATTCAGCCCTTCCGTGATATTGACAGTGATTTTTACCGAGATTTGGATTAGGCATTTGCAGTTAGAAAGTGAGAAACATGAGTTACGAACAGGAATTTTTACAGGAGTTTGAAGCTTGGGTCAAGACCCAGGTCATGATTAACGAGATGGCCCTCAAGGAGAGTCAGGCGGTCTACGAGGCGGACCAGGACGAGCGGGCCAAGGAAGCGGCGATTCGCTATGAAAGTCGTCTAGATGCCTACCAGTTCCTTTTAGGGAAATTCGCCAACTATCAGGCGGGCAAGGGATTTCATGACCTGCCAGATGGACTTTTGGGTGAGAGAAATTATTGATTTTTCGCTGGAAAGGTGATAGAATAGGTTCATCAGAGGTGTTTTGAGTCAAGCATTTTACAGAAAGTGGCGGTGCTGAGAAGTCCACAAATGTGTCAAAGCTGGTTGCTGATGAGATGAAAATGAAATAAACAAAGATGCGGGCGCTTGCCCGAAATTGGGTGGTACCGCGGATAAACACATTCGTCCCTTTCTAGTCTTACTAGGAAGGGATTATTTTTATGTGGCGGAAAGGAGGGGTGAATGAAACTTCTTGAATCTTATAATGGCAAAGAGTTGCCAAGGTTGGAAACTGAGCGGTTGATATTGCGTCAGCGAACGGCAGATGATGTGGAGGATATGTTTGCTTATGCTGGTCTGCCTGAAGTCTGTTATCCAGCTGGATTTCCTCCTGTAGATAGCTTGGAAACAGAGCGTGACTATTTTGAAAATCGCTATTTTGAAAATCTAGAAAAAAAGGAACTTCCGTCTGGCTATGGCATTACAGTTAAGGGGGAAGACCGAGTTATTGGCTCTTGTGATTTCAATCACCGCCATGAAGATGATGTCTTTGAAATTGGCTACCTCCTGCATCCAGATTATTGGGGGAACGGGTATGTGCCAGAAGCTGTTAGTGCTTTGATAGAAGTTGCTTTTACCATTCTTAAACTCCACAAGGTTGAAATTCGATGTTTTGATTACAATAAACAAAGTCAACGAGTCGCTGAGAAACTTGGCTTCACCCTTGAAGCTCGCATCCGGGATCGCAAAGATGCCCAAGGCAATCGCTGTGCAGAGTTTGCTTATGGCTTGCTGAGAAGTGAGTGGGAAATGAAATACTCAAATTTTTAAAAACTAGAATAACTAGAAAGGACAAACACATGTCTAAAGAACTTTCACCTAAATACAATCCAGCCGAGGTTGAGGCTGGTCGTTATCAAAAATGGCTTGACGCTGATGTTTTCAAGCCTTCAGGCGATAAAAAGGCTAAGCCTTATTCAATCGTTATTCCACCACCAAACGTAACTGGGAAACTCCACCTTGGTCATGCTTGGGATACGACTCTTCAGGATATCATTATCCGTCAAAAACGTATGCAAGGTTTTGATACGCTCTGGCTTCCAGGGATGGACCACGCGGGGATTGCCACTCAGGCTAAGGTTGAGGAACGCTTGCGTGGTGAGGGCATTAGTCGTTATGACCTGGGTCGTGAGAAATTCCTCGAGAAAGTCTGGGAATGGAAAGATGAATACGCGACAACCATCAATGAACAGTGGGGCAAGATGGGTCTCTCTGTGGACTATTCTCGTGAGCGTTTCACGCTGGATGAGGGTCTGTCAAAAGCGGTTCGCAAGGTCTTTGTCGAACTTTACAAGAAAGGCTGGATCTATCGTGGTGAGTTTATCATCAACTGGGACCCAGCAGCTCGCACAGCCCTTTCTGATATCGAGGTCATCCACAAGGACGTCGAAGGTGCCTTCTACCACATGAACTACATGCTGGAAGACGGTTCACGCGCCCTTGAAGTAGCGACCACTCGTCCTGAGACTATGTTTGGGGATGTTGCCGTTGCGGTAAATCCAGAAGACCCACGCTACAAGGACTTGATTGGTAAAAATGTCATCCTTCCAATCGCTAATAAACTAATCCCAATTGTTGCCGACGAACACGCAGATCCTGAGTTTGGTACGGGTGTCGTGAAAATCACGCCCGCTCACGATCCAAACGACTTCTTGGTTGGTCAACGTCATAACTTGCCACAAGTCAACGTTATGAACGACGACGGAACTATGAATGACTTGGCCTTCGAATTTGCAGGCATGGACCGTTTTGAAGCTCGTAAGGCGGTCGTTGCTAAGTTGGAAGAAATCGGTGCCCTCGTTAAAATCGAAAAACGTGTTCACAGTGTTGGTCACTCAGAACGTACAGGTGTAGTGGTTGAGCCACGCTTGTCTACGCAATGGTTCGTTAAGATGGACCAATTGGCTAAAAATGCCATTGCCAACCAAGATACAGAAGACAAGGTAGAATTCTACCCACCTCGTTTCAACGATACCTTCCTCCAATGGATGGAAAATGTCCACGATTGGGTAATCTCTCGTCAGCTCTGGTGGGGTCACCAAATCCCTGCTTGGTACAATGCTGAGGGTGAAATGTACGTTGGTGAGGAAGCTCCAGAAGGCGACGGATGGACTCAGGACGAAGACGTCTTGGATACGTGGTTCAGTTCGGCTCTTTGGCCGTTCTCAACCATGGGCTGGCCTGATGTCGACTCAGAAGACTTCAAGCGTTACTTCCCAACTTCAACTTTGGTAACAGGTTACGACATCATCTTTTTCTGGGTGTCTCGGATGATCTTCCAATCTCTGGAATTCACTGGTCGTCAGCCATTCCAAAACGTGCTTATCCACGGTCTCATCCGTGACGAGCAAGGACGTAAGATGTCTAAATCTCTCGGAAACGGGATTGACCCGATGGATGTCATCGAGAAATACGGTGCCGATGCCCTTCGTTGGTTCCTTTCAAACGGTTCTGCACCAGGTCAAGACGTGCGCTTCTCTTACGAGAAAATGGATGCTTCATGGAACTTCATTAACAAAATCTGGAACATCTCTCGCTACATCCTTATGAACAATGAAGGCTTGACCCTTGACCAAGCAACGGCCAATGTGGAAAAAGTTGCCAACAAGGAAGCTGGCAACGTGACAGACCGCTGGATTCTCCACAACCTCAATGAAACGATCGGAAAAGTTACTGAAAACTTTGATAAGTTTGAATTTGGTGTGGCTGGTCACATCCTCTACAACTTCATCTGGGATGAGTTTGCGGACTGGTACGTTGAGTTGACCAAGGAAGTCCTTTATAGCGATAACGAAGAAGAGAAGGTCATCACACGTTCTGTTCTCCTTTACACTTTGGACAAGATCCTTCGTCTCCTTCACCCAATCATGCCATTTGTGACAGAGGAAATCTTTGGACAAATCTCAGAAGGCTCTATCGTGACAGCAGAATACCCAACTGTCAACCCAGCCTTTGAAGATCTTGCGGCTCACACTGGTGTGGAAAGCCTTAAAGACTTGATCCGTGCCGTTCGGAATGCGCGTGCGGAAGTAAACGTAGCACCAAGCAAGCCAATCACCATCCTTGTTAAGACAAGCGATAGCGACCTGGAAGCCTTCTTTAACAGCAATGTCAACTACATCAAACGCTTCACAAATCCAGAACACTTGGAAATCGCATCAACCATCCCTGCACCTGAACTCGCAATGTCAAGCGTCATCACAGGAGCAGAAATCTACCTGCCACTGGCAGACCTCCTCAATGTCGAAGAAGAACTAGCTCGCCTCGACAAGGAACTGGCTAAATGGCAAAAAGAACTGGATATGGTCGGCAAAAAGCTCTCTAACGAACGCTTCGTAGCCAATGCCAAACCAGAAGTCGTCCAAAAAGAACGCGACAAACAAGCCGACTACCAAGCTAAATACGACGCGACCGTAGCGCGGATTGATGAGATGAAGAAGTTGGTGAAATAAACATAGAAACACGGTGAGAAGCCGTGTTTTTTGATATAATGAGGATAAAATAAGATTTTAGGAGATGAGAATTGTTTGATTTAAATGAATTAAATGATATATTTATCAATTTTATTTCTGATTTTGTTTTTTGGATATTTCTAATAATAGTTGGGGGCATTGGTTGGTTATTTAATAAAACATTTTTATCAAAATTTAAGAAAGTGAAAATTAAAAGAATTGATGTTAGAAATGTTCCAAAACGATTTAATGGAGTTGAGTTAGCTATTTTTCAGAATGATGGAGTATATAAAAATTATATTGAGAATGAATTAGTTATTGAAAATTCAAATGATGACTTAGTAATTCAAAACTTAGTAGTTGATAATATTAGTGTTAATGATTTTTTTTATGAAGATATTGTGATACAAAATGGTTTCGATGTACTCACCCAAGATCTAGATTTCGTTATTTTTAACAATGGGAACAAGGAAAACTCATTAAAAAATTATCAAGTTAAAATCCACTATTTAAATAAGGAAAATGAAAAAGATAAAATAATCTTAAAATCAGAAGTGGAGAGCGGTAGTTTAAGTGGGGGTGATATTAAAATATTGTTTTCAAAGAAATTAACAGATCACAATATTGTTAAATTCTTTTCTAATAGCTTGCCTGACTATAAACAATCAATTAGAATTGAATTAGTGAATAAGGAAAATCAAGAAATTGAAAGTGAGACTGAGATACCATATCTATCCTCGGAGAAACGTTTCGTTAGAAATTTAGGAGGGGCAGTATTTTGTGATAGGACATTAACACCAATAATTGAATTACTATCTCCTTATAGTCAAGATTGTTTTAATTTCTCTATCAATCAACGTTTAATAAAAGGCGATAATACATTGAGATTTAATATTCTTATAGATGCTCCGTGCTCTATAAAATACAATGTAAAATTATTTAGAAATAAAAAAATGTTAAGCGCTTTTTCTAGTGATTTGATTGAGATACAATTTCCAAAATATAGATTATTATCTTCTTATAAAGATGAGTTATATCACTATTTACACGATGAAAAACTAAAATCTAGCAATTTTAAGGAGGTAAGCTTAAGGAAACCGGGGCTAATTAATAGTATTGATAAGATAAAAACTGAATATCATTTAAATTAGATGGTTATCACTTCGTTTAAATCTTAGTTTTATCTAGTATTCTTATACTAATTTCATAAATCAGAAACGTTAAGAAGAAGCCCTTGTGGCTTCTTTTTCTCCTCCCCAGCCTACACTTGTGGTATAATATTGTCAGTAAAAGAGAAAGTAGGAGCGTGTATGAAAACTCCATTTATCAGTCGTGAGTGCTTGGCGGAGCTGACCGCGCAGTTTCCAACGCCTTTCCATCTTTATGATGAGAAGGGGATTCGAGCGAGAGCACGGGCTTTGCATGAGGCTTTTGCTTGGAATCCTGGTTTTAAGGAATATTTTGCCGTCAAGGCGACACCAAATCCTGCTATTTTAAAAATCCTCAAGGAAGAAGGCTGCGGGGTGGACTGTGCTAGCTATGTGGAGCTGCTCATGAGTCAAAAGCTGGGCTTTGCAGGGGATGAGATTATGTTTTCGTCCAATAATACGCCAGCCGAGGAATTTCGTCTTGCCCGGGAGTTGGGCGCGACCATCAATCTAGATGCCTATGAAGACGTAGCTTTCTTGAAGGAAGTGGCCGGGATTCCCAAGGTGATTTCCTGTCGCTACAATCCCGGCGGTGTCTTTGAGCTGGGGACCAGCATTATGGATCATCCAGAGGAAGCCAAGTTTGGTATGACTAAAGCGCAGCTGATTCAGGCTTTCAAAGACCTCAAGGAGCTGGGGGCAGAGAAGTTCGGTATTCATGCCCTCTTGGCCTCAAATACTGTCAGCAATGACTACTATCCAGCACTGGCGCGGCAGCTTTTCGAACTGGCTGTAGAAGTAGTGGCTGAGACAGGAGTTGAGCTAGACTTTATCAATCTGTCTGGGGGTGTCGGAGTCAACTACCAGCCTGATGGCGAGGAAAATGACATTGCGGTCATCGGTCAAGGAGTTCGTCAGGCCTATGAGGAAATCCTGACACCAGCTGGTCTGGCGCAGGTCAAGATTTTCACAGAGCTAGGCCGTTTTATGCTGGCTCCTTTCGGTCTTTTGGTAACCAAGGTGACTCACAAAAAGCAGACCTATCGGACCTATCTGGGAGTGGATGCTTCAGCGGTTAATCTCCTGCGTCCCGCTATGTACGGCGCTTATCACCATATTACCAATATGGATAGGCCAGAAGGACCGACGGAGATTGTCGATGTGGTCGGCAGCCTCTGTGAAAACAACGACAAATTTGCCATCCAGCGGGAGCTTCCTGTTAGTCAGATTGGCGATACGCTGGTCATTCACGACACTGGTGCCCACGGCTTCTCCATGGGCTATCAATACAATGCCAAGTTGCGCTCTAGCGAGATTCTCTTAGAGGAAAATGGTCAGGCTCGCATGATTCGTCGGGCAGAGAGGCCAGAAGATTATTTCGCGACTCTCTATGGCTTTGATTTTGAAAAATAGAGATAATTTGGTATAATAAAGAGTAATGTAAAAAATGAAACAGGAGTTCGGATTATTATGAATACATTGTTAGCAATTTTATTGATTATGCTGGCTTTCTTTGGTGGGATTTTGCTGGGTATGTACTTGCTTCGCCGTCAGGTCGAAAAGGAATTTGCGGAAAATCCACGTCTCAATGTAGAAGCGGTGCGGATGTTGCTCAGTGCTAATGGTCAAAAACCAAGTGAAGCACGTGTTCAACAAGTTTACCGTCAAATCATCAACCAACAAAAAGCAGCAGTTGCTAAAAATAAAAACAAAAAATAAGCTTCTCTCAGCCGTCCTTTGGTGGCAGACGGAGATTTCTATATAAAAAATGGGGATTTGGGCTAGGCTTCCAATCCCTTGTTTTAGAAAGAAGACTGTATGGATAACCGACCGATTGGATTTTTAGACTCGGGGGTGGGCGGTCTGACTGTTGTCCGTGAATTGATGCGGCAACTCCCCCACGAGGAAGTGGTTTATATAGGTGATTCGGCTCGGGCTCCCTATGGTCCTAGGCCGGCGGAGCAGATTCGGGACTATACTTGGCAGTTGGTCAATTTTCTCTTGACCAAGGATGTCAAGATGATTGTTATTGCCTGCAATACTGCCACAGCTGTTGTCTGGGAGGAAGTCAAGGCTAAGTTGGACATTCCTGTCCTAGGTGTGATTTTGCCCGGAGCTAGCGCTGCCATCAAGTCTACGACTGGTGGCAAGATTGGGGTCATCGGGACTCCTATGACGGTTCAGTCCGATATTTACCGACAAAAGATTGAGGCTCTATCTCCCGAGATGGAGGTGCAGAGCTTGGCTTGTCCTAAGTTTGTCCCGCTGGTGGAGTCAAATGAGCTCCAGTCCAGCCTGACCAAAAAGGTGGTCTATGAGACCCTCCATCCTCTGGCGGGCAAGGTGGACACCCTTGTCTTGGGCTGTACTCATTATCCTTTGCTTCGGCCGATTATTCAAAATATGATGGGGCCGAGCGTCAAGCTGATTGACAGCGGGGCTGAGTGTGTACGGGATATTTCTGTCCTGCTCAATTATTTTGAAATCAATCGTAGCCGTGAGAAGCACGAACTGAACCATCGTTTTTATACTACAGCCAATGCTAAGAGATTTGCGGAAATCGCTGAAAACTGGCTGAATCTGAAAGTCAATGTGGAGCATGTGACCTTATGACAAAGAACATTTATGAATACAAAGATGCTTCTGACTGGTATGTAGCTGAATGGGGACAAAGTGCCTCTTACAGTGAATTTGAGCGAGTGCCAGCCGAAGCTTCTGAGATTTTAGACCGCCTAGAGAGTATTTTGGCGAAAGAAGAACTAGGCCTGCCCTTAAATATCACGGTCATTCGCTATGGCTCAGCCTTTCGCTTTTTGACCTTCTTGCTGGATATTTTAAACCAGGAAACGGGTCGAAGCTTGGAACTGTTGCAGCGACAGGGATCCCTTCTCTTGGTTGAAGGGGGGAAACTCCTCTATGTCCATCTGCCGCAGACTGGTGTAGATTTACAAGCCTTTCTGGGAGCAAAAGATGTCAAGGATACCCTCTTGATTGCAACGCGTAACGAGGGCAAGACAGCAGAGTTTCGCAAGCTTTTCGGGAAGTTGGGCTACGAGGTAGAAAATCTGAATGACTATCCTGATTTGCCAGAAGTGGCTGAAACGGGTATGACCTTCGAAGAGAATGCCCGCCTTAAAGCTGAAACGATTAGTCAGTTGACTGGCAAAATGGTTTTGGCAGATGATTCAGGCCTGCAAGTGGATGTCTTGGGTGGCCTACCAGGCGTCTGGTCCGCTCGCTTTGCTGGTGTTGGTGCGACAGATGATGAAAATAATATCAAGCTCTTGCATGAGCTGGCCATGGTCTTTGATATTAAAGATCGCTCTGCTCATTTCCACACGACTCTGGTGGTCGCAAGTCCAGATAAGGAATCCTTGGTGGTTGAAGCGGATTGGCCTGGCTACATTGCCCATGAACCAAAAGGTGAAAATGGCTTTGGCTATGATCCTTTGTTCTTAGTTGGAGAAACAGGAAAAACATCAGCTGAGCTGACAATCGAAGAGAAAAATGCCCAGTCCCATCGTGCGCAAGCAGTGCAAAAATTATTGGAGGTATTTCCAGCATGGCAAAGCAAACAATCATCGTAATGAGCGATTCCCATGGGGACCGTGCCATTGTCGAAGCAATTAAAGATCATTATCTAGGAAAAGTCGATGCTATTTTCCATGATGGAGACTCAGAGTTACCTTTTGAGGATGAAGTCTGGAAAGGGATTCATGTCGTGGCGGGCAATATGGACTTTTATCCTGGCTATCCAGAGCGGCTGGTGACAGATTTGGATGGGACTATTATTGCTCAGACTCACGGTCATCTTTTCAATATCAACTTTAGCTTCCAAAAGCTGGATCTGTGGGCTCAGGAAGTAGGAGCAGATATCTGTCTCTATGGGCATTTACACGTTCCAGATGCTTGGATGCAAGGCAAGACTCTCTTTCTCAATCCAGGCTCCATTAGCCAACCTCGTGGCTCAATCAACGAACGTCTTTACGCTAAGGTAGAGATTGACGATGACCGTTTTAAGATTGATTTCTATACGCGAAATCATGAGCTCTATCCAAGCTTGTCTAAGGAGTTTGCACGATGATTGCTAAGGAATTTGAAGATTATCTACTGCAACATGAAGACACTTTTTTGACGCCGGGGGAGAATCTGGCGGTCATGATTGACACGCACAATGTGGATCATGCTATTCTCTTGCTTAGCCAGATGACTTATTCACGCATTCCAGTGGTGACTGCGGAGAAAAAGTTCGTTGGCACCATTTCTCTGACGGACATCATGGCCTATCGGATGCAGCATGAGCTGGCAGAGGAAGAGTTTATGTCTATGGACATTGTCCACATGACACGAAAGGATGGTCTGACGGTCGAGCCAGATTACAAGATTGCGGATGTTTTGCACAAGCTGGTGGATGAGTCTTTCCTGCCTGTTGTGGATAAAGAACACCATTTTTATGGCATCATTACTAGAAAGTCGATTTTAAAAGCTGTAAACTCGTTGATGCATACCTTCACGAGTCAGTATGAGATTTCCAAAAAATGAAAGAACAAATCACTCCTTTTTTAGAACAAAAAAATATCTCAGAAAATTCAAAATTAGCCTATTCCTACGATTTGGAGCAATTTGTCAATGAAATCCACAGCAAGGTGACGGAAACCAATTTGCGGATTTATCAAGCCTCTATCAAGGATTTCAAGGCGGCTGTCCAGAAGCGGAAGCTCTCAGCGGTCAATCAATTTCTTTACTATCTTTACGAGAACAAGATGATTGGTGAATTTCACCGCTTGACTCTGCCCAAAGTCGCTATTTCCAAGGAACTGGGAAGCGAGCTGATAGACTTATCAGCCTTTTGGGAAACTTCTACGGTACCACAAGGCCGGCTGATAGCGCTCTTGATTTTGGAAATGGGTCTCTTGCCAAGTGAAATCCTGCAGGTCAAGGTTGAAGATGTCAATCTTGATTTCCAGGTTTTGCGGATCGAGAAGGCTGGGCAGAAGCGGATTATTAAGATCCCTGAAAGTCTGACGAGCGAGTTGGGCGATTATTTGACAGGGACTTATTTATTTGAAAAGAATGGTAAGTCCTATTCGCGCCAATGGGGCTTTCGCCAGCTGGAGGCCTTCTTGATTGAGCAGGGGCAGACCAGTTTGTCAGCCCAAAGCCTGCGGGAGCAATTTATCCTGCGCCAGCGAGAAAAAGGTGTCGGTATCTACGACATCGCTCGTGATCTGGGCTTGAAGACAGTGATTACATTAGAAAAATACAGATAAGAATGGATATCAAGTTAAAAGATTTTGAGGGGCCGCTAGACTTGTTGCTCCACCTCGTATCCAAGTATCAGATGGATATTTACGATGTACCCATTACCGAGGTCATCGAGCAATATCTGGCTTATGTATCTACTCTGCAGGCCATGCGTCTAGAAGTGACGGGAGAATACATGGTCATGGCCAGTCAGCTCATGCTGATCAAGAGTCGCAAGCTCCTGCCCAAGGTGGTGGATCAGGTGGATCTGGAAGATGATCTGGAGCAGGATTTGCTGAGTCAGATTGAGGAATATCGGAAGTTCAAGTTGCTGGGGCAGAAAATGTCCCTCCAGCATGAGGACCGGGCTCTTTACTACTCCAAGCCCAGGCTGGAACTGGTCTATGAAGACGCTGAACTCTTGCATGACAAGACAGCCGTTGATCTCTTTTTAGCTTTTTCCAAGGTGATGACCAAGAAGCAGGAGGAGTTTTCCAAGAGTCATACGACCATTGTGCGAGATGAGTACAAGATTGAGGACATGATGGAAGTAGTGCGCCAGCGCTGTCGGGCTCACAAACGCCTTGCCCTGCAGGATATTTTTGCAGAAACCAAAGACATGAATGAAGTGATTACGCTCTTTCTAGCAACCTTGGAGTTGGTCAAGGTTCAGGAGGTGCAGGTCATTCAGGAGGAAAACTTTGGAAATATTTATTTAGTAGGAAGAAAGAATGAGTAAATTAGCAGAGATTGAAGCCCTGCTTTTTGTGGCGGGGGAAGACGGTCTGAAAGTTCATCAGCTATCAGAAATCCTTTCCTTGCCGCCGACTGGTGTCATCCAGAGTTTGGAAAAATTGGCGGAGAACTATCAGACAAATCCAGACTCCAGCTTGACCTTGCTGGAAACGTCAAAGACCTATAAGTTGGTCACCAAGCCTGAATTTGCTGAAATTTTACGAGAGTATTCGCGGGCACCGATTAACCAGAGCTTATCCCGAGCGGCACTGGAAACCTTGTCGATCATTGCTTACAAGCAGCCCATTACAAGGGTGGAGATTGATGATATTCGCGGGGTCAATTCCAGCGGGGCGATTTCGAAGTTACTAGCCTTTGAGCTGATTCGGGAAGATGGTAAGAAGGAAGTCATTGGCCGTCCCAATCTTTATGTGACGACGGATTATTTCTTAGACTATATGGGTATCAACCATTTGGACGAATTGCCGATTGTGGACGAAGCGGAGCTCATTGCTGAGGAAAGTCAGCTTTTCGGAGAATGACAAGTTCATCCTATAAGGGACGTTTTCTGAACGGTTCCAAGCTTTGAGGGAGGCGCTGCTTTCCCTATTTGCCATTTTTCAAGCTGTTAAAGTTGTGAAAATGCTCTTTGTATCTTGTGAAAGGACAATATCGATGAGAATCAATAAATACATTGCCCATGCGGGAATTGCCAGCCGGAGAAAGGCTGAGGAATTGATCAAGCAGGGGCTGGTAACCGTGAATGGTCAGGTAGTGCGTGAGTTAGCAACTACCATCAAGTCGGGCGACCGAGTGGAAGTAGAAGGTCAGCCTATCTACAATGAAGAAAAGGTCTACTACTTGCTCAATAAACCGCGCGGGGTGATTTCCAGTGTGACAGACGACAAGGGGCGTAAGACAGTCGTTGATTTGCTGCCACAGGTCAAGGAGCGGATTTATCCCGTTGGTCGACTGGACTGGGATACTTCTGGCGCCTTGATTTTGACCAATGACGGTGACTTCACGGATGAAATGATTCACCCGCGTAATGAAATTGACAAGGTCTATGTGGCGCGTGTCAAGGGTGTGGCCAATAAGGAAGTTCTGCGTCCGCTGACCCATGGTCTGGTCATTGAGGGCAAGAAAACCAAGCCAGCGGTTTATGAGATTCTTAAGGTCGATCCGGTGAAGAATCGTTCGGTTGTTCAGTTGACCATCCACGAAGGGCGCAATCATCAGGTCAAGAAGATGTTTGAAGCGGTGGGGTTACCAGTGGACAAGCTTTCACGGACTCAGTTTGGACATTTGGATTTAACTGGCCTCAAGCCAGGTGAAGCACGTCGATTGAGTAAAAAGGAAGTCAGCCAGTTGCATAATTTGGCTGTGACCAAAACTAAGAAACAATGATTAAGAAAATATTGATAGCGCCGGTTCGTTTTTACCAGCGCTTTATTTCCCCTGCCTTTCCCCCTTCTTGCCGTTTTCGGCCGACCTGTTCCAATTACATGATTGAAGCCATTGAAAAGCACGGAGCCAAGGGGCTGCTGATGGGCTTGGCAAGAATTGGTCGCTGCCATCCCTGGTCCGAGGAAGGGGACGATCCAGTCCCAGACCATTTTAGTCTTCGGCGGAATGACTCTAAAACAGACTTCGAACGGAAATAGCCTTGTTTCCGTTTTTTGCTAGAGAATAAAGTCCAGCCTTAGCAATTACTATCAGCTTTTCAATATTTTTGTTATAATGTTTTTTATGAGAGTTGTTTCAGGAAAGTACGGGGGCAGACCCCTCAAGACATTAGATGGCAAGACAACGCGACCTACGACAGATAAGGTCAAGGGCGCGATTTTTAATATGATTGGGCCATATTTCGATGGCGGCCGGGTGCTGGATCTGTATGCAGGCAGCGGCAGTCTGGGGATTGAGGCGGTATCTCGTGGTATGGAGTCGGCTATTTTGGTTGAAAAAGATCGGCGGGCGCAAGCTATCGTGGCAGAAAATATTGCCATGACCAAGGAAGCAGCGCGCTTTGAGCTGCTCAAGATGGAGTCGAGTCGGGCACTGGAGCAGTTGACTGGTCCGTTTGATCTGGTTTTACTAGATCCGCCCTATGCCAAGGAGCAGATTATTGCGGATATTGAAAAAATGGCGGAGCGCAAGCTCTTGAGTGAGGATATTATGATTGTTTGTGAGACAGACAAGTCGGTTGATTTGCCAGAAGAAATCGCAGACTTGGGTATCTGGAAGCAAAAAATATATGGAATTTCAAAGGTGACGGTCTATGTCAGATAAAATCGGACTCTTTACAGGGTCATTTGATCCCATTACCAACGGACATGTGGATTTGATTGAGCGTGCCAGTCGGATGTTTGATCGCCTGTATGTGGGCATCTTCTACAATCCTCACAAAGAAGGATTTTTTAACATCCATGTGAAAAAAAGAATGGTTCTAGCGGCTTTGGCGCATTTGGAAAATGTGGAAGTTATCACTTCCCATGATGAATTGGCGGTCGATGTGGCAAAAAGACTAGGTGTGACTGCCCTTGTCCGCGGCCTACGCAACGGTCAGGACTTGGACTATGAAGCTAGCCTGCATTTTTTTAATAAGGACTTAGCACCTGAATTGGAGACCGTTTTTTTGTTGAGTCAGCCGGCCTACCGATACATCAGTTCTTCAGCGATGCGGGAATTGATTGCTTTTCAGCAGGATCTTTCTGCCTATGTACCAGTGAGTGTGATTGAGGAGTTAGAGAAAAAAGATGAATAATGACATGACAAATCCGGAAAAGATGACAAAGGAAAATAAACGTGGTTTAAAAGTAGTTGGTTGTGCTGGAGCGGCCTCGATTATCGTGCTTGTGCTCTTCCTATTCTCTTTCATTGTTCCATTGCCTTACTATATTGAGGTGCCTGGGGGGGCAGAAGACATTCGAAAGGTTCTGACTGTGGACGGAAAAGAGGATCAGGCAGCAGGTTCCTACAATTTTGTAACGGTTGGGATCCAGCATGCGACCTTTGCTCATATGGTCTACGCTTGGCTGACGCCTTTTACGGATATTTATTCAGCTCAGGATATGACAGGTGGTTCAAGCGATGCTGAATATATGCGCATTAACCAATTTTATATGGAAACGTCGCAGAATATGGCCAAATACCAAGGTCTCAAAGCTGCAGGAAAAGACATCAAGATGAACTATCTGGGTGTCTATGTTCTGAAAGTAGCTCCAAATTCGACCTTTAAAGGGATTTTGAATATTGCGGATACGGTGACAGGAGTCAATGACAAGACCTTTGAAAGCTCAGAAGATTTGGTCAAATATGTGAATTCTCAGGCCTTGGGCGATAGTGTCAAGGTGACCTACGAGGAAGATGGCGAAACTAAGACAGCGACAGGGAAAATCATCAAGCTGGAAAATGGCAAAAATGGAATTGGTATTAGTTTGATTGACCGTACGGAGGTCAACAGTAGTGTTCCGATTGAATTTTCGACTGAAGGTATCGGTGGTCCCAGTGCTGGCCTCATGTTTAGCCTAGCCATCTATACTCAATTGGCTAATCCTGACTTGCGAGACGGCCGCGTGATTGCGGGAACGGGCAGCATTGACAGAGAAGGTAAGGTTGGTGATATTGGTGGGATTGACAAAAAAGTCGTCTCTGCTGCCAAGATCGGAGCGACAATTTTCTTTGCTCCGGATAATCCTGTCAGCGAGGAAGAAAAAAAGGCTAATCCCAAAGCCAAGACCAACTATGAAACGGCGCTTGAAGCAGCTAAGGAAATCAAAACGGATATGAAAATCGTGCCGGTCAAAACCCTTCAGGACGCGATTGATTATTTAGAAAAAACCAAAAAATCTTAGTTTCGGCTAAGATTTTTAACTTTTAGAGACGAACGAAGGACTTTTTAAAAAAAGATTAGCAGTTTTTATTAAATCGTCTGACTTTTTACAGAAAGATCTTTTTCTTCTGAAAAAATATAAATTCCCCTTGTTTTGTGATAAAATAATATGAAGTAAGATAGATGAGTGACAAAGGATAGGTATGCGTAAAGAAATTTCACCTGAGTTGTATAATTACAATAAATTCCCTGGCCCAGAATTTAAGCAAATGGGCAGCAAGATAATTGCAGAAAAATTTGAGTTTGAATTGGTGGAGAATTATAAAGAGGCCTTTGACTTGACGGCTTTTCACCAACGCTTTTCAGAAATTCTGAATAAATTTGACTATATTGTCGGCGATTGGGGCAATGAACAGTTGCGGTTGCGCGGTTTTTATCGGGATGAGAAAGCCAAGGAAAATGCAGAGAAAATCAGCCGTTTGCAAGACTATTTGCTAGAATATTGTAATTATGGCTGCGCCTATTTTGTTTTGGAAAATGCTCAGCCAAGACGGGCTGCCTTTGACAAAAAATCCCATCATAAGAGAAAATCGGACAGCAAAAAACATCCAGAAATTTCTAGGGAACGTGGCTCTAAAAGAACGAAGGATGATCAGCAAAAACATCGTCCAAAGGTAAACAAGAACAAACAACAGAAACAAGGTAAACAGGCAAAGCAAGCGGCATCTAGCCAATCGCAACGCCATTTTGTCATTCGTCAGAAATAAAGGAGAAACATGAAACCATCGATTTATAGCTTAACGCGAGAAGAAATGATTGAATGGGCAGAAGCTCAGGGAGAAAAGAAATTTCGTGCTAGCCAGATTTGGGAGTGGCTCTATCGCAAGCGTGTCCAGTCATTTGAGGAAATGACCAATCTGTCCAAGGACTTGATTGCTAAGCTCAATGATAAGTTTGTTGTCAATCCGCTTAAACAACGTATTGTTCAGGAGTCGGCTGACGGTACGGTCAAGTACCTCTTTGAGCTGCCGGATGGCATGCTGATTGAGACGGTGCTCATGCGCCAGCACTACGGACTTTCTGTCTGTGTGACCACCCAAGTTGGCTGCAATATCGGCTGTACCTTCTGTGCTTCTGGTTTGATTAAAAAGCAACGCGACCTCAATAATGGTGAGATTGTTGCGCAGATTATGCTGGTGCAGAAGTATTTTGACGAGCGTGGTCAGGACGAGCGGGTCAGCCACATCGTCGTTATGGGGATTGGCGAGCCTTTCGATAACTATAAGAATGTCTTGAAGTTTGTACGGACGGTCAATGATGATAAGGGGCTGGCCATCGGTGCCCGTCATATCACTGTTTCGACTTCAGGGCTGGCTCATAAGATCCGTGACTTTGCCAATGAAGGCGTGCAGGTCAATCTGGCTGTTTCACTGCACGCACCCAACAATGAACTGCGTTCTAGTATCATGAAAATCAACCGTGCCTTTCCGATTGAGAAACTCTTTGCGGCCATTGAATATTATATCGAAACTACCAACCGTCGAGTGACCTTTGAGTACATCATGCTCAACGAAGTCAATGATGGAGTGGAGCGGGCCAAGGAATTGGCAGAATTGCTGAAAAATATCAAGAAACTGTCTTATGTCAATCTCATTCCTTACAACCCAGTCAGCGAGCACGACCAATATAGCCGCAGTCCCAAAGAGCGCGTGATGGCCTTCTACGATACCCTCAAGAAAAACGGAGTTAACTGTGTGGTACGTCAGGAGCATGGTACAGATATTGATGCAGCCTGCGGCCAGTTGCGTTCCAATACTATGAAGCGAGATCGTGAGAAAGCACTTGTTGAAAATGTTCAGCCTTAAGAATTATTTGACTTCAGATGGTGAGCTGACGGCTCGAGGCCGGAAATTGCTTGTAGGAGGATGTGGACTCTATTTCTTGATGCTCTGCATCCTGTGCTTTATTCCTCAGGTTCCAGAGCCGGGAATGGAAACGCCAGGTATCCAGTATTTTGGTCGAGTAGTGGTTCTCTTGGTTCCTTTTAATTCCTTTGTTAATATTGGCGAAATTACTTCTTGGATCCAGCTGGTCAAGGTCTTTATCCAAAATCTAGCTAATATCTTTTTGCTGTCGCCATTGGTTTTTCAATTGCTTTGCCTCTTTCCAAAATTGCGGAGTACCAAGAAAGTTGTCTGGATGAGCTTTGCTATGAGTCTGTCTATCGAAGTGACTCAGATTCTACTTGATCTTCTCATCAACGCCAATCGAGTCTTTGAGATTGATGATCTCTGGACCAATACTTTGGGTGGTTATCTAGCTTGGCGGGCATTTCAGCTTGGTCAGAAAATCTGGAAAAATCGCCAAGATGACGCTTTCAAGAGGGATTAGCCAAGGAAAAGTTCGGAGTTTATGGAATTTTTTATAAAAAATAATTCTTTTTCTGTTTTTTCTCTTGACAAAAGACTTTAGAAGCTTTATAATTTTAAACAATCATCAGAAAAGTAATAATTTTTCTACTTTCAGGGAGCCTGTGGTTGGTGGAAACAGGTAGTGGGAGGTTATGAAGTGGGCTGATGCAAAAAAATGAATTTGAAACAATAAAAATTCGGTGAGCACACCTTACAGTGCGACTTGTTGTTAGACAAGACAGAGATATGGAGGCAGTCTATACTTTTTCCATAATTGAGGTGGCACCGCGATTTTACGCCCTCACACAGAGTTTTTCTGTGTGTGGGCTTTTGTTTTGCTTGAAAATAAAGAAAAGAGGAAATCAAGATGACAGAAACTAAAGGATATTTTGGACAATTCGGCGGTTCCTTTGTACCAGAGCCTATCCAGGCCTTGCTGGATGAATTAGAAGCAACTTTTGAGAAGTATAAGGATGACCCAGAATTTTTAAATGAATACCGACATTATTTGGCGGATTATTCAGGCCGGGAAACTCCGCTTTACTTTGCAGAAAGTCTGACCCAGCATCTGGGCGGGGCTAAGATTTATCTGAAGCGGGAAGATCTCAATCATCTGGGCTCACATAAGCTAAATAATGTTTTGGGACAGATTCTTCTAGCTAAGCGCATGGGCAAGACACGGGTTATCGCTGAAACTGGAGCTGGCCAACATGGTGTGGCAACTGCGGCAGCCGCAGCTAAGTTTGGTATGAAGTGCGATGTTTACATGGGTGCAGAGGATGTAGAACGCCAGCGCCTCAATGTCTTCCGCATGGAAATGATGGGAGCGACTGTTCACGCGGTGGAAACAGGAACCAAAACCCTCAAGGATGCGGTGGATGCAGCCTTTGGAGCTTGGATGAGTGATTTGGAAGCCTTCTATGTTTTGGGTTCTGCTGTCGGACCTCACCCCTATCCGACCATTGTCCATGAATTCCAAAAGGTGATCAGTGAAGAATCACGTCGGCAGATTTTGGACAAGGAGGGCCGCTTGCCGGACTATGTTATTGCCTGCGTAGGTGGCGGCTCCAATGCTATCGGCGCCTTCTCTCAGTATGTGGCAGATGAAGAAGTTAAGTTAGTGGGAGTTGAAGCGGCTGGACGAGGCCTTGATACAGACCAGCACGCAGCTACCATGACCAAGGGAAGTGTTGGAGTAGTGGATGGTATGAAGACTTACGCTGTCTTTGCTGAAGATGGTCAGGTGGCACCGGTTTACTCCATTTCAGCAGGTTTGGACTATCCTGGAGTTGGTCCTGAACATGCTTTCTTTAAAGATTCTGGTCGAGTAGAATACGTAGCAGCGACAGATGATGAAGCTGTGGATGCCTTGCTTCTCTTGACACAAAAGGAAGGAATTTTGCCAGCAATTGAAAGCTCTCACGCCATTGCTGAAGCGATTAAGAGAGCTCCGCAATTGTCATCTGATCAAATCATCATTATCAATGTATCTGGGCGTGGAGACAAGGACGTGGCAGCCATTGCTGACTATCTAGAAAAACGAAAATAAAATACCCAGCAGAAGAGTAGTAACATTCCTTCTTTCAGAGAGTCTGTGGTTGCTGTAAACAGGCAGGAGAAGTTATGAAATGGGCTGTTGGAATCAAAATTTTGTCCTTTAGTTGATCTTTTATTACTTTGTTAGCCTACTTTGCTGTAAACCAGTATGCTGCCTTGTACCAAAAGCAATTTAAATGACTATAATAACAAATGAGATGTGGAGCCTAAAAACTCCATAACTGAGGTGGCACCGCGATGACACGCCCTCACAGGATGAACTGTGTGGGCGTTTTTCTGTAGTTCTGGAGCAAGTTATGACAGTGGACAGGTGCTATCTGTTCTTGCGAATGCAGTCATAACTAGCAGATTGCACCTCCTTGAACGCTTCTGATTAAATAGAAAGAAACATTATGCAAAAGATTTTACCAGCTGATATTTTATCGCCGATTCTGGCTTATATGCGGATTCAGGGCGACCACAAGGTGATTTTGGAAAGTATTCCGAGAGATAGCGAGACAGCTCGTTTTTCTATCCTAGCTTATAATCCAGTCTTTGAAGTTCGCTATGAAAATGGCCAGTTAACAAAGAATGGGCAAGTAATCGAGGCAGATCCCTTGGACTATCTGCATGAGTTGGCAGTAAAAAAAGATCATCATTCAGACCTGCCTTTTGGTGGTGGAGCCATCGGCTTTGTCGGTTATGATATGATTTCCCTCTATGAGGAGATTGGCCAGATTCCAGCTGATGTGATTGGAACGCCGGATATGCACTTTTTCGTCTATGAGAGTTACATGGTTTTTGACCATAAAAAAGACAAGGTCTATATCGTTGAGGAGGCGCTCTACAGTAATAGAAGCGAAGCTGATTTGGCTACTAGTCTGGAGCGAATCATGACTGAGCTGGCGCAGCCAGCAGCAGATGAATTTTCACCACTGGAACTGTCCAGTTTGAACTTCCAGAGCCATATCGAGCAGACGGCTTTTGAAAAAATGGTGGAAGATGCGCGGAGCTTGATTCGGCAGGGAGATATGTTCCAATGTGTACTCAGTCAGCGTTTTTCAGCAGAGTATTCTGGCAGACCGCTGGATTACTATCGCAATCTGCGCGTGACCAATCCTTCCAACTATCTCTACTTTTATGATTTCGGAGATTATCAGATTATCGGAGCCAGCCCAGAAAGTTTGGTGTCTGTCAAGCAGGGTCAGGTCACGACCAATCCTATTGCTGGAACCAGACCGCGTGGTAAGGATGAAAGAGAAGATAAAGCCTTGGCAGAGGAGCTGCTGGCTGACGAGAAGGAAGTGGCGGAACACCGCATGTTAGTTGATTTGGGGCGTAATGATATTGGTAAAATTGCCCAGAATAACAGCGTGGAAGTCACTAAGTACATGGAAGTGGAGTATTTCCGCTATGTCATGCATCTGACCAGCGTGGTCCGTGGTCAGCTTCTGCCCCAACTGACAGCCATGGATGCGCTCAAGTCCACCCTGCCGGCCGGTACCGTCTCGGGCGCGCCTAAGATTCGAGCCATGAAACGGATTTATGAGCTGGAGCAGGAAAAGCGTGGCGTTTATGCAGGGGCTATCGGCTATCTGTCTGCGACAGGGGATATGGATTTTGCCATTGCTATACGCACTATGATTTTGAAAAATGGCAGAGCTTATGTTCAAGCTGGAGCGGGTATTGTTTATGACTCGATCCCTACTAATGAATACCAAGAAACCATCAACAAAGCCAAATCAATGACCAAGATAGGAGAGATGCAATGATTTTATTGATTGATAATTATGATTCTTTTACTTACAATCTAGCCCAATATATCGGCAATTTCGCAGAAGTTAAGGTTTTGCGAAATGATGATGCAGGCCTTTATCAAGCGGCAGAAGAAGCTGATGCTTTGGTGCTGTCTCCAGGTCCAGGCTGGCCAGCAGATGCAGGACGGATGGAAGAGCTTATCCGCGATTTTGCTGGTAAAAAGCCGATTTTGGGGATTTGCTTGGGGCACCAAGCCATTGCAGAAGTATTTGGCGGAAAGCTAGGCTTGGCTCCCAAGGTTATGCACGGCAAGCAGAGTATTCTGCGTTTTGAAGGAAAATCTCCAATCTATGAGGGAATAGAAGATGGACGACCAGTTATGCGTTATCATTCGATCTTGATTGAAGAGATGCCAGAGGACTTTGAAGTGACAGCTTGGGCAGTTGATGACAACTCGATCATGGCTATCCAGCACAAGAACCTGCCCATTTATGGTTTTCAGTATCATCCAGAAAGTATTGGCACGCCGGATGGCTTATCGTCTATCAAAAATTTCATCGACTTAGTCAAATAGGGGAAGAATTATGAAAGAAATTATTGCAAAACTAGCCGATTTTAAGGATTTAAGCAGCTCCGAAGTGTCAGATGTGCTAGAGCGCATCATTACTAGAAGAGTAACAGAAACACAAATTGCAGCCTTTTTGCTGGCTCTCAAGATGAAAGGGGAAACGGTAGAGGAACGGACAGCCTTGGCTCAGGCCATGCGAGGGCATACTCCGCAGATCCCTACTACAATCCGCACAGCCATGGACAATTGTGGAACTGGTGGTGACAAATCATTTAGTTTCAATATTTCGACCACAGCGGCCTTCGTATTAGCAGGTGGTGGGATCAAGATGGCAAAGCACGGTAATCGCTCCATTACCTCTAAATCAGGATCGGCTGATGTTTTAGAAGCTTTGGGAATTAACCTAAACATGGATACAGCCAGCTTGGGTAAGGTCTTTGATCAGACGGGGATAGTCTTTCTTTTTGCTAAAAACCTTCATCCAGCTATGAAATATATCATGCCAGCTCGTCTCAGTCTAGGTGTTCCCACTATCATGAACTTGACAGGGCCCCTCATCCATCCGATGGTTCTAGAAACCCAGCTTTTGGGGACCAGCCGGCCGGATATGCTAGAGAGCACGGCAGAAGTTTTGAAAAATATGGGGCGTAAGCGTGCAGTAGTCGTGTCTGGCCCAGATGGTCTGGACGAGGCCGGTCTTCATGGTCGTACCCAGTACGCTTTGCTGGCAGATGGGGAGATCAGCCTGCATAGCTTTCTACCGTCAGATATTGGTATGGAAGAAATCCCTCTTGAAGCGATTCGTGGAGGTAATGCCAAGGAAAATGCGGAAATTCTGCTATCTGTCCTGCAAAATCAAGCTGGCCCTTATCTGGAAATGACAGTTCTGAATGCAGGTCTAGGCTTCTTTGCTAATGGGAAAACAGAAAGCATAGAAGAAGGAATAGCTTTGGCCCGCCAAGTGATTGCCAGCGGCGCAGCATATGAAAAACTCAAGCAACTACAGGAGTATCAAAAATGAGCAAAGAATTTCTCCCGACCATTCTAAAGCAAAAAGAGCAGGAAGTGGCAGCTATGTCTTATGAAGAGCTGCAACCTCTGCGCTCGACCTATTCCCTCTATGAGTATCTCAAAAGCCATCCTCAAGAGCTGCAGCTGATTGCTGAGGTTAAAAAAGCCAGCCCCAGTCTGGGAGATATAAATCTTGCTGTGGATATTGTAGAGCAGGCTCGCACCTATGAACGATGCGGTGCAGCCATGATTTCGGTTTTGACAGATGAGATTTTCTTCAAAGGACATCTGGATTACCTGAGAGAGATTTCCAGTCAAGTGACCATTCCAACCCTCAATAAAGACTTTATCATTGATGAAAAGCAGATTGTTCGCGCCCGCAATGCTGGAGCGACAGTTATTCTTCTGATTGTGGCTGCCTTGTCTGAAAAGCGGCTGCAAGAACTCTATGATTTTGCGACAGGTTTAGGTTTGGAAGTTTTGGTCGAAACCCATAATCTGGCGGAGTTGGAGATTGCCCATAGAATAGGAGCTCAGATTATCGGTGTCAATAACCGCAATCTAGTTACTTTTGAGACAGATATCAATACAAGTCTTCAGCTATCTGCCCATTTCAAAGATGACAGGGTTTACGTATCAGAGTCCGCTATTTTCAGCAAGGAAGATGCTGAGCTAGTAGCTCCTTATTTCCATGCGGTTTTAGTCGGAACAGCCCTGATGCAGGCTGAGAATGTGGCAGAAAAAATCAAGGAGCTGAAAATTGACAAAGGTTAAGATTTGCGGCTTATCAACTGCCAGCGCTGTGGAAACGGCATGTCAGGCTGGTGCAGATTACATTGGCTTTGTCTTTGCTGAGAGCCGTCGGAGGGTCAGTTTGGAGCAAGCTCAGAAGCTAGTTGCCTTGGTGCCAGCTACTGTCCGAAAGGTAGGAGTTTTTGTCTCTCCGAGCTTGTCAGAGCTGCAGGAAGCTATTTCAGAGGTAAATCTGGATTTAGTGCAGATTCATGGCGATTTTGATGAAGAGCTTCTGACTCAGATTGGCCGGCCGGTTATTCGAGCTTATCAGGTCAAGGGAGCGTTAAAAGGAGTCAGCCAAGAGGCGAACTACCTGCTCTTTGATGCCCCTCTTGCTGGTAGTGGTCAGACTTTTGACTGGCAAACTTTTGATAAAGGTCAAATCCACCAGCCCTTCTTTATCGCCGGTGGTTTGAATGCAGGCAATGTCCGAGAAGCTATTCAGCATTTTGCCCCTTACGCAGTTGATGTCTCAAGCGGGGTCGAAACTGACGGCCAGAAGGACTTAGAAAAGATAACAGAATTTATAGAAAGAGTGAAAGATGGCATATAATCAACCCAATCAAGAAGGATTTTACGGTGAGTTTGGTGGGCGATTTGTTCCCGAAACGCTGATGACAGCAGTTTTGGAATTGGATAAAGCCTACCGTGAGAGTAAAAAAGACCCAGCCTTTCAGGCTGAGCTGAACGAGTTGCTGAAGCAATATGTAGGACGGGAGAATCCTCTCTATTTTGCTAAAAATCTGACAGCCTATGCTGGCGGTGCTAAGATTTATCTGAAGCGGGAAGACCTCAACCATACTGGAGCCCATAAAATCAATAACGCCCTAGGTCAGGTCCTATTAGCCAAGAGGATGGGTAAGAAGAAAATTATTGCAGAGACAGGTGCGGGTCAGCACGGAGTAGCTACAGCCACTGCTGCAGCCCTTTTCAACATGGACTGTACTATCTACATGGGCGAAGAAGATGTCAAGCGCCAAGCCCTTAATGTCTTTCGGATGGAACTTCTGGGAGCCAAGGTGGAGTCTGTGACCGATGGTTCTCGAGTCCTCAAGGATGCAGTCAATGCTGCCTTGCGAGCTTGGGTGGCTCAGGTCGATGATACTCACTATATTATGGGGTCGGCCTTGGGACCTCATCCCTTCCCAGAGATTGTTCGCGACTATCAGAGCGTGATTGGGCGTGAGGCCAAGTGCCAGTTTGCTGAGCAAAATGCAGGTGCCTTGCCAGATGCTTTAGTGGCCTGTGTTGGCGGTGGCTCCAATGCTATTGGGCTCTTTTATCCCTTTGTAGACGATAGCTCAGTTGCTATGTATGGAACAGAAGCAGCTGGGCGGGGCGTAGATACAGATGAACATGCTGCGACCTTAACCAAGGGCCGCCCGGGGGTTTTACACGGTGCCTTGATGGATGTCTTGCAGGATGAGCAAGGGCAGATTCTTGAAGCTTTCTCTATCTCTGCCGGGCTGGACTATCCGGGCATCGGTCCTGAACATTCTCATTTTAATGCTATCAAACGTGCCACTTATGTCCCAGTCACGGATGAAGAAGCTTTGGAAGCCTTCCAACTCCTGTCTCGTATTGAAGGAATTATCCCTGCTCTAGAGTCTAGTCATGCTATTGCTTACGCAGTTAAGCTGGCTAAGGAGTTGGGGCCAGATAAATCAATGATTGTCTGCCTATCCGGCCGTGGTGACAAGGATGTCGTTCAGGTAAAGGAACGCTTGGAAAAAGAAGCGGCTCAAAAAGGAGGTGCCCATGACTAAAACACTCACTCAGCATTTAGAGGCCATCAAAAAAGCAGGCAGGGGAATTTTTCTTCCTTATATCATGGCTGGTGATCACGAGAAAGGTTTGGCAGGATTACCAGAAACCATCTCATTTTTGGAAAACTTGGGTGTGTCAGCTATTGAAATCGGCCTGCCTTTTTCAGACCCTGTTGCAGATGGGCCAGTTATTGAAGAAGCCGGTCTGAGAAGTCTGGGCCACCATACTTCGGCCAAGTCTTTAGTGGCAAGCTTGCAGAAGTTGGACACTCAGCTGCCTCTCATCATCATGACCTACTTCAATCCTATTTTCCAATACGGTCTCAAAGATTTTGTCAAGGATTTGGCTAGGACGCCGGTTAAAGGATTGATCATTCCGGATCTGCCCTACGAGCATAGGGACTTTATCCTGCCTCTGCTGGAAGATTCAGATATCGCTCTTGTTCCTTTAGTGAGCCTGACGACTGGCCTAGAACGTCAGCAGGAGTTGATTAAGGATGCAGAAGGTTTTATTTACGCTGTAGCCATCAACGGTGTGACGGGTAAGAGCAGCAGTTATCGCAATGATTTGGACCAGCATTTGAGCAAACTCCATGATATTGCAGAGATTCCAGTACTGACGGGCTTTGGTGTTTCGACTTTAGAGGATGTTGACCGTTTCAATCAAGTCTCAGACGGAGTTATTGTTGGATCTAAGATTGTCAAAGCTCTTCATGAAAAGGACGCCAGTATAGCAGCCTTTATCCAAGCAGCAGCAGCTTATAAGAAATAATCACCACCACACCAAACAAAAGACAGGGTACAAATGCTAGCCTGTCTTTTTTCTTTTTAAAGCAGAAACAGGCGAGGCCAGAGAAGCTAGCGATTTGGATAAGAATGAGAATTTCTGTTAGGCTGAAAATAGCTGAGCAGGACGCTAGAAAGAGAAAGTCTCCAGCGCCAATACGAAGATTATAAAATAAGGCTAGAAGTCCTAGGATCAAAAAGAAAATCATGAGCGGATTGATACCTGCTGTAGCCATCAGTAAGAACTGAAAAATCAGCCAGATTAGGAGAGGGTATTCTTGCTCACGCTGATCGTAGATGGCTAAGGTCAAGCCCATAGTTAGCAGTAAGAGCTGGGCTAGCGAAAGATAGCCTAAACTCCAGCTTAGAAAAAGCAAGCCCAGCACTAACTCAAAAGCAGCATACCAGACAGGCAGCTGGATCTTGCAGAAACGGCAACGGAAGCCATTCAGCAACTGAGACAGGATTGGGACCAAATCTCGTGCTTTGAGTATCTGCTTACAGTTATCACAGTGACTGCTTGGAGAGATGATGGACTGGTTAGTGAAGCGGTCAATAACTAAGCCGAGAAAGGAGGCTAGAACCGTTCCAACTAGAAAAAAGTATAGATGAATCATACTTATTTATTCGCGATTTTGAGTAGAAAAATTTTGAAATTTTACAACTTTTCTAATAAAGTAAAATTTTGAGTTTTAAGGCTTGACTTTCTTAATTAGAAGCATTATAATTAAAACATAATCAATAAAGATTAGAATCATTACAAATAAAAAGAGAGGTATCATTATGACTCAAGTAAAACATGGTGCTGCGGCAGACGTAGCAACTTTCACTAACCAAAATTCTTTACCAAAAACAAAAGCAGTTCTTAACCAAGTAGTTTCAGATCTTTATACAGCTCGTATCGCTCTTCACCAAGTTCACTGGTATATGCGTGGTGCAGGCTTCATGGTATGGCATCCAAAAATGGATGAATACATGGATACAATCGATGAAACCTTGGATGAAGTCAGCGAACGCTTGATTACTCTGGGTGGTAAGCCTTATTCAACTCTGACAGAGTTTATCCAACACAGCAAGATTGAGGAAAAGGCTGGCGAATTCAGCAAGAATGTTGAAGAAAGCTTGGAGCGCGTGATTGAAATCTTCCGTTATCTGACAGATCTTTACCAAGAAGCTATGGATGTGACGGATGAAGAAGGCGATGATGTGACCAATGATATCTTCGTTGGCGCTAAGGCAGACCTTGAAAAGACGATCTGGATGTTGACAGCTGAGCTTGGCCAAGCACCAGGTTTGTAAAATGATGTTTAAAGAGAGGCTGGGGCAAAAGTCCTAGCCTCTCAATTATCTTTGGATTGTCGAGCAAGACGCAGTGGTTGAGTGGGCTCTACTACGCTGATTTCATCAGCTTTTACAGCCCTACTCAACTGTGCAGAGGTAGGACGACGAAATCGAATTCTAACGAATTACCGATTTCTGTCCCATTCTCTGTTTTTTCTTAAGGATTGTTTAAGCTTCTTCCTTTATACTAAGACTATCAAATGAAGACCTCCTAACTTTGTTTGATAGAACTCCTAAACTTTTCTTTTTCATAATAATCTCCCGAAAAGGCAGTCTCCGTGGCTGTCTTTTCTGTTTTGCCATCTTGAAAACTTTGCTAAAATCTGATAAAATATAGCTCATGAAAACACTCTATGATGTGCAGCAATTTCTTAAAAATTTCGGGATCATTATCTATATGGGCAAGCGTCTTTATGATATTGAAATGATGAAAATTGAGTTGGAGCGGATTTACGATGCCGGCCTGATGGATAAGCTTGATTATCTGGAGGCTGAGGCTGTCCTACGCAGAGAGCATCAAACAGAGTTGAAGTATTTAGAAGATAAAGGGAGAAACTAGAATGGGAATTTGGATTTTATGGGCAATTTTGCTGGGAATGTTGGCTTGGATGGGCTTCAATTATTTCCGTATTCGTCGTGCAGCTAGGGTAGTAGATAATAGTGAGTTTGAAGGTTTGATTCGTCAGGGGCAGTTGATTGATCTGCGTGATCCATCGGATTTCCATCGCAAACATATCTTGGGGGCGCGTAATATTCCGTCTCAACAGCTCAAGTCTAGTATCAATGCGCTTCGCAAAGACAAACCAGTTCTTCTCTATGAAAATAGCCGTGGGCAACGTGTGACCAATGCGGCGATCTACTTGAAGAAGCAAGGTTTTAATGATATTTATATCCTGTCTTACGGTCTTGATTCATGGAGTGGTAAGGTTAAGACAAGCTGATTCTTTGTAGAAATATATATACAAAACTAACTACCTATGTTATAATAGGTAAGTGCAAATATTTTTTAAGGAGTTTTTAGAACATGCAAGAAAAGAAAAAAACCTCTCTGGTTTTAGGTATCCTGTCCATTGTTGTGGGCTTATTGCTTCCAATAATTGGTCTTATTTTAGGTATTATCGGTCTGGTTTTGGGCAATTCTCATCAAAAAGAGACTCAATTAGATTATAAAACAGAAAAAATTCTGAATATCGTCGGTATTGTAATTTCTATCATTAACTGGATTGCAGGAATTCTTCTGACCATGAATGGATTTATGTAATAAATAATAAAAAGGCTTGAATAAGCCTTTTTATTTTACCAGGTTTGTTCCAAATAGCCTTTGATAATCTCGAGTTCGGAAGGATTCAGCGGTCGATAGCTGCCCTCTGTCAGATTGGGATCCAGCTGAAAATCACCGAAATGGGTACGTTTGAGATAGGTGACTTTGACACCAACTGCTAGAAACATTTTCTTGACCTGATGGAATTTTCCTTCAGAAATAGTAACTGAGGCGGTGGAGTGCTCGGGGCTGGCTGTATGAATCTGAAGTTGGGCAGGTTTGCATTGAGTTCCGTCCAGAAAGATAATGCCTTGCTGAAAAGCGTTTGTGACTTCTTGGTCAAGAGGGCCGTTGACTTCGACATAGTAGGTCTTTGCGATATGGTATTGTGGATGGAGGAGTTGAAATCCCAGTGGCCCATTATCTGTAATCAGGAGCAGGCCACGTGTGTCGCGATCCAAACGGCCGATGGCGTAAAGCTGGTCGTTAAAATCTTCTGGGGCAATTAGATCTAGGACAGTCATCTTGTCCGAGTCAGAATTGGCAGTGACAGCACCGGCGGGCTTGTTCATCAGAAAATAATGGTGGGCTAGGTGGTTTAAAGGTTTACCAGCTAGGCTAATGGACTGGAGGCCACTATCGACATTTTGACTGAGGGAGCGAGCAGCTTGACCGTCAATTACAATCTGCCTTAGTCGCAGTTTTTGTTTCATCTCTTTCCGGCTAATCTTAGCTAGGGCTAAGAATTTATCAAGGCGCATGAGTTTTCCTTTCAAAGGTTTGGATCGATTATTTTTTTCTTTTTATCATACACTTTCGGAAGTAAAATTGCAAAAATGGCTACAGTTTACGATTTGCCTATGAAAACATTTACACTTGGTTAGCCCGTGTTTTTTGGAAAAAACTGTGTTATAATTTTTAGTTGGAAATAAATAATAAGATTTAGAGGAAAACATGACAAAATTAAGAGAAGATATCCGTAACATTGCGATTATCGCCCACGTTGACCACGGGAAAACAACCCTCGTTGACGAATTATTGAAACAATCTGAAACTCTTGATGCACGTACAGAGTTGGCAGAGCGTGCTATGGACTCAAACGATATCGAAAAAGAGCGCGGTATTACCATCCTGGCTAAGAATACAGCCGTTGCTTACAACGGAACTCGTATCAACATCATGGACACACCAGGACACGCGGACTTCGGTGGAGAAGTTGAGCGTATCATGAAAATGGTTGACGGTGTTGTTTTGGTCGTAGATGCCTACGAAGGAACTATGCCACAAACTCGTTTCGTGTTGAAAAAAGCCTTGGAACAAGACCTTGTCCCAATTGTTGTTGTCAACAAAATTGACAAACCATCAGCTCGCCCAGCAGAAGTAGTGGATGAAGTCTTGGAACTTTTCATTGAGCTTGGCGCAGATGATGACCAGCTTGACTTCCCAGTTGTTTATGCTTCAGCTATCAACGGAACATCTTCATTGTCAGATGATCCAGCTGATCAAGAAAAAACAATGGCACCAATCTTTGATACCATCATCGACCATATCCCAGCTCCAGTTGATAACTCAGATGAGCCTTTGCAGTTCCAAGTGTCACTTTTGGACTACAACGACTTCGTAGGTCGTATTGGTATCGGTCGTGTCTTCCGTGGTAGTGTGAAAGTTGGAGACCAAGTTACTCTTTCTAAACTAGACGGCACAACTAAAAACTTCCGTGTTACGAAACTCTTCGGTTTCTTTGGTTTGGAACGTCGTGAGATCCAAGAAGCCAAAGCAGGTGACTTGATTGCCGTATCTGGTATGGAAGATATCTTTGTCGGTGAAACTATTACGCCAACGGATGCAGTTGAGGCTCTTCCAATCCTTCACATCGATGAACCAACCCTTCAAATGACTTTCTTGGTCAATAACTCACCATTTGCAGGTCGTGAAGGAAAATGGGTAACGTCTCGTAAGGTGGAAGAACGTTTGCAGGCTGAGCTACAAACAGACGTTTCCCTTCGTGTTGACCCAACGGACTCACCAGATAAGTGGACCGTTTCAGGTCGTGGAGAATTGCACTTGTCAATTCTTATCGAAACCATGCGCCGTGAGGGTTATGAACTTCAAGTATCTCGTCCCGAAGTTATCGTAAAAGAAATCGACGGTGTTAAATGCGAGCCATTTGAACGTGTTCAAATCGATACTCCAGAAGAATACCAAGGTTCTGTAATCCAAAGCCTTTCTGAACGTAAAGGTGAAATGTTGGATATGATCTCAACTGGTAATGGTCAAACTCGTTTGGTCTTCCTTGTTCCAGCGCGTGGTTTGATTGGATACTCAACTGAGTTCTTGTCAATGACTCGTGGTTACGGTATCATGAATCATACCTTCGACCAATACTTGCCGTTGATTCCAGGGGAAATTGGTGGACGTCACCGTGGTGCCCTTGTTTCCATCGATGCTGGTAAGGCTACAACTTACTCAATCATGTCTATCGAAGAACGTGGTACCATCTTTGTCAACCCAGGTACTGAGGTTTACGAGGGAATGATCATTGGTGAAAACTCTCGTGAAAACGACTTGACTGTTAATATCACTAAGGCGAAACAAATGACCAATGTTCGTTCAGCTACCAAGGACCAAACAGCTGTTATCAAGACGCCTCGTATCTTGACCCTTGAAGAGTCACTTGAGTTCTTGAACGACGATGAGTACATGGAAGTAACGCCTGAGTCTATCCGTTTGCGTAAGCAAATCTTGAACAAGCAAGAACGCGAAAAAGCTAATAAAAATAAGAAAAAACAAGCAGCAGAATAAATCATTGAGTTGATTGGTGGTAGAAAGGAGCAGCATGATTTACCTGATTATTGGAATATTAATCCTGCTTTTCTATGTATTTGCCATTCCAACTAGTATTAAGGGAACGCTGAATGTCTTGACATTTGTACTCTTGCTGGTTGCCTTGATCATTTTGCTTGCTTTGGCAATTTTTCAAATTTTTAAATTGCCTGGAGAATTATTTGTGAGTATCTTTTTGATTATTATTACAGTGTGGGCCTTGATGGACATCGAGCGTCTAGTACCATCTCAGAAATCAAAAGAACTTTAAACTCATAAACTATAAGGAAGGAATTAGGATTTCAAAGGTTATGTAGACTTTTGGAGCCTAATTCCTTTTGTTTATCTAAAGCGAGATTCTTCAATGGTGGTTTTGGCTGAGTAAAAATATAATACAGATACCGATGTTTTTCATGTAAAGAAGGCCCGATTCTTTTGAATGCTGTTGACCATCAGTGAGTAGGTTAGGTTTGGTAAGGCACTGGTAATTAAATGTTTTGGATGGTTATTATCTATATAAATAGGTTTTACAAGGATTTCAAATAGAATAATATTTCTTCTTATTTATTAAAAGCTGATAACAGTTAAAATAAAAGCCTGATATGACTTTTTTATTTTCGCAAAAAAAGGTAAAATAGAAGGTAGTATGAATGAAGAGGTACATGATGAAGACTATTTCAAAATTTGCCAATAAGAAAGTTTTGGTGCTGGGTTTAGCTAAATCAGGGGAGTCAGCTGCCCGCCTTTTGGATAAGCTGGGAGCGATTGTGACGGTCAATGATGGGAAGCCTTTCGAAGACAATCCAGCTGCCCAATCTTTGCTGGAAGAAGGTATTAAGGTCATAACTGGTGGCCATCCTCTGGAACTGTTGGATGAAGATTTTGAATGGATGGTGAAAAATCCAGGCATTCCTTACAACAATCCTATGGTCATGAGGGCTTTGGAAAAGCAGATTCCTGTCATCACCGAAGTGGAGCTAGCCTATCTGATTTCGGATGCACCGATTATTGGGATTACTGGCTCCAATGGAAAAACGACTACGACAACCATGATTGCAGAAGTGCTAACAGCAGGCGGACAAAATGGTCTTTTGTCTGGAAATATCGGATTTCCAGCTAGTCAAGTTGCCCAAGATGCGGGTAAAACAGACACTTTGGTGATGGAACTTTCTTCCTTCCAACTAATGGGAATCGAAGCCTTCCATCCAGAAATAGCAGTGATTACAAATCTGATGCCGACACATCTGGACTATCACGGCTCTTTTGAAGATTATGTGGCGGCCAAGTGGAATATCCAAAAAAATATGACAGCTTCTGACTATGTCGTTTTGAATTTCAATCAAGACTTGGCGAAAGAATTGGCTAAGAAAACGACAGCCCAGGTGATTCCTTTTTCAACCCAAGAAAAGGTCGATGGAGCTTATCTGGACGGCGATGTGCTGACCTTCCGTGGGGAAGCCATTATGACAGCTTCTGAACTAGGCGTGCCTGGTAGCCATAATGTAGAAAATGCTCTAGCAACCATTGCTGTCGCCAAACTGCGCGGGATTGACAATCAAGTTATTAAAGAAACTCTGGCTCATTTTGGTGGTGTCAAGCATCGTCTCCAGTATGTGGGCGAAATCAATCAAGTCAAATTTTACAATGACAGTAAATCAACTAATATCTTAGCGACACAAAAAGCTTTGTCAGGCTTTGACAATAGCAAGGTCATTCTGATTGCTGGTGGCTTGGATCGTGGCAATGAATTTGATGAATTGGTGCCAGATATCAAGGGCTTGAAAAAGATGGTGATTTTGGGAGAATCGGCTGCGCGTGTTAAGCGGGCTGCGGATCAGGCAGAAGTAAGCTATCTGGACGCTTCAGATGTCAGAGATGCTACTCGCAAAGCCTTTTCTGTGGCGGAGCCTGGGGATGTTGTCCTTCTCAGTCCAGCCAATGCCAGCTGGGATATGTATAAGAATTTTGAAGTGCGGGGCGATGAATTCCTTGCCGTGTTTAAAGAATTAAAGGAATAGAATGAAAAAAATAGTATTTACAGGTGGAGGGACAGTTGGCCATGTGACCCTCAATCTTTTGCTGATGCCTAAATTTATCGAAGAGGGCTGGGAAGTCCATTATATCGGTGACCGTCATGGGATTGAGTACAAGGAAATTCAAAAATCAGGTCTACCTGTTGTTTTCCATTCGATTGCAACTGGCAAGCTCCGTCGCTATTTTTCTTGGCAGAATCTTTTGGATGTTTTTAAAGTGGCAGGTGGCATTCTCCAGTCGCTGGGCATCATGTTAAAAGTCCGTCCCAAAGCCCTATTTTCAAAAGGAGGCTTTGTGTCTGTTCCGCCAGTGATTGCGGCGAAGGTGACCGGCGTCCCAGTTTTCATTCATGAGTCTGATTTGTCGCTTGGTTTGGCCAATAAAATCGGTTATAAATGCGCGACAAAGATGTTCACGACTTTTGAGCAAGCTGAAGGACTGAGCAAGGCTGAACATGTTGGAGCGGTGACCAAGATTGCTGCCCCCTCTCAAACAGAACCAGCTGAGATTGAGAAAATCAAGGCTCATTTCACAGAAGGAAAACCTACCTTGCTCTTTGTTGGTGGCTCAGGAGGCGCTAAAGTTTTCAATGATTTTATTACAAAAAATAAGGATCGCTTGATTGAAAAATATAATATTATCAATCTCACAGGCGATGCTGGCTTGGATGAGCTTTCCCACCATATCTACCGAGTGTCCTATGTGACAGACCTATATCAGCCACTGATGGCTATGGCAGATGTCGTCGTGACACGAGGCGGTTCCAATACCATCTTTGAATTACTGGCTATGAAGAAGTTGCAAGTGATTGTACCTTTAGGGCTGGGGGCAAGTCGAGGAGATCAGATTGAAAATTCCAATTACTTTTTGGAAAAAGGCTATGCGCTTAAAATCAATGAAGAAAACTTGAATCGGGTCAATCTCCAAGTAGCAGTGGATGATTTACTAAGAGAAAAGGATGCCTATTATCAACGAATGGAAAAAGCACCTGAACTAACATCAGTAGATGATTTTTATGAAATTTTGAAGCAAGATATTGACAAAGGGAAAAAATGAAAAAAAGCAAGGAAGATAAGCAAGAAACTGCTCAACTTTCTCTTTCTGAATGGCAAGTCAGAAACAAAGAGTATCTTGAGAAAAAAGCTCAAGAAAAGGCAAAAAAGCAAGCTGAGTTAGAGAAAAAAAGAGCTGAACTAGAGCAGAAAAAAGAAGAAATGAAGGCGGAACTGGAAAATCAGCAGCCTTCTAACGAAGAAGATACAGTCTCCGAAGAAATTGACACAGACTCTCCTACAAGTGAAGAAGAAACTGAAGTGCAAGATTCTGAAACTGAAGGTGAGGAGCAAGAGGAAGTCCAAGAACAAGAAGAGCAAGAGGAAGAAGAAGTAGATCAGCTTGAGCCTCCGAAGGTTCCAATTGAGAAAGTCCATTGGTATCGGGCTTTGCCAGTTTTAGTGACAAGTTTTCTAATCTTTTTAGCTTCTCTTTATTTCCTCACGCCACTTGCAACTATGAAGACCATTGAATTTACTGGGAACAAGGTTGTGAGTCAGGAGGAACTAAAAAGCAGTAGCAAAATTGATCAGCGCGATTACACTGTTACTGTTTACAAAAATCGCCATCATTACGAGCAAAATCTGAAAGCTTCTAGCCCCTGGATTGAAAATGTAGAGATGACCTATCAATTTCCGCTGACTTTCAAAATCGATGTTCAGGAATATGGCATTTTAGGTTATTTGCAGAAAGATTCTAAGTATTATCCTATTTTAACGAGTGGAGAATACGTAAAAAATGAGGTTGCGGCTGATGCCTTGCCCGAAGAGCGGATGGATGTGACCTTTTCGGATGCAGGCTTGATCAAGGAGTTTGTTCAACAACTGAAGAATGTTCCTGATTCAGTAAAAAAGAGCATCAGAAAAGTTGATTTAACTCCTAGCAAGGTGACAGAGGATTTAGTGACTATTACCATGTTTGATGAACACCAAATTTTAGTTCCTATTTCTCATATTGCTAAGAAACTTTCCTATTATGAAGGAATTCATCCTCAGTTGGAAGTGCCAAGCGTGGTCGATATGGAGGCTGGTATTTTTAGCTATGCGCAAGGCACAGAAAATGAAGTTATCCATAAAGCTAGTAACGATGCGCAAGATACAGAATCTTCAACTCAACATGCAGAGCAATCTACCGAGCATTCTGCTCAATCTCAGGCAGAAAAGCCAGATATTTCTGAAAATAACTAATTATTATAGATAAAAAACTGCGCCAATTTCGTATTTTTATGATATAATAAAGTTTGGATAACCCTATTTTCTAGAGTTATTTGTATTAGAATGGAAACGTGGAAGACAGAGAGGACTGATGTAATGGCTAGAGATGGCTTTTTTACTGGATTAGATATAGGAAGTAGCACAATTAAAGTGTTGGTGGCAGAGCACATCAACGGTGAAATGAATGTTATTGGAGTCAGCAATGCAAAGAGTGCTGGCGTTAAAGATGGGATTATTGTCGATATTGAAGCAGCAGCAGCGGCTATTAAGTCAGCAATTTCTCAAGCGGAGGAAAAAGCGGGGATTTCAATTGGACTAGTGAATGTTGGCTTGCCTGCAAATCTATTGCAAATTGAGCCAACTCAAGGAATGATTCCTGTGACTAGTGACTCCAAAGAAATTACCGATGAAGATGTCGAGAGCGTTGTAAGATCTGCCTTGACCAAGAGCATGACTCCTGATCGTGAAGTGATTACCTTCATTCCAGAAGAGTTTGTTGTTGATGGCTTCCAAGGTATTCGTGATCCTCGTGGTATGATGGGGATTCGCCTAGAAATGCGCGGCCTACTTTACACTGGTCCTCGTACAATCCTGCATAATCTCCGTAAAACAGTGGAGCGTGCAGGAGTGAAATTGGAGAATATTATCATTTCTCCTTTAGCGATGACAAAATCCATCTTGAACGAAGGAGAACGGGAGTTTGGTGCGACAGTCATTGATATGGGTGGCGGACAAACTACAGTTGCTTCTGTAAAAAATCAAGAATTACAATTTACCAATATCTATCAAGAAGGTGGCGACTATGTCACAAAAGACATTTCAAAAGTCTTAAAAACTTCTCAGAAATTGGCAGAAAGCTTGAAATTTAACTATGGTGTAGCTTATGTACCATTTGCAGGCACAGAATCTTTCCCAGTTGAAGTCATCGGGGAAGTTAATCCAGTTGAAATAACAGAAACCTATCTAGCTGAAATCATCTCTGCTCGTATCAAACATGTTTTTGAACAAATCAAGCAAGATTTAGATAGAAGACACGTGTTAGATCTTCCTGGTGGTATCGTCATCGTTGGTGGTGGAGCGATCTTGCCTGGCGTTGTGGAATTAGCTCAGGAAGTATTTGGTGTTCACGCTAAATTATACGTACCAAATCAAATCGGTATCCGTAATCCAGCTTTTGCCCACGTGATTAGTCTTTCAGAGTATGCTGGCAATCTGACCGAAGTGGATCGAATTGCACAAGCTGCTGTTCGTGGAGACGAGCAGTTGCGTCATCAAGCAACTAGCTTTGAACGTCCAAGTCATAGAGTACCTCGCTTTGATCATCAGCCGGTTGAACCAGTTCAACCAGTTCAAGAGGTGGAACCAGAAATTGCACCGCTTAGAAATGAAGAACCACAAGAGGAACCCAAAGCTAGTCTTACAGATAAGATGCGCAATTTAATTGGTAATATGTTTGAGTAAGGAGAATAAATAGATTATGACATTTTCATTTGATGCGGCTGCAGCACAAGGCGCAGTCATTAAAGTAATTGGTGTCGGCGGTGGCGGCGGAAACGCTATTAACCGAATGATCGATGAAGGTCTTGCTGGTGTAGAATTTATCGCAGCAAATACAGATGTGCAAGCACTTAGCAGTGCAAAAGCAGAAACAGTTATCCAGCTTGGTCCTAAGTTGACTCGTGGTCTGGGTGCTGGAGGTCAACCTGAGGTTGGTCGTAAAGCAGCTGAAGAAAGCGAAGAAGTTTTGACAGAAGCCCTTCAAGGAGCAGACATGGTCTTTATCACTGCTGGTATGGGTGGTGGCTCTGGTACAGGTGCTGCACCAGTTATTGCTCGCATTGCTAAATCAGTAGGCGCCCTAACTGTAGCAGTCGTGACACGTCCATTTGGCTTTGAAGGAAGTAAACGTGGTAATTTTGCCGTTGAAGGAATCAATGAACTGCGTGAACATGTAGATACTCTTTTGATCATTTCAAACAACAACCTTTTGGAAATTGTTGACAAGAAAACTCCGCTTCTGGAAGCCTTGAGTGAAGCTGATAACGTATTGCGCCAAGGGGTTCAGGGTATTACTGACTTGATTACTAGTCCTGGCTTGATCAACCTTGACTTTGCAGACGTGAAGACTGTTATGGAAAATAAAGGTAATGCTTTGATGGGTATCGGTATCGGAAACGGTGAAGAACGTGTTATCGAAGCAGCTCGCAAAGCTATCTACTCTCCACTTCTTGAGACAACTATTGATGGTGCAGAAGACGTGATCGTCAACGTTACTGGTGGCCTAGATATGACCTTGATTGAAGCGGAAGAAGCTTCTGAAATCGTTAATCAGGCAGCTGGTCATGGTGTCAACATCTGGCTTGGTACTTCTATTGATGAATCTATGAAGGATGAAATCCGTGTAACTGTTGTTGCAACAGGTGTTAAAGAGGATAAGGTTGATAAGGTAAGTGGATTGCAAGGTGTTAAACCTGCGAGCCGAGCTGAGCAAGTACGCCCAGCACAGTCATCTGCTCATTATGATCGAAACTTCGATATGGCAGAAACAAGAGAAATGCCAGCTCCTTCTCATCGCTCAACTGTAGAAACTTCTAGAGCTTCAGCCTTTGGAGATTGGGATTTACGTCGTGAATCAATTGTTCGTCAAGCAGAACCTGTGCCTTCTAGTCGTGTAGAGCGCTTTACAGATATTAAGGAAGAGGATGACGAACTTGAAACACCGCCATTCTTTAGAAATCGCTAATTAAATGGATTTTCAAGTAAATAAAGATTTAATTTTTCAAAATGTTGCTCAAATAGTTGAAAAAGAAAATCGATTGAAGGACTCCGTAAACATTATTGCGGTTACCAAGTATGTTGACTGTGAAACAGCGAAAAAACTCGTGGATACAGGAATCAAACATATTGGAGAAAATCGAGTAGATAAGTTTCTTGAAAAATATCATGCCTTAAAGGAAGAGAATCTTACTTGGCATTTAATTGGTAGTTTGCAGAGAAGAAAAGTGAAAGATGTGATCAACTATGTTGATTATTTCCATGCTTTAGACTCTGTCAAATTGGCTCAAGAAATCAACAAGCGAGCGGATCATGTGATTAATTGTTTTTTGCAAGTCAATATTTCAAAAGAAGAAAGCAAGCACGGTTTTTTAGTTGAAGAACTAGATAGTGTTTTACCAGAGCTTGTAGCCTTAGAAAATATTTGCATTGTTGGTCTGATGACCATGGCTCCACTCGAAGCTGATCATCAAGAGCTGAATCAGATTTTTTCAGAGGCATATCAGCTTCAATTAAACTTACAAAGTAAACAGTTAAAAAACATGCCCTTTTCTGATTTGAGTATGGGAATGAGCCGTGATTATCCAGAAGCGATTGCCAACGGCTCAACCTATGTCAGAATCGGAACAGCATTTTTTAAATAGGAAAGAACTATGTCATTTAAAGATAAATTTGATAAATTTATAGAATACTTTACAGAAGATGGAGAAAAGTCTGACTTACCAGTACAGCCTTTAGATGAATCTGATTCTGTTTTGAAGCCTGCAGAGATCGAGCCAGTTCCGGCTGCATCAGCAAAGGAAAGCGCACGTACTCGTTCAGTTTCTTCACAAGTCCAACAAAAACCGGCAACGGAAAACATCACTAGATTGCATGCTCGCCAACAAGAACTGGCTCAGCATCGAGTGAAATCTAGTGAGAAGGTTACGATTGATGTTCGCTATCCGAAAAAATATGAGGAAGCGACAGAGGTTGTTGATTTACTTGTGGCGAATGAGAGTATCTTAATTGATTTTCAATATATGACGGAGGTACAAGCAAGACGTTGCTTGGATTATCTTGATGGAGCACGCTATGTTTTGGCTGGGAACTTGAGAAAAGTTGCTAGTACCATGTACTTGCTTACTCCAATCAATGTTGTCGTCAATGTAGAAGATATTCGCCTTCCCAACGATGTGGATCTGAGTGAATACGATTTTGATATGAAACGCAGCAGATAATTAATGATTTACTTTATTTTAAAATTAGTTTCTAATCTAATTGATCTTTACTCCCTTCTCGTCTTCATCTATGCACTCTTGTCTTGGTTCCCTGGAGCTTACCAAACAGCCCTAGGAAGGCTTGTCGGTTCTCTGGTTGAACCATTTTTGCGTTTATTCCGCAGGTTACCTTTGCAGTTTGGTAGATTAGACTTTACTGTTCTGGTGGCACTTTTTGCCTTGAGAGTGCTTGATACCTTATTTCTACACATTCTTGCTTCCTTGTTATTGCTATGGTAAACAATATCTATCAGCATTTTTCTCAGGATGATCAAGACTTTCTTGATAAAAGCATGGAATTGCTTCAAAGAGTAGAAAATCAATATAGCTATGAGACGACTGCTTTTTTGAATCCTCATCAGGTCAATATTCTCAAAAATTTGAGTAAGCAATATGATGTGCAAGTATTTGCTAGTTCAGATTATTTTCCAAGTGAGTTTGCTAAAGTGTTGATTGCACCTAGCTATTATCAATTAGAACTCGAAGATTTTGATGTGCTCTTGCTAGAGATTACCTATGCAAGTAAGTTCTACAAGGTAACTCATTCACAAATTATGGGAACTCTTTTGCATCAGCTAGGGATTGAGAGGCGGACGTTTGGCGATATCATCGTCGTGGATGACCGTGCACAAGTATTTGTGGATAGAAGATTAGAAGAATATTTCATTACGAATGTTTCTAAAATAGCTAAAGTTCCAGTTCGGCTAAGAAGAGTTGATTTCAAAGATCAGTTACAAGATGCACCGGTGACTAAAACAACGGATGTTTTGGTCTCTAGTCTCAGATTGGATAAGCTGGTAGCGACAGTCTTTAAATTATCACGTAGTCAAGCTGTGGAACTAATCATGGGGAAGCAGGTAAAGCAGAACTACAGAACCATTGATAACCCTAGTCACCAGCTCTCTCTGGGGGATTTGATTAGCGTTAGGAAATATGGAAGATTTAAGATTTTAACAGAAAATGGTTTTTCCAAAAACGAGAAGCATAAACTAACAGTTGAATTATTACCTAGTAAATAAGGAGGAGACATGGCACTAACATCATTAGATATTAGAGATAAAGCTTTTTCGACCAAATTTAGAGGGTACGATATTGATGAAGTTGAAGAATTTCTTGATATCATTGTCAATGATTATGAGGAATTAATTCGTGAGAATCGTGAGAAAGAAGCAAAAATCCGTAATCTTGAAGAACGTCTAATTTATTTTGATGAAATGAAAGACTCGCTCAGCCAATCTGTTTTGATTGCACAAGATACAGCAGAGCGGGTCAAACAGGCAGCACAAGAACGTTCAGGAAATATTGTGCAGCAAGCAGAGCAAGATGCGCAACGTTTATTAGATAGAGCCAAGTATAAGGCAAATGATATTCTTCGTCAGGCTACAGATAATGCCAAAAGAGTAGCTGTTGAGACAGAAGAATTAAAAAATAAAACACGCGTCTTCCATCAGCGCCTCAAATCGACGATTGAAAGTCAACTAAGTATTGTTGATTCTCAAGATTGGGAAGATATCCTTCGCCCGACTGCTACCTATCTTCAAACTAGTGATGAAGCCTTTAAAATGGTAGTTGAAGAAGCGCTTGGAGAAAAAGTTGAGCTAGAGGAAGAAGTGGATGTTACGCGCCAATTCTCACCTGAAGAATTAGCTGAATTGCAAGAACGAATTGAGCAAGCAAATCGAGATTTGGCAGAAACACAGACTCTTCAGACTATAGATGAAGAGCTGATCCAAGCACAACAGAAAGAAATTTTAGAATCTGGAGAACTTTCAGATTTAGATGAAGATTCTAAAGTTCAAGTAGATCTTTTATAAGTGCAGAAACACAAGGCAAATAAAATATTTTCAGCGAGCAGGTGGTGGTGAAAGACCTGTAATCCCTTTTGTTTGACTTATCATTCTGCTTCATCGTTTCTGAATCGAGTAAGAAACGACGTCTGCCTACGTTACGGGCTAAGAGGGACAGGTTTTTCCTGTCTAAACAAAGGTGGTACCACGAATTTTCGTCCTTTCGGAGAAGTTTGTGGTTTTTTATTTTGAAAATTATAATGGAATAAGGAGACTAAATGAAACTCAAAGAAACCCTGAATCTTGGGAAAACTGCATTTCCAATGCGTGCTGGCCTGCCAAATAAAGAACCAATCTGGCAAAAAGAATGGGAAGAAGCAAAACTTTACCAACGTCGTCAAGAATTGAACCAAGGAAAACCGCATTTTGTCTTGCATGATGGCCCTCCATACGCAAACGGAAATATCCACGTTGGACATGCCATGAATCATATTTCTAAGGATATTATTGTTCGTTCGAAGTCTATGGCTGGGTATTATGCACCTTACATTCCAGGTTGGGATACCCATGGTCTACCAATCGAGCAAGTTTTGGCAAAACAAGGTGTCAAACGCAAAGAAATGGACTTGGTTGAGTACTTGAAACTTTGCCGTGACTATGCTCTTTCTCAAGTGTATAAACAGCGTGATGATTTCAAACGCTTGGGAATGTCAGGAGACTGGGAAAATCTATATGTGACCTTGACGCCTGACTATGAAGCTGCTCAAATCCGCGTCTTTGGTGAAATGGCTAAGAAAGGCTATATCTATCGCGGTGCTAAACCTGTCTACTGGTCATGGTCATCTGAGTCAGCCCTTGCCGAAGCAGAAATTGAATACCATGACTTGCTTTCAACTTCCCTTTACTATGCTAACCCCGTCAAAGACGGAAAAGGTGTCCTAGATACAGATACCTACATCGTTGTATGGACCACTACGCCATTTACCATCACAGCTTCTCGTGGTTTGACAGTTGGCGCGGATATTGACTACGTAGTCGTACAACCAGCTGGTGAAACTCGTAAGTTTGTAGTTGCTGCAGAATTGTTGAACAGTTTGTCTGAGAAATTTGGTTGGGCTGATGTACAAGTCTTAGCAACTTACCGTGGTCAAGAATTGAACCACATCGTTACAGCTCACCCATGGGATACGGCTGTAGATGAGTTGGTAATCCTTGGTGACCACGTTACGACTGACTCAGGTACAGGTATCGTCCATACAGCTCCTGGTTTTGGTGAGGATGACTACAATGTCGGTGTTGCTAACGGCCTTGAAGTTGCTGTAACAGTAAACGAACGCGGGATTATGATGGAAAATGCTGGTCCTGATTTTGCAGGTCAGTTCTATGATAAGGTTGTTCCAACTGTTATCGAAAAACTTGGTAATCTTCTCCTTGCCCAAGAAGAAATCTCTCACTCATATCCATTTGACTGGCGTACCAAGAAACCAATCATCTGGCGCGCTGTTCCACAATGGTTTGCCTCAGTTTCAAAATTCCGCCAAGAAATCTTGGATGAAATTGAAAAAGTGAAATTCCATTCAGAATGGGGGAAAGTGCGTCTTTACAATATGATTCGTGACCGTGGCGACTGGGTTATCTCTCGTCAACGTGCTTGGGGAGTTCCACTTCCTATCTTCTATGCAGAAGACGGTACAGCTATCATGACTGCTGAGACTATTGAACATGTGGCTCAACTCTTTGAGGAATACGGTTCTATCATCTGGTGGGAACGTGATGCCAAAGACCTCTTGCCAGAAGGATTTAGCCACCCAGGTTCACCAAATGGCGAGTTCAAGAAAGAAACGGATATCATGGACGTATGGTTTGATTCAGGTTCATCATGGAATGGTGTTTTGGTAAATCGTCCAAATCTGACTTATCCAGCTGACCTTTATCTTGAAGGTTCTGACCAATACCGTGGTTGGTTCAACTCATCACTCATCACATCTGTTGCCAACCATGGCGTAGCACCTTACAAACAAATCTTATCACAAGGTTTTGCCCTTGATGGTAAAGGTGAAAAGATGTCTAAATCTCTTGGGAATACCATTGCTCCAAGCGATGTAGAAAAACAATTTGGTGCGGAAATCTTGCGTCTCTGGGTAACCAGTGTAGACTCAAGCAACGACGTGCGTATCTCTATGGATATCCTAAGCCAAGTCTCTGAAACTTACCGTAAGATCCGTAACACCCTTCGTTTCTTGATTGCCAATACTTCTGACTTTAACCCAGTTGAGGATGCTGTAGCGTACCAAGAACTTCGTTCTGTTGATAAGTACATGACTATCCGCTTTAACCAACTTGTTAAGACTATTCGTGATGCTTATGCCAACTTTGAATTCTTGACAATCTACAAGGCCTTGGTGAACTTTATCAACGTTGACTTGTCAGCCTTCTACCTTGATTTTGCGAAAGACGTTGTCTACATCGAAGGTGCCAAATCACTTGAACGTCGTCAAATGCAGACTGTCTTCTATGACATTCTTGTCAAAATCACGAAACTCTTGACACCAATCCTGCCTCATACTGCGGAAGAAATCTGGTCATATCTTGAGTTTGAAGTTGAAGACTTCGTTCAATTATCAGAATTGCCAGAAGCTGAAACTTTTGCCAACCAAGAAGAAATCTTGGATACCTGGGCAGCCTTCATGGACTTCCGTGGACAAGCTCAAAAAGCCTTAGAAGAAGCTCGTAATGCCAAAGTAATCGGTAAATCACTCGAAGCCCACTTGACAGTTTATCCAAATGAAGTCGTGAAAACTCTTCTTGGAGCGGTGGATAGCAATGTGGCTCAACTTTTGATCGTGTCAGAATTGACCATCGCTGAAGGTACAGCTCCAGAGAGTGCAGTAAGCTTTGAAGATGTAGCCTTTACAGTTGAACGCGCTACAGGTGAAGTATGTGACCGTTGCCGTCGTATCGATCCAACTACTGCTGAACGTAGCTACCATGCAGTTATCTGTGACCACTGTGCAAGCATCGTAGAAGAAAACTTTGCGGATGCAGTCGCAGAAGGATTTGAAGAAAAATAATCCAGTCTAATATGACTAGGTTTGACTGATAGCTAGAAGAAGTTCCGTCTCAACTGAGGCGGGCTTTTTCTACTTGAGAACGAAGGGACCAAGTTTCCTTGTGAAAGCTGAAAAAATAAGTTTAAACTCTTGACAGGCTAGTATAAGTTATTTATGATAGTAGTAAAGATTAGAAGGAATGAGGAAAGATAATGGCCCATCCAGTTTTTGGAGTTCATGAGGAAAATGTCGAATATGTGACGCGTTATGGAGTTTACGCGGTAATTCCGGATGAAAAGAAAGAAAGTATTATTTTAGTGCAAGCTCCTAATGGCGCTTGGTTTCTTCCTGGAGGTCAAATGGAAGAAGGAGAAGACCAGCTGGCTACTCTCGAGCGGGAATTGCTGGAAGAGCTTGGTTTTAGCATCCAAGTAGGAGATTACTTTGGTCAAGCGGACGAATATTTTTACTCTCGCCATCGGGATACGCATTTTTATAATCCAGCCTATATTTACGAAGCACTTTCGTATCAAGAAGTAGAAAGGCCACTGGAAGACTTTAATAATCTGGCATGGTTTCCTGTAGATCTTGCCATTGAAAAATTGAAACGTGGCAGCCATAAATGGGGAATTGAGCAGTGGAAGCGCAAATATCAGAATAACTAACCTGCTATATGTAAAATAATATAAATTACAGGTAATCGTTCACAATTCCTGAAAAACGTGTTATAATAATAGCGACGATTTAAGGTAGGAGGCAAATGAATGAAGCTTATAAATACGACGAATACCCACGCAGAATTAGTAAAAAATCAATTGGAAAGCACAGACGCAACGCTGGTAGAGGTTTACTCTGCTGGCAATAGTGATGTTATTTTCACAGAAGCACCCACCCATTATGAAATTCTCATTTCAAATAAGCATCGTGCGATACGAGAGCAAGAAATTGAAAAAATTAGAGAATTCTTTTTGAAACGAAAAATTGACCAAAAGAATATTGACTCTTCTGCCATTCGGACGATCTATGCTAATAGTTTGATTGAGATTTCAATCCCGATTAAGGGCTAATCATCTGCTTAAGATTTTAAATTTTTGTAACATTATCATTGCACTATTTGCTTCCTGATGGAGGTAATAGCAAAATCGCTTGAAAGACTCCGCTTTTCAGCTCTTGCTTTCAGGTGATTTTTTATTTGTCTGATTTAGATTTTGAATTGTGTGATCTTTTCTGACTAGCCAAATTCTTCGAACTTAATAATGTTTCCATTTTTATTCTTTCTTTTATGAAATCACCTTTATTTTATGATAAATTATGGTAAAATAACTTGGAGGAGAGTAAAGATGTTTCATAAAAGTAAGTTAATGTTTTGGACCAGTGAAGTCTTGCTGCTGACGATTATCTTTTTCATCTGGCGCCAGATGGGAGATATGATTACGCCGGTGGTGAGCGTTATCAATACGATTTTAATTCCTTTTGTTATGGGAGGATTTCTCTACTATATTACAAATCCTCTGGTGACACTGCTCGAAAAAAAGTTGAAAATCAATCGAATTTTCGGGATTTTAATCACTCTTTTCCTACTCTTTGGCCTAGTGACAGTCGGAGTAATCTACCTCTTGCCAATTTTGATTAACCAGCTGTCCAGCTTGATCAACTCGACACAAAATCTCTATTGGGAAATTCAGAGTTTTGTCAATCAATTATCCAAAAATCCTTTATTTAAGAGTTTAAATATTCAGTCTACTATCCAGCAACTCAATCTGTCCTATGTAGATATTCTGCAAAATATTTTAAATAGTGTTACCAATAGTCTGGGTAGCGTAGTGTCTGCTGTCATCAATACCCTCATGATTCTCATCATGACGCCGATTTTTTTGGTCTACTTCCTGATGGATGGGCACAAGCTTTTGCCTATGCTGGAGCGGACCGTTCTCAAGCGCGATAAGCTCAATATATCAAGTCTCTTGACCAATCTCAATGCGACAGTTGCCCGTTATATCAGCGGTATTTCGATAGATGCCTTGCTGATTGGGACCTTAGCTTATATTGGTTACAGTGTCATTGGACTCAAGTATGCCTTAGTATTTGCTATTTTCTCGGCTTTAGCTAACTTGATCCCTTATGTGGGCCCTAGTATCGGCTTGATTCCCATGCTGATTACCTACTTTTTTACTGACCCTCATAAAATGCTGGCAGCCTTGATCTATATGTTGATTATCCAGCAAATTGATGGGAATATCCTCTATCCTCGTATTGTTGGGAGCGTTATGAAGGTGCACCCTATTACGATTATGGTTCTCTTGCTTCTTTCAAGTAATATCTATGGTATTATGGGCATGATTGTAGCGATTCCGACCTACTCCATCCTCAAGGAAATTGTGAAATTCCTCGCCAACCTCTATGACAATCACAAAGAAGCTCAGCAGCAAAAGAAGAATGAAGAATTTGGTATTATAAAAAAATAGGAGAGTGGGACAGAAATCGGTAATTCGTTAGAATTCGATTTCGTCGTCTCACCTCCGCACAGTTGAGTAGGGATGTAAAAGCTGATGAAATCAGCGTAGTAGAGCCCACTCAACCACTGCGTCTTGCTAGACAATCCAAAAACAATTGAGGAGTCTGGGACAAAAAGATTTTAATTTTTAAAAATCTTAATTATTAAGCCCTTCAAATCTATTATTAAATGCAAAAAGCGAACAAAGCAGAATTCTGATTACCAGAAAACTAGTTTTGTTCGCTTTTTATATTTGATGTCGGACTTTTCTCCCAAACTCTTTTTTACTGCATTTTTTATGGTTCATCATCGGATATTTATGCTAAAATAATAGTAATAGCATAAAGGAGGTATCGTTATGGTAACACGTCGTAAATTTTCTCCGCAAGAAATAAGAAAAGATTCTTCTTATTTTTCGCCCTTGAAGACCATTGTAGAGACAGCCTTTTATGAGAATCAGGTGCAGGCAATCAAGACCGTAGAAGAGGCCTATCAACTGGCCTCGGTAGCTGCTGGAACGGTTGTGCTGGACATGCCGGTGATTCATACGAAGGAGCTGGGACTTCCTTCTTATGCCCGCGTTTTATTAACTAACTCGGGGGCGGTTGTCGGCCGAACTGCCAAGGCTAGACGAATTTATGGCAGAGATCGTCAGGAGGATGAGCATTTGCTGTTTCTGGTTCGTAGTGCTGTTTATCAGGCACATCAGAGGACCTTTTATAAGGCAGATGCAGTCGTGGGGCTGGATGAGGACTTCATGGTTTGCGCCCATCTGATGGTTCCTCAGGAAGAAATCAACAATCTCTATTCTTGGCTCTTGAATTTCCAGATTTTGGATGAGGAATTTAAGAACCGCTTACGAGCTTCTAAAAAGTACGAGGAAAATGATATCTTTGTCTTTTTTGACCCTAAATGGAAGCATCCAGACTACCCAGAAGGTTTGGTTTACTTTGACACCAATCATAATTGCGCCGTTATTCTGGGCTTAAATTATTTCGGGGAGCTGAAAAAGGCAACCTTGACTTTGGCGTGGGGAACGGCTGCTAGAAATGGCTATGTTGCCTGCCACGGAGGTCTGAAAATCTTCAAGCAGAAGACGGACAAAGAAGACTATGTTGCATCTTTCTTTGGGCTGTCAGGTTCAGGAAAATCCACATTGACGCATGCCAAACATGATCATAAATATGATATCAAGGTTCTCCATGATGATGCCTTCATTATCTCAGTCAAGGATGGCTCCTCTATTGCCCTCGAGCCGTCTTATTTTGACAAGACCAATGACTATCCTACGGGGCACAGTGAGCAGGATTTCTTTGTCACTGTGCAGAATTGTGGAGTGACGCTGGATGAAAATGGGCGGAAAAAGCTAGTGACTGAGGACATCCGTAACGGGAATGGACGGACCGTCAAATCGCGTTTTGCGACTCCAAATCGAGTAGACAGAATTGATGAGCCCATCAACGCTATCTTCTGGATTATGAAAGATGACTCTCTGCCGCCTCTGGTTAAGATCAATGATCCGCTGATGGCTTCCACAATGGGCTGCACCCTGATGACCAAGCGCTCAAATGCTGAGAATGTCACTGGCTTGCACGAAGACTTGGTTATTGAACCTTATGCCAATCCTTTCCGAGTTTATCCACTGGTGGAAGATTATCGGAAATTCCGTCGTTTATTTGAGTCAGGAGTTGCTTGCTACATTATCAATACTGGATTTTATATGGGAAAAGGCATCTCAAAGGAAGTATCTTTAGACATTATCGAGCAGATTGTAGAGGGAAGGGCTCAATTTAAGCCTTTTGGTCCTCTGGAAGGTTTTGAATACTTGGATTATAAGGGCTATGCTGTTCCAAACTTTGACGAAAAGTATAGACAGCTCATTCGTGAAAGAATGCAGGTCCGTTTAAACTTCCTATTGGCCTTTAATCAGAAATATCCCAAGACAGCTCTGCCTGTTGGAGCTATTTCTCGGCTAGAAAAAGTCTTGCAGGACTTAGAGGATTAGTCTGCAAAACGCTTTCTAATAAATCCTTGTGCACGAATCCCAAAAATATGTTATAATCAAGGTTGATTATAATTTTTAGGAGAAGAATCCATGGAAGACCCTGGCAGTCAGAGTATTTTATTGCAAGCAATACTGCTATTTGTTTTAACCTTACTAAATGCCTTTTTCTCAGCTTCTGAGATGGCGATGGTGTCGCTCAATCGAGCTCGCGTTGAGCAGAAAGCCGAAGAAGGCGATGCCAAATACGTTCGTTTATTAAAAGTTCTTGAAAGCCCTAATAACTTTCTGTCAACGATTCAGGTCGGTATTACCGTCATTAATATCCTGTCGGGGGCAAGCTTTGCGGATAATTTAGGGAAAATCTTTGCTTCTTGGATGGGTGATTCCAAAACGGCACATGCAGTTGCTAGTTTCTTGGCTCTTGCCCTCCTTACCTATATTTCTATTGTTTTTGGGGAGCTTTATCCTAAGAGAATCGCTATGAATCTCAAGGATAGTTTGGCTATTCGCACTGCGCCAGTGATTATCTTCCTAGGGAAAATCGTTAGCCCCTTCGTTTGGTTGCTCTCAGCTTCGACTAATCTCCTTAGTCGGATTACGCCGATGCAGTTCGACGATGCAGACGAAAAGATGACGCGGGATGAGATTGAGTACATGCTGACCAAGAGCGAGGAGACGCTGGATGCAGACGAAATCGAAATGCTGCAGGGGATTTTCTCGCTGGATGAAATGGTGGCGCGTGAACTAATGGTGCCGCGGACGGATGCCTTTATGGTTGATATTCAGGATGATACCAAGGAAATCATCGAAAGTATCCTCAAGCAGAATTTCTCGCGGATTCCTGTCTATGATGGCGATAAGGACAATGTGATCGGCTTGATTCATACCAAACGCTTGCTAAATGAAGCCTTCGCCAATGGATTCGACAATCTAAACCTCCGCAAGATTCTGCAAGAGCCACTCTTTGTACCTGAAACGATTTTTGTAGATGATTTGCTCAAATCTCTCCGGAATACCCAAAATCAAATGGCGATTCTGTTGGATGAGTATGGTGGTATGGCAGGTCTCGTGACGCTTGAAGACTTGTTGGAAGAAATCGTCGGTGAAATCGAAGACGAAACAGACAAGGTTGCTATCGAGGTTCATGAAATAGGTGAGAATACTTATATTGTTTTAGGAACGATGACCCTCAATGACTTTAATGAGTACTTTGAAGTTGAAATCGATAGTGATGATGTGGATACTATTGCTGGTTATTATCTGACTGGTGTTGGAACCATTCCAAATCCAACAGAACGGCTCAGCTATGAAGTGGAAAGCCAGAATAAAAAACTGATTTTGACCAACGACAAGGTTAAAAATGGCCGTGTCACCAAGGTGAAAGTGGAAATATTTGAAATGATTGAAGAAGATGAAGAAGCTGAAAAATAATTCAGCTTCTTTTGTTTTAAGTTTTCTGCAAGATTTTTATAAGGAATGCTTAAGCTGAAAGTCTTATACTAGTCTCAACAAATAAGAAATGAGGGCAGTCCAATGACATATAAAGTAAAAGTAACCTATCAGAAATCATTCATTCGCTCCAAGCTAAACGAAGTAGCCTAACCAGTACTAGCAATAGAAGCAAGAAATAGATTCTCGTATCAACATTTCATAAATTTTTCATATCATCTCCTAAATATAAACAACGTATAAAACTAAAAACAAACCAAAGAACAGGAAAACTCCTCTGCTCGCTAGATTTTAGCTGACAGAGGAGATTTTTTATATTTGCTGAATAGAATCCTCATTCTTTTTGTCGTGTGGCAAAATCCACAAAGCGAAATTTATCTAATTTGTGCCGGCTTTCTGTATACTGAAACTGGCGGCCGTCGGAGAGATAGAAGATAGAGCATTTTTAGATATTATCAAATTAGGCAGGTACTGATTTCGAATTACGAGGAGATAACGGTAACAACGACCATGAATCTGCAGCCATACTAAACCTTGGCTATTCTGGTAAAATAATGATTAAAACCAGCTTAAGCTTCTTTTAAGTATGGTGCAGTATACTAGAAACATCAAATGAAGACCTCTTAACTTTATTTGATAGAAGGAGTCCTTTAGTTTAACAGATGAGCAGCTGTTATAGCTATAGTTCCGTACCTTTTTTTCATAACAATCTCCGAAAAGGTCGCCTCTAGGGCGGCTTTTTTTATGGAGAAAGATGGAAACGGAGAGTAGTAGTTTTTAGAAAAACTGAAAAACTCTATCTGTTGTAACACAATGAAAATGAAACTGAAAAACAGTTTATTTTCTAAAAAATAGGCAGAATCTATCTATTTTCACTCGAATCGTGATATAATGTAATTATGGTAAAACGTTTTCAGGTACAAGAGGATTATTATGGTTGAAGAAGCGATTGATTATGGGAAAGTAACGGGAATGGTGCATTCTACGGAGAGTTTTGGAGCTGTGGACGGACCAGGTATCCGCTTCATCGTCTTTTTACAGGGCTGTCATATGCGTTGTCAATATTGCCACAATCCAGATACTTGGGAGATGGAGACCAACAAATCTCAGCTGCGGACTGTGGATGATATCCTACAAGAAGCTCTTCGTTACAAAGGTTTCTGGGGAAATAAAGGTGGCATCACCGTCAGCGGTGGAGAAGCACTTCTGCAGATTGACTTTCTGATTGCCTTCTTTACTAAGGCCAAAGAACTGGGGATTCATTGTACGCTGGATACTTGTGCTCTGCCTTTTAGAAATACGCCTCGTTATCTAGAAAAGTTTAATAAACTGATGGCGGTGACGGATTTGGTCTTGCTGGATATCAAGGAAATTAATGAAGCGCAGCATAGGATCGTGACTACCCAGACCAATAAAAACATCTTGGCCTGTGCAAAATATCTCTCAGATATTGGAAAGCCAGTATGGATTCGTCACGTTCTGGTGCCAGGCTTAACGGACCGTGATGAGGACTTGATTGAGCTAGGTAAGTTTGTCAAAACACTCAAGAACGTTGATAAGTTTGAAATCCTTCCTTACCATACTATGGGAGAATTCAAGTGGCGGGAGCTGGGCATTCCTTATTCACTGGAAGGCGTGAAGCCACCGACTGCTGATCGGGTCAAGAATGCCAAGGAACTGATGCAAACAGAATCCTATACCGAATACATGAATCGGGTGCATAATAACTAAGTGATGTAAGTAGGGTAAGATGAGGCTGGGACAAAAGTCCTAGCCTCTCAATTGTCTTTGGATTGTCGAGCAAGACGCAGTGGTTGAGTGGGCTCTACTATGCTGATTCCATCAGCTTTTACAGCCCTACTCAACTGTGCGGAGGTGGGACGACGAAATCAAATTCTAACGAATTACAGATTTCTATCCCACTCTCATTTTTCTCAAGAAAATATCTGCTAATTCTTTGGGATAGCCTGATTTTATAAAATTTGATAGCATGATCAGCACCTATTTAAATACGTTACAGGTAGTGGTTGTCTGATTTTAAAAGGATGGATATATTAGAAGTTTTATATCAAGTTTGTTTCTTTTTGTGTGAGTAGCTTTTATCTCCATTGTAAGACTAGAAAAGTTAGGGCTAGCTCCCAAGAAGGTGTTTGAATAAAGGCGGAATTTATGGTATAATAAGGCCTAATAGCGATTTTTTTAGAGAATAGAATAAGCGTAGTGGGAGTAGTGTTTTGGAAAAGAAAAAAGCCATTGTGGTTTCGGGAGATTATGGGTATATCAGACAGATTGAAACGACCATAAAATCTCTTTGCTGTCATCATAAAAATCTAGATATTTATGTTTTTAATCAGGACATTCCTCAAGAATGGTTCTACTATACGCGTCAGAAGGTAGAAGCAGCTGGCAGTCAGTTGAACGATGTGAAATTATTCAATGATCAGATTGATGATCAGGTGAAGTCAAAATGGGAAGCTGGAACTTACGCTCACATTAACTATATGGCTTATGGGCGCTATTTTATACCGAATTACGTTGCAGCAGATAAAGTCTTATATTTAGATTGTGATATTGTTGTGACACGAAATCTGGACCATCTTTTTGAGATAGATCTGGAGGATTATTATGTAGCAACGACTCGCGCGACATATGGAGTAGGCTTTGGCTTTAATTCTGGAATGATGCTCATCAATAATAAGCGTTGGCGTGAAGAAAACATGGCTCAGCAATTGGTTGAGTTGACAGATAGAGAATTAGCCAATTTTACTGAAGGTGATCAGTCTATCTTGAATTTGATGTTTGAGGGCAAAAAACTTGATTTGGAAGATACTTACAATTTTCAAATCGGTTTTGACATGGGAGCTGCGCTAGATAAGCATGACTGGATTTTCGAAATTCCACTTTCTCCACTACCTGCTGTTTTGCATTATATTTCTGGTCAAAAACCATGGAACACTGTTTCCAACATGCGTCTGCGTGAAGTATGGTGGTTTTACAATTCTCTTGATTGGTCTACAATTATTGAGACAGATGAATTTGATGTCGAGAAAGCTATTAAACAGAGGGATGAAGGTTTTGCTCTCCACTGTGTAACCTTGACAAACTCAGATAGGTTAGAGGGAATTGAAGATTTGGTGAATGCATTACCAAACTGTCTATTTAATATTGCTGCCTATACACAGATGTCTGATAAGTTACTCAAACTGATGGCTTATGAAAATGTTCGTTTGCACCCTGCAATTTTGCCATATCCTTTGAGAGATTTACTTGCGAGCAGCGACATTTATCTTGATATCAATCACGATCAGAAATTCGATACTGTAATTAGAGAGTTTCAAGAGTCTGGTAAGCCTGTTTATGCCTTTGATAATGTACAAACAGAAGGGGTTTCAGAGCGAGTATTCTCACATGAGAATTATCAGGAAATGGTGGAAAAAATTCGATCAGATTTTAATTAAATGACGAACTGCCCCACATTTTGTAATCAAAATAGAGAAAGCAAGTTGATTCCTTATCTATAATTCTATGGAATGGGCTTGCTTTCTTAAGTCTTTGGCTTAAAAGACAAGTTTATGTATGAAAAGAGGACTCTGGGCAAGTCCAAAATACAAATAAAGGATAATAAATGGAGCACTTTGGTCTTAAGAAAAAGAAGCATCAGAATATTTTTAGAAAGAGAATCCTCTTTACACTGTTCATCATTGCTATTTATATATTAGGAAGACATATCTTGCTTCCGGGCTACAATGGCAGTATGGAAGCTTTTCGGATAAAGGAAGACAATCCCTTGGCCGCTTTGTATTTGCTGGCAGGAATTGATGTTTCTCAGATTTCAGTATTTTCTTTGGGCTTAGGACCTTGGATTACGACGATGATTGTATGGCAAGTCATGAACCTAAAGAAAAGCTGGAATATACAAGCTTGGTCTCTTAAAAAAACGGATTTCTTTCAAAAAATCCTAACCTTGTTCTTTGCGATTGTGCAGGGACTAGCCATTATGTACACCGCTTATAGAGGAAATGGTCGCTTTCTACTTCTCGTGGATGATTGGCTCTATAATCTAGCAGTTTTACTCACAGTTGTGACAGGCAGTTTTATCATTATTTGGCTGTCAAGTCTTAATACTCGTAAAGGAGTGGGAGGGTCAACCATCATCATTATCTCAGGGATTTTGCTTCAGTTTGCCAATCAATTAATAATCTTGATTGGTCAATCTCTGTCTTCTCTCCGAGGTGGCATGATGTTAGTTGCTGCGGCGATAGCTTATCTTCTTTTGACTTTTGTTGCTGTTGTATGTGAGAAAGCGGAGATACGTCTGCCTCTTAATCGGATCATGTTGAGCAGTCGCTACTATGATAAATCTTATTTGCCAATTAAGTTCATTCCTTCTGGTGGAATGCCCATTATGTATGCAACAAGTGTCTTGATGTTGTTCCAATTATTACTAGACTGGACGGGGAAAGGATTTTCACTAAAATTTGGGAATTTGTTTGACTTTACAAAGCCCTTGGGTCTCTTTGTTTATTTAGTTGCGATTTACTTGTTAGGTATTTTGTTTGCCTATATCAATTTGGAACCGGAAGAGACAGCGAAACGCTTACAGCGTCAGGGAGAATATTTTGACTATATTCAGCCTGGGAAAGAAACCTTAAAAGTGTTAAAACACTATATTTCTTTGCAATCAAATATAGGAGCTATCTATCTCATCTTGTATGTCGGCCTGCCCTATTTTATTAATTTCTTCTTGCCTTTGCCAAGTTTCTTTTTGACCTTGCCAAGCACACTAGTCATTTTGATCAGCATGCTCTTGCCCTTGCGTGAAGAAATACGAATCTTAAGAATCGGGACTTATTATCATAAAGAACTAGAAGTAAAAGGAGAATAGAGGGATATGTTTTACTTTGTACCTTCTTGGTATAAACAAGATCGAAAATGGTATTCTACTGCCCTACCTTTCTATCTGCAGCCGAAAAATATGATGTTTGACGATGCCGTAAATTTATTGCGGATGTTTCAACAATCAGGAGAAGCCAATTCTGTCCTGATTTTGAATTATTCACCTCATATTCGGACTTTCTTTTATCAACAAAGACTTTCATCAGATGAAATGTGGAATCTATTTGATAGCATACAAGGTCTGACAGACGTGCCTGCACGAAAAATTCGCTTGGATGATTTGAAATGGCCGCAAGGAGCAGAAATCTTTTATACTCCTTTTATTGTAGATGTTCACGTTGATCACCTACCTCATGCTCAGATTAATTTTTCACAAATAGGTAATATTTTTGATATTACCTATTTTGAAAATAATCAGATAGATTATCAGCTTGTTTTTGATGACCGTGGCTTTGTCTCCAGTATTATCTATTTTGAGCATAATCAGCCTTATTATCAGGACTATCTGAATGCACAAGGAATATGGCAATTCAGAGAATTTTTGACAGCTGATAACCAGCAGGTCATTATCAATCCTGAGGCACAGGGCACATTTGCTAAGGATGTCTATCAGGATATTGAGGAGCTTGTTAAAGAAAAGCTAGAGCAGCATTTGGCTTCTGTTTTAACCAAGGATGATTCGATTATTGTTTCAGCAGATGTGCAGCATAATCATTTTTTCCGACAGGTCAAGAGGGATCATCTTGTTGTCTTGTCTTTCTTTGGCAATCGTTATCCGATTACGAATACAGAACAGCTCTTGTCTGATTTAAAAGATACCCCATTTTTTGTGGTAGATAGCTTGGATAAAATTGTGAAGATTGCAGAACAAGTGGGGGAAGTAGAAGAAGAGCAACTTCCTGCTTATTATGAGATTCCACCCTATGACACACAGTTGAATCTTGGGCATAGTCAGCGGAAAAAAGAGTTGATTATCTATGTCAATTTCGATACTTTACCAGAACATCATCTTCAATATGTCTTTACTTCCTTGTTTGATATGATGTTGCAACATGAGTGGATTGACTTATTGGTTGGGACGCAGAGTCAGGATTTTGGTCGAGAAGCTTCTATTCGACAGTTTCTTGAGGAATCTTTATCATCAACAAAGCATGCAGAAAAATTGCTCCTTGTTGACAAAGATAAGGCCGCTAAGAGTGATGATCCACGCTTAGAAGATGATGATAGCCCCAGAGAGCGAATTGATACTGTGGTGATTCATAGTGATACCGATTTGGCGAAGGCTCTGAAGTATGTTCGGGTCATCTTGGATTTGGGAAGCCCGGCAGATATACGAACTCAAATTGCGGGTATCAGTGGAGGGATTCCTCAAGTGAATTTGTATAGTTCTTCCTATGTGAAGCATGGCGAAAATGGTTGGATCATGAATGATATTTCTAACCTGAGAGAGGCACTCTTGTATTACCTCACAGATTTGGAACACTGGAATCAGTCTTTGGTACATTCGGTTAAGAGGATTGAGCTGTATACAAGGGGAGAAATTGTCGAAATGTGGAAAAATACGATAAAGGAATTAAAGCTAAATGAACAGAATTAGTGTCCTACAGATTGCCAATGAGAATTGGCAGCACCAATATGAGATTCCTAGTAATATCGCATGGACATTTGTTAAGCCAGAAGATATCATGTCTCTCTTGCCCGAAGATATTGGTATTTTAAAAAAGGATGGGAAGAAACCGAAGGCTGCTAAGCCCTATGATGTTGTATTGGTCGATACTGTTGAGCATTTTGAGTACATTACAGTATTGGATAGCTTAATTCAGGTTTATCGCTTGTTTTATCATGAGCGCTGTCAGATCACTACAAAAACTTTGGAAAGATTCCTTTTACGCAAAAGGGCCGTTCAGTCTACTTTTGAAGATCCAGCTCAGATGCTGTATCTATTTTCACGGGGCTTTTCTTCCAAGCAAAGTGGTACCAAGCTCAGTGTTAATCATCTAGCTGTCAATCCCTCCTTCTCAGGTCAGATTAACTATGAAGGAACTAACTATCTCCGTCTGTGTGGCCAATATGGTGAGGATTACCAAACTGTAGCAACCTATCAGTACAATATCTTTCTGAGCGCAGACGCCCCTTTGGATTTATGGCCAGAGTTCAGAAATTCTGAAGATTGCGCAATTCGTTATGTCATCAAGGGTTATCCAGTTGACAATTCTCCCATGCAAGAATGGATTTATGATGAAGAATCTTTTGATAAGCCTCTCGTTTTGGATACCAGCGATTCTTATTACCTAAGCGTCAGTGTTCAAGTAAAGGGGCAAGGAATTGTGAAAATTGGACCATTCCACCATCGCCAGTCTCATTTGGGTTATGGGGACTTGTTGATTGGTGGAAATCGTGTTGTGGATAAAAATCGGGAGGAATTGATTTACTACTTCCATCCTGGTGATTTGAAGCCACCTCTCAATATTTATTTTTCTGGTTATCGTCCAGCTGAAGGATTTGAGGGATACTGGATGATGAACAATTTGGGAGCGCCTTTCTTGTTGATTGGAGATCCACGTTCTGAGGGTGGTGCTTTCTATCTCGGTTCAGAAGAGCTAGAGCAAAAGCTTGTTCAGGTCATTCATCACTGTTTAGATGAATTGGGCTTTACAAGAGACCAGTTGACCCTATCCGGACTATCAATGGGGACTTTTGGAGCCCTGTATTATGCTTCCAAGTTAGAGCCTCATGCAGTGATTGTCGGTAAGCCCTTAGTAAATTTAGGCGATATTGCAGAGAATGAATCCACGATTCGTCCTGGAGGTTTTCCTACTTCTTTAGATTTGGTGCTTCGTACAACAGGAGAATTATCAGAGGAAGGAACAGCTCAACTTAATGAGCACTTCTGGACATCGTTCAAAGAAGCTAATTTTTCAAGGACGAAATTTATTGTGTCTTATATGTATCATGATGACTACGATGGTACGGCCTACCCTGATATGCTAGAAGAGCTAGGAAAGCGAGCTTATCGCGTTAATGTCATTAGTAAAGGATTAACTGGACGACACAATGATGATACGCAAGGAATTGTCGAATGGTTCTTTAATCAATATAAAACTTTATTAGTGAATAGTTTTGAAAGGAAGTTTGATTCGTGATATACAAGGAAGAAATCTATTTTGCTTATTGGGATATGCAAAGTGTATCACAGTATCTATATGGATCGTCTGTGAAGCTGCTAGCAGATGGGCATGTCTTATATGAGAATCAGTTCATGCCGTCTGGTACAGTCATTCATGAATGGCATTCGCAGGCAAACTATCAGGCTTTACGAAATACAAGTCAGCTTCCTGAATTGAAGCGAGGAGAAAAATATATCTTTGGCAGCCATCTGGAGACTCTTCCTGAAAATTCGACCTACTTGAAGATTGAATTTATGAATGCACGTGATGAGGAGATTTTTAATCAAATCATTAAGCAGGGTGAGACAATGAGCGTTCGTGTTCCTAACAATACCCATCATTATAAAATTCAATTAGTGAGTTCAGGTTGCCATCGTTTCTTGTTTGAAAGCATCTATATTGCTGAAGAAGGTGTGGCAGATTATACTGTCGATCGCTATTGGATTTCGAAATTGTTGCATAAGGACGTCAATCAAGAGACGATTTACGTTTGCTTTACGGAGCCTGATTTTAATCGGACGGGTTACATTCCAGAAATTGTTCGGGAGCATTTTCCAAATTTGTTGGTAGTCAATTCTTCCTATAAAGACGCTCTTTTGTATATGGAAAAAGAGTTCTTCGAAATCTTACTTGGAACAATTGAAAAGCTGTCTCGAGAATATTCTTTTGAAAAGGTCGCTTTTGCTGGCTATGGGCCGATTTCAAATATCGCAGCCTTGCTTTACTCCCAGCAATTTGAAAATGCCTATGCTTTAGTGACTGATGATTTCATGCCAGAATTGGATTATCAGCATGTTCTGGATCGCTATCGAAATAGGGCGAATTATCCTCTATTTAGAGATTTGCTGCTGGAACGCTTCAATTCAGCTAGAGTAAAAGAATATGCCCATCTGAAAAATAGGCCACGGGTACTAACCAAAATTGATTATTTGTTGGATCAGTCCTTTTTGCTTCAAAAAATAGACTTGGAGAAAACGGAAGAGTGGATGAGAAAGAATGAAGCCTAAAAAATTACATTTAGCTAATTCCTTTAAACTAAGGCGATATAAAAAAATCTTAGAAAAGATTAATCAGCTTTCTAATAATTATGCAGCCATGTCAGATGAAGAATTGCAGGCTAAAACTCAATGGTTTAAAGGCCGTCTTTCTAAGGGAGAAAGGCTGCAGGAAATTTTACCAGAAGCCTATGCCACCATTCGTGAAGCGGCTAAGCGTGTCTTGGGGCTCTATCCTTACGATGTGCAAATCTTAGGTGCCTTAGTCATGCAAGACAATCAGATTGCCGAGATGAGGACAGGAGAGGGCAAAACACTAACAGCAATTCTGCCCCTGTACTTAAATGCTTTGACTGGAAACAGCACCATCTTAGTTACGGCCAATGAGTATTTGGCGATACGCGATGCTAAACAAATGGCTCCTGTTTTTCATTACTTAGGGATGACAGTTGGGATTGGTGTTTCAGAAAATCCAGCTAAAAAATTGAAGGTTGCGCAAAAGCAGCGGATTTATCAAAGTGATATCGTGTATACAACACATAGTGCGCTGGGATTTGATTACCTTGAAGAAAATTTAGCGACCTCTCAAGCAAAGAAATTTTTGCCTAAGTTCTATTTCTGTTTGGTTGACGAGGTTGATGCAGCTCTCTTGGATAGTGCACAGATGCCTCTGATTATATCAGGCTCTCCGCGGGTTCAGTCCAATCTATTTATTACCTGTGATGAGTTTGTTAAGACCTTGAAAGAAGGGGAAGACTTCAAGCTGGATTCGACTCGGACTTCAGTCTGGTTGACGAGAAAAGGTGTCAAAGAAGCAGAAATTTACTTCCGTGTGCAAAATGCCTACGATCCAAATAACTACCAACTGATCCGTCAAATCAATTTGGCCTTAAGGGCCAATCATTTATTTGAAAAAGATCGTCAGTATACTGTAGAAAATGGCGAAGTCAAGTTGATGGATGAGGCAACAGGGCGAGTTTTGGAAGGGAATAAACTTCAATCTGGTTTGCACCAAGCCTTGGAAGCGAGAGAACGCGTAAAGATTTCCTTAGAAACACGTTCCATGGCCTCTATTACCTATCAAAATCTGTTCAAGATGTTTCCTAAATTGGCGGGGATGACGGGTACAGGCAAGGTCTGTGAAGATGAATTTCGTGAAGTGTATGACTTGGGAGTGGTCGTTGTACCAACTAGAAAACCCAATCAACGAATTGATTATCCAGATGAGATCTATCTAACGATCCCTCAAAAGCTTTATGCTTCTTTGGATTATATTAAAAAACTACACAAAAAGGGACAGCCAGTTCTGATTGCGACAGGATCGGTAAGAATGTCAGAAATTTACTCCATGCTTCTGCTGCAGGAAGGAATTGCTCATAACGTGCTAAATGCTTACAATGCAGCAAAAGAAGCAGAGATGATTGCCCAGGCTGGCCGGCGTTCTGCGGTAACCGTCGCAACCTCTATGGCTGGTCGGGGAACGGATATTATCTTAGAAGAAGGTGTTGCTAAATTAGGCGGACTGGCGGTTATTGGAACAGAGAGAATGTCCAGCGAACGAGTGGATTTGCAGCTTCGTGGTCGTGCAGGCCGTCAAGGCGCGCCTGGACTAAGTAAATTCTTTGTTTCACTTGAAGATGATATTATCACAAAGACTGGCAGTAAGTGGATCAATGATTTTTATCAGAAAGAAGTCGCCAAGCCAGAGGAAAAACAGAAGGTTCATCTAAAATCGGTTCGTATTAAATATGAGGTGACAGAAGCTCAGAGAAACAGCGATAATGCGGCAGCTGCTTCAAGACGATCAACGGAGCAGTATGACGAAAGTATCCGAATTCAACGGCAGATCATTTATAACAAGCGCAATGACATTATTGCTCATCCTGACTTTAAACTAGAATATTTTTTATCTGTTTTATCAGATGCTATGGACGCCTATATGAAGAAGCATCCATTTAGAGAGCAGGCCGATTTGTATCGATTTGTTTTGGATAACATTAGCTACTATTGTCAAGGCATTCCAAGAGATTTAGATGTGACAAACATTCGTCAAGTTAAGAAGTTCCTATCTAAGCTTTTCATTGAAGAATATCAGCGAAAACGCGATAGAATTGAGGATTCGGAACTATTTGGGCAGCTTCAACGCATCGCAGTGTTAAGAGCAGTAGATGATTGCTGGGTGGAGCAAGTTGACTATCTCCAACAATTTCAAACTTTAGTGGTTAGTCAAGGTTATGCGCAAAAGAATCCGGTATATGAGTTTCATAAAGAGGCTTTTGAGTCATATAAGAGAATGAATGCAGACATGAATCTTAAAATTATAAAAAATATGGCGCTTAGTTATGTCAATGTTCAGCCTACAGGGAAATTAGAGGTTTTCTTTGGCTAAAGTTTTGACAGATTGTGCTATACACTTTATAATAAGGATATAACTGCATTCGGGAGAAAATGTATATTTATGGGTAAGAATAATAAAGCAAAAGCAAAGGGGTTTAAGCGCGTTATATCGAAGTTTAAACGATTGGTGACGGAGGATGATAATTTTTATGATCCGGATGCAGCCATCTTAAAACCGATTAGCCGAAAACCCCAAGAGCAGAATCAGGTTGTGTTAGGTATTAATGAAGAATTAAAACCACAGACAGAACCGATTTCTATTATGGAAGACTTTGAGGATTTTCAAGCCAACAATAGCTTGGTAGTAGATGATCTGATAAAAAATGTCAGCCAAAGTTTATCAATGAGCGTTTCGACCTCAATGAGTTTGTCTGCTGAACATTTCGAGAGTGACTCTGTTTCAACAAGCGAGAGTTCTCTTCAAGATTCGCTGTGGGAGAATGATTCATTAGAGACTTATTCTTTAGACTCTTCTCACATTATCGATCAGTCAGATTCAGAATCTGAGCAGGCTCTTGAGGATGAATCTTTATCCGCTTCTATCAGTGCAAGCGAGAGCCTTTCCGAGTCTGAATACTGGAGTATTTTCGAATCTGAATCCCTCAGCATATCAGAGTCGGATTCACTCTATGAGAGTGAATGGCTATCTGCTTCTATCAGTGCAAGCGAGAGTCTTTCCGAGTCTGAATACTGGAGTATTTTCGAAACTGAGTCCTTCAGCATATCAGAGTCGGATTCGCTTTATGAGAGTGAGTGGTTATCCGCTTCTATTAGTGCCAGTGAGAGTCTTTCTGAGTCTGAATACTGGAGTATCTTTGAATCTGAATCTCTCAGCATATCAGAATCAGATTCACTTTATGAGAGTGAATGGCTATCCGCTTCTATCAGTACAAGTGAAAGTCTTTCCGAGTCTGAATACTGGAGTATCTTTGAATCTGAATCTCTCAGCATATCAGATTCAGATTCACTCTATGAGAGTGAGTGGTTATCCGCTTCTATCAGTGCCAGCGAGAGCCTTTCCGAGTCGGCTTCTATCCTTCTTAGCGAATTCGTTTCAACTTCGGTAGCGGATAGTCAGTCAGTTTCTCTGTCAGAATCCATTAGTGCTAGTCTGAGTTTTTCAGAATCTGAGTCTCTCAGTGCCTTAGAAGAGGCTTCTCTGAGTCTTTCAGATCCAGTTTATGAGGAGGAAGCTGATTCATCTTCAGTAAACGAGAATAAGCCGGATACTTTCTTGATTTCTCTTAGCACTAGCCTGAGCCTCTCTACTTCTGAATGGTTGGCTCAGTCTGAGTTTACTTCACTTAGCCTTTCGGCATCTGAATCTTTGAGCATCAGTCAGTCTCTCTCTTTGAGTGAAGCATTTTCTCAACTTCTTTTTGAATCTGAATCAGCCAAGGAGAGTCAGCAGCTATCAGAATCACTTAGCTATAGCCAGTCCCTTTCTCTTTCAGAATCTTTGAGTGAATGGACAGTAACTTCTCTCAGTCTCAGTGAGTCAATCTCTTTGAGCGAGTCAATTTCCCTGAGTGAGTCCATTGCCGAGTATACTTGGTTAAGTTCTTCATTGTCGGTTAGTGCCTCTGTTGCTCAATCCGAATTGGAAAGCCAATTGACATCAATTTCCGAGTCTATTAGTGTATCAGAATTTCTCAGTCAGAGTGTGAGCGTCTTCACTTCTTACAGCTTGAGTGAGTCAGTTTCCTTGAGTGAATCCGAAAGTCTCAGTGCGTCAAGCTCCTTCAGTTTGAGTGAGTCAACTTTCTTGAGTGAATCTGAAAGCCTTAGTCAGAGTCTCAGCCTTTCAGAATCCTTGAGCCAGAGTGTCAGCACTTCACTCTCTTTAAGCCTCAGTGAGTCAATTTCAGTCAGTCAATCTGAACAAGAGAGCCAGAGTCTTAGTGTGTCTGAATCCTTGAGTCATAGTGCAAGCATTTCGACTTCCTTTAGTTTGAGCGAATCACTTTCCGAGTATACTTGGCTCAGTTCGTCACTCTCAGTTAGTGCTTCTGTTGCCCAATCTGAATTGGAAAGCAAGTTAACATCGATTTCCGACTCTATTAGTCAGAGTGCTTCAATCTCTCTGAGTGTTTCAGAATCTCTCAGCCAGAGTGCAAGCCTTTCAACTGCCTTTAGTTTAAGTGAATCAGTTTCCTTGAGTGAGTCTGAAAGCCTTCGTCAGAGCCTCAGTGTTTCAGAATCCTTGAGTCAAAGCCTGAGTGTTTCAAGCTCCTTGAGTTTGAGTGAGTCCGAAAGCCTTAGCCAGAGCCTCAGTATTTCAGAATCCTTGAGTCAAAGCCTGAGTGTTTCAAGCTCCTTGAGTTTGAGTGAGTCCGAAAGCCTTAGCCAGAGCCTCAGTATCTCTGAATCATTCAGTGAGAGTGCAAGCCTTTCAACTTCTTTAAGTTTGAGTCAATCAATTTCAGAGTATAATTGGCTCAGTTCGTCACTCTCAGTTAGTGCTTCTGTTGCCCAATCTGCATATGAGAGCAAGTTAATTTCAGTTTCAGAGTCGGCTAGTCAGAGCACTTCAACCTCTATCAGTCTTTCCGAATCTCTTAGTCATAGTGTCAGCATCTCAACTTCCTTTAGTTTGAGTGAGTCGATTTCCCTGAGTGAATCAGAGCAAATCAGTCAAAGTATTGTGAGAGTTTCCTTATCTGAGTTTTATAGTGTTTCAGTCTCAGAGTTGCTTTCTTACAGACAGAGTGTTTCAGAGTCTAAGTCAGTATCACATAGTTTACAAGTTTCAGAATCTCTGTCACTTAGCTTGTCTCGAACAGAATCAATGCTTCTTGCTTATCAACAAGAATCGCTTGATAGTATGAACCTTGCATCTCAGGAACTTTCAGAGGCAGTTGCACTATCTCAAGAAAGCTTGTCTGTTCAAGTCTCTACAACTCCAAGCTTGAGCGTGACAGAACAAGAGGCATATCAGATGGTAAGACCAGGTTTACAGCCAATTTCTCCTGACTTAAAAAGTGTCGCTAGTACATTATCTGGATTGGCTTCTATCGCTCAAAATAAGAAAGATCAGCGATAATTTTAAAGATACTAGAGGATGCAATAGTATCCACATATATTCACAAAATCAAAAGGAGTCATTATGATTAGAAATACGATGCCCAACAGCAATAAAGGTTTGGGAACGACGGATGTATTACCAATTAGTGAACCACGTATAGGAGTACTGACAGGGGAAATCAACTACAAAAAAGTACCAATAGGTGCCTATGATCTTCTGGGACAATTTACTTTAGCGAGTCAACCGGATTATGTTAGTGATTTGAATATGATTCAATCGATGGGCTTCAATGTTTACAGAATTTCTATCTCTTGGGCACGAATTTTCCCAACTGGAGAAGAAGCGCAGCCAAGTGAAGAAGGTTTGAAATATTATGAAGCTATCATTGATCAAGTGTTGCAAAAGGACATTGAACCGATTGTAACTTTAAGTCATTTCGATCTTCCTCTCCACCTGTATGAAAAATACGGCGCGTGGAAGAGCCGCAAGATGATTGAACTTTATGAGCATTATACAGAAGCTGTTTTCAGACATTTTAAAGACAAGGTAAGATATTGGATTACCTTTAATGAATTTAATATTTTACATCATTTACCATATCTTGGTGGCGGTCTGTCTTTTGAAGAGGGAGAAAATCGGAACCAACGAATCTGGCAGGCGGCTCACTATCAATTGGTCGCTTCGGCACGTGCTGTTAAGCTTGGAAAGTCAATCAATCCAGAATTTCAATTTGGTGGCATGTTGGTAGTTAGTCGTAACTATAGTCAAAATCTAGATAGTGCGATTGATGCGATGGAAGCAGAAGTTAAGAACCGTGAAAACTATGTCTTTACAGATGTACAAGTTCGTGGTTCTTATCCAAACCATTTCTTGCGTCGTTTAGAACGTGAGCAGATTGCTTTGGATATTGAAAATGATGACTTCTTTGACTTACGAGTCGGAAAGGTTGATTTTGTTAGCTTTAGTTACCATGCATCTAGTAATTCTCAAGAAGTCTTTATCAATAAATATGGCTATAATAATACCAATAAGAATCCAATTGATCCTGTAGGTCTTCGCCTAGCTATGAATAATCTTTATGACCGCTATCAAAAGCCACTGTTTATTGTGGAAGATGATCTAGTATTGGATGAGTCAGACAGCCGATCAATAGAAGAGTTAAAAACGAATATTCAAGAGATCGTTAAAACAGTAGAATATGATGGCGTTGAGCTTCTTGGTTATACACCTCTTAGCTGGGTAGATCTCAATTTCTAAAATAGACGCTTTTACATTTAGTTACCTTTTATGAAATACCTGAATGGATTATAGGTCATCTATTCAGGTATTTTTGTTTATAAAAGAATAAGGTTACAAAACTAAGAGAACCATGGAACTAGCAGGTGGATAGAATTTTATTTGCTCTTGTAGTATCCTGATTTTTTTGCTCGGAGACTTATAAAACAATGGTAATAAGCGTCATTTTATGCTACAATTGATAAGATAGTATATAATTAGAATAAATGAAGAATAGAGGGAGCAGAATGAGACTTAAAAAGACCCTATTTGGTAACTATCGTGCCAAGGAAGTTGAAGAATACATTGAATCGTTAGAAGAAGGATTTGATAGTGAAATTCGTAAAAAGAATGAGAAAATTGAATCTTTACGTAAAAAAATTGATGCTTTAAAGAACCAAGAAAGAGAAATCGGTGAAGCCGTTGTTTATGCTAAATCGCTGATTATTGAAGCACATGAAAAGGCAGAAAAAGAGGCTCAAGAGGTTCTAGAGAAAGCTCAGAAAGACTTCTTACAAGTAAGATCGTCTATCCTTGAAGAGATCGATGAATTGACGAAAAAACGTCTTGAAACGGAACAACTCTATAAGGCGCAAAAGGAAAAAATCAAGGAGCTTCTTAGTCAAATTGGTCAGATTCTAGACGAAGAAACTTTAGAGGGTCAAATTGACATCGCAAGTCTAATCGAGGAAGCTTCGGAAGACGACGAATTTGCAAGCATATTTGATACTCCTTTAGAGGAAGATGAAGCTACGCGTTTGTTTGATACACCTTTGGAAGAAGACGAGGCTCCAAATGAGCAAGTTGAAGCTGAAAGTCTATTCGATGAAGCTTCTCTTGAAGCGCACGAAGAAGAAGTAAACGAATCAGATATTTTTGGTGAGGAAGAAGTCCCAGTAGAAATCTCTGCTCCACAAAAAGAAGTTGTGAATATTGAGCAAACATTTGCTAAGACAGGTACAGATAGCTCTGTTCCCGTTACTTACTTCACTTCTCCTGTCAAAAAGTCTAAAGACGAAGATAAAGAAAAAGGGAAAAAGAAGAAAGGAAAAATCATCAAACGCCTTTCAAGAATTAAAAAAGATAATCTTTTGTAAGAGGAACATGGTTTATGACAATTTATAACATCAACCTAGGAATTGGTTGGGCAAGCAGCGGGGTTGAGTACGCACAAATTTATCGTGCAAAATTGCTTCGCAGTGTGGGCTTAGAGGCAAAATTCATCTTTATGGATTTTATTTCAGCCGATAATATTGAACATTTGACGAAGAATATCGGCTTTGAAGACTCTGAGGTCATTTGGCTCTATCAGTATTTTACAGATGTTAAGATTGCTCCAACGACCTACACTCTGGCACATGTTTTAGCTAGTTTTGATAGAGAACCTATAGAAATCGTTCGTAATCCTGAGAATAAAACCTTTCGGATCCTGTTTGGAGATAATGATTTCGTAACGTGCTACTCATGCGATATGGATAATGAACTGATTGAGCGGGCAGAGATTGTTTCGCGTGGCTGTCTCATTCAGAAAGAATATTATACTTATACTAAAAACTTTATTGAGTATTATAGTCCTGTAGATGGTCGGGCTCGTCTCTATCAACGGACTTGGCTCAATGAAGACGGTAGTGTGGCTTACGAAGAGATTATCGATGAGGTAGACGGTAAGCAAGAAACGCAAGTTTATCGTTTTCCAGATCAGGTCTTCTACTCCAAGCAGGAGTTTGTTGCTCATTTCATGAGAAGTTTGAAGTTGACAGATAAGGATTTACTGATTCTAGACCGAGAGACAGATATTGGCCAGCCAATCTTCGCCAATAAGGGGGCTGCCAAACTAGCTGTTATCGTTCATGCAGACCACTTTAGTGAAAATCCTGCTGAGAAAGACTATATTTTGTGGAATAACTATTATGAGTATCAGTTTGAACATGCTGAAGAAGTGGACTATATCATCAACTCGACGGATGCTCAAACGGAGCTTCTGAAAGAGCAGTTTGCTCAATATACCGACATCAAGCCGAAGAATATTTTAACTATTCCTGTGGGTAGCTTGGATCAGCTGCGCCGACCAGAAGGTCAGCGGAAACCTTTTGGTTTGATGACAGCTTCTCGTTTGGCCAGTGAAAAGCATATCGATTGGCTAATTCACTCTGTAGTGAAGGCGCATGAGCAATTACCGGAAATCACCTTTGATATCTATGGCACCGGTGGTGAGGAAGCTATGTTGCGGAAGCTGATTGCGGATCTGCAAGCAGAAGATTATATTCGACTGATGGGGCATCATCATATGGCGGATATTTACAAGAATTATTCTGCTTATCTAGCAGCATCGACAAGTGAAGGTTTTGGTCTGACTCTGTTGGAAGCAGTAGGTTCTGGCCTGCCTATCATTGGCTTTGATGTTCGTTATGGCAATCCGACCTTTATCCGCGATGGAGAAAATGGCTACCTGATTCCCAAGGCTCGTCCAGATGATCTAGATGCCATGACGACAGAGTATGCGGAAAAGATTGTTCAGCTATTAACTCAACACTCTCAAGAAGATTTGTCCCGTGTATCCTATGAGGTAGCTGAACCTTACCTTGATGAGCATATTGCCCAGCGCTGGTCTGATCTAGTTCGATCGGCTCAGACCAACTAAGTAGGATTCAGAAAGAAAGGCATAACCACTATGATTTGTTTGTTTGACCGCTATGATCAAGCAAGTTTTGATTTATTACGTTCATTAAAAGCAACAGGACTTGATTGTCCTGTTGTTGTTGTGCAAGACGATGGCTATCTTTCACCAGATGTCGAGTCTCCTTACAGTTATTTTACGGGAGATTTGGATACACCAGAAGGCCGTCCAATTTATTTTAATCTTGTCCCCAAACCGCACCTATGGGAGATTCGCTCCAGCAATGTAAATGGGGAAATCTTGGATATGGGCAAGAAGCGTGCCAATATTTTCTATCGCCAACCAACGCATGAAAGACGTGTTCGGGCTGTCGAATGGCTGGATACAGAGGGGCAGGTTCGAGCAGCAGATATCTACAATCGCAAAGGACGCCTTTTCGCACAAATAACCTACGATCAGACACAACGTCCGACCCATACTCGCTATTTTGACCAGAATGATGTCGTGGTGATTATGGAAAATCATCTGACTGGTGATATCATCTTGACACTTGAAGGAAAGCGTCACATCTTTAAATCCAAACAAGAATTTGTCGTCTTTTATCTGCAATATCGTGGATATGATACAGATCGTATTATTTATAATTCTCTAGCAACCCCCTTCTTGGTGGCCTACGCTCTTCGTCCTAAAAATGGTCGTGCAGAAGATGTTCTTTTCTGGCAAGAGCCTATCGGAGAAGCCCTACCTGGAAATATGAAAGTAGCTATGAAAATGCCTCATCGCAATATCCGCATCGCTGTTCAGGACAGGCAGGTATATGAGAAAATTCAAAGCTTGGCAACACCGGAAGAAAAAGTCTATTTCCACAATCTTGGCTATATTTATGATTACCAACGTCTTAATAATATGAATCCAGAAGCCTTGATTTTGACCAATAGTGATCAGCTTGAGCAAATAGAGCAGCTCTTGACTCAGCTACCAAATGTACATTTCCATATCGGAGCCATCACAGAAATGTCTGGCCATTTGATGGCGCTCAATCGTTATCCGAATGTTTCGCTTTATCCAAATGTTCGTCCGGCAAAGGTTGCAGAGCTTTTTGAGAGATGTGACTTGTATCTAGATATCAATATCAGCGATGAAATCCTCAATGCATGTCGCACAGCTTTTGAGAACAACATGTTGATTCTCAGCTTCAAAAACACTTGTCATAGCCGTCGATTTATTGCGGATGATCACATTTACGCGCCAGAAAATGTCTCAACCATGGTGGATAAGATTCAAAGTGTCCTTGCCCACTCATCAGAGATGGAAGCAGCACTTGCTAGACAGAAACAGGCTGCTAATCAGGCTAGTTTGGAGCAATATAAGGCCATTCTTTAACCAGATACATGAGAACTTGCTTTCGATGAAGGCAAGTTCCTTTATGCAGATTTAGTAAGGGAGGATAATCATGCCAGAGAAGAAAAAGGGAATTCTGCAGGAACATATCAACGAGCAACTAGATAATCGTAGAAGACCGTTGAAAAGGGAGAAGCAAGAGTTTAGTATGATTGCAGTGTTAGGTGGCATTCTCTTTCTTATCACCCTCTTGGTCACAATCATCATGCAGTTGGGACACTTTTTCTAGGATTTTTTCTGGATGGAGGAGGTCTCTGGAAAAGATGAACCTTGACGAGCAAATCGTCAAGGTTTTTTTGCCTCTATCTAATTGAACTAGTGTGAAAGGGGGGAGTAGAGGTTCAAAAGATAATAAAACGCTTTCAACAATTTGAAACTTAAAAGCGAATTTTAGGTAAAAATTAGGCGTTTTCATTGGTTATTTAGCGTATAAATACTTGAAAAGGAGGAGCCATCTTGGTAGAATAATAGATGGTATATACTAGATAAAAGCAACTGGTGTATACCAGTTGAAATCTGCTTTTTCTGAGTTAAAGGGATAAAAACTGAGACTGACTGTGGCTTTTATTGGCTTTGGTTTTGAGAGGGTAGCGCAACTACGCTTTGTTAATGGTCATGAGATTAACAAAGGGTCGCAATTGGATAAAAGAAAGGAATCGAATGTTTCGAAGTAAAAAATTTAACAAAGATTTCGAGATCGTAGATGAGAAAAAGCGTTATAAGCTTTACAAGTCGGGTAAAAACTGGGTAAAAGCCTCGAACTCTCAATTGGATCTCTTCCGTATCGGTGGGATGGGCGAAGTTGTCTCTAGTACCCTGTCAGACACTGAAGAACTTGATCACGCACACCTTAGTTTTAACACGCTAGCGGGTATAGGGGGAATCTTGGCCGCGGGGGCTGCAGGATTTGTGATGACTCAAGAGCAAACTGTTTATGCGGATGAAACATCTGAGTATACAGAAAAGGATAAAACAGTCATCGCAGCTGAACCGAAAGCGGCTGAAACAACTGAAACAAGTGCCAACTCAATCATCGCTCAAGCGCAAGCAGAAGTAAAGAAAGCTCAAGCAGAACAAGCATCTGCAACAGCTTCTGTATCAGTCAGTCAATCTGTTGAGGATCAAGCGAGTGCGAGTCAGTCAGTTTCAGTCAGTCAATCTGCCTCAGCAAGTCAGTCAGTCTTAGAGAGTCAGTCAGTATCTGCAAGTGCTTCAACATCAGCTTCTACATCAGTCTCAGCAAGTGCAAAAGCATCTGCATCAGTAAGCTCTACACCATCAGAGTCAGCAAGCGCTCAAGCACCTGCCTCTGTAGTTGAGAGTACATCAGTTGTTAGCGAACCATCAGCTCAGGCTTCTGTGTCTACCTCAGCTTCTGCATCGCTCAACCTTAAGGTCAACCCTGCGGCAAGTCTTGTATCAGGTAGTGCTAACCAAAGTTTGGCAAGTGCAGCTCTTAGCACAAGCCAAGCAGCAACAACAAGCAACAACATCGCAGCTGGTGTTGTAGCAGATAAGAACCAAGCCCAAGGCAAGGATACAACCAAGCAAGCTGAGAAAAACCAAAAGGTTGACAATACTGTAGCGACTGCACCAAAGACAGGGTATTCTGGATTTAGAGCAAATCCGATCGATACTGGATCAAAAGAACCTTTCTTTCTAAATACCGATCCATATAGCATCAACTCTCCAGAAACAAGTGGTCGTTTAAATAGACAACGGGTCTTTCTGGGACGAGCAGGTGTTCCTTTCTCAGTGACATATTATATGCATAAGTCTCAATTTGATGCGGACGAATATCCTTACGGTTCATATAAGGATAGTGAGTCTGCAGGACTTTCTCCAAGAACAACTCTAGAGACTCGAAACTGGCAAGAAGCACAAGAGAAATATAATATTACCTCGGAAACAGGTCGTGTGGAAGTGGCTCCTGGACGTTATATTCCATATGTAACTTTTAAGAGTGATAATCCAAAACCACTTAGAAGTAGTGTCAATCTGGATGTGACCTTTGATGGACGTAGCTTTCCTCAAACCAGCGTATTCATGAACTTCACTACTTCTCAGTTTAAGGGACCTGCTGTAACGTATGATGCCGAAGGGAAAAAAGAAGCACTGGCTCCTCTTGCAAAATATAAAGTAGGAGATACAGTCAATGAAACCTACTATTTCCATAATGATAAACAGTATAGATATGAGCAAGATGCTAGAAATGCTATTACTTTGTACGCTGGTAATGGTGGTTGGACCAGAAATATGGGCTTGAGATTTGTTCAAGGAGTGGAAAGACGTGCTGATTTTACCTATGTTCCTAAAGTCACTGTTACGGGGACTGTTAAAACTGAAAATCCTAATTATCTTATCAGACATAATGATGGAGTGGGAGGTAAGGATGCTGAATTCTTTACCTATCTAGGCCGTCCAGAAGAAGTTGTAACTGAGGTTGCGCAGGAGTCAATTATCAACAAGAGCAAAGACTCACTAACTCCTTCCCCTGAACCACTAGTTCCTGAGATTGAAGTCGGTAAACGAGTTAATGAAACTTTATATGTTCATGATGGTAATAACAAAGGAGATAAGTCTGTTGGTTCTTGGCAAAGTTCTTACCTTGCAGATCAAGCGGTTGAACTGATTCATGGTAAGAAAGAACTAGAAGCTCTTGGATTAACAGTTACTACTAAAAGCAATGAACCAGGGGCTGGTAAAACTGGCTATATCCCATCTATCCAAATTTCTGGAACGCCTACTGGAACAGGAACTGTAACACTCAAATATAAGATCACTGACGAAGCGGGACAGCTTAACTTTAAGGACATTCAAGTAAATGTTAAAGAAAGCGGATCCCTTAGCCAATCAGTTTCAGCTTCTGTATCTGCAAGTCAAAGTGCTTCAGCATCTATCTCAGCAAGCATCAGTGCGAGCCAATCAGCATCAAGCTCAGTAAATGCAAGCCAAAGTGCCTCAGCAAGTGCGAGCCAATCAGCATCAGTAAGCGCAAGCCAAAGTGCTTCAGCTTCTGTATCAGCAAGCATCAGTGCGAGCCAATCAGCATCAAGCTCAACAAATGCGAGCCAATCAGCATCTGTATCAGCTAGCCAAAGCGCATCAGCGTCTGTATCTGCAAGTCAATCAACTTCAGCATCAGCCAGCGCATCGCTTAGCGCGAGTCGCTCAGCTTCAGTAAGTTCAAGCCGTTCAGCCAGTGCTTCAGCGAGTGCATCACTTAGCGCGAGTCGCTCAGCTTCAGCAAGCGTAAGTTCAAGCCGTTCGGCTAGTGCCTCAGCCAGTGCATCGCTTAGCGCGAGTCGTTCAGCAAGCACATCAGTAAGCTCAAGTCAATCGGCTTCAGCCTCAGTATCTGCAAGTCAATCAACTTCAGCATCAGTAAGTGCTAGTCAATCAGCATCCGTATCAGCTAGCCAATCAGCATCTGTATCAGCTAGTCAATCAGCCTCAGCATCTGTAAGTGCAAGCGACTCAGCGTCTGTATCAGCTAGCCAATCAGCATCCGTATCAGCTAGTCAATCAGCATCAGCATCTGTAAGTGCAAGCGACTCAGCGTCTGTATCAGCTAGTCAATCAGCTTCAGCATCTGTAAGTGCAAGCGCATCAGCATCAGTATCAGCTAGTCAATCAGCTTCAGCATCTGTAAGTGCAAGCGACTCAGCGTCTGTATCAGCTAGCCAATCAGCAAGCGCATCTGTAAGTGCAAGTCAAAGTGCTTCAACATCAGTAAGCGCAAGCCAAAGTGCCTCAGCTTCAGCATCTAACAACCAGAACTCAGCTTCTATCTCAGCAAGCGCGAGCCAGTCTGCGTCAATTAGTGCGAGCCAAAGTGCATCAGCATCAGTATCAGCAAGCATCAGTGCGAGCCAATCAGCATCTGTATCAGCTAGTCAATCAGCATCAGCATCTGTAAGTGCAAGCGACTCAGCGTCTGTATCAGCTAGTCAATCAGCTTCAGCTTCTGTAAGTGCAAGCGACTCAGCGTCTGTATCAGCTAGCCAATCAGCAAGCGCATCTGTAAGTGCAAGTCAAAGTGCTTCAACATCAGTAAGCGCAAGCCAAAGTGCTTCAGCTTCAGCATCTAACAACCAGAACTCAGCGTCTATCTCAGCAAGCGCGAGCCAGTCTGCGTCAATTAGTGCGAGCCAAAGCGCATCAGCATCAGTATCAGCAAGCATCAGTGCGAGCCAATCAGCATCTGTATCAGCTAGCCAATCAGCCAGCGCATCTGTAAGTGCAAGTCAAAGTGCTTCAACATCAGTAAGCGCAAGCCAAAGTGCTTCAGCTTCAGCATCTAACAACCAGAACTCAGCGTCTATCTCAGCCAGCGCGAGCCAGTCTGCGTCAATTAGTGCGAGCCAAAGCGCATCAGCATCAGTATCAGCAAGCATCAGTGCGAGCCAATCAGCATCTGTATCAGCTAGTCAATCAGCCTCAGCATCTGTAAGTGCAAGCGACTCAGCGTCTGTATCAGCTAGCCAATCAGCCAGCGCATCTGTAAGTGCAAGTCAAAGTGCTTCAACATCAGTAAGCGCAAGCCAATCAGCAAGCACAAGCTTGAGTGCCTCAATCAGTGCATCTGAATCAGCAAGCACAAGCATGAGCAACAGCGTATCTGCCTCAATCAGTGCAAGCCAATCAGCAAGCACAAGCATGAGCAACAGCGTATCTGCTTCAATCAGTGCTTCAGTATCAGCAAGCACAAGCATGAGCAACAGCGTTTCTGCCTCAATCAGTGCAAGCCAATCAGCAAGCACAAGCATGAGCAACAGCGTGTCTGCTTCAATCAGTGCAAGCCAATCAGCAAGCACAAGCATGAGCAACAGCGTTTCTGCCTCAATCAGTGCATCTGAATCAGCAAGCACAAGCATGAGCAACAGCGTGTCTGCTTCAATCAGTGCTTCAGTATCAGCAAGCATAAGCATGAGCAATAGCGTGTCCGCCTCAATCAGTGCTTCAGTATCAACAAGCACAAGCTTGAGTGACAGCATTTCTGCCTCAATCAGTGCAAGCCAATCAGCAAGCACAAGCATGAGCAATAGCGTGTCCGCATCAATCAGTGCTTCAGTATCAGCAAGCACAAGCTTGAGTAACAGCGTGTCAGCCTCAATCAGTGCAAGCCAATCAGCTAGTGCGTCAGTATCTGCAAGTCAAAGTACTTCAGCATCTGTATCAGCAAGCCAATCAGCAAGCACAAGCTTGAGTGCCTCAATCAGTGCATCTGAATCAGTAAGCACAAGCATGAGCAACAGCGTATCTGCCTCAATCAGTGCAAGCCAATCAGCAAGCACAAGCATGAGCAACAGCGTTTCTGCTTCAATCAGTGCAAGCCAATCAGCAAGCACAAGCATGAGCAACAGCGTATCTGCTTCAATCAGTGCTTCAGTATCAGCAAGCACAAGCATGAGCAACAGCGTTTCTGCCTCAATCAGTGCAAGCCAATCAGCAAGCACAAGCATGAGCAACAGCGTGTCTGCTTCAATCAGTGCAAGCCAATCAGCAAGCACAAGCATGAGCAACAGCGTTTCTGCCTCAATCAGTGCAAGCCAATCAGCAAGCACAAGCATGAGCAACAGCGTGTCTGCTTCAATCAGTGCTTCAGTATCAGCAAGCATAAGCATGAGCAATAGCGTGTCCGCATCAATCAGTGCTTCAGTATCAACAAGCACAAGCATGAGCAACAGCGTGTCAGCTTCAATCAGTGCAAGCCAATCAGCAAGCACAAGCATGAGCAATAGCGTGTCCGCATCAATCAGTGCATCTGAATCAGCAAGCACAAGCTTGGGTAACAGCATATCTGCCTCAATCAGTGCAAGCCAATCAGCAAGCACAAGCTTGAGTAACAGCGTATCTGCCTCAATCAGTGCTTCAGTATCAGCAAGCACAAGCATGAGCAACAGCGTGTCAGCTTCAATCAGTGCAAGCCAATCAGCAAGCACAAGCATGAGCAACAGCGTATCTGCCTCAATCAGTGCAAGCCAATCAGCAAGCACAAGCATGAGCAACAGCGTGTCAGCTTCAATCAGTGCAAGCCAATCAGCAAGCACAAGCATGAGTAACAGCGTATCTGCCTCAATCAGTGCATCTGAATCAGCAAGCACAAGCATGAGCAACAGCGTGTCAGCTTCAATCAGTGCAAGCCAATCAGCATCAAGCTCAGCAAGCACAAGCATGAGTAACAGCGTATCTGCCTCAATCAGTGCAAGCCAATCAGCAAGCACAAGCATGAGCAACAGCGTGTCAGCTTCAATCAGTGCAAGCCAATCAGCAAGCACAAGCATGAGCAACAGCGTGTCAGCTTCAATCAGTGCAAGCCAATCAGCAAGCACAAGCATGAGTAACAGCGTATCTGCCTCAATCAGTGCAAGCCAATCAGCAAGCACGAGCATGAGCAACAGCGTGTCAGCTTCAATCAGTGCAAGCCAATCAGCAAGCACAAGCATGAGCAACAGCGTATCTGCCTCAATCAGTGC
>NZ_RJPS01000009.1 GCF_003943505.1 Streptococcus cristatus
TAGTTCAGTGGTAGAACACCACCTTGCCAAGGTGGGGGTCGCGGGTTCGAATCCCGTCGTTCGCTTTGAGGCCGGGGTGGCGGAACTGGCAGACGCACAGGACTTAAAATCCTGCGATTGGTAACGATCGTACCGGTTCGATTCCGGTCCTCGGCATAGCGGATATGCGACAGGGCACCCTTAGCTCAACTGGATAGAGTACCTGACTACGAATCAGGCGGTTAGAGGTTCGACTCCTCTAGGGTGCATAAGAAAGTTTTGACTTTTTTATGTGTTTTTGTTATAATTGATTATCGTGATATAGAGCACCCTTAGCTCAACTGGATAGAGTACCTGACTACGAATCAGGCGGTTAGAGGTTCGACTCCTCTAGGGTGCATGAAGGGAAACGAGGTCATATGACTCCGTTTTTACTTATGATCGGGAAGTAGCTCAGCTTGGTAGAGTACTTGGTTTGGGACCAAGGTGTCGCAGGTTCGAATCCTGTCTTCCCGATATCTGGCGGTGTAGCTCAGCTGGCTAGAGCGTCCGGTTCATACCCGGGAGGTCGGGGGTTCGATCCCCTTCGCCGCTATAACGATCTTGTTGGACCTTTAGCTCAGCTGGTTAGAGCTCTCGGCTCATAACCGAGTGGTCGTAGGTTCAAGTCCTACAAGGTCCATAATGAATATCTTGGAGGATTACCCAAGTCCGGCTGAAGGGAACGGTCTTGAAAACCGTCAGGCGTGTAAAAGCGTGCGTGGGTTCGAATCCCACATCCTCCTTAGATTAGAATATCGCGGGATGGAGCAGCTAGGTAGCTCGTCGGGCTCATAACCCGAAGGTCGTAGGTTCAAATCCTGCTCCCGCAATTTGGCTCGGTAGCTCAGTTGGTAGAGCAATGGATTGAAGCTCCATGTGTCGGCGGTTCGATTCCGTCTCTGGCGCGGGGGTTCGAATCCCCCATTCTCCGTAAATAAGGGAGTTTAGCATTTGCTATCTCCTTTTCTTGTTTTATAATGTTTTTATTTTGTAGAATTGTTTCTTATTGTTTATTTGAACTCGATTAGTTGAATTGTTATAGTCTGTTCTGGATTCATATAAGCATTTTTTAGGGATTTACTGATTTTGGAGATTGGAATGAATAAATTAAAGATGTCTAAATTTTTGATTTCTATTTTGCTATTGGGAATTGTTATGATAAGCTTGATGCTTTCCCCTCTTTCACCATGGATTGTTTCTGTGACTGGTGATTTTTTGTCCAGTGTTGATCGGGTAGTTGCTATTCCTTTTAACTATTTTGCTAAGGAAAAGAAAAAGGTTGTTCAGTTAGTAGAGACCTATCAAGAAAATGAGACTCTAAAAGGAACAATTTACAATCTTGAAGAGAAGGCAAATAATTCTGATGCCTTGAAATTAGAAAATGAGCAGCTGCGTTCTCTCTTAGGGTTACGTAATAATGATCAAAGTGCTGTCAAGATTGCTGCAGAAGTGATTTCTCGCTCTCCATCTACTTGGAAGAATGAATTAACTCTTGATAAGGGACAGTCTAGCGATGTGACAACCTCTATGCTGGCTATTTCTAATGGTGGTTTAATTGGAGCTGTTAGCAGTGTCTCTGAATCTTCAAGTATTGTTAGTCTGCTTACAAATGAAAAGAATGATAGTTCTATTGCCATTAAAATTCAGACAAAGACTGGCTTTGCCTATGGCATTATTGTTGGTTTTGACACTGAAAAGTCAGCTTTTATCGTCAGCCAGCTAAATACGGTGGATGGAATTGAAGAAGGGGCAACTGTGACGACAAGTGGTCTAGGCTCTTATAATGCTGAGAATGTCTTGGTTGGTCAAGTTTTATCAATATCAGCTGGTAAGGACCAATTAAACAAAGAAGTTTTGGTGAAGCCCGCTGCGGATTTATCTGATATTCAAGCGGTTTTGTTGGTGAGAAATTAGTATGAAAATTCTAAGAGGAACTTTTTTTACAACTTTGTTTTTATTTCTGATCTTCTTTATTGATGGTCAGTTATCAAGAGGATTTGTAGATCTATTTGCTGAGAAGTGGCATCCAGCAAGTCATATCTTATTGTTCTTTACGGTTTTCTTGTTTCTAAACTTTTCTAAGGAATATATTTTTTTCCTCTTTTTTACTTTAGGGCTTTTTTACGATGTTTATTATTTACATGTGATTGGCCTTTTTACCTTTATCTTGCCCTTACTGACAGTCGTCATCTATCATTTTCTTTCTATATTTTTGCTAAATCGTTGGACACGTGTTTTGGCCATCATTACGATTGTTTTCTTTTTTGAAATGATCATCTTTGTTTCTGCGTCGTTATTGCACTTAGCGAGCTTTACATTCCCTGATTTTATTATCTATGCTTTGGTGCCAACTTTAGTATTTAATGCCTTTCTTTTTCTATTGTTACAGCCTTTGTTTGAAAAAGTCTATTTATGATGATTTAGAAATAGAAATGTAACGAATGCGTAATATATAGCCAGAATTTTTTTGATATACTATATAATGTCTTAGTAAGAAGGAGTGTTAATATTTTTATGAAGAAAAAGCTACTTACATCAGTTTTATTGAGTGCGGTGATCCTTTCTCAAGGTGCTGCGCTAGTAAATGTGAAAGCTGATAGTACAGATGATAAAATTGCAGCTCAAAATAGTAAAATTGACAGTTTAACAAATCAACAAAAAGCGGCACAAGCACAAGTTGATGAAATTCAAAAACAAGTTTCAGCTATTCAAAATCAACAAGAAGTGCTTCAAGCAGAAAATGAAAAATTGAATGCTGAATCTGCGAAACTCACTGCTGAAATTGAAGAGTTATCAAAGAATATTGTTGCTCGTAATGAGTCTCTTGCAAATCAAGCGCGTAGTGCTCAAACAAATGGTACGGCAACAAGCTATATCAACACAATCATCAACTCTGCTTCAATCACTGAAGCTATCTCTCGTGTAGCAGCGATGAGCGAAATCGTTTCGGCTAACAACAAAATGCTGGAACAACAAAAAGAAGATAAAGAAAAGATTTCTGAAAAACAAGTTGCTAACAATGAAGCTATCAATACAGTCATTGCAAACCAACAAAAACTTGCAGACGATGCTCAAACGTTGACAACTAAGCAGGCTGAACTTAAGGTTGCTCAACTGAACCTTGCAGCTGAAAAAGCAACTGCTGAAAATGAGAAAAACAGTCTCTTAGAGCAAAAAGCGGCAGCTGAAAAAGCAGCAGCTGAGGCAGCAGCGGCAGAAGCAGCATATAAGAACCAGCAACAAGCACAACAACAAGCAATCCTTGCTTCAGGAAATACAAGCTTCGCAGCACAAGTTCAAGCTGTAAATAATACAGGTGGAACTCCTGTAGCAGAAGCAGCAGTTGCTACATCAGCAGTTGCTGCAACTCCAACATATAGCCTTTCAGCATCAACTTATCCTGTAGGTCAATGTACTTGGGGTGCTAAGACTTTGGCACCATGGGCAGGCGACTTCTGGGGTAACGGTGGCCAATGGGCAGCTAGTGCAGCAGCAGCAGGCTTCCGTACTGGTTCACAACCACAAGTTGGAGCAATCGCATGTTGGAACGACGGTGGCTACGGACACGTTGCAGTCGTAACAGCGGTTCAATCTGCTAACAACATTCAAGTATCAGAAGCAAACTATGCTGGTAACCAATCAATCGGTAATCACCGTGGATGGTTTGACCCAACAAATGCACAAGGATACGTAACATACATCTATCCAAACTAATGAAATATGAAGGAGGCTGGGACAAAAGTCCTAGCCTCTTAATTGTCTTTGGATTGTCGAGCAAGACGCAGTGGTTGAGTGGGCTCTACTAGGCTTATTTCATCAGCTTTTACAGCCCTACTCAACTGTGCGGAGGTGGGACGACGAAATCGAATTCTAACGAATTACCGATTTCTGTCCCACTCTCCCTTTTATTTTTTATTGAAAAATTGCTGGAAAAGCGTTACAATGGTAGATAGGACAAATGCAATTGGTTACAATAAAAGACGATTTAGAATCTGGAGGGAATCATGTCTTTTTCTGAATTAAAGCTCTTTGCTCTTTCTTCTAATCAAGAATTAGCGAAACGTGTTGCAAAAGAGATTGGTATACCGCTTGGTAAATCAACGGTTCGTCAATTTTCTGACGGGGAAATTCAAGTAAACATCGAAGAATCGATCCGCGGTAAGCACGTTTTTATCTTGCAGTCGACTAGCTCACCTGTCAATGACAATCTGATGGAGATTTTGATCATGGTGGATGCCTTGAAGCGGGCTAGTGCGGAGTCTATCAATGTGGTGATGCCTTATTATGGCTATGCTAGACAGGACCGAAAAGCTCGTGCTCGTGAGCCAATTACATCTAAATTAGTGGCTAATCTGATGGAGATTGCTGGGGTTGACCGCCTATTGACCATTGATTTGCATGCTGCTCAGATCCAAGGTTTCTTTGACATTCCTGTGGATCATTTGATGGGAGCGCCTTTGATTGCTGATTATTTTGAGCGTCGGGGCATGGTTGGTAGCGACTATGTGGTTGTCAGTCCAGACCATGGTGGTGTCAGCCGCGCTCGTAAGTTGGCTGAATTTCTCAAGACTTCGATTGCGATTATCGACAAACGTCGCAGCGTTGACAAGATGAATACCAGTGAAGTTATGAATATCATTGGTAAGGTAGAAGGTAAGACTTGTATTCTGATAGATGATATGATTGATACGGCGGGGACCATTTGTCATGCGGCAGATGCTTTGGCAGAGTCAGGTGCTGTGGAAGTCTATGCGAGCTGTACTCACCCAGTCTTATCAGGGCCAGCTATGGAAAATATCCAGAAATCTGCTATTAAAAAACTAGTGGTTTTAGATACTATCTACCTTTCAGAGGACAGATTAATCGATAAGATTGAGCAGATTTCTATCGCTCATCTCTTGGCAGAAGCCATTGTTCGGATCCATGAAAAACGTCCACTTTCCCCCCTTTTTGAAGTAGCAAAAAAGGCTTAAAAGTGCCTTGATCAAGATTTTTTTTAGCAAAAGACTTGACAATTTAAAGAATATTTCATATACTATACATAGTAACGATAGTTACCAAATAAAAATGTTTTTTATATAAAAAAGGAGAAAACAAATGAAAAAAGTTGTACTTTCTAGCGTAGTAGCTCTTTCATTGTTCGCAGTAGCAGCACCAGTATTTGCACAAGGTGAAAATTCTGAGTCATCAAACCAATTGATCCAAAAGAAATATAGCTCATGGCGCGATTCAGCTGATGAAGCAAACACTCAAGTAGCTGCTCACGAAGCTGAAATCAATGCTGAAGCTGAAAAAGATGCAGCAGTTGTAGCTGCTAAGGCTGCTCTTGAACAATACGGTTCAGGTCATGAGTATGGCAAATATGCAGAAAAAGTTGAAGAAGCTCGTACAGAAGCTCGTAACACTGTTCGTAACAAATATGTTGCTCAACTTCAAGATAAATACACTGCAGCAGCTAAATCTCAAGGTAACTACTACAATGAAACTGGCGTAGAAGCTAACCGTACAAATGAACAACGTATCGCTGATGATAAAGCAGCTCAAGGTCAAGCCGGTCAAGCTGGTGAAAATGGAAAAGCTGGTCAAAACGGTCAAAAACCTGCATCTGCAGCAGAAGCAGCAGCTTCAGAAGCTAAAGCTGGTAACGGTGCTAAAGCTGGTAACGGTGCTAAAGCTGGACAAAAAGCAGCTGGTAAAGCTCTTCCAAAAACATCTGCAGTTAAATAATTTGTTTTAAACAATTGTACTAACGCAATTTATATCACTGGACCTCTGGTTCAGTGATATTTTTTAGAAGGATTTTATAGGATTTTTATCTATGAGAAGAAGAAGACAAAAACGACAGCAGAAAAATTGGAAGATTTTTGGTGGTTTAGGAGCTTTATTTGTTGCTATTTTAGCAGGGATTTTTCTCCTCCAACAGGTAAACTCTTCAAATTCTGCTGCTAAATCATCCACTAGTCAGGTAGGTAAGGTAACTTATACACCAAGTAAGGAAGAAAAGGAATATCTGACTAATCGTTTTAATGGCTTAAAAGCGATCAATCCTGAGACGGTGGCCTATGTCTATGCTCCTGGTACAGAATTAGACGAGCCAGTTGTACAGACCGGTGATAACTCAACTTACTTGGATAAGACCTTTGAAGGTGGAAATGAGCCTTATCTGGGTACTGTTTTCATGGACACTGAAAACAAAAAAGACTTTAGTGACCGTTTGACTTGGCTCTTTGGGCATGCTCGTGGAAGTCAAGTTGGTGATCACCGCATGTTTAATGATGTGAACTATTATGATAAACAGGAATACTTAGATAAGCATAAGTATGTTGTCATTGAAACACCAGAGCGTAAGCTTTACTATCAGGTAATGGGCTTGGTGATCGTTCCAGAAGAGACTGCTTTTTATCGGATTAAGTTTGATGATGATAAGGATTTTGAAACTCAGCTCAAGAATATCTATGAAGCTGCTCGTACCAAAGATTCAAAAATTAAGATTAAGGCTAGTGATAAGTACGTTGTGCTGTCAACTTGTCGTGAAGAGGATGAGACGATTCGTTCTAACCTCTATCTACGTCAAATCCCAGACTCTGAACTGCAAGATTTCCTAGCCAAGCATGGAAATGAGCTTACTTATAAAGCGACTCGTGAATAAAAATCAGGATTTTTCCTGATTTTTTTGTTACCTAAGGGCTCATATGAGATTGAATTGGAGTAAATGCTTGACAAACGCTATATGTATATATATACTAGAGTAGTATGGATTTTCCATAAAATTAATTCTAAATAAAGGAGATAAAACATGAAAAAAGTTTTATTGCTTAGTGTATTAGGTCTTTCTGCAGTTGCTAGTGTAGCTTATGCAGCAACTGGTGCGCCTGCTATTCCTGGAGTTACAGCACCTGCTACATCAGCTGTGACAAAAGTGAATGAAAACGGGAACCACAATAACCGCTTTGGTTACGGAGTTTCACCAAAGAATAAGATGTATGGATATAGCTTCTCAGGTGCAGCGACTTACCCAGTAGCTCCAGCAGCAGGAACAGCAGACGGTAAGCCTTTGAATGATGGAACTCGTAAGTTTGGTCATAACAGTCGTTTTGGAGCAGCATTTGAAGCTCGTTATACTACTAGTTCAGCTACACCAGCGGCTCCATCAACACCAGCGGCTCCATCAACACCTGCTACTCCATCAACACCAGCGGCTCCATCAACACCTGCTACTCCAGCTACACCAGCGGCTCCATCAACGCCTGCTACTCCAGCTGCACCAGCAGCTTCAGCGGCTCTACCTGCTATTACAGTTAAAAAGCCAGTTGGAGCTCCAGCAGCCGCAGACCTTCCATCACAAGCGAACGTTACAGGAACTACAAATGCACGTTTTGGTGCTGCAGCCCAAGAAGATCGTGACAATAATAATGTAGCTTATGATGCAGTTTACCAAGCAGGAACATATCCAGTAGCTCCAGCAGCAGGAACAAAAGATGGTAAGCCTTTGAATGACGCAGGACGTGAGTTTGGTCATAATACTCGTTTTGGTGCTGCAGGACAAGCTACTGATATTAAAGCATCTACAACATTTGAAAACACAAACTATTCAGGTGTAGTAAACGGTAACTAATTTAGTTTTAGTAACATTTATATTAAAAAATCAGGATTTTTCCTGATTTTTTGTTTTTCTTTCTATAAATCAGATGGATTTTTGCGCAGGTGCTGCATTTATAGTATAATAGTTCTATTAGATTATCGGAGGCGGCTATGGATTTGACTAAGAAGTTTAACAAGAATTTAGATAAAATTGAAGTGTCTCTGATTCGTCAGTTTGACCAGTCTATTTCTACGATTCCAGGTGTTTTGCGGCTGACCTTGGGGGAGCCAGACTTTCTGACACCGGATCATATCAAGGAGGCGGCCAAGGTAGCCATTGATGCCAACCAGAGCCACTATACAGGAATGAGTGGGCTTTTGGAGCTGCGGCAGGCTGCGGCTGATTTTGTCAAGGAGAAGTACCATCTGAACTATCGTCCAGAAGATGAAGTCTTAGTCACTATTGGGGCAACTGAAGCCCTGTCTGCGACTCTGACGGCTATTCTGGAAGAGGGCGACAAGGTCTTGCTACCAGCGCCGGCTTATCCAGGCTATGAGCCGATTGTGAATTTGGTCGGGGCGGAGATTGTCGAGATTGATACGACAGAAAACGACTTCGTTTTGACTCCTGAAATGCTGGAGCAGGCTATCTTGGCGCAAGGTGACAAGCTCAAGGCAGTTATTCTCAACTATCCGGCCAATCCGACTGGCGTGACCTATTCGCGGGCGCAGATGGAGGCTTTGGCAGCTGTATTGAGCAAGTATGAAGTTTTTGTCGTTTGTGATGAGGTATACTCTGAGTTGACTTATACGGAGCAGGGGCACGTTTCTCTGGCAGAATATTTGCCCGAGCAGACCATCGTCATCAATGGCTTATCCAAGTCTCATGCTATGACGGGCTGGCGACTAGGTTTTATCTTTGCTCCAGCTGCTTTTACGGCTCAATTGATCAAGAGCCATCAGTATCTGGTGACGGCAGCCAATACCATGGCTCAATATGCAGCTATTGAGGCTTTGACAGCTGGTAAGGATGATGCCCAACCGATGAAGGCGGAATACGTCCAGCGGCGGGATTATATTATCGAACAGATGACGGAGCTGGGTTATCAGATTATCAAGCCAGACGGTGCTTTCTATATTTTTGCCAAGATTCCAGCAGGCTACAATCAAGATTCTTTTGCCTTTTTGCAGGATTTTGCTGAGAAGAAGGCTGTGGCCTTTATCCCAGGAGCGGCTTTCGGCCAGTATGGAGAAGGCTATATCCGTCTGTCTTATGCAGCTAGTATGGAAACAATCAAGGAAGCTCTGAAACGGCTCAAGGAGTACATGGAAGAGCATGCTTAGACCGTTAACGAGCAAGAGTTTGATTCTCTATAATCGGAATTTCCGGGAAGATGATAAGCTGGTCAAGATCTTTACGGAACAGGCTGGCAAGCGAATGTTTTTCGTGAAACATGCTGGAAAATCTAAGCTGGCACCAGTCATCCAGCCTCTGACGGCGGCAGAACTCTTGATGAAAATCAATGACGATGGACTCAGTTATATCGAAGATTACCAAGCTGTGGAAAGTTACGGGCAAATCAAGGGCGATCTCTTTGTCATGGCTTATGCCAGCTATGTGGCGGCTCTAGCAGATGCTAGTATTCAGGACAATCAGCCAGATCCGGCCCTCTTTGCTTTTTTGCAAAAGACACTGGATTTGATGAATCAAGGGTTGGATTATGAGGTTTTGACAAATATCTTTGAAATTCAGATTTTATCTCGTTTTGGGGTTTCTCTGAATTTCCATGACTGTGTTTTTTGCCATCGGACAGGTCTGCCTTTTGATTTTTCCTTTCAATATGGCGGGGTGCTCTGCCCAGAGCATTATCACAAGGATGCTCATCGCAGTCATCTTAATCCCAATATTCCTTTTTTGCTCAATCAGTTTCAGGCGGTTCAGTTTAGTGAGCTGGAGACGATTTCGCTTAAGCCAGAAATCAAGCGACAGATCAGGGATTTTGTAGATCAACTTTATGATGAATACGTGGGTATTCATCTCAAATCAAAGAAATTTATCGACTCTCTGGGCGACTGGGGCAGTATTTTACAAGACAAACATGAGGAAGAACAGCATGAAAAAAATAGCTATTGATGCCATGGGCGGAGACAATGCCCCTCAGGCTTTAGTCGAAGGTACCAATAAGGCTCTGAGAGACTTCTCGGATATTGAGATTATTCTCTATGGGGATGAAGCCAAGATTAAACCTCTGTTGACAGCGACAGAGCGCGTCAGCATCGTCCATACGGATGAAAAGATTGATTCGGGTGATGAGCCGACCAAGGCTATTCGCAAGAAGAAGCAGGCTAGCATGGTTTTGGCAGCTAAGGCAGTCAAGGATGGAGAAGCAGATGCAGTCCTGTCTGCTGGTAATACGGGAGCGCTTTTAGCGGCGGGCTTCTTTATCGTCGGACGGATCAAAAATATTGACCGACCGGGTCTTTTATCCACTTTACCGACTGTGGATGGTCGCGGTTTTGATATGCTGGATCTGGGGGCAAATGCTGAAAATACCCCTCACCATCTGCACCAATATGCTATCTTAGGTTCTTTTTATGCGGAAAATGTTCGTGGCATTAAGCAGCCACGTGTCGGTTTGCTCAATAATGGCACTGAAGCCAGCAAGGGAGACCCTCTGCGTAAGGAAACCTATGCATTGCTGGCGGCGGATGACAAGCTGAACTTTATCGGCAATGTGGAAGCGCGTGACCTTATGGATGGAGTGGCAGATGTTGTCGTAGCAGATGGCTTTACGGGCAATGCAGTGCTCAAGTCTATCGAAGGAACGGCCATTAGCATCCTAGGCCAGCTTAAAAAGGCTGTGCTAGGTGGTGGTCTTAAGGCTAAACTAGGGGCTTTGTTGCTCAAAGATAGTTTACAAGAGATGCGCAAGAGTCTGGACTACTCCAGTGCTGGCGGGGCCGTTCTCTTTGGTCTCAAGGCGCCAGTAGTCAAGACACACGGCTCTAGCGATGCCAAGGCCGTATATAGTACTATTCGTCAGATTCGGACCATGCTGGAGACAGATGTTGTCGGAAAATCTGTGGTGGAATTTTCAAAAGAGGTGGAGACAGAATGAATCAAGAACAAATTTTTCAAAAAGTAACAGAAATTATCCAAGAACGTCAAGGAAAGGACTTTGTTGTCCAGCCAACTTTGGGCTTAAAAGATGATTTAGGCGCTGATTCTGTTGACTTAATGGAATTTATCCTGACCTTGGAGGATGAGTTTGCGATTGAAATTTCAGATGATGATGTTGATCGCTTTGAAAATGTCGCAGATATTGTCGCGTATTTGGAAAAGAAACTAGCGAAGTAAGAAAGTGACTTCGATTTGAACAGAGAAAAACCTTGGTTTACAAAACCAAGGTTTTTTTAGTGGATTTATTTTGGATAGATATAGCTAACAGCTCCTTGACCAGCGGCGTAAGGATTGAACCAGCCACGGAAATTGCCAATGTACTGTTTGCCTGCATAGTTGGATTCTTTGATTTGGATGCGGGTGTTGGATTCGACATGGGTGACAACACCGACATGCCCATAACCACCATCGGTCCAGCAGATGATGGCTCCGACTTGTGGTGTGCTTCCTGTTCGGAAACCAGCTGCGCGTGCGCTAGCTGCCCATTGGCCGCCGTTGCCCCAGTAAGGACCAGCCCAAGGAGCCAGTACTTTTGCTCCCCAAGTACACTGACCATGAGGATAAGAGGAGGCTCCCGCATAATCAGGGGTATAGAGGGTTGGTTCAGGCGTGGTTGGTTTCTGAACCTGATAGCTGGTGCCTGTAAGTCCAGTCATCTGTCCATTGAGATTACGGTAAACATGGGTATGGAAGAGTCCATTTCCAGCATGCTGCTGCGTATTGATGGTAAATTTATACAAGCCATTACCCGCTTTGTTAGCAGTGTACCATTTGATGTCATCTTGGCCATTGACTTCTGACCAAGTTGGTAGAGAAATAGTTCCTGGTCCAAAAGCATCGGAAACGGTCACTTCGTAATTGTAGGTAGAGATTTTATTGACAGAAACCTTAGCTTTGATATTTTCAGCAGAGAGGGTGACGCTGTCTGTCGCATAGTTATGCTCGCTACCATCTTTGTACTTAATGTAGATATGATTGGTGTAGCTTCCAGATAAGGCTTGGTGGTTACGGATATTGAATTGTGCAGTAAAAGTCCCATCTCCGTTATTACTTGCCTCATACCACTTGATATTACTTTGATTCTGGGTACTCCAAATAGGGACGCGGACGGATTGAATTGCCTTAGATGCCGCAGTTTCGGTGACTTTTACAGTGTAGGTTCCCTCTTCCTGATTGATATTTTCAACAGAGAAAAGCGGTTTTTGGTCTTTTTGAGAAGGAATCTTGCCAGCATCTATTGTAGTAGTCGCTCCTGCCAAACATGTAAAGGCTGGATTGACATAGCTTTCGCCGTAAAGATGAATATGGTAAGTTCCCGTATCGTAATTGTGTTTCTTCAGCTCAACTCTGACGCTATAGCTACCATCAGGATTTTTCTTTGCTTGATACCATTGTAAATCATCTTGCCCCTTATTTTCAGACCAGGTTGGGACAGTGACCTTATACATGGATTCAGGAAGATTTTTGATAAGGATTTCCATAATGCCAGGTTCAGGGAAACTTGTCTGAATGGTCGGATTAGGCTTTTCTAGATGGAAAGTGGTGCCTGATTGGTAAATCATTTTGCCATTTTTATTTTCATAAGTATCTACGAAATATTTTCCATATCCCTTGTGCTTAGAAAAGTTAAATTCAGTACTCTCTTGCCCAGCTTCATACCAATTAAGATCATCGCCACCATTTTCATCAGACCAAACTGCATGGACAATTTTTGAGTTCCTTTGGTCTTTATTTCGCGTAAAATTGATGCGGCCAGTTTGTCCAGATGTTATGACGCTTGTCTTGCTAGCAGGTTTATTAACAGTGAAGGTCGTACCATTCAAGCCTATCATTTTCCCGTTAATATTAATGTAAGTATGCACATGGAAAGTGCCATAGCCAGCGTGCTGCCGGAGGTCAATGGCTGTGCTAGATGTCTGAGGTGTGGTGTACCATTTCAAATCATCCTGTCCGTTTTCGTCGGACCAGACTGCGTGGGAAATGGTATAGGGAACCTGAGCCTTGGAGCGGGCGTAATGAATCTGCGCCGTATCTCCAGTGACATTGACGGTTACATTGCTGGCACGATCAGTGGGGCCTAGGACTTTGTTTCCAGCTTCAGTCGATGCAACAGCTTGAGCTGTGGAATGACTGGCAAACAGGCCAAGGACTGCTCCGGATAATAAAAACAGCTTCTGATATTTTTTCATAAATCTCCTTTGAATAAGTAATTTGGATGATTCCATTTAGATTATTCGGGAAAAAATATAAAAAAAGAAAAATTTTAAAAGATGTTGCAACTTGAGCTTCTAATTTATTTTGGTTTCATCAAATCTTTGATATTTAAAATAAAAGTAATGAAATAGTCAAAATATCAAAAATAATATAGGTAGACTTTATTTGTCAGAGATGGATATCCCTAACAAAAATAGATTATTTCTCTTCTTTTCCTGCTTATCATGGAATAAAGCGAACGATTATGATATAATTTAGATAAATAATTCGTAAAAAATACGGTGATTTTTACGTGATGTGTTAGCTTGGTGTGCAAGCACCTGTGATGATAGATGTTGAGGTATCTTAGCTATGAAGCTTTTAGTTGTTGGTTCGGGCGGTCGTGAGCATGCGATTGCCAAGAAGTTGTTGGAGTCTCAGGGTGTGGAGCAGGTCTTTGTCGCACCTGGAAATGATGGCATGACCTTGGATGGGCTAGACTTGGTGAATATTGGAATTTCCGAACATTCTAAATTGATTGAGTTCGCAAAGGCCAACGATATTGCTTGGTCTTTTATTGGGCCAGACGACGCTCTTGCAGCTGGAATTGTAGATGATTTTAATCAAGCTGGGCTCAAGGCTTTCGGACCATCTCGTTTAGCTGCGGAGCTGGAGTGGTCCAAGGATTTTGCCAAGGAAATCATGGTCAAATACGGCGTGCCGACAGCAGCCTATGGCACATTTTCCGACTTTGAGGAGGCTAAGGCCTATATCGAGGAGAAAGGCGCTCCTATCGTCGTCAAGGCGGACGGCTTGGCGCTTGGGAAAGGCGTCGTCGTAGCGGAGACAGTCGAGCAAGCGGTCGAAGCAGCCCACGAGATGCTCTTGGATAATAAATTCGGCGACAGCGGTGCGCGCGTGGTTATCGAGGAATTCCTTGACGGCGAGGAGTTCTCTCTCTTTGCCTTTGTCAATGGAGCCAAATTCTATATCATGCCTACAGCTCAGGACCACAAGAGGGCCTATGATGGCGACAAGGGTCCTAATACTGGTGGGATGGGTGCCTATGCGCCAGTCCCTCACTTGTCACAGAGTGTGGTTGACACAGCGGTTGACACTATTGTCAAGCCAGTCCTTGAGGGCATGATCCAGGAAGGTCGCCCGTATCTTGGTGTTCTTTATGCAGGGCTTATCTTGACAGCAGACGGGCCTAAGGTCATTGAGTTCAACGCTCGCTTTGGAGATCCTGAAACTCAGGTTATCCTGTCCCGCCTGACTTCTGACTTTGCGCAGAACATCACGGACATCCTTGATGGTAAGGAGCCGAACATCACTTGGACCGACAAGGGAGTGACTCTGGGTGTGGTTGTCGCATCCAATGGCTACCCACTAGACTATGAAAAAGGTGTCAAGTTGCCAGCCAAAACCGATGGTGACATCATCACCTATTATGCAGGGGCTAAGTTTGCGGAAAATAGCAGAGCACTGCTGTCAAATGGCGGACGTGTTTATATGCTGGTCACCACAGCAGATACCGTCTCAGCTGCGCAGGAAAGAATCTACGACCAACTAGAAAAACAAGACACCACAGGCCTCTTTTACCGAACAGATATTGGAAGCAAGGCGATTAGATAAAGATGTAAGAAAAAGCGACGTAGTCGCCAAATACGATAATGGTCGTTTGATTTGCGAGCGTTAGCGAGCTAATATAGAACAATCACCGCTGTTGTGAAAGAACGATTGGATGATAAGCTAATCGTTCAGGGAAATCGGAAGACCCTGGGCTTCCGATTTAGGCATGAGACACCTTTGGTGGCTGCTGTCGTCCCTCACAACCTAAGGTGATTGTTGAAAGGAAAGAAAAGAAAAATCATGACTAAACCAATTATTTCCATCATCATGGGCTCCAAATCTGATTGGACCACCATGCAAAAAACAGCTGAAGTTTTAGACCGTTTCGGTGTTGTCTATGAAAAGAAAGTCGTCTCTGCCCACCGCACGCCGGATCTCATGTTTCAGCATGCCGAAGAAGCCCGTAGCCGTGGTATCAAAGTCATTATCGCAGGTGCTGGTGGTGCAGCCCATTTGCCAGGTATGGTAGCGGCCAAAACGACTCTGCCTGTTATCGGTGTACCGGTCAAATCACGCGCTCTCAGCGGTCTGGACTCCCTTTACTCTATCGTGCAGATGCCGGGCGGTGTGCCTGTGGCAACTATGGCTATTGGTGAAGCGGGAGCGACCAACGCTGCCCTGACTGCCCTTCGGATCTTGGCCATTGAAGACCAAGACCTAGCAGCAGCGCTAGCTGATTTTGCAGAGGAACAAGGAACAATCGCAGAGGAGTCTACGAATGAGCTCATCTAAAACAATCGGAATCATCGGTGGCGGTCAGCTGGGACAGATGATGGCCATTTCTGCTATTTACATGGGGCACAAGGTTATCGCTCTGGATCCTGCAGCAGATTGCCCTGCCTCTCGCGTGGCAGAGATTATCGTGGCTCCTTATAATGACGTGGATGCCCTTCGTCAGTTGGCGGAGCGTTGCGATGTCCTGACCTATGAGTTTGAGAATGTCGATGCAGACGGTTTGGATGCCGTTATCAAGGATGGTCAGCTCCCTCAAGGGACCGACCTGCTCCGTATTTCTCAAAATCGCATCTTTGAAAAGGACTTCCTCTCAAACAAGGCTCAAGTAACGGTGGCTCCTTACAAGGTTGTGACTTCTAGCCAAGACTTGGCAGATATCGACCTGTCGAAAAACTATGTCCTCAAGACTGCGACAGGTGGCTACGACGGGCATGGACAAAAGGTTATTTGCTCGGAAGAAGATTTGGAAGAAGCCTATGCGCTAGCCGATTCAGCAGCTTGTGTCTTGGAAGAGTTCGTCAACTTTGACCTTGAAATTTCCGTCATCGTGTCAGGAAATGGCAAGGACGTGACGGTTTTCCCAGTTCAGGAAAATATCCACCGCAACAATATCCTGTCTAAGACCATTGTGCCAGCTCGCATTTCAGAAAGTCTGGCAGACAAGGCAAAAGCCATGGCGGTGCGAATCGCAGACCAGCTTAACTTATCTGGAACCCTCTGTGTGGAAATGTTTGCGACCGCTGATGACATCATCGTCAATGAGATTGCCCCACGCCCACATAACTCTGGGCATTATTCTATCGAAGCCTGCGACTTCTCGCAGTTTGACACTCATATTCTGGGCGTTCTGGGAGCACCGTTGCCAGCTATCCACTTACATGCGCCAGCCGTCATGCTCAACGTGCTCGGCCAGCATGTCGAGGCCGCTGAAAAATATGTCACAGAAAATCCAAGCGCCCACCTCCACCTGTATGGTAAAATAGAAGCGAAGCACAACCGAAAAATGGGGCATGTGACTTTGTTTAGTGATATGCCGGATGAGGTAGAGGAGTTTGGTGAGTAAGACAGGCCCCAGTTATAAGAATCGTCGTCTTACCCCTGCAAAGTTGACTAGGCTTGTCGTAGCTGATAAAGTCGGCAAAAGAAAGTCAGTCAACCACTGCTAGAAGAGATTAATTTTTAAGAAAACTCTGTGGAGGAAATGTTATAGATGAGACCAATTATCCCGAAAAGTCCAGAAGTTCCGAAAGAGTTCTCTGATAAAGAAATTTCCTTTTTAACTAAGAGTGTTTTCGGGGAAATAATCGAACCTCAGCCGTGTGATGTTTTGTTTGTTTTCAGTGGTACTCACCCAGGCCATTGGGAAAAAGCTATTGAGGCTTACCGAAAAGGCTATGTAAGGCGAATCATTGTGACTGGTGGCCGAAGTTTGACAGGAATGTCTCATCCAGATTGGAATGGGCATACAGAGGCAGAGGTTATTATCCAGTTTCTGATGGCTGCGGGCATTCCTGAAGAAGCGATTAAATCTGAAAACTCCTCTAGCAATACTTTGGAAAACGTACTTTTTGCCAAAGAAATTTTTGATTTTAAAACTGTTGAGACCGTTATGTTCATTTGCAAAAGTCACGCGACTGGTAGGCAATGGCGGACCTTGGCTCAGCACTTACCGAAGCATCTTCGCTACATCCCATATACCTTCAATGCCTTTTACAAGGATGTTGAGATTGGTCGGGATAGCTGGATGAATACAGACATTGGCAAGTCCAGAGTTTGGGGAGAATATCTGCGGCTTCTCCATTATGGAGAAAAGGGAGATATTTTAAAGTTAGATGTTGAATTGTGATATAGGAGGTTTCTATGATTCAAATCATTGTCAATGCTTTTGTGGAAGAAGGCAAAGAAACTGCTGTTGTGGAAGTGCTCTTTGCCAGTGCCGACCATGAAAAAGTAAAAGCCAAATATCAGGAATTAAAGATTCAATATCCAGACAATTATCTGGCTATCTATGATTTGCTATTGGATACAGATCTAAGTAGCTTGCCGCACTATCCGTCGGTAGCGATAAGCAAGGAGGAGTTTGATTAGTCTATGAAAACTATCGGTCTGATTGGTGGTATGAGTTGGGAAAGCACCACATCTTACTACCAAATCATCAACGAAACCATCAAAAAAGAGCTGGGTGGCTTGCATTCAGCTAAGATTCTGCTTTACAGTGTTGATTTTGCAGAGGTTGAGCATTATCAAGCAGTCGGAGACTGGGAGAAAAGCGGTCAACTGTTGGCAGATATTGCTCATCGCTTGGAGCAAGCTGGTGCTGATTTCATCGTTATTTGTACCAACACCATGCACAAGGTTGCTCCGCAGATACAGGAGCAGATTACGATTCCGATCTTGCATATTGCGCAGGCAACTGCGCAGGCCTTGTTGGCTGATGGTATTCAAAAGGTCGGCCTCCTGGGAACAAAGTACACCATGACTCAAGATTTTTACAAGGAAAAATTAATAGAGTCTGGGTTAGAAGTGCTGATTCCAGACCAAGCTGGTATTACAGAAGTCAATCGAATTATTTATGACGAGCTCTGTCTAGGAGATATCAAAGAAAGCTCAAAGCAGACTTATCTTGCCGTTATAGATGATTTGAAAAAAGCAGGCGCTGAAGCTGTTATCTTGGGCTGTACCGAGATAGGCCTTCTCATCAAACAATTCGATACTGACCTGCCTCTCTATGACACAACAGTGATTCATGCAGAGAAAGCAGCGGAGTGGGCGGTAAATAAATGATTATAGAAGACAAGAACAACCGTAGGTAGGGCATGTAACTTTGTTTAGTGATGTGTCGGATAGTGTGGTTGAGTTTGGGGAGGAGATTGATTTTTAAAATGATAGAAGAATTTGATGATGTATTTGAAGATGATATTACTACTCTAATATTTACTTATGCGGATGATGTAGTCATTCCAGAAATTCCGGATGCAGAAGGCATTCATATTGTAGAGATAACAAACAATCGACTGGTTATAGAGCATACGCGCGATGATGACGAGGTCTATGAATATATAGAGAGCTGTGGATTAACAAGTCGCCCCATAAAACTTTCAATTGAATTTTGTGTTTACGAAGATTCTGAGGAAGAAGAAAATTTTTAGAATTTAATGGAGAAAATCTATGATTCAAATCATCGTTAATGCTTTTTTGGAAAAAGAGAAGACTGGAGCTGTCGTAGAAGTCTTGTATGCTAGTAACAATCACGAAAAAGTGAAGGCCAAGTATGAAGAGCTAGTTGCTCAATACCCCGAAAACTATTTAGCAATTTATGATTTGCCGATAGATACGGACTTGAATACACTAGATCACTATCCATCAGTGTGGATTGGGAAAGAGGAGTTTGAGTGAGGGGAAGGAAATTGATGAAAAAAGTATATCTTGATGAATCTGGTAATACAGGCGGTATTGCTGAAAAAAATGGAAAATTCAATATTGGGCAACAAGATTATTTTGTATATGGTGGTGTTATTACAGATGAATCAGAAGAACCTCTTCTATTAAGCCAATATTCCCAATTTAAGTTAGAACATGAATCTCTTCAGGATGAGAAAAATGAAATAAAAGGAAATGATCTCTTTAAAAACGAAGAGATGAATAACAGAGCATTGGAAGATTTTATTTCTAATTATTTAGATAGTAGGCATTTCTATGTAAATATATACGATAAGTATTTTTATATTGCTACAGAATTAGTTATTAGCATTTTAGGTTTTGAATTTCGTGATAAAAATCTAGCATATTTTTATGAAATGGTAAACTCTTTGTTGAAATATGATGGCTTTTTGCAGATTGAAAATCTATTTTTAAAAGCTACGAATATCAACAAATCGGATTTAAAGGAGCGTGAGAGAGCTTTACGAACAACATTGAGGCAATTTCGAAAATTGATTCGACAGGATTCCCAATTTAAATTTCTTGACTCAAGAATAAAGAAATTAATTAAAGATAATCAATCTATTTCTCAAATATCAAATTCGATTTTATATAAAGGGGCTTATACTCAAGATCGCAAAATTAGTAACTTAATAAATTTAACTGCCTTAGGAGAGCTATTAGTACAACTAATCAAACAGGGTAGAATTGATGAGAATAGTTCGATTATTTTAGATCCAATTTGTAGTATAGATAAAGTTATACTGAGTGAATTAGAAACCGCATCATTAGATGTACGTATTTCCGAGGGAAGCCATGTTGATGAATTAATTCAATATGCAGATAATGTAGTTTCAGTTATTTATAAGTCTTTTAGTAATATTATTAAAGACTTTAAAAATAAAGGTGATTCTTGGACAATTAACACGAATAATATTTGGAGTTTGCTAGTATTCTCATTTGTCTTATCAAAAATAGATTGTAATAATATAAAATTTACGTTATCAATTGATGATTGGGCATTTTGTTTAGCAATCGCTAAATTACAATTTGGAGTTTCAGCCTTAGAACAAAATTTGAATATAAATCAACTTGTATCAGTAATTACACAGTTATTAAATAGTAGTCTATCAGAAATAAATGAATCATTTTGGATAGAGTATCAAAATTCACGTAATCTGATTATTAATAATTATAATAATATGAATTACAATATTTTAGAAGATTTGAATCAATTACTTAATTAAAATAAAAAAAGAAAGAAACAAGGGCCCACGTATTTACCAAAACTAAATACCGGCTACGGACTTCCTTGAACTGAAACTTTAAACAAAAGAAAGGAATAACAAACAATGATCAACCGTTACTCTCGCCCCGAAATGGCGAACATTTGGACTGAGGAAAATAAGTACAAGGCTTGGCTGGAGGTAGAGATTCTGGCTGATGAGGCCTGGGCTGAGTTGGGTGAGATTCCCAAGGAAGATGTGGCCTTGATTCGTAAAAAGGCGGGCTTTGACATTGACCGCATCTTAGAGATTGAGCAGGAGACGCGCCACGATGTGGTGGCCTTTACGCGAGCGGTTTCTGAGACGCTGGGTGAAGAGCGCAAGTGGGTCCACTATGGCCTGACCTCGACCGACGTGGTAGATACGGCCTACGGCTACCTCTACAAGCAGGCCAATGACATCATCCGTGAGGATCTGCGTCGCTTCACTGACATCATTGCAGAGCGGGCGCGGGAGCATAAGTTCACTATCATGATGGGTCGTACCCACGGTGTGCATGCGGAGCCTACAACCTTTGGTCTTAAATTGGCGACTTGGTACAGCGAAATGAAGCGCAATATCGAGCGTTTTGAGCATGCAGCTGCTGGTGTAGAAGCTGGTAAAATCTCTGGTGCGGTTGGTAACTTTGCCAACATCCCACCATTCGTAGAGCAATACGTCTGCGACAAGCTTGGTATCCGTGCTCAAGAAATCTCGACACAGGTCCTTCCTCGTGACCTTCACGCTGAGTACTTTGCGGTTCTTGCTAGCATTGCAACTTCTATCGAGCGCATGGCGACTGAGATCCGTGGTCTGCAAAAATCTGAGCAGCGCGAGGTGGAAGAATTCTTCGCTAAGGGGCAAAAGGGTTCATCAGCAATGCCTCACAAACGCAACCCAATCGGTTCTGAAAACATGACTGGTCTAGCGCGTGTCATTCGTGGTCACATGGTGACAGCCTTTGAGAATGTCTCTCTCTGGCATGAGCGCGACATTTCCCATTCTTCTGCTGAGCGGATTATCGCTCCGGACACGACTATCCTCATCGACTATATGCTCAACCGCTTCGGTAATATCGTCAAGAACCTGACCGTCTTCCCAGAAAACATGAAGCGGAACATGAACTCAACCTTTGGTCTTATCTTCAGCCAGCGGGCTATGTTGACCTTGATTGAAAAAGGCATGACGCGGGAGCAGGCTTATGACTTGGTGCAGCCAAAGACTGCCCAGTCTTGGGACAATCAAGTGGACTTCAAGCCTTTGCTCGAAGCGGACCCAGAAGTCACTTCTCGTCTGACTCAGGAAGAGATCGATGAAATCTTCAACCCAGTTTACTATACAAAACGCGTAGATGAAATCTTCAAGCGCGTGGGCTTAGATTAAACAAAAAAAGATGAGAGTGGGACAGAAATCGCTAATTCGTTAGAATTCGATTTCGTCGTCCCACCTCCGCACAGTTGAGTAGGGCTGTAAAAGCTGATGAAATCAGCCTAGTAGAGCCCACTCAACCACTGCGTCTTGTCTTGCTCGACAATCCAAAGACAATTGAGAGGCTAGGACTTTTGTCCCAGCCTCTCTTTTTTATTATTCTCGAATGTATTATAAAAGTTCCGTTTTTGTTGGTTTTCAATCCTAGAATAGTAAAAAACTATACGAAATTAAAAAATACTGTTTATTTTCTGTCATTTTTTGATGTTTATTAAACAAAAATCGTTTAAATACCTTGCAAATTGGTATAGATAGGTTTATAATAAAGATAGGCTAGTTGGTCGGGAAATGAAAAACGACAGCTCATAAGAACCATCGTTTTTCAGATTAGTGATCGCGACTAGAAGAAATAAATTTGATTTTGAAGAAATCGCCACGCTTGTAGGTTTCGCTGTACTCTAGGATTTGTCCAGTATTTTCCAGTTTTGTGATCTTGACTTGATGCACAGTTGGAAAGTTTGGATCAATTTCCAAGGTCTTGGCAATCTCTTTTGGCGTTGGAAAGACGATTTCGTTGATTTCTTCGAAATACTCATCATTCATGTGGATGTGATAATCCGTCTTGAAGCGATTGTAGATCGAGCTGTAGTAGTCCAAATCTGGATAGTTTGGATTGATATACTGTTCAGGAATGTAGGTTTGGTGATAAATATAGACTTTATCGCCGGTCCTTCTGATACGGTCAATCTTGTAGTAGAACTGGGACGGAGTTAGTTCTAGTTTGTCCAAGATTTTCAATTCATTTCCGCGTTTGATAGACAGAACAGTCACCTTATCCTTTTGGATAGGGAAAGTTTCGATATCAGAGAATTCCACACGTTTGTGTTTTCTTGCACGTGAAACAAACGTTCCCTTTCCTTGCTGACGGATGATGTAGCCATCATTCGCAAGTTCGTTCAAAGCGCGGACAACGGTGATGGAACTGACGTTGAACATCTTGATTAACTCAGCTTCTGTGTAGAATCTATCACCGTTTTCAAAGTTACCAGAAATGATTTGTTGTTTCAAGTCATCTTTGATTTGTTGATATTTAGGAATAGCCATTGTGCTCACCTCTCTTTTTTTATCCCTCTCTATATTGATTTTAACATATTTTAAAAAAAAATGTTGACATTTATGTAAAAGTTTATTATATTAATATTAACAAAAAAATGAAAGCGTTTTAAATCTAGGAGGAATGGGGAGATGAAGAGATTTGAAATAGGCTCTTCTTTCTACTTGGATGGTCAGGAGTTTAAGATTTTATCGGGAGCGATTCACTATTTCCGGATTCAGCCGGAAGACTGGTATCACTCGCTTTACAATCTTAAAGCCCTAGGCTTCAATACAGTTGAGACCTATGTTCCTTGGAACATGCACGAGCCAAAGAAAGGCCAGTTTGACTTTCAGGGAATTTTAGATATTGAGAAGTTTCTTCAGATTGCTCAAGATTTAGGCTTGTATGCCATCGTTCGCCCTTCGCCCTTTATCTGTGCGGAGTGGGAATTTGGCGGCATGCCAGCCTGGCTCTTGACGGAGGATATGAGAATCCGTTCTTCTGACACTCCTTATCTTCAGGCTGTTGCAGACTACTATGATGAGTTGCTTCCTCGCTTGGTTCCAAGGCTCTTGGACAAGGGTGGGAATATCCTCATGATGCAAGTGGAAAATGAATATGGCTCTTACGGGGAGGATAAAGACTACCTGAGAGCGATTCGGCAGATGATGTTGGATCGAGGTGTTGATTGTCCGCTCTTTACATCGGATGGTCCTTGGCGGGCCACGCTGAGAGCCGGCACGCTGATTGAGGAAGATTTATTTGTTACAGGAAATTTTGGCTCCAAGGCAGACTATAATTTTGCCCAGATGCAGGAATTCTTTGATGAGCATGGCAAAAAATGGCCGCTCATGTGTATGGAGTTTTGGGATGGTTGGTTCAATCGTTGGAAAGAGCCAATTATCAAAAGGGATCCTGAGGAACTGGCTCAAGCTGTCCATGAGGTTCTGAAACAAGGCTCTATCAACCTCTATATGTTTCATGGCGGCACCAATTTTGGCTTCATGAATGGCTGCTCAGCCAGAGGTGTGACGGATTTACCACAGGTGACCTCGTATGATTATGATGCCCTGCTCGATGAACAGGGAAATCCAACTCCGAAATATTTTGCAGTGCAAAAAATGATGGAGACCTACTATCCTGAGTACCTACAAATGAAACCGCTCACAAAAGAATCTTTTGAATTGAGAGATATTGCTCTGAGTGAGAAAGTGGGTTTGTTTGAAACATTAGCTGATTTGGCCCAGCCAGTGGAGAGTCTCTATCCTGTAAAAATGGAGGATTTGGGACAGGGCTATGGCTATTTACTTTACCGTACCGAAGCCAGCTGGGATGCGGATGAGGAAAAAATTCGGGTGATTGACGGGCGAGACCGGATGCAGCTTTTTGTGGACGGCAAGCTTATGGAAACCCAGTATCAAGCAGAGATTGGTCAAGATATCTTTGTTGCTGGGGAAAAGAAAGCCACCCACCGTATTGACATTCTGATGGAAAACATGGGGCGGGTCAACTACGGGCATAAGTTATTGGCAGATACCCAGCGAAAAGGGATTCGGACGGGTGTTTGCAAGGATTTGCACTTCTTGCTGAATTGGCAACAGTATCCACTTTCTTTTGAAAACACAGAAAACATCGATTTTTCAAAAGGATGGCAGCCAGAGCAACCAGCTTTCTACGCTTTTGACTTCAAAATGAAAGCGCTTAAAGATGCTTATTTAGACTTGTCCGGTTTTGGAAAGGGCCTTGCCTTTGTAAATGGCGTCAACATCGGCCGTTTCTGGAATGTCGGACCAACCTTATCGCTTTATATTCCGCATAGCCTTCTGAAAGAAGGACATAACCGAATCATCATTTTTGAAACGGAAGGGGAATATGAAGAATCAATTAACTTAGTTAACCAACCTACATTTAAAACAATAAAGGGGGAAAATTTATGACAATCGTAGGTGCACGTATCGATGGACGTTTGATCCATGGACAGGTAGCCAATCTCTGGACTACCAAGCTCAACATTTCACGCATTATGGTGATTGACGATGAGGTAGCTGAAAATGCTATCGAAAAGAGCGGACTCAAGTTGGCAACGCCGCCAGGAGTGAAGCTTAGCATTTTGCCAATTGCTAAAGCAGCAGAAAACATCTTGGCTGGTAAGTATGACTCACAACGACTCTTTATCGTCGCTCGTAAACCAGACCGTTTCCTTCGTTTGGTAGAAGCTGGAGTTCCACTGGAAACACTGAATGTCGGAAATATGTCTCAGTCAGACGAAACTCGTCCCATCACTCGCTCTATCAATGTGGTTGATGCGGATGTGGAAGCTTTCCAAAAGTTGCATGAAAAAGGGGTGAAGCTGACAGCTCAGATGGTTCCAAATGATCCGGTCGCGGATTTTATGAATTTGTTAAAATAAGGAAAAATTTTTAGGAGGTCATTGTCATGATACAATGGTGGCAAATTTTACTACTCACTCTGTACTCAGCTTATCAAATCTGCGATGAGTTGACGATCGTTTCTTCAGCAGGTTCACCTGTATTTGCTGGATTTATCACAGGTCTCATCATGGGAGATTTACCTACAGGTTTATTGATTGGTGCCAACCTTCAATTGGTGGTACTCGGTGTTGGTACCTTCGGTGGTGCTTCTCGTATTGACGCTACTTCTGGTGCGGTTCTTGCGACTGCCTTCTCAGTAGCTCAAGGTCTTGATCCAGAGCTTGCTATTGCTACAATCGCTGTGCCAGTAGCAACTTTGTTGACATACTTTGATATTCTTGGTCGTATGACGACAACTTACTTCGCTCACCGTGTGGATGCTGCGATTGAACGCTTTGACTACAAAGGCATCGAACGCAACTATCTTCTTGGTGCGATTCCTTGGGCTCTTTCTCGTGCCCTCCCAGTCTTCTTTGCCCTTGCCTTTGGTGGAGCTTTTGTAGAAACTGTTGTTACAGGTCTCGGTAATGTACAATGGTTGGCAAACGGTTTGAAACTTGCAGGTCAAATGCTTCCAGGTCTTGGATTTGCAATCTTGCTTCGTTATCTTCCAGTGAAACGCAACCTTCACTATTTGGCACTTGGATTTGGCTTGACAGCTATGTTGACAGTGCTTTACAGTAATGTTCAAAGCCTTGGTGCTGCAGTGTCTAGCATTGTTGGTTCTGAAGTGTTCTCTAAACTTCCAAAAGAACAAGCTATTACTTTTGTTAACAACTTCAAGAGTGTATCTATGATTGGTATCGCCATCATTGGTGTCTTCCTTGCAGTACAACACTTCAAAAACAGCCAACGTACAGTCGTAGCTGCTCCAGTAACTGAATCAGAAAGCGGGGAAATTGAAGATGACGAATTCTAATTACAAACTAACAAAAGAAGATTTTAAACAGATTAACAAACGTAGCTTGTTTACCTTCCAATTGGGTTGGAACTATGAGCGTATGCAGGCTTCTGGTTACCTTTACATGATTTTGCCACAATTGCGCAAAATGTATGGAGACGGTACACCTGAACTGAAAGAAATGATGAAATTGCATACGCAATTCTTCAATACTTCACCATTCTTCCACACTATTATCACTGGTTTTGATCTTGCTTTGGAAGAAAAAGATGGTGTGAAATCAAAAGATGCGGTCAATGGTATCAAGACAGGTCTCATGGGGCCATTCGCTCCTCTTGGAGACTCAATCTTTGGATCATTGGTGCCAGCTATTATGGGTTCAATCGCAGCAACTTTGGCTGTTGCAGGAAACCCAGCCGGTATCTTCCTATGGATTGCTGTTGCGGTTGCTTACGATATTTTCCGTTGGAAACAATTGGAATTTGCCTATAAAGAAGGGGTTAACCTTGTCAACAATATGCAAAGTACTTTGACAGCTTTGATTGATGCTGCATCTGTACTTGGTGTCTTCATGGTTGGTGCCCTGATTGCCAGCATGATTGGTGTTGAAGTTTCTTGGGCTCCACACATCGGGAAAAAAGCTATCGATATCCAAGACATGCTTAACTTGGTCTTCCCACGCTTGGTACCAGCTATCATCACAGGTGTAATCTTCTGGTTGCTTGGACGTAAGGGTATGAACTCTACAAAAGCTATCTTGCTCATCATTCTTGCAGCGATTGCGTTCTCAGCGTTTGGTCACTTCTTCTTTGGAATGGCATAATGGTGTAAATTATGAGCAAGCAATTAATTTTGATTAGTCATGGTCGCTTTTGTGAAGAGTTGAAAACAACCACTGAGATGATTATGGGACCTCAAGCGGATATTCATGCCGTTGCCTTGTTACCAGAGGAGGGACCAGATGATTTCACAGCTAAGTTTTTAGATACGGTCAAGGATTTTGAAGACTATGTTGTCTTTGCAGATCTTTTGGGAGGCACACCATGTAATGTAGTCAGTCGCCTTATTTTAGAAGGTAAGGATATTGACTTGTACGCCGGCATGAATCTGCCGATGGTGATTGAGTTTCTCAATGCTTCTCTGACAGGAGCTGATGTTGACTATCCGAAAAATGCAGTCGAAAATATCGTTAAGGTTAATGATATCTTAGCAGGCTTATCAGATGATGAGGATGAGTAGGACTGTTTTGTAAGGAAAAAAATGAAGGGGAGTGGGGAATTTTCCCATTCCCTCTTTTAAAAGCAAATAACTAATATATCGATGTTTATTTTGAAAGGAGTACCATGCTAGATTATTCAAAAGAGAAACTGGTTGAATTAGGTGCAGAAATCACGACGCGTGAAATCTACCAACAGCCAGATGTTTGGCAGACAGCTTTTAATCATTACAAGGCTCAAGCTGACCAAGTCGTTGCTTTTCTGAAAGGTATCGAAGAAAAGCATGATTATGTAAAAGTGATCTTTACAGGTGCAGGAACTTCGGCCTATGTAGGCGATACGCTATTGCCGTATTTTAGAAAGCTTTATGATGAGCGCAAATGGAATTTTAATTCGGTTGCGACGACTGATATTGTGGCTGGTCCTGAGGTGCATCTGCACAAGGAGATTCCAACGGTTCTCGTTTCTTTTGCCCGCAGTGGCAATTCGCCAGAAAGTGTTGCGACAGTGGACTTAGCCAAGCAGTTGGTTGATGAGCTTTATCAAGTGACCATTACCTGTGCTGCAGAAGGAAGACTAGCTCAGCAGGCACATGGTGATGAGCGGAATCTCCTCTTATTGCAACCAGCTCCATCAAATGATGCTGGCTTTGCCATGACTTCTAGCTTCACCTCTATGATGTTGACAGCTCTTATGGTTTTTGATCCAGTAGATTTGGCTCAAAAAGAAGCAAGAGTAGCTGAGTTGATTGCCTTGAGCCAAAAGGTTTTGGCAGATGTAGCTGATGTTCAGGCTTTGACAGAATTAGACTTTAACCGGGTCATCTACCTTGGAGCAGGACCTTTCTTTGGTTTGGCGCACGAAGCTCAGCTGAAAATTTTGGAGTTGACCGCTGGGAGGGTTGCGACCATGTATGAAAGCCCAGTTGGCTTCCGCCATGGACCAAAATCTTTGATCAACGAAGAGACGCTTGTGCTGGTATTTGGCTCAAAAGACGAGTACACCAAACGTTACGACTTGGATTTGGTGCGTGAAGTGGCAGGAGATCAGATTGCTCGCAAGGTGGTCTTCTTTACAGAGCGCAGAGAAGACTTGGAGAATGTTGAGCAGGTGGTTCTTGAAAGTGACATCTTGGAAGATAGCTATCGAGCCTTCCCTTATATTGTGTATGCTCAGCTCTTCTCTCTCTTGACTTCTTTGAAAGTGAAAAATCGACCAGATACACCGTCTCCGACAGGAACGGTCAATCGGGTCGTTCAGGGAGTTATCATCCACCCTTTCCAGCAGTAGAAAGCTAAATATGGAAAAGTCAAACATTAGTCATGGGAAAGCTAGTTATAAAAAAGACTTTCAGGTAAATAAGATGATATTCCATCCTTGTCCCTTGACTAAGTCAAGAAAGAGAGTGGGACAGAAATCGGTAATTCGTTAGAATTCGATTTCGTCGTCCCACCTCCGCACAGTTGGGTAGGGCTGTAAAAGCTGATGAGATCAGCGTAGTAGAGCCCACTCAACCCCTGCGTCTTGCTCGACAATCCAAAGACAATTGAGAGGCTAGGACTTTTGTCCCAGACTCGAGACAGAGGGAGATTGTATGAAATCTTATCAAGAATCTATTTTTGGTACTTTTAAAGGACAGGATGTCCTAGTCTACACCTTTGAAAATAAGCTAGGCTATCGCTTCAAGGTCATGAACTATGGCGCAACGATTTTAGAATATCGGACGCCGGATAAAAATGGTGATTTTGCCAATATTATTCTAGGCTTTGATCGTTTTGAGGATTATGTTGGCAATAGTCCCAAGCATGGTGCCAGCGTGGGACCGGTTGCGGGACGGATTGCGAAGGCTAGCTTTGAGTTGAATGGGCAGTCCTACCAGCTGGAAGTCAATAATGGTCAGAATTGTAACCACAGTGGCTCTACTGGCTGGGATGGCGTGCTTTTCCAGACAGAGGAAGTCACAAACGAGGGCGTCACATTTTATACAGAGCGCCTAGATGGGACGGGCGGCTTCCCCGGAAATTTGAAAATCTGGATTTCCTATTCCTTATCGGAAAAAGGGGAGATTGAGATTTCCTATCAAGTCCAGACAGATCAGGATAGTCTGGTTAATCCGACCAACCACAGCTATTTCAATCTGTCAGGTAATTTTAGTCAGCCGATTGATCAGCATGTCCTCCAGCTGCATACCAAAGGGGTGTATCCGATTGCTCCTGACGGCGTGCCAGCAAAAGAAGTGGATGCGAATCGCGGCTTTGTCAAAGGCCTACAAAAAGGTCTGGCACTGAAAGAAATTTTTGCAGACCAAGACGAGCAAATTCAGGTCGTGTCAGGGCTGGATCATCCATTTGCTCTGGATAAAGAGCAGGAAGAGGCAGGATGTCTTTATGATGCGGCCTCAGGACGCTATCTGACTTTCCGTACGGATGCTCCTTGTGTCGTGACTTATTCGGCAAATTTTGTCGATGAGTCAGTCATCATCAATGGACAGCCAATGATTCAGCATAATGGTCTGGCATTGGAGGCACAGGCCTTGCCTGATGCGATTCATAGTGACTTGAAAGATCAGGTCATTCTCAAGGCAGGAAGCCTCTTCACCAGCACCACCGTTTATTTCGCAGGAGTGAGATAAACGGCAAACTTGCTTCATTTGAAGTGTATCTCACATGGCGATACTAGCCTCAGATACAAGAAAACGGCAGATTCCCCCTCTGCCGTTCTTACTATTTATTTTATTGGTTATCTAAGTCTTGTGGTTGGAAAAATTGATTGTAACGTTCTTCGTCTTCTTGGTTATCACGGATAACTTTTGCAAGAGTGAATGAAGAAGAAATCAGTCCGACAGAACCCATGAGATAGTATCCTTTAACCATCAAAGGTTCTTTCAAAGTATAGAGTCCGACGAGAACAAGAGTCACAAAGAAGGCGAATGAGCCCCAAGCCATAAACATAAAGGCTGGTGTATTCCGATAAGTTTTCTTTTTAAGGTTGTTCATATCTAAAATCTCCTTTTCGATTTTTTTCATTGTATCATGAGTTTTTGAGACAGTCAATGAAATAGAGGCTATTTTAATCAGACTGAACAATTCATATTAGTTTGTATCATCTTACTAAGATATCTAAAAGTATTTTATTTTTTAAAAAATATTTTTTCTTTAAGCAAATTTTAAGATAAGGACGTTATACTAATACCATCAAATGAAGACCTCCTAACTTTATTTGATAGAAATCCTAAAACTTTTTCATAATAATCTCCCATAAGAGCCACCAAATTCGGTGGCTTTTTTTGTATTCAGAAGCGGGTTGGATTGCTTCCTCTGCCCTATTTTTTGCTATAATAGTCCTATGAGTAGAATTTTAGATAATGAATTAATGGGGGATGAGGAGCTAGTAGAACGTACTCTTCGTCCACAGTATTTACGAGAATATATTGGCCAAGACAAGGTCAAGGATCAGCTGAAGATTTTTATTGAAGCGGCTAAATTGCGGGATGAGGCCTTGGATCATGCCTTGCTTTTTGGACCTCCGGGTCTAGGAAAGACGACCATGGCCCTCGTCATCGCCAATGAACTCGGTGTGAATATCAAGCAGACTTCTGGCCCAGTCATTGAAAAGCCTGGTGATTTGGTTGCGATTTTAAATGATTTGGAGCCAGGTGATGTCCTTTTTATCGATGAAATTCACCGTTTGCCCATGGCAGTAGAGGAAGTGCTCTACAGCGCCATGGAGGACTTTTACATTGACATTATGATTGGGACTGGTGAGACCAGTCGCAGCGTCCATCTGGAATTGCCGCCTTTCACGCTGATTGGAGCGACCACTCGGGCAGGCATGCTATCTAATCCTCTGCGGGCTCGTTTTGGGATTACTGGTCATATGGAGTATTATGAAGCCAGCGACCTGACGGAAATCGTCGAGCGGACGGCAGAGATTTTTGAAATGGATATTACCCACGAGGCTGCTCGAGAGTTGGCTCTTCGTAGCCGAGGCACACCGCGGATTGCCAATCGTCTGCTCAAGCGGGTGCGGGACTACGCCCAGATTATGGGGGATGGTCTGGTTGATGCTCAGATCACAGACAAGGCCTTATCTATGCTGGACGTGGATCGAGAAGGGCTGGACTATGTGGATCAGAAAATCCTACGAACCATGATTGAAGTTTATGGTGGCGGTCCAGTGGGGCTGGGGACACTTTCAGTCAATATTGCTGAGGAGCGCGAAACGGTGGAGGACATGTATGAGCCTTACCTGATTCAGAAAGGCTTTGTCATGCGGACTCGGACTGGGCGCGTGGCGACTCGTAAAGCCTATGAGCATCTAGGATATGAGTATATGAAGGAATGATGACCGATCTGGAGATTTTAGAGAGACTGGGTCAGGATCAGGATATCCGAGCGATTTTGGAGGTTATCCGCAGCCTAGAATTGAAGGATTCTTGGCTGGCTGCGGGCAGTATCAGAAATTTTATCTGGAATATCTTGTCTGGCAAGTCGGGCTTTGATGCTGAAACAGATGTGGATGTCATATTCTTTGATCCAACTGTGTCCTATGAGAAAACTTTGCAGCTGGAGATGGAGCTGAGAAAAGCTTTTCCCGCTTATTCTTGGGAGCTAAAAAATCAAGTTTATATGCATATTCATAGTCCCAACACCCGGCCCTATACTAGCTCGAAAGATGCCATGAGCAAGTATCCTGAGTGCTGCACGGCTATCGGTCTTCGATTGCTGGAAAATGACAAGCTAGAGCTTTTTGCGCCCTATGGCTTGGCAGATATTCGAGCATTTCAGGTGCGGCCGACACCACATTTTTTGGCGGATGCAGAGCGAAAGAAGCTTTATATGGAAAGACTTAGCAAGAAAAACTGGCAGGCTAAATGGCCACAATTAAGTTTTGAAACTCTTTCTGAAGAAAAGTAAAGTTGAATCTGGTGCAAGCTAGATTGAGTGGCTTACCGCCTAAATGACCTGCACTCTGAAACTCAGACACAAAAGCTAACGGCATAATTAGCGGTTTTTCAGAGCCTGCTTCCGCTGTCACAGAATAATCAAGAAAGCTCCACAGTTTTCTTTTTATTCTGGTATAATAGATCTATGAAGAAAATTGTATTTGTTTGTTTAGGAAATATCTGTCGCAGTCCGATGGCAGAGTTTGTAATGAAAAGTCTGACCGATGACCTACACATCGAGAGTCGAGCGACATCTAGTTGGGAACATGGCAACCCTATACATCAGGGGACTCAGGCTATTTTTAAGAAACATGCGATTTCTTATGACAAAGGAAAAAGTTCTCAGCAGATTTCAGCGCAAGATTTTGCAGAATTTGACTATATCATCGGCATGGATGAAGCCAATATTCGAGATTTGAAGAAAATGGCGCCAGTGGATTGTCAGGATAAAATCTACCAGTTTGCTGATCTCGGTGTGCCGGATCCTTGGTACACAGGTGATTTCGATGAGACTTATGACCTGATTTTGGCTGGTTGCCACAAGTGGCTAGAGCGCTTAAATGGATGAAAAATGGATAAAATAAAAGAATTTTACGATAAATATAAAATCTATCTGACCCGTCAGAATCTAGAAATCTTGGCTGTGACGGTAATTGCATTGTCAGCAATTTTAGTGTTTACCTCTAATATCCCTGGTAAGGGTGTGCTGACGCTGGATCAAGGTAAGATAAAATATGAGGGCAGTCTAGTTCACGGAAAGATGAACGGCGAAGGTACCCTGACTTTTAAAAATGGGGATAGCTATAAAGGGCATTTCAAAAATGGGACTTTTGATGGTAAGGGTACTTTTACATCGAAGGCTGGTTGGAAATATGAAGGTGAATTTGCCAACGGTCAGGCCAATGGTAAAGGAAAACTGAAGACAGAAAGTAATGTCGTCTATGAAGGAACGTTCAAGCAAGGAATTTATCAAAATGCGCATTAGATGGTTTTCACTGGTTCGGATTACTGGACTGGTCTTGGTGTTACTCTATCATTACTTTCAGGGAGTTTTTCCTGGAGGTTTTATTGGAGTGGACATCTTTTTCACTTTTTCAGGATTTTTGATTACTTCATTATTGATTGATGAGTTTACAAGAAGTCGGACGATTGATATTATGGGCTTTCTGAAACGGCGCTTTTATCGTATCGTTCCTCCGCTCGTTTTTATGATTTTGATCATCATGCCCTTTACTTTATTGATCCGTCGGGACTTTGTAGCAGGTATCGGGACGCAGATTGCAGCTGCTCTGGGCTTTGTGACCAATTTTTATGAAATGATGTCGGGTGGCAGTTATGAAAGCCAGTTTGTACCGCATTTGCTGGTTCACACTTGGAGCTTGGCACTGGAAGTGCATTACTATATCCTCTGGGGCTTGGCTGCTTGGGGTATTAGTAAGATCAGCAAGTCAGTTGCTCAGTATCGGGGGCTGATTTCTCTGAGTTCGGCTGCTCTATTTTTGTTCAGCTTCTTGGCTATGTTTATCGGAGCCTTTTTTAGCAAGAATTACTCCAATATTTATTTCTCAAGCCTGACCCACGTCTTTCCTTTCTTTGCGGGAACGGTGCTAGCGACTTTCTCTGGAGTCGGAAATGTGGGTGTTCAGATGAAGAAACTGGAAGAAAAGGTCGAAGTCAAGCAAGTCTTGATGGCTCTAGCTGGCAGTTTTATTCTTCTCATCTTGCTCAGCTTTATTTTGAAGTTTGACAGCTTGTGGACTTATTTATTTGGTTTCTTGATTTCAACGCTCCTGGCTTGTGTCATGATAGCAGCAACCCGTATCTTGCACGATAAATTGCCAAATATAAAGGAACCTGGCCTTCTCAATTTTGTTGCAGATACTAGCTATGGTGTCTACCTCTTCCATTGGCCTTTTTACATCATTTTTAGTCAATTGATGGGCAATGGTGGAGCCGTCCTTTTAACTACAATCTTGAGTTTTGGCTTCGCAGCTCTTTCATTCTATGTGTTAGAGCCGACTTTGGCAGGGCGGAAGCCTCAGATTTTAGGCAAGGAGATGGATTTAAGCTCCATCACCAAGCCGATTTTCTACAGTTTCATTCCGCTGACATTTATCTTGCTTATTATCACCATCACAGCTCCGTCTGTTGGTGCCTTTGAGGAAAGCCTGATTGTCAATTCTTTGAACCAATCCGATACGAAAATGCAGACAACCCGTAAGCACGCAGACCAAAAAACTGCGACAAATTATAACGTGGCAGAGGGAACGACTGTTATCGGTGATTCTGTCACTTTGCGCTCCGCTGAATGGATCCAAGAGGCTATACCTGACGCTCAAGTCGATGCAGTGGTTAGCCGTAATTTAGTGTCTGGTTTGGAATTTTTCAAGAACGATATTGCTAACCAAACACTGCTTCAAAACGTCGTTTTGGCATTGGGAACCAATCCGGTTGACAATTATGAAGAATTGCTGGATCAGTATATAGAGCTCTTGCCAAAAGGCCATCGCTTGATTTTAGTCACGCCATATGATGGCCGGACAGCCAATGATCCAAGTAGTATTCCTGTTAAGATGCGCCAATACGAACTTGAACTTGCTAAGAAATACGATTTTGTATATGTAGCAGACTGGTATCAGGTCGCGATTAATAATCCGCAGATTTGGATTGGAACAGACTATGTCCATTATGGGGCAGATTCAGAGTCAATGGCAGAGGGGGGTAAACTCTACTCTAACATGTTGAAAGAAGCCTTGGCTGCCGCTTCAAGTGGCAGTGTTAAGCCATAAAACTAGCTCGGTTATTTAGCCGAGCTCATTTTATAACAAAAAAGAAAGCGCTAACACATTTTTAGAGAAAAGTATGTGAAATTTTCGAAAATAATATGGAGACTTTTGTAAAAAAGCCTGAAATATCAGTGTTTAAAAAATAATCCATAAAAAGTTTGTGAACTTTTGTTGAAAGTGTTTACAAATTTGTGGGAATAGAGTATAATTATATTGTGAAATAATTAACAAAGGTTAAAGTCTTCATTTAACCTTTTGGCAGAAACCATTGGAGGACTATAATGGCTGATAAGAAGAAAATTGTTGAACAAGAAGATAAAGTGCTAGCGGCTGAAAAACATGTTGACGAGCTTGTGCAAAAAGGTCTCCTAGCTCTTGAAGAAATGAGAAAACTAAATCAAGAGCAAGTAGATTACATCGTAGCAAAAGCTTCAGTTGCAGCTCTTGATGCGCACGGGATCCTTGCTCAACATGCAGTTGAAGAAACTGGTCGCGGTGTATTTGAAGACAAGGCAACGAAAAACCTTTTTGCCTGTGAGCACGTTGTCAACAATATGCGCGGTGTTAAAACTGCTGGTGTTATCGAAGATGATCCTGTTACTGGTTTGACTAAGATTGCTGAGCCTGTCGGAGTTGTTTGTGGTATCACTCCAACGACTAACCCAACATCAACAGCAATTTTCAAAGCATTGATTGCCTTGAAGACACGTAACCCAATCGTTTTTGCCTTCCACCCATCTGCTCAAGAATCATCTGCTCACGCAGCGCAAATCGTTCGTGACGCAGCTATCGCAGCTGGCGCACCAGAAAACTGTGTGCAATGGATTACAGAACCATCTATGGAAGCAACAGCAGCTTTGATGAACCATGATGGTATTGCAACAATCCTTGCAACTGGTGGTAATGCCATGGTTAAGGCTGCCTACTCTTGCGGAAAACCAGCTCTTGGGGTTGGTGCCGGAAACGTACCAGCTTACATCGAAAAATCTGCTGACCTTCGCCAAGCAGCTCATGATATCGTAATGTCTAAATCATTTGACAATGGTATGGTCTGCGCATCTGAGCAAGCGGTGATTATTGACAAGGAAGTTTATGACGAATTTGTAGAGGAATTCAAGTCATACCACACTTATTTTGTAAACAAAAAAGAAAAAGCTCTTCTTGAAGAATTCTGCTTTGGCGCTAAAGCAAACAGCAAAAACTGTGCTGGTGCTAAACTAAACGCAAGCATCGTTGGTAAGCCAGCTGCATGGATTGCAGAACAAGCAGGCTTTAAAGTACCAGAAGGTACAAACATTTTGGCTGCAGAATGTGCGGAAGTAGGTCCAAATGAGCCATTGACTCGCGAAAAACTTTCACCAGTGATCGCTGTCTTGAAAGCTGAAGATAGAGAAGACGGTCTTAAAAAAGCTCGTCAAATGGTTGAATTTAACGGACTTGGTCACTCAGCAGCTATCCATACAAAAGACGACGCTCTTGCTAAACGCTTTGGTACTGAAATCAAAGCTATGCGGATCATCTGGAACTCTCCATCTACTTTCGGTGGTATCGGGGACGTATATAATGCCTTCATTCCATCCTTGACACTTGGATGTGGTTCATACGGACGCAATTCAGTTGGTGATAATGTGAGCGCTATTAACCTTCTAAACATCAAGAAAGTAGGGAAACGTAGAAATAATATGCAATGGTTTAAAGTTCCTTCAAAAATTTACTTCGAGCGCAACTCTATCCAATACCTTCAAACATGTGAAGATATTGAACGCGTTATGATCGTTACTGATAAATCTATCGAAAAGCTTGGCTTTGTTCAACGTGTGATCGATCAATTGAACGCACGTAGCAACCGTGTCACTATCCAAGTCTTCTCAGATGTTGAACCAGATCCAGACATCACAACTGTAGAACGTGGTGCTGAAGTGATGAAAGCATTTGAACCAGACACAATCATTGCTCTTGGTGGTGGTTCTCCAATGGACGCGGCTAAAGTAATGTGGCTCTTCTACGAGCAACCAGAAATCGACTTCCGTGACTTGGTTCAAAAATTCATGGATATCCGTAAACGTGCCTTCCGCTTCCCATCACTTGGTAAGAAAGCGAAGTACATCGGTATCCCAACGACTTCAGGTACAGGTTCAGAAGTAACACCGTTTGCCGTTATCTCTGACAAGAAAAACAACCGCAAATACCCATTGGCTGACTACTCATTGACACCAACTATTGCGATTGTTGACCCTGCTTTGGTTGAATCCGTTCCAGACTTTATCGCTGCTGATACTGGTATGGACGTCTTGACTCATGCGACTGAAGCCTATACTTCAAACTTCGCTAACGACTACACAGACGGTATTGCGCTTCAAACAATCAAACTTGTCTTTGAATGGTTGGAAAAATCTGTTAAGACAGCTGACCCAGAAGCACGTGAGAAAATGCATAATGCGTCTACAATGGCAGGTATGGCCTTTGCCAATGCCTTCCTTGGTATGAGCCACTCAATGGCCCACAAGATCGGTGGTGTTCACCACACTGTTCACGGACGTACAAACGCAATCTTGCTTCCATACGTCATCCGTTACAATGGTACTCGTCCATCTAAGACTACTACATGGCCTAAATACAACTACTGGAAAGCTGATGAGAAATTCCAAGACATCGCGAAAATGCTTGGTTTGCCTCACTCAACTCCAGAAGAAGCAGTTGAAGCATACGCTAAAGCTGTTTACGAACTTGGTGTTGCAGTAGGTATCAAGATGAACTTCAAAGACCAAGGAATCGATGAAAAAGCTTGGAAAGACAGCTTGCATGAAATCGCTTTACTTGCTTATGAAGATCAATGTTCACCTGCAAACCCACGCTTGCCAATGGTAGCTGACATGGAAGAAATCATGGCAGATGCCTACTATGGTTACGGAGAACGTCCAGGACGTCGTAAATAATATAGTTATCAACCACAGAGAGTGGGACAGAAATCGGTAATTCGTTAGAATTCGATTTCGTCGTCCCACCTCCGCACAGTTGAGTAGTGCTGTAAAAGCTGATGAAATCAGCGTAGTAGAGCCCATTCAACCACTGCGTCTTGCTCGACAATCCAAAGACAATTGAGAGGCTAGGACTTTTGTCCCAGACTCTTTTTTGGCGTGATTGGAGGAATTTTGATATAATAAAAACAGAAAACTTTGATAATTAAATTATTTTTTTCAAATAATAATGAGGGTTTTGGTTGATGAATGATGTTGGTAAAAGAATAGAGGAGTTACGCAAAAAGAAAGGTTTGAGCCGTCCGGCCTTTTGTGATGATGAGTCTGGTTTGTCTGTCCGCCAGCTGGCACGTATCGAAAAAGGTGAGTTTCACCCTTCTCTGAAAACTCTGGAGCATATCGCAGAAAAATTGGAGATTCCAGCCTATATCCTCATGCCTGACTATCAAGAGTTGCCAGAGCGTTATAAGGAAATCAAATACTTTCTCCTCCACCATCCCGACTATGGGGATAAGGAGCTGCAAGAACAAAAAGATGAGTATTTCGATGAAATCTTTGAGGACTTTTATGACAATCTTCCAAGAGATGAGCAGATAATGGTAGATTGCTTGCAGGCCATTGATCAGGTGCGGGCAGGTCAAAATTCATTATATGGTCAAGGTGTGTTGGAGAATAATTCTGACAATTTAGTCGATATAGAGCTGTTTCAAACTAGTACATTATTGAAATTAAGACTTTATTTTCTCTGTGCATTAATGGATGGATTGAATTCGGGTTTTATAAAAGAAACTACCCAAGAAGAAATTATTCTTCTATTTAAAAAGCTATGTCTTCAAATAGAAGAAACTGAATTAGAAGATTTATATTTATTACGGGATGCTTTATTTGCAGCGTTGTGCTGTTTGGAGATTGTTGGGGAGTTCTCCTACTTTAAGATGGCAGTAGATAAGTTAAATCATATTATGAATAGGACTCGAGATTTTCAAAAGAAACCATTGATTTTAATGGTCGAGTGGAAATATTACATTCAATGTGATTTTTATGAGGCAAATCGTAAGTATCAAGAGGCGAAAATGGTGGCTCAAATATTTGGAAACGAGGAATTGATAACAAGCCTTGATAGAGAATGGCAGAAAGATATAAAAAAATATATTCAATAATTTGTGAATAGTGGCAGAAATGTCCTGATATACTAAAGTTTTTGGCAAGATTTGATATTCTTGTCAATTTTTTTTATTTTGTTCGGATTTTACTATCTATTTATTAAAAAAATAGTGACATTTCTGTCATTGGTGATTTTTTGTTGCGCTGATATAATTATTCTTGTAAATAAGACATCAGGAAGGGAATGATAATGTGTGAAAAAGTTATTGACGTACAAAATATTAGTAAAAAATTTGGAAAATCTAGTGCTTTACAAGATGTGTCCTTTTCGATTAGTAAAGGTGAAATATTTGGATTTTTAGGTCCATCTGGTTCGGGAAAAACAACAATGATTAGTAAATAAAGGAGTGAATTAATGAGAGGTTTTAAAAATAGTATCAGTAACAAGCTACAAGGTGTTTTTCTAACTATCATTTTGTTAGGCGGTTTAGCAATTGCTTTGGTGGAAAGAAGATTATTGATTTCGTTAATTCTTATCGTGGCTATTATGATTTTATCATTTACAAATATGATATGGCTTAGACAATTAGATCAAAATGTAAATTGGGAAAATAGGTCAAAATAGAAATTTAAAGGAGTAATTTTATGGAAATGACAGACAAACATATGAATGAGCTATTTTTCGAGGAAGTACCAGTAGATGAGCTTTATGGGAATGCTCGAGATTTCATTGAAGGTTTCGGTGTTGGAATTGGTATTGTGGCTGCTGCTGCAGGAATTGTAGCTTTAACTTAAAGGAGTAATTTTATGGAAATGAAAGATAAACATATGAATGAACTATTTTTTGAAGAAGTAAAAACAGACGAACTTTATGGAGATGGGTGGTTTATTGGAGGTGTTGCAGGTGGTGTTTTAGTTGGCGGAGCTATTTGGGCAGGCATAGTTTTAACTTAAAGGAGGAAGTTTATGGGAATGACATATAAACCATTTGAATAAAAATTAAGATTAGTAGTGGGTAAATCTCCTTCGGTATATTTATCCACTACAGAAATTATAGGGTCAAAAAGTTCCAGAGCTAATCAAGACTTTAGAACTTTTTCAATATACTTGGTTATCGGATATTTACGATAAAATAAAACTTTTGGCAATTATTGTCAAAAGTTTCAGATTGTAGACAAAGTCTTGAGAAAACACATTTCTCAGGGCTTTTTGTCGTTTTTAGGAGTATAATAGAGGTAAGAGGTGCAGCTGATGTTTCATAAAAACCAAGTAGATTTAGAGCGGCAACAGCTGGAAATGTGCATGACAGCCAGCTTTTTCCGCTCCTCTTTGCCAAGCTGGAACCTTTTGAGCCCCAAACTATTGTCATGGACTCTGGTTTTAAGACGCCCAGTATTGCCAAGTTCCTGCTGGACCAGGAGCTAACGCCAGTTCTGCCTTACACCCGACCAAGGGGAGATAAGCACATGTTTCGCCCTAAAGATTTTGTTTATGATGAATACTATGACTGTTATCTCTGTCCGCAAAACCAGGTATTAAGCTACAGCACAACCAATCGTGACGGCTACCGAGAATACAAAAGCGATTCCTCTATTTGTCAAAACTGCCCTCTTTTGACTGTCTGCACCAGAGCTAAGAATCATCAGCGGGTCATCACCCGGCATGTTTGGAAGGATTATTTAGATAGATGTGAAGATATTCGTCATACCCCTGTGATGAAGGAATGGTACAAGCGGCGCAAGGAGACTATTGAGCGAGACTTTGGGACCGCCAAAGAATATCACGGTATGCGCTACACTAGACAGATTGGTAAGGCCAAAATGGAAGATCAGGTTGGTCTGACTTTTGCCTGCCTGAATCTCAAAAAACTGGTGAAAATGATTGCCTAGAGGGGCTTTTTATTTTGCCTGAATCGCAAGATCTTAGCTATATGACTAGTGTACAAGGAAAATCAGATAGAAATGATGAACAAAAAAAGACAAACCACTTCGAGAAAAGTAGTTTGTCTACGGTCTGAAGTTTTTTTATTTTGTTTGGAATTATAGCTTTGGAACGGATATAAAAGAGGACATTTCTGTCATTGGTGATTTTTTGATATGCTGATATAATTATTTTTGTAAACACCACAGCAGGAAGGAAAAAGAAATGTTTAAACTTTTTAGTTTACTAGGCTCTATCGGTGGTTGGTGGGGGTAACTGTAAAAAGTCATGGTATGTTAGAGTTCAAACGAATCAATAATGTACAGACTTATACAGGTGGCGTGCGAGATGTGCTAGTTGTGAGACAGTCCTCTAGTCCATTAATACAAGTGGAGATAAGAGTCAATGGCTATTTGTTAGACTTGATTACAGTTAAAAGAAATATTCTTAGAGTGTATACTTTGAAAAATCTCTCTCCTACTGCAAGAGTTACAGTATCAAATATCACAGGGGGACTTGATATGACCTTGAAACACAATCGTACATTTAGGGATTTTGATTTTTTTGAAAAATTAAAATAGGTTTAAGGAAGAAAAAATGAGAAACAACTATTTATACAGGTTTAACCAATAAGCGCTTTACATATTAGACATTTATATTAATGCACACAGTTTTTATAGATGAGAAAATATATGTCTGTCATTTTGAACTTTATCACATCGGTATTGCCAAATCTTATTTTAAATGGGATTGTGATTATGGGTTCTCTCTATTTTCTGGTAAATATCAGTCTGCCCTTGACATTACTATCTTTCTTACTATTTCCGTTTTTATTATTTGTCATTATTCCGATAAATCATCGGCTAGAAAGTCACTATACAAGCTATCAAGAAGGACTGGGAGACATTTCTAGTCGGATTAGTCATCGTTTCACTCATATCCGTTTGATGAAATCCTTCAATGGTGAAAAGAGTGAGGAAGAATCCATGGCTCACTCTTTTAATCAATTAAGCCACAACTTCAAAAAGATTATTGGTCTATCCTCCATTCAACAAACTTTGTCAAATGGATTGACCATGACCTTTATCATTTTACTCTTGGTGGTGGCTGGTTTGGAAGTCTCAAAAGGCAATATGACCATGAGTAGCTTGATGACTTTTGTTCTTTATCTTACACAGTTGATTGACCCTATCACAGATATTTCTGAATCTATGACGGATTGGACAGAGTTTCATAGTGTTTCAAATCGTTTAATGGAGATGGTAGAGTTAGATAAAGAAGCAGGAGGAGAGACAGGGTTAGAGCTTTCTAGATCGAGTATCATCATGAAGAATGTTAATTTTTCCTATGATCAGGAAAATGTCTTAAACGATTTATCCGTCAATATTCAAGCGGGACAGCATACGGCCATTGTTGGACCAAGCGGTGCAGGGAAATCGACTATTTTTGCTCTATTGATGAAATTCTATCAAGATTATAAGGGAGATATCTTCATTGGCAATCAGAGTTTAGCAGGCTTATCTGAGGAACAATTGAGAAAGATGATTGCTTATATTCCTCAAGATAATACCTTGTTTCATGGAACGATCAGGGAAAATCTTCTCTATGGGAAAAATAAAATCGTCTCAGAAGAACGGATGAATGAAGTCTTAGAAGAACTGGGGTTGGCGTGTTTGATAAGGGATTTAGACAAAGGTTTAGATACGGAGATTTCTGATAGTGGTACTGGGCTGTCCGAGGGACAAAAGCAACGTTTTAATATTGCGAGGGCTTTATTGCTGGAGCATCCGATTTATCTGTTAGATGAAGTGACAGCAAGTTTAGACAGTGTGACAGAACAAAGAATTAGTAAAGCAATTGATAAGCTGACAGCAGGTAAAACACGCATGACAATTGCGCATCGTTTGCATACAGTCAAGAAAGCAGATTCAATTCTTGTTTTAGATAAAACTGGACGGATAGTGGATCAAGGGACTCATCATCAGTTGCTGCTTAGAAATCATCTTTATCAAGAATTTCTATCAAATGTTCAAAAAGCAGGTTAAAAGGTGTGATTCTTTATTTACCTCGCTTGCTTTGTTTTTAGTAATGTGACATTAAAAAGAGGTCAGGGAATTTCTCCGACCCCTTTTTTTGAAACTAGTTTCAAAAAGAAAGAGAATCATAGCAAAAACGGAAACTAAATTCTTCTTTCTGTAAAGGATTGAAAAAGGTGAGGGGCTGTGCTATTGTTTTTGTAAGGGTTTACAAAAACAATAGTGTTGGAGGATGAGATGCGCAATCCAGATTTATTAGCAGAGGCAAAGGATTACAGAGGCAGGGATGAAGTTCCAGCGGATTTTGATGCTTTTTGGGATCGTCAGATTAGCAGTTTGAGTAGCTTGCCAGACTATCAGCTGATTGAGAAAGACTTTCAAATCGCTGGGGTGACCTGCTATGAGCTAGTGTTTGAGGGGACGAATCAGGGGCGAACTTATGCCCGTATGGTCCTTCCTAAATCGAGTAAAAAAGTTCCGATTATCTTTCATTTCCACGGTTATATGGGGCGTGGCTGGGATTGGGCCGATATGCTAGCTTATACGGTTGCTGGCTATGGTGTTGTATCTATGGATGTACGCGGCCAGTCAGGTTATTCCTTGGATGGTGGAGCGTCTGTAAGGGGCAATACGGTCAAGGGTCAGATTATCCGTGGGGCAGTGGATGGACGAGAGCGTCTCTTTTATAAGGATGTCTATCTGGATATCTACAGCTTGATTGAGATTGTGGCGAGTTTGGACCTTGTGGACGAGGAGCATCTATCCAGTTAAGGGGCTTCTCAGGGTGGAGCCTTAGCTTTGGTGGCAGCGGCTCTCAATCCGCGCATTAAGCAGACAGTGGCTATCTATCCTTTCTTGTCAGATTTTCGGCGGGTGCTAGAGATTGGCAATACCAGCGAGGCCTATGATGAGCTTTTTCGGTATTTTAAATTCCACGATCCTTTCCATGAAACGGAGGATGAGATTATTCAGATCTTGTCCTATATCGATGTGAAAAATATGGCTCACCGCATTCAAGGGCGGGTGAGGATGATAACGGGACTGGCTGACGATGTTTGCTATCCGATTACCCAGTTTGCGATTTACAATCGGCTGGAGTGTGCTAAGGAGCACCATCTCATGCCAGAGTACGAGCATGAAGCCATGAATGTCTATGTCAATGATAGGGTCTTCAACTGGCTTTGTGGCTCAAAGATTAACCATCCATCCTTACTGGAAGCTTTTAAAGATTGGTAAAAATAGATAGCAGCAAGAAAGAAACCAAGCCTGAGATTAGCATAATCTCAGGCTTTTTATGGAAAATTATTCAAAATATATAGTAACTTTTTTGCTCAAAAATACTTCGAATACTGAAAGTAGTTTCAAATTTTAAGAAAGGAAGTTGGTTTTTAGAAACTAAAATCTAAATCTCAAAACTTATTGAAAGCGCTTTACTTTTTGTATATAATGACATTATAAAAAGAACGGAGAAAACATAGAAAAAGGAGAGATTATTTATGTCACAGATTAGCAAAGATCAATTAATTGCAAAAATCAAAGATGGCATTATCGTTTCCTGTCAAGCTCTGCCTCATGAGCCCCTCTATACAGAGGCTGGTGGAGTCATCCCTCTCTTGGTCAAGGCGGCTGAAGAGGGCGGAGCGGTTGGTATTCGAGCCAACAGCGTGCGAGACATCAAGGAGATTAAGGAAGTAACCAAGCTCCCGATTATCGGGATTATCAAACGGGACTATCCACCACAGGAGCCTTTTATCACTGCGACTATGCGGGAAGTGGATGAGCTGGCTGCCCTTGATATCGAGGTCATCGCTCTGGACTGCACCCAGCGAGAACGCTATGATGGTTTGAAGATTGAGGACTTTATCCGCCAAGTCAAGGAGAAATATCCGCAGCAACTGCTGATGGCCGACATCAGTACCTTTGAGGAAGGCATGGCAGCTGTAGCAGCTGGTGTTGACTTTGTCGGTACAACCTTATCAGGCTACACTTCCTACAGTCCTAAGGTAGACGGACCAGACTTTGAACTGGTCAAGAAGCTTTGTGATGCGGGAGTAGATGTGATTGCTGAGGGCAAGATTCATTATCCAGATCAAGCCAAGCAAATCCATGATTTGGGTGTCCGCGGTATTGTAGTAGGTGGAGCCATTACTCGACCAAAGGAAATCACCGAGCGTTTCGTTGCAGCAGTAAAATAAAGTGAGGTAAAGCAATGACGACCTTAAAGTTAAATAAGCTCTACAAAAAATATCCTAATAGTGATTTCTACTCTGTAGAAAATTTCGACTTGCAAATCAAAGATAAAGAATTTATCGTCTTTGTTGGTCCTTCTGGATGTGGAAAATCGACGACCTTGCGCATGATTGCGGGACTGGAGGACATCACTGAGGGCGAGCTCTATATCGATGAGACACTAGTCAATGATATTGCTCCCAAGGATCGTGATATTGCCATGGTCTTCCAGAACTATGCCCTCTATCCACACATGACAGTCTATGACAATATGGCTTTCGGGCTTAAACTTCGCAAGTACAGCAAGGAAGATATTGACAAGCGGGTGCAAGAAGCAGCTGCCATCCTTGGTTTGAAAGAATTTTTAGACCGCAAACCAGCGGACTTGTCTGGTGGTCAACGTCAGCGGGTAGCCATGGGACGGGCCATCGTCCGAGATGCCAAGGTCTTCCTGATGGATGAACCTTTGTCAAACTTGGATGCGAAACTACGGGTATCCATGCGTGCTGAGATTGCCAAAATCCACCGCCGTATCGGAGCAACAACCATTTACGTTACCCACGACCAGACAGAGGCCATGACGCTTGCAGACCGGATTGTTATCATGTCAGCAACCAAGAATCCTGCTGGCACTGGAACCATTGGTCGAGTGGAACAAATCGGTAGTCCACAAGAAGTTTATAGAAATCCAGTTAACAAGTTTGTGGCAGGCTTCATCGGTAGCCCAGCCATGAATTTCTTTGAAGTGAACTTAGAGGGCGATCAGCTTACAGATGGACAAGGTTTTGCTGTTGGACTTCCAGACGGTCAACGTAAAATCCTAGAAGAAAAAGGTTATCAAGGGAAGAAAGTGATACTGGGCATTCGACCAGAGGATATCTCAGCTGAGTTGATAGCTGCTGATGCTTTCCCAGATTCTGTTGTTGAAGCAGAGATTATAGTTTCTGAACTTTTAGGAAGCGATTCTATCCTTTATTGTAAAGTAGGAGTTCAGGAATTTTCTGCACGTGTTGCTGCTCATAATTACCATGAAGCAGGTCAAAAAATAGACTTGGTATTCAATATTGCAAAAGCACACTTCTTTGAATTAGAGAACGGTTCTCGTATTAAATAAAATTTTATAAGGAAATTTTAATTATGATTGTAACGGAAATTAATAATCTATCAACTTATGTAGGAGTAAATCCATATTTTGAAAGATTAATAAATTTTTTAAAAACAGTTGATTTAGGAAGTCTTCCAGAAGGGAAGATAGATATTGAAGGTGATAAATTATTTGGCAATTGTTTTAGTTATGTAGCAGATGGTCAACCAGGAGATTTCTTTGAAACTCATAGGAAATATCTTGATATCCATCTGGTGTTAGAAAATACAGAAGATATGGCAGTTTCTTCTGTTAAAAGCACAACAGTTAGTCAACCTTATAATAAGGAAAAGGATATTGAGTTATATGAAGGAAAAGTGGAGCAGCTTATTCACTTGAAATCTGGAGAATGTTTAATAACATTCCCTGAGGACTTGCATCAGCCAAAAGTTCGTGTAAATGATCTACCCTTAAAAAAAGTAGTATTTAAAGTAGCTATTTCTTAAATAGGAAGAGGTAAACTATGAAAAATCTAAAGAAATTTTTATTCGTTCTTCTAACAGGACTTATCGCACTGATAATCAGTGGTTGTTCTCCAAGTGGGGAAAATAGTAAAGGAAACGATTCAGGTGAATTATCTGGGGAAATCGTTATGTGGCACTCATTTACACAGGGACCTCGTTTAGAAAGTATCCAGAAATCTGCAGATGAATTTATGAAGAAGCATCCAAAAGTTAAGATTAAAATTGAAACTTTTTCTTGGAATGACTTTTACACCAAATGGACAACAGGCCTTGCTAACGGAAACGTACCTGATGTCAGTACAGCTTTGCCGAACCAAGTAATGGAAATGATTAACTCAGATGCTATTGTTCCATTGAATGATACAATTGACAAAATTGGAAAAGATCGTTTCAATAAAACAGCTCTGAATGAAGCAAAAATTGGCAGTGATTACTATTCTGTTCCTCTTTATTCCCATGCACAAGTGATGTGGGTACGTACAGATTTATTAAAACAACACAATATTGAAGTGCCTAAAACCTGGGATGAACTTTATGAAGCATCCAAGAAATTGACAGCTGATGGAGTTTATGGTATGTCAGTGCCGCTTGGTACGAATGACTTTATGGCTACTCGTTTCCTGAATTTCTATGTTCGTAGTGCAGGAGGAAGCCTATTAACAAAGGATAAGAAGGTTGATTTAACTAGCGATTTGGCTCAAGAAGGAATCAAATACTGGGTGAAAATGTACAAGGAAGTTTCTCCTAAAGATTCACTCAATTATAATGTGTTACAACAAGCTACCCTATTCTACCAAGGTAAGACAGCATTTGACTTTAACTCAGGTTTCCACATTGGAGGGGTTGAAGCGAACAGTCCACAATTATTAGAATCAATTGATGCCTATCCTATTCCGAAGGTCAAAGCATCCGATAAAGATCAAGGGATTGAAACTTCAAATGTTCCAATGGTTGTATGGAAAAATTCTAAGCATCCAAAAGTTGCAAAAGCATTTTTAGAATATCTATATGAACAAGATAACTATGTTGGTTTCTTAGATTCTACACCAGTTGGCATGTTACCAACGATTAGAGGTATTTCTGATTTACCATCTTATAAGAATAATGAAAAACGCCAAAAATTCCAACATGCAGAACAAGTAATCAATGAGGCTGTTCAAAAAGGTACTGCTATTGGTTATGAAAACGGCCCAAGTGTTGAGGCTGGTATGTTGACAAACCAACACATTATTGAACAAATGTTCCAAGATATTATCACAAATGGGAAAGACCCCATGGCTGCAGCAAAAGATGCTGAAAAGCAATTAAACGATTTATTTGAAACGGTTGCAGTTGATGTGAAATAATACCTAGATTATTAGGGCTATGGTGCAGTAGCGCTATAGCCTCTTATTTTAAAGAAAGGGGTAAGAGATGGTCAGAGATCGTAATTTGACGCGTTGGATATTTGTACTACCAGCAGTGATTATCGTAGGATTACTCTTTGTTTATCCATTTTTTTCAAGCATTTTTTATAGCTTTACCAATAAGAATTTAATTATGCCCAACTATCGTTTTGTTGGTTTAGATAATTATAAAGCAGTATTGTCAGACCCTAATTTTTTTAGTGCATTTTTTAATTCAATAAAATGGACTGTCATTTCCTTAGCTGGACAAGTTACCATTGGATTTGTTCTAGCTCTTGCTTTGCATAGAGTGCGACGATTTAAAAAACTTTATCGGACGTTGTTGATCGTACCGTGGGCTTTTCCTACAATTGTTATTGCTTTTTCATGGCAATGGATTCTAAATGGTGTCTATGGGTACCTGCCAAATATTATTGTTAAGCTTGGTTTAATGGAGCATGCCCCAGCTTTTCTGACTGATAGCACGTGGGCCTTTATTTGCTTGGTGTTTATCAATATCTGGTTTGGAGCTCCAATGATTATGGTTAATGTTTTATCTGCACTTCAAACAGTTCCCCAGGAGCAGTTTGAGGCGGCTAAAATTGATGGTGCGACAAGTTGGCAAGTATTCAGACATATTACTTTTCCGCATATTAAGGTCGTTGTAGGACTGCTAGTTGTACTGAGAACGGTTTGGATCTTTAATAATTTTGATATTATCTACCTCATTACTGGTGGTGGTCCATCTAATGCGACTATGACCTTGCCGATTTTCGCTTACAACTTAGGTTGGGGAACGAAGTTATTAGGACGAGCTTCAGCAGTCACAGTATTGCTCTTTATCTTCCTATTGACAGTTTGCTTCATTTACTTCTCTGTAATTAGTAAATGGGAAAAGGAGGGTAGAAAATAATGAAGAAAAAATCAAACTTCTACTTAGATATCGGAGCTCATTTGGTTTTGATAATTGCAACAATTGTTGCAATCTTCCCGCTTGTATGGATTATTATATCTTCGATTAAAGGAAAAGGGGAGTTGACACAATTCCCAACTCGCTTCTGGCCTCAGACTTTTACGCTAGACTACTTTACACATGTTATTAATGATTTGCATTTCGTTGATAATATCCGAAATAGTTTAGTAATTTCTTTGTCTACAACAGTTATTGCAACGATTATTTCTTCCATGGCTGCTTATGGTATTGTTCGCTTCTTCCCTAAACTAGGAGCAATAATGTCACGGCTTTTGGTAACAACTTATATTTTCCCACCTATTTTGCTAGCAATACCTTATTCTATTGCAATTGCAAAAGCAGGTTTGGGAAATAGCATCATTGGCCTTATCATCATTTATTTGTCATTTAGTGTACCTTATGCGGTATGGTTGCTGGTTGGCTTCTTCCAAACGGTTCCAATTGGGATTGAAGAGGCGGCTCGTATCGATGGAGCAAATAAGTTTGTTACTTTTTATAAAGTGGTATTACCAATCGTTGCTCCGGGAATTGTTGCAACAGCGATTTATACCTTTATTAATGCGTGGAATGAATTCTTATATGCATTGATACTGATTAACGATACAAGTAAAATGACCGTTGCAGTAGCACTTCGTTCATTGAATGGATCAGAGGTGCTAGACTGGGGAGATATGATGGCGGCATCTGTGATTGTTGTATTGCCTTCTATCATCTTCTTCTCAATCATTCAAAATAAGATTGCAAGCGGTCTTTCAGAGGGGTCTGTAAAATAGACATTTCGAAACAGTGTTAGTCCATATATAAGTTAAAAATAGGATATTGTATTAAAAAATAGGAGAATAAAAATGGTTAAATATGGCGTCGTAGGAACAGGATACTTTGGAGCTGAATTGGCTCGTTATATGCAAAAAAATGATGGTGCAGAAATTACGATTGTTTATGATCCGGAAAACGCAGAAGTAGTAGCTGAAGAGTTAGGAGCGAAAGTTGCAGCTTCGATAGATGAATTAGTGGCTAGCGATGAAGTTGACTGTGTTATTGTAGCTTCTCCAAATAATCTTCATAAAGAACCTGTTATCAAAGCAGCTCAGCATGGAAAAAATGTTTTTTGTGAAAAACCAATTGCTCTTTCCTATGAGGATTGTCGCGAAATGGTAGATGCTTGTAAAGAAAACAATGTGACCTTTATGGCGGGGCATATCATGAACTTCTTTCATGGTGTTCATCATGCCAAAGAATTAATCAATCAAGGTGTGATTGGGGACGTTCTATATTGTCATACGGCTCGTAATGGATGGGAGGAGCAACAACCATCAGTATCTTGGAAGAAAATCCGCGAAAAATCTGGTGGTCACTTATATCACCATATCCATGAATTGGACTGTGTTCAATTTCTTATGGGTGGGATGCCTGAAACTGTTACAATGACTGGTGGCAATGTAGCTCATGAGGGAGAAAATTTTGGTGACGAAGATGACATGATTTTTGTCAATATGGAATTTTCAAACAAGCGTTTTGCTTTGCTAGAATGGGGCTCTGCTTATCGATGGGGTGAACACTATGTCTTGATTCAAGGGACAAAAGGAGCGATTCGTCTGGACTTGTTCAACTGTAAAGGAACTCTCAAATTAGATGGCCAAGAAAGTTACTTCCTAATCCATGAGTCACAGGAAGAAGATGATGATCGTACTCGTATTTACCATAGTACCGAAATGGATGGAGCCATTGCTTACGGAAAACCTGGTAAACGTACCCCATTGTGGTTATCATCTGTTATTGACAAGGAAATGCGTTACCTTCATGAAATCATGCAGGGAGCACCGGTAACAGAAGAATTCAAAAAATTATTAACAGGAGAAGCAGCTCTGGAGGCTATTGCAACAGCAGATGCATGTACTCAGTCTATGTTTGAAGATCGTAAAGTTAAATTATCGGAAATTGTAAAATAAAAGATGTGGGGATGAAACAATGATTTTCGTCCCTCTCATTTCTAAAACATTAGGAGAAAACTATGTCAGATTTAAAAAAATATCACGGTGTCATCCCAGCTTTTTATGCTTGTTATGACGAGGAGGGTGAAATCAGCCCGGAGCGGACTCGCGCTTTGGTGGAGTATTTCATCGACAAGGGCGTGCAAGGTCTCTATGTCAACGGCTCATCAGGCGAATGTATCTACCAGAGCGTGGCCGACAGAAAAGTAATTTTGGAAGAAGTAATGAAAGTTGCTAAGGGCAAACTGACCATCATTGCTCACGTAGCCTGCAATAATACTAAAGACAGTATCGAGTTGGCAAAACATGCGGAAGCTCTAGGAGTTGATGCCATTGCGGCTATTCCGCCGATTTATTTCCGTCTGCCAGAATATTCTGTCGCTCAGTACTGGAATGATATCAGTGCGGCTGCCCCACATACTGATTTTGTGATTTATAATATTCCGCAATTGGCTGGCGCAGCCCTGACTCCGAGTCTTTATAAGGAAATGCTGAAAAATGAGCGCGTGATTGGTGTGAAGAACTCTTCAATGCCGGTGCAGGATATCCAGACCTTCGCAGCACTTGGTGGCAGTGACCATTTGGTCTTTAACGGTCCAGATGAGCAGTTCTTGGGAGGTCGTCTCATGGGAGCAGCAGCTGGAATTGGTGGTACCTATGGAGCTATGCCAGAACTCTTCCTTAAACTGAATCAACTGATTGCAGACAAGGAATTGGAAAGAGCTAAAGAGTTGCAGTTTGCCATTAACGATATTATCGGCAAGCTAACCAGTGCTCACGGCAATATGTATGCTGTTATCAAAGAAGTTCTCAAGCTCAACGAAGGACTGGCTATCGGCTCTGTCCGTGCTCCTTTGACACCAGTCGTAGAAGCAGACCGTCCGATCGTAGAAGCAGCAGCGGCCTTGATCCAAGAAACTAAGGAGCGCTTCCTCTAAAAGAAAGAAGGATGCTTATGGGAAATTATGTTACGATTGACATTGGCGGCACCAATATCAAATACGGCCTGATCGACGACCAAGAAACGCTAGTAGAAGCCCATGAAATACCTACGGAAGCCCATAAGGGTGGTCCAGAGATTATGCGTAAGGTTCAAAAGATAGTTGCAGACTATGCGCAGGCTGGTTCAATTGAGGGGATTTGTATCTCCTCAGCTGGTATGGTCGATCCAGACAAGGGAGAGATCTTTTATGCTGGTCCTCAGATTCCTAATTATGCTGGGACGCAATTTAAGAAGGTATTGGAGGAGGAGTTTTCCATTCCTTGCGAGATTGAGAACGACGTCAACTGTGCCGGTCTGGCTGAGGTCATGTCTGGCCATGGTAAGGGAGCAAAAATTGCGGTCTGTCTAACGATTGGGACAGGGATTGGTGGCTGTCTAGTAGCAGATGGGCAAGTTTTTCACGGCTTTAGCAACTCAGCCTGCGAAGTAGGCTATCTGCACCTGCCGGACGGAGCCTTTCAGGATGTGGCTTCGACCACAGCCTTGGTCCAATATGTTGCTGATCTACATGGAGAAGACGCAGAGCATTGGAATGGCCGTCGGATTTTTAAAGAAGCAACTGAGGGCAATAAACTCTGTATTGAGGGCATCGATCGCATGGTTGGCTATCTGGGGCAGGGTATTGCCAATATCTGCTATGTGGTTAATCCAGAAATCGTCATCTTGGGCGGTGGTATCATGGGACAAGAGGCCATTCTCCGACCGCGTATCCAAGCGGCTCTCAAGGATGCTCTGGTGCCCAGCATAGCTGAGAAGACCAAACTAGCCTTTGCCTATCACCAAAATACGGCGGGCATGTTTGGGGCCTACTACCACTTTAAAAATAAACATCAGTAATCCAAGTAAACCTGAGGCCCCTCAGGTTTCTTGCTTTTAGAAAACTGCTTCTGTAGACGGCTGGACGATATTTTAGAAGAAATTGACATGACAGGAAAAATTCGGTGGATAGAACTAAATTTTCAAAAATTTAACTTTGCTCACTTGTCTTTAGAAGTAGATTTAAAAGGTTGCCCAAGACTTTTAAGAAGTATCAGCCCTTTGAGGTTAAGCAATCAGTAACCCATCAAGGAGTTAAAAATAAGGCCAGGATGTTTGTCCTAGCCTTTTATTGATGTCTACGGTAGTAACCGTTAAGTTTGTGGTTTTCCCAGTAACTATTGAAGATTCTTTCCTTTCTCTCTCGGTCAATTTCTAGGAAAAAGGCATAAAGTATATCAATCATCAGCAGCATTGGGAACTGAGCTGAGATTCGTTGGATGAACTGAGGTTTACTTTGCATTGCAACTGGGATGATTTCTGAAAAGTTTTCTTTAATCAAATCAGGCTGGCCAGTGATTAATACGGTCTTGGCTCCCATGCCCTTAGCATCAATCAGGCTGTCAATAATGGATGGGGTTTGACCTGAAAGAGAAAAGCCGATTACTAGGCAGTTTTTGTCTAAAATGCTCGTTGTCCAAGCAAAGCCATCCGCATCTGTCAGGGCTTCACAAATAACCCCTAAGCGCATGAAGCGCAGTTTCATATCGCGAGCAACGAGCCCCGAGCTTCCCGTGCCAAAAAAATATACACGATCCGCTTTTTCAATCAGTTGGGCTACGCGCTCCAACCTTTTTTCGTCAATCAAGTCCTCGGTTTGTTGCCGAATTTGAATATAGTTGCGTAGCACCTGGCGGGACGAATCATTTTTCAGATTTGTATGCTCCGTTTTGCTGATTTTCAGCTGTTGGAGATATTGGAAGTTGAACTCCCGATAGCCCTTAAAGCCACATTTTTTAGCAAAACGGGTCAAGGCCGCCTGTGAGATGTGCAAGGTTTGCGCTACTTCGAGGGAGGACAGATCCCCTTCTATATCGGTCGGATTCAAAAAATAGTCGGCAATCTGCTTTTCGACATCGGTCATAGTGTCGTAACAGCTTTCGATGATGGCCAAGATATTTTGCTGGTGTCTCATGATGGGTCACTTTCTTTGGTCAAAATAATAAAACATAATTTCATTATAACATAGTTTAGAGGGAATAAAGTGTTTTCACAGCCAAGAATTATCAGACCTCCCTTTCCATTGGAGTATGAGCGGTCAGTAGTTTCAGTATTTCCTGATAATATGACGGTCTTTCTTTCTGAGCAGCTATTTCCTAAAGATTGTGTCGGGTACAGGAAAAAGTGATATAATTTACACAAGTAATGTTCCAAGTTTGGATCTGAAGCAAGGAAGATAGGAGCTACTGTCACTTACAGCTTTCAATTCTTATTTTGGAAATCAGTAAAGCTAGATTGTGAGGTTTTTTATGCGAATCAACGAACTAGGCCAGCCTATTGGGGAGGCTCTGCCGGACTTTAAGCCGGGAGATCTGCCCAAGCTGGAGCGAATAGAAGGTCAGTATGTTGTTATTGAGCGGTTGTCCAAGGATAAGCATGGAGCAGATTTATACGAAGTATATGGTCCGAATTCTCCTGCTGACATGTGGACTTATCTCTTTCAAAATCCTGTTCAAAGTCAGGGTGAGTGGTCGGCCTTGCTAGATCAGATGTTGGCAGCTCCAGATCGTTTCCACTATGCCATTGTGGACAAGGAGAGTGGCAAGGCGCTGGGAACTTTCGCTTTAATGAGGATTGACCGAAATAACCGCGTTATTGAAATGGGAGCTGTGACCTATTCGCCCAAGCTGAAGCGCACCAGACTAGCCACAGAAGCCCAATATTTACTGGCGCGCTATGTCTTTGAAGAGCTGGAGTATCGCCGCTACGAATGGAAATGCGATGCCCTCAATCAGCCCTCAAGGCGAGCGGCAGAGCGGCTTGGCTTTACCTACGAAGGCACCTTCCGTCAGGCGGTCGTTTATAAGGGGCGCAACCGAGACACTGATTGGCTCTCCATGATTGACAGGGATTGGCCTGCCGTTAAGAGTCGTTTGGAGAAATGGCTGAGCCCAGACAATTTCGATGAAAAGGGACAGCAAATAAAAGCTTTGTCTGAGTTTTAACATTTGATTGAGTTGAAATCATAGGATTTCGACTCTTTTTGCTTTTTAATTTTGATGAAAATGGAGAATTTTCTGATAAATTTTGATATAATAAAACGAACTACAGATAAAGGATGAGAGAGAATGACCTTAGTTTATCAATCAACGCGTGACGAAAAGAATAGAGTGACAGCCAGCCAGGCGATTCTGCAAGGTTTGGCGACAGACGGCGGTCTGTTTACGCCCATTACCTATCCGCAGGTCGATTTGGACTTTGCCAAGCTCAAAGACGCTTCTTATCAGGAAGTAGCCAAGCTGGTTTTGTCTGCATTTTTGGATGATTTTTCTGAAGCGGAGCTGGACCACTGTATCACCAATGCCTACGACAGCAAGTTTGATGATGCGGCGATTGCTCCTTTGGTCAAGCTGGATGGTCAGTACAATCTAGAGCTTTTCCACGGAGCGACCATTGCCTTCAAGGACATGGCTTTGTCCATCCTGCCTCACTTGATGACAACCGCAGCCAAAAAGCATGGCTTGGAAAACAAAATTGTCATTTTGACAGCAACTTCTGGCGACACAGGCAAGGCAGCTATGGCAGGCTTTGCGGACGTTCCTGGGACTGAAATCATCGTCTTTTATCCGAAAGATGGTGTCAGCAAGGTTCAAGAGCTGCAAATGACGACGCAGACGGGTGCCAATACGCATGTCGTTTCCATTGACGGCAACTTTGACGATGCTCAGACCAATGTCAAACACATGTTCAATGACACCGACTTGCGGGCTCGTCTCTTGGAGCACAAACTGCAATTTTCATCAGCTAACTCCATGAATATCGGCCGTTTGGTGCCGCAGATTGTCTACTATGTCTATGCTTATGCTCAGTTGGTGAAGACTGGGGAAATCGTAGCAGGCGACAAGGTCAACTTTACCGTTCCGACTGGGAACTTTGGTAATATTCTGGCGGCCTACTATGCCAAGCAAATCGGTCTGCCAGTTGGCAAGCTGATCTGTGCATCAAATGAGAACAATGTCCTGACAGACTTCTTCAAGACGCAGGTCTATGACAAGAAGCGGAGCTTTAAGGTGACGACTAGTCCGTCTATGGATATTTTGGTTTCCTCTAACTTGGAGCGCTTGATTTTCCATCTGTCTGGTAACAGCGCTGAGAAAACAGCTGCTTTGATGGCGGCTCTGAATGAGCAAGGCCAGTATGAATTGACGGACTTTGACGCTGAGATTTTAGAGCTCTTTGCGGCTGACTATGCGACAGAACAAGAAACAGCTGCTGAAATCAAGCGGGCCTATCAAGTCTCTAACTACATCGAAGACCCTCATACAGCCGTTGCGTCCGCTGTCTATCAAAAATACTTGGCAGAGACAGGCGATCAGCGCAAAACTGTTATCGCGTCTACCGCTAGTCCTTATAAATTCCCAGTTGTAGCAGTTGAAGCTGTGACTGGTCAAACAGGACTCAGTGATTTCGAGGCTTTGGAGCAACTGCACGAACTTTCTGGCGTAGCCCTGCCACCAGCTGTGGATGGCTTAGAAACAGCCCCAGTACGTCACAAAACAACAGTCGCTGCAGACCAAATGCAGGCCGCAGTCGAGGACTACTTGGGCTTGTAAAAATTGCATAAAAAACTAAAATCAGCTGGATATCTGGTTGATTTTTTCTTAGGACGTCCAATGAAAGAAAGTGAAGTAGCTGATGCTTAAAAGGAAGAAATTTCTCTATGACGACTTATAAAAAAATCATGAATATCGCCTTGCCAGCTATGGCGGAGAACTTTTTGCAGATGCTCATGGGGATGGTCGACAGCTATCTGGTGGCCAGTCTTGGGCTGATTGCGATTTCCGGTGTCTCGGTGGCCGGCAACATCATTACGATTTATCAGGCAATCTTTATCGCGCTGGGAGCTGCTATTTCCAGCCTCATCTCTAAGACTCTGGCTCAAGGAGACAAGGAGCGTTTGGCCTATCATACAGCCGAGGCTATCAAGCTGACTTTACTTCTGAGTCTTCTGTTGGGGCTGATTTCCCTGATCTTTGGCAGGCAGATGTTGGATCTTCTGGGGACAGAAAAGGCAGTGACTGATGCGGGCGGTCTGTATCTGGCCCTAGTGGGCGGGACTATTGTCCTGCTGGGCTTGATGACCTCCTTTGGAGCTCTGGTGCGGGTCACGCGCAATCCTCGATTTCCCATGTATGTCAGCCTTCTGACCAATGTCCTCAACGCCCTTTTTTCAGCTCTAGGCATTTATGTCTTTCGGCTGGGTATTGTCGGTGTAGCATTGGGGACGGTGCTGGCTCGTTTGGTCGGTGTGCTCATTCTCTGGCGGGAGCTGGATTTGTCCACAATCCGCTGGCGCTGGGGCTTAGATCGAGAGCTTTTGCGCCTGTCTCTGCCGGCTGCTGGAGAGCGGCTCATGATGCGGGCGGGCGATGTGGTGATCATCGCTATTGTGGTCGTCTTTGGTACGGATGCAGTAGCGGGGAATGCCATCGGTGAAGTCCTGACTCAGTTTAACTACATGCCGGCCTTTGGGGTCGCGACAGCAACGGTCATGCTGGTAGCCCATGCGGTTGGCGAGGGAGATATGCAAGCGGTCGGTCAGATTCGTCAGTGGGCCTTCTGGCTGTCTATTGCTTGCATGCTGCCCTTGGCTTTAGGGATTTTCGCTCTTGGTCAGCCCCTGACCTTGCTCTATACGGACAATAACGGAGCGATCACAGCCAGTCTTTCAGTTATCCTCTTTTCCCTGTTGGGAACTCCCATGGCAGTAGGAACCGTGATTTATACAGCGGTTTGGCAGGGGCTGGGCAATGCCAGACTGCCCTTTTATGCCACGACTATTGGCATGTGGCTGATTCGCATCATTGCGGGTTATGTGCTGGGAGTGACTTGTGGCTTGGGTCTGCCAGGAGTCTGGGCTGGGACGCTCTTGGACAATGGCTTCCGCTGGCTATTTTTAAAGGTTTTATTTGACAGAAAAATGAGGGAAATCGCATGACAAAAGCTTTTATTTGGGATTTGGACGGCACCTTGCTGGACTCCTACGATGCTATTTTGGCAGGGATTGAGGAAACCTACGCTCACTATGGTCTGGACTTTGATAGAGCCAGTATTCACAGATACATCCTAAAGCACTCTGTCCAGAAGCTCTTGGAGGAAGTGGCATCTGAGAAGGACCTAGACGCTGCCGAGATGAATGCCTTCCGTGGAGCAAGCCTAAAGGAGAAAAATGCTCAGGTCCATATGATGGAAGGAGCTGCGGAGATACTGACTTGGGCTAAGGAGCAGGGCATTGCCCAGTTTGTCTATACCCACAAGGGACTCAATGCCCATCAAATCTTGCAAGACTTGGGCATTCATGATTATTTTACAGAAATCATCACAACAGCCAACGGCTTTGAGCGAAAGCCCCACCCAGAAGGTGTCGACTATCTGCTCGAGAAATATGGCCTTGACAAGCAGGAAACCTACTATATCGGCGACCGAACGCTGGATGTGGATGTTGCCGTTAACAGTGGCATCCAGAGCATTAACTTCTGTGACTACCGACCAGAAATCAATCAGAAGATAGAAAAGTTGCTGGATATACAGCAATTATTTACAAAATAAAAAGCAGACTAGAACTGATCTACTGTCAGTCTAGCCTGCTTTTTCTTTTACATATGCTCAATGTGAAGTTCTAGCAAGAACTCAAGAGCCTCGGGAGTACAGTTCTTTTTTTCAATAGGGAAGCCGACATTTGGCCCCAACATGATATAAAAATCATCTTTAGTATGGAAAACTTTGACGATGTCATCATAGCTATAAAGAAACTCTCCTCGTTTGCTTTTCACAGAAAATTTATCTTTCTCAAATATAAGAGTTTGCTCCATATCCTTCCAGTAAGGAGTTTTTTGATAGGCTTTCTTTATCTGAAAGTCCGTGCCAAAGTACATTACTGGGAATATAATCAAAGATGTAAATAGCACGATAAAGAAAGAAAAACGCCTCAGGTTTTCAGGTAGGAAGGTTAGATAGAGAGCTAGGATTCCTATCAGAATGAACAGATTTAGCAAAAATCTTTTCCCGCGTAAGAAAACAGACCAAGCAAATCGTTGATAGACTTCCTCAGTCACAAGAGTTGGAATGGTTATTGGGAACATGCTTTACCTCCTAGTTTTTATTATTATACCATATAGGAATTATTGAAATCACTTTTAAATTTTCCACGCCACCTTTTCTGTCTTTGTCCGCCTTTCGTGTTATAATAAATCTATGGAAAAAAAGAACAAATTATTATTAATCGACGGTTCATCCGTTGCTTTTCGCGCTTTTTTTGCGCTTTATAATCAAATTGACCGTTTCAAGAGTCCATCTGGCCTGCATACTAATGCTATTTACGGCTTCCACCTTATGCTCAATCATCTCTTGGAGCGCGTGCAGCCGACTCATATCTTGGTAGCTTTTGATGCTGGTAAGACGACTTTCCGGACTGAGATGTACGCCGACTATAAGGCAGGTCGGGCTAAGACGCCGGATGAATTTCGCGAGCAGCTGCCCTTTATCCGAGAAATGCTGCAGCACCTAGGCATTTGCTACTATGATTTGGCTCAGTACGAGGCGGATGACATCATCGGGACCTTGGACAAGATGGCTGAAAAGACGGCAGTGCCTTACGATGTGACCATTGTCAGCGGCGATAAAGACTTGATTCAGCTGACAGATGAGAATACCGTGGTGGAGATTTCCAAGAAAGGTGTGGCCGAGTTTGAGGAATTTACCCCAGCCTACCTCATGGAAAAGATGGGGATCACGCCTGAGCAGTTCATTGACCTCAAGGCGCTGATGGGCGATCAGTCGGACAATATCCCCGGCGTGACCAAGATCGGTGAGAAGACTGGTCTCAAGCTCCTCTTGGAGTATGGTTCTTTGGAAAATCTCTATGAAAATATTGACCAGCTCAAGGCTTCCAAGATGAAGGAAAATCTGATCAATGACAAGGACAAGGCTTTCTTATCTAAAACTCTAGCTACCATCAATACTCAGGCTCCGATTGAAATCGGGCTGGATGATTTGGTTTACAACGGTCCACAGGTAGAGGCACTGAGCACGTTCTACGACGAGATGGGCTTCAAGCAGCTCAAGGCTCAGCTAGGAACGGCTCAGAATCCTGTAGAAGTCAAACCAATTGAATTTACCAAAGTGACCGAGGTGACAGCAGATATGCTGGCACCAGAGCAATTCTTCTATTTTGAAATCTTGGGCGACAACTACCACAAGGAAGAGATTGTCGGTCTTGCCTGGGGAGATAATCGCCAGATTTATGTCGGCTCCAGCGATTTACTACAGCAACCTCTCTTTCAGGAGTTTTTGACAAAAACAGCTCTGAAAACCTACGACCTCAAGCGGGCCAAGGTACTGCTCAGTCATTATGGTATCGAACTACCAGCAGCATCCTTTGATGCTCGCCTAGCCAAGTATCTGCTTTCGACGGTCGAGGATAATGAGCTGGCGACCATTGCTCGCCTCTACGGCCAAACAATCCTGCCGACGGATGACGAGGTGTATGGCAAGGGAGCCAAGCAGGCTTTGCCGGAGCAAGAGCAGCTCTTTGAGCATCTAGCTCGTAAGGTTCAGGTACTGTTGGAAACAGAAGAGCCGATGCAAGAACAGCTCCGTTCCCACGATCAGCTGGATTTGTTGCTTGAAATGGAGCAGCCGCTGGCCTTTGTCTTAGCCAAGATGGAGATTGCGGGAATCAAGGTTGAGCGGGAAACCCTGCAGGGTATGCAGGCGGAAAATGAAAAGACGCTGGAAAGTCTGACTCGGGAGATTTACGATCTAGCTGGTCAGGAGTTTAATATCAACTCACCGAAACAGCTGGGAACCATTCTCTTTGAGGATATGGGGCTGCCGCTGGAGTACACCAAAAAGACCAAGACGGGCTACTCGACAGCGGTGGATGTACTGGAGCGTTTAGCACCGATTGCACCGATTGTGTCTAAGATTCTGGAATATCGTCAAATCAGCAAGCTCCAGTCCACTTATATCATCGGACTGCAGGAGGCGATTGCGGCTGACGGTAAGATTCACACTCGCTATGTTCAGGATTTGACTCAGACGGGCCGCCTTTCCTCTGTTGACCCCAACTTGCAGAATATCCCCGTTCGCTTGGAGCAGGGCCGTCTCATTCGCAAGGCCTTTGTGCCGGAGTGGGCAGATAGTGTGCTACTCAGCTCGGATTATTCCCAGATTGAGCTGCGGGTGCTGGCTCACATTTCGCAGGACGAGCATCTGATTGCTGCCTTTCAGCATGGAGAAGACATTCACACGGCTACCGCCATGCGGGTCTTTGGTATTGAAAAGGCAGAGAATGTAACGCCTAATGATCGCCGCAATGCCAAGGCTGTCAACTTCGGAGTAGTCTATGGCATTTCTGACTTCGGATTGGCCAATAATTTGGGAATTTCCCGCAAGGCTGCCAAGGACTACATTGAGACTTATTTTGAGCGCTTCCCTGGTATCAAGAATTATATGGAAACCATCGTCCGCGAAGCGCGTGATAAGGGCTATGTAGAGACCATTTACCATCGCCGTCGCTCCTTGCCAGACATCAATTCCCGCAACTTTAACATCCGAAATTTTGCGGAGCGCACAGCCATTAATAGTCCGATTCAAGGCTCCGCCGCAGACATTCTCAAAGTTGCTATGATTAATCTGGACCGAGCTCTGACAGAGAAGAATTTCAAGTCTCGCATGCTCTTGCAGGTGCACGATGAAATCGTGCTGGAAGTGCCAAATGACGAGCTAACGGCCGTCCGCCAGCTGGTCAAAGAAACCATGGAAGCTGCGATTGAATTGGCCGTTCCACTAGTGGCTGATGAAAATGCTGGCCAAACTTGGTACGAGGCAAAGTAAAACAAGATACAAAGAGCGTCAAAGCCAACTGAAAATCTGGAATCCGGACGAAGGAGTCATGCTCCTAGAACGAATTATCTATTTTCTAAGGTTTTAGCTCGTATTCAGTTTGAGAAATCAAGGGCGTAAAACACAAATTGAAAATAGAAAGCTGACATAGCATTCGATGAATGCAAGGAAAAATATCTTTTTTGTACCGCATTTGGCTAATATATCATTGTAAAAAAGTTGAAAATTATTTATAAAACAGGAGGAAGTTTATGACTTACCATTTTCAAAATCCCAGTGACGGCGTTGTCAAGCGCTATCTGGAAAACAGCAAGGTGATTGCCGTTGTTGGCCTGTCTGACCGCAAAGAAACAACCAGTAACCGTGTGTCCAAGGAGATGCAAGGGCGGGGCTATCGGATTATTCCAGTCAATCCACGGGCAGCAGGCAGTCAGATTTTTGGTGAAACGGTTTATGCCAGTCTCAAAGATATCCCTTTCCCAGTGGATATTGTCGATGTTTACCGTCGTAGCGAGTTTTTGCCAGATGTGGCGCGTGATTTTCTGGAAGCAGATGCCAAGATTTTCTGGGCTCAGTTGGGCTTGGAAAATGAAGAAGCTGAGCAGATTTTGCGGGCAGCTGGTCGCGAAGATATCGTTATGGATCGCTGCATCAAACGCGAGCATACCCGCTTGATTCTAGGCGAATAAATGGCCAAGTTAGTCATCATTCGTGGCAGTTCCGGCTCTGGCAAGTCGAGTCTGGCCAAGAAACTGCAGGCACACTATGGTCGAGGGACTCTCTTGATTGCGCAGGACACAGTTAGACGGGACATGCTCAAGGAAAAAGTTGAGCCGGGCAACCTATCTATTGACCTGACTGAAAGCCTAGCTCGTTTTGGCTACGAGCATGATTTGCTGGTCTTGGTAGAAGGGTTTTATGAGACAGACATTTACGGACAGATGCTGGAACGGTTGCGGACTTTGTTTGCTTCTCAGACTCTAGCCTATTACTATGATTTGACTTTTGAAGAAACCGTCCGCCGCCATCGGACTAGAGTAAAACAAGAAGAATTCACCCCATCCGACATGAAGCGCTGGTGGAAAGACCGAGACTTCTTAGGCTGGCAAGAAGAATCGCTCTTTAGGAATGAAGATTCTTTAGAGGCAGCCTTTGAGCGGATCGTTCAGGATTTAGAGAAAATTTGAAACGAAGCGAGAGTGGGACAGAAATCGGTAATTGGTTAGAATTCGATTTCGTCGTCCCACCTCCGCACAGTTGAGTAGGGCTGTAAAAGCTCATAAAATCAGCGTAGTAGAGCCCACTCAACCACTGCGTCTTGCTCGACAATCCAAAGACAATTGAGAGGCTAGGACTTTTGTCCTAGCCTCATTTTTGCATCAAAAAGGTATTTCCATAAATTGCAGATAAACTTTGAGAAAAATATTACACAAAATGTTGACAAAATTATTTCGTAGGATTACAATTAGATTACAAAATATTTCTTTTGTTACAAACAAGGAGGTTCCATGATGAAACGTAGTAAATTTATCTTATTGACAGCCACTGCCTTGTGCTCTGCTTTCCTGCTCGTAGCTTGTAGCTCTAAACCTTCCACTGAGTCTAGTAGTTCTACCTCTCAGAGCTCTAAGATTAGCAGTTCTAGCAAGTCTTCGACTAAACCATCAGCTAAGCAAAGTTCTGCTTCCAACGAAGCAAAAGCATCCTCTACTACCAAGCCTTCTAGCGACCAGAGTGTTTCCAGTCAAGCTGAGAAGCCCGTGGACAACAAGACTTCAGCAGATTCGAATACTCCAACAACTCCGGCTACTCCAGTGGCTCCAACAACTTCCGGTATGGATGTCAATGCTCTAGCAAATGGTGATTTCTCTAGCATTGCTGGTACTTGGCAAGACGATTTGGGCAATCAATTAGTTTTTGATGCAAATGGCTTGGTGTCCCATACTTACAGAGGAAATGAATCAAGCGACTACACTTTGACAAATAGTCAAATATATGAAGGTAAGTTTGGAGCGTTTTTAACTCATAAATCAGGGAATGAAGTGGCCTCCTTCACAGCCATTCCTAAAGGAGCTCGTCTTTATGATACTGGAAGTGAAAATCCGAAAGAACGCATTTTAGTGGGGCAAGATTTTACCTATGCAAGCCAACACCCCTACTATCGTATAGCGAATTGATGTGTTGAATGATGAGAATCATGGTGCGAGTGGCTTTCCAAGGTACTCATCATACTGACAATATAAAAACAAGGAACAGAATTGCTTGCTGTTCCTTTTTCTCTGCTTTATAGGGAATGTTTCCTCGCAGGACTGTTTTGGATTATTTTTTGTAAAATGGCTCTATCTTCTCAAAAAATTGGTACAATAAAAGAAAGCGTTTTAATCGAATGATGAGGTAGTAGCGATGAAAATATCTTTAGAAGAAATTCAAAGAGTTGCCAACCAAGGCCCTTTCTATCCAGACTGGGATTCTCTTGCGACCTATCAAGTCCCCAACTGGTTCAAAAGAGCTAAGTTTGGGATTTTTATTCACTGGGGACTTTACAGCCTTCCTGCCTTTGGGAGCGAGTGGTATTCTCGAAATATGTACATCCAGGGTACGGTAGAGTTTGACCACCATATCAAAACTTACGGGCCTCACAAAGATTTCGGCTACAAGGATTTTATCCCACTCTTTACTGCTGAAAATTTTCATGCGGACGAATGGCTGGGCCTCTTTAAAGAAGCGGGAGCCCAATATATTTTTCCAGTGGCAGAGCATCACGACGGCTTCCAGCTTTATGGCAGTCAGCTCTCTCCTTTTAATAGTGCAGAAATGGGGCCAAAGCGCGATATCTTGGGTGAATTGAGTCAGGCAGCCCAAAGAGAGCAGATTCATTTTTGTACTTCCTCCCATCGGGCGGAGCATCACTTTTTCTTTTCACATGGGAAGGAGTTTGTCAGTGACATTGCCAGCGAAGTCGGTCGCGAGGAACTCTATTGGCCGGCTATGCCAGAGCCAGACCACCATGATTTGTTTGGTCAGCCATATCCGAGTCAGGAATTTCTAGATGATTGGCTCCTGCGTAGCTGTGAGCTGGTTCGAGATTACCAGCCTGAGATTTTGTATTTTGACTGGTGGATTCAGCATGCAGCATTTAAAGAGCACATGAAGCTTTTTGCGGCCTATTATTATAATTTGGGTGCGGCCTATGGGAAGCCGACTAGCATTTGCTACAAGCATGATGCGCTGGCTTTTGGTGCGGGGATTGTGGAAGTGGAACGCGGTGGTTTCGCAGAGATCCAGCCCTTCACTTGGCAGACGGATACGGCTATCGCGCGAAATTCTTGGGGCTACACAGAGAACCTTGATTATAAGTCAGCTAAAGAAATCATCCAGACCTTGATTGATGTTGTGTCAAAAAATGGGAATTTACTGCTGAATATCGGTCCGAAAGGAGACGGGGCGATTCCAGAAAAAGATAAAGACATCTTGAGAGAGATCGGGACTTGGCTCCAAGTGAATGGTCAAGCGATCTATGACTCACGCGCGTGGAGGCAATTTGGAGAAGGTTCTACACAAGTAGACAGCGGACCATTTTCGGATGGTAAAAACATCCCTTATACAAATCAGGATTTTCGTTTCACGGCCAAGGGCGGAGCAGTGTATGCCTTTCTGATGGAGCCTGCAGCAAATCAATGGCTGACGATTCAGGCCTTAGCTGACGAAAGAGAAAATCCTGCTTCCCGCTTTCATGGCATCATAGAAGAAGTGTCCTTACTAGGCTATGAGGAACCGCTCAAATGGGAGCAAACGCCCCAAGGTTTGCGCGTCTTCATGCTGAGTGTAGCAGGCGACTTACCCTTGGTGTTGAAGGTCCAACTGCGTTAAATCTAGATGAAAAAATGAGGCTGGGACAAAAGTCCTAGCCTCTCAATTGTCTTTGGATTGTCGAGCAAGACGCAGTGGTTGAGTGGGCTCTACTACGCCGATTTCATCAGCTTTTACAGCCCTATTCAACTGTGCGGAGGTGGGACGACGAAATCGAATTCTAACGAATTACCGATTTCTGTCCCACTCTCATTTTACTTACTTAGTGATTTTAAATTTTCATAAAAGAGCACCCGAGCTGTTGTGATGTAAGGATAGGCCACAACCCCAGCGATTCCCAGTGTGATACCAATCAGGATATACCAGCCGATAAAGCTCAGATCCAGCAAGAAACGTTTCCATTTATAGCCTTTCATCATGCGTCTGCTTTGCACAAGAACTTGCCAAGGACCTTGGTAGGTGCCCGTGCTCAGCTGATCGTAAAGGATGAAGTCGGTCTGAGAGTAAGCATAGTTGGCCATCAGGAAGACTGCCGTACCAGCCAAGACAATGAGAGTGCCAAGAAACATCATGGGCGCATAGCTGACGATTTGCTCTACCTCAGGACTAGCAGCTGTCAATTGGGACACATCGGATATTTTCCCATAAATAGCCAGCACCTTGTAACTGCTGAAAACAAGGAAAAATGAACCGACAAGGCTGATAGAATTCCACAACAAGAGGAGAATACTCTTAGTCAGCTGTGTGATAAAAATCGGCGAAAAAAGCTCGGCAGAAAAGATTCGACCAATATCTGTAAAGCCAACCGTATCGCGTTTTTTTCGGACGACTTCCATCATGCTGAAGCTAGCAGATAAAAAGAGCAGGGCGATGATAAATTCTACGGTTTGTGGAAAAATTTGACGACCAAAAATTACAACAAAGGCCTGATTGATCTCCAACTGGGGAATAATCTCCTCCAGATGGCGGTTGGGAGACAGATAGGTAGATAAGATGGTTACCAGAGTTGGAATGGCAAAGAGCGAGTATATGCCGTTGGTTTGATTTCGGATGGTGCGTGCCTGGGCGCGGATTTCACTTAAATTCATACAGACCTCCATTTCATGATTTTTATTATACCACACATCGTGACAGACAAGACTTTTTTTGGTAAAATCATACGGTATCTTATGAGCGCTTGTCGCTCATTTTATAGAAGAAAATAGCTGGGACTGTCTTTCCCAGTAGGAGGAAACATGTCAGATTCACCGATTCAGTATCGTTTGATCAAAAAAGAAAAGCACACAGGTGCTCGTTTGGGCGAGATTATCACGCCCCACGGAACTTTCCCAACGCCTATGTTTATGCCGGTCGGCACTCAGGCTACGGTCAAGACTCAGTCGCCAGAAGAGCTCAAGCAAATGGGTTCGGGTATCATCTTGGCCAATACCTACCACCTCTGGTTGCGGCCGGGTGATGAGCTGATTGCCCGTGCAGGTGGCCTACACAAGTTCATGAACTGGGACCAGCCTATTCTGACCGATAGTGGTGGTTTTCAGGTTTATTCTCTAGCGGATAGCCGCAACATCACAGAAGAAGGAGTGACTTTCAAAAACCACCTCAACGGCTCCAAAATGTTCCTGTCGCCAGAAAAGGCCATCTCGATCCAGAACAATCTAGGTAGCGACATCATGATGTCCTTTGATGAGTGCCCACAGTTCTACCAGCCTTATGACTATGTCAAGAAGTCTATTGAGCGGACTAGCCGTTGGGCGGAGCGTGGACTCAAGGCCCACACTCGGCCACACGACCAAGGTCTCTTTGGGATTGTTCAGGGTGCTGGCTTTGAAGATTTGCGTCGCCAATCTGCTCAAGACTTGGTCAGCATGGATTTCCCAGGCTACTCTATCGGAGGTCTGGCTGTTGGCGAGTCTCACGAAGAGATGAATGCAGTGCTGGACTTCACAACGCCCTTGCTGCCTGAAAACAAACCTCGCTATCTCATGGGAGTTGGAGCGCCAGATAGCTTGATTGACGGTGTTATTCGTGGCGTTGATATGTTTGACTGCGTTCTGCCGACTCGGATTGCCCGAAACGGCACCTGCATGACCAGCGAAGGTCGTCTGGTTGTCAAAAATGCCCAGTTTGAGGAAGATTTCACTCCGTTGGATCACGACTGTGACTGCTACACATGTAGCAACTACACGCGGGCTTATATCCGCCACTTGCTCAAGGCTGATGAAACCTTTGGGCTCCGCCTGACCAGTTATCACAACCTCTACTTCTTAGTAAACCTTATGAAGAAAGTTCGCCAAGCTATTATGGATGATAACTTGTTAGAATTCCGTGAAGATTTTGTCGAGCGCTACGGCTACAACCGCTCCAAGAGAAATTTCTAAGAATCTTCATTGAAGGGAAGAAGTATGTCTGATGAAGGAAAATTGTTGGAAAGCTTGGTAGACTATCTGTCGGATGGTCAAAAGCACACTCTACGTATTTACGGTCATGGTGCTTCGGGTAAGTCAACCTTTGCTCGAAAACTCCAGCTAGCCTTGGGTGAGGAACGAACCAATCTTTTGGAAACAGATCCTTATGTAATTACTGGGGAGTATAGAGATTTGCTTAGCTCTAAGGATTTTCCTCATCAAAAAGTAACGGCTTGTATCCCAGCCGTTCATGAACTGAGTAGTCTGGAGCGTGATATTTGTGCTTTGCAGTCTGGTCTGGATATTCTGACCATTGGAAAAGCTTGGTCACCGAGTTTGCGTTTGTCAGCTCGAAAGCCGATTTTAATAGTAGAAGGCATGTCAGCAGCTTTTTTGCCTAAAAGCTTGTTTGATTTATCGATTTGCTTTTACACGGATGATCAAACTGAGTTAGAACGCCGCTTGGCGCGGGATGTAGCTGTGCGAGAACGTAGACCGGAGTGGATAGAGCAGACGCATTTAGATCGGAGAGAGCAATATCAGCACTTTTATCAGCCCTATCTAGCAGCTGCAGACCTTATCATATGCCAGACTAGCAATAGCTTTCGCATCGAAAAGGACAGCCCGTTGTTATAAAATAAAGTAGCTAAAAGCAAATTTTTCATTCTTAATCTCACTGATGTGCGTCAGTGAGCATTTTTATTCTTTGAGCAAAAACTCAAACGAATAGGTAGAATAATCTAAATTTTCTTCTATATAAATGATTACAAGAATTATAAGTCGCTTAGAAAACGCTTTTATAAAAAATTATCCTAAAAATCTTTAAAAACTTACTCAAATCCCTTGCAATGCTTGGTTCTTTGTGTTAAGATACTATGGTGCTGTGAAAAACAGCGTGTAGCTTTGATGCAAGAGGTTGCGACACGCTCGGTTGCATTGCCACGCAATCACCTGTCGGTTTTCTTGTGGAGCTAGCCTATTATCTTAAATAGACGAAAAAAGGAGAAAAAGATGGCAAACAAAAAAATCCGCATCCGTTTGAAAGCTTACGAACATCGTACACTTGACACAGCGGCTGCAAAAATCGTAGAAACTGCTGCACGTACAGGTGCTGAAGTTGCGGGTCCAATCCCACTTCCAACTGAACGTAGCCTCTACACAATCATTCGTGCGACTCACAAATATAAAGACTCTCGCGAACAATTTGAAATGCGTACTCACAAACGCTTGATCGACATCATCAACCCAACTCAAAAAACAGTTGACGCTTTGATGAAGTTGGACCTTCCAAGTGGTGTGAACGTAGAAATCAAACTTTAATCTAAAGCTTGATATCTTGAGCATAAAAAACGCTCGTTAAAAACTTTTTAGACAAAAATAGAAAAGGAAACATTTTCTCATGACAAAAGGAATCTTAGGGAAAAAAGTGGGAATGACTCAAATCTTCACTGAAGCTGGCGAATTAATCCCTGTAACTGTTGTTGAAGCAGCTCCAAACGTTGTTCTTCAAGTAAAAACAGTTGAAACAGACGGTTACAACGCAGTTCAAGTTGGTTTTGACGACCTTCGTGATGTATTGAGCAACAAACCTGCTAAAGGACATGTGGCGAAAGCTAACACGGCTCCTAAGCGCTTCATTCGTGAATTCAAAAACATTGAAGGCTTGGAAGTTGGTGCGGAAATCAAAGTTGATACATTCGAAGCTGGTGATGTTGTTGATGTAACAGGAACTTCAAAAGGTAAAGGTTTCCAAGGTGTAATCAAACGCCACGGCCAATCTCGTGGTCCAATGGCTCACGGTTCACGTTACCACCGTCGTCCTGGTTCAATGGGACCAGTTGCGCCAAACCGTGTTTTCAAAAACAAACACTTGGCTGGCCGTATGGGTGGCAACCGTGTAACGATTCAAAACCTTGAAATCGTACAAGTTGTTCCAGAGAAAAACGTTATCTTGATCAAAGGAAACGTACCTGGTGCTAAGAAATCTCTTATCACTATCAAATCAGCAGTTAAAGCTGGTAAATAATAAAGAAAGGGGAAATCAGTCACAATGGCAAACGTAAAATTATTTGACCAAACTGGTAAAGAAGCTGGTGAAGTAGTTCTTAACGACGCAATCTTTGGTATCGAACCAAACGAATCAGTTGTCTTCGACGTGATCATCAGCCAACGCGCTAGCCTCCGTCAAGGAACTCACGCTGTTAAAAACCGTTCTGCAGTATCAGGCGGCGGACGCAAACCATGGCGTCAAAAAGGAACTGGACGTGCTCGTCAAGGTTCTATCCGCTCTCCACAATGGCGTGGTGGTGGTATCGTCTTCGGTCCAACTCCTCGTTCATATGCCTACAAACTTCCACAAAAAGTTCGTAGATTGGCATTGAAATCAGTTTACTCTGAAAAAGTTGCTGAAAACAAATTCGTAGCTGTAGACAGCCTTTCATTTACAGCTCCAAAAACTGCTGAGTTTGCAAAAGTGCTTGCAGCATTGAGCATTGACACAAAAGTACTTGTTATTCTTGAAGAAGGAAATGAATTTGCTGCACTTTCAGCACGTAACCTTCCAAATGTTAAAGTTGCAACAGCAACAACAGCAAGTGTTCTTGATATCGCAAACAGCGACAAACTTCTTGTTACTCAAGCAGCTATCTCTAAAATTGAGGAGGTTCTTGCATAATGAATTTGTATGACGTTATCAAAAAGCCTGTCATCACTGAAAGCTCAATGGCTCAGCTTGAAGCAGGCAAATACGTATTTGAAGTAGACACTCGCGCTCACAAACTTTTGATCAAGCAAGCTGTTGAAGCTGCTTTTGAAGGAGTTAAAGTTGCTAATGTCAACACTATCAACGTAAAACCTAAAGCAAAACGCGTTGGACGTTACACTGGTTTTACTAACAAAACTAAAAAAGCTATCATCACTCTGACAGCAGATTCTAAAGCAATCGAGTTGTTCGGAGCTGCTGAAGCAGAATAATCTAAGGAGGAAATATCGTGGGAATTCGTGTTTATAAACCAACAACAAACGGTCGCCGTAATATGACTTCTTTGGATTTCGCTGAAATCACTACTAGCACTCCAGAAAAATCTTTGCTCGTTTCTCTTAAGAGCAAAGCTGGTCGTAACAACAACGGACGCATCACTGTTCGTCACCAAGGTGGCGGTCACAAACGTCACTACCGTTTGATTGACTTCAAACGTAACAAAGATGCTGTTGAAGCAGTAGTTAAAACTATCGAGTACGATCCAAACCGTTCAGCAAACATCGCTTTGGTTCACTATACTGACGGTGTGAAGGCATACATCATCGCTCCTAAAGGTCTTGAAGTAGGTCAACGTATCGTTTCAGGTCCTGAAGCAGATATCAAGGTCGGTAACGCACTTCCACTTGCTAACATCCCAGTTGGTACTTTGGTTCACAACATTGAGTTGAAGCCAGGTCGTGGTGGTGAATTGGTTCGTGCCGCTGGAGCTTCTGCTCAAGTATTGGGTCAAGAAGGTAAATACACTCTTGTTCGTCTTCAATCAGGCGAAGTTCGTATGATCCTTGGTACTTGCCGTGCTACAGTTGGTGTTGTCGGAAACGAACAACATGGACTTGTAAACCTTGGTAAAGCAGGTCGTAGCCGTTGGAAAGGTATCCGTCCAACAGTTCGCGGTTCTGTAATGAACCCTAACGATCACCCACACGGTGGTGGTGAAGGTAAAGCACCAGTTGGTCGTAAAGCGCCATCTACTCCATGGGGCAAACCTGCTCTTGGTCTTAAAACTCGTAACAAGAAAGCGAAATCTGACAAACTTATCGTTCGTCGTCGCAACGAGAAATAATCTAAAACAATCTATCCGCCAGCTCGGTAGCGCTGCCTAGCAGCGCAGGCCGCTGTGGTACTTATTTTAAAGGAGAAAATATAAAAATGGGACGCAGTCTTAAAAAAGGACCTTTCGTCGATGAGCATTTGATGAAAAAAGTTGAAGCTCAAGCTAACGACGAAAAGAAAAAAGTTATCAAAACTTGGTCACGTCGTTCAACGATCTTCCCAAGTTTCATCGGTTACACAATCGCAGTCTATGACGGACGTAAACACGTACCTGTTTACATCCAAGAAGACATGGTAGGTCACAAGCTTGGTGAATTTGCACCAACTCGTACTTACAAAGGTCACGCTGCAGACGACAAGAAAACACGTAGAAAATAAGGAGAACATAAATGGCAGAAATTACTTCAGCTAAAGCAATGGCTCGTACAGTGCGTGTTTCACCTCGTAAAACTCGTCTAGTTCTTGACAATATCCGTGGTAAAAACGTCGCTGACGCAATCGCAATCTTGAAATTCACTCCAAACAAAGCTGCTGGCATTATCGAAAAAGTATTGATCTCTGCAATCGCTAATGCTGAAAACAACTTTGGTTTGGAAAAAGCTAACTTGGTAGTATCTGAAGCTTTCGCAAACGAAGGACCAACTATGAAACGTTTCCGTCCACGTGCTAAAGGTTCAGCTTCACCAATCAACAAACGCACAAGCCACATCACTGTGGTAGTTGCAGAAAAATAAGGAGGTAACATCGTGGGTCAAAAAGTACATCCAATTGGTATGCGTGTCGGCATCATCCGTGATTGGGATGCCAAATGGTATGCTGAAAAAGAATACGCGGATTACCTTCATGAAGATCTTGCAATCCGTAAATTCGTTCAAAAAGAATTGGCTGACGCAGCTGTTTCAACTATTGAAATCGAACGCGCAGTAAACAAAGTTAACGTTTCACTTCACACTGCTAAACCAGGTATGGTTATCGGTAAAGGTGGAGCTAACGTTGATGCACTTCGTGCAAAACTTAACAAATTGACTGGAAAACAAGTACACATCAACATCATCGAGATCAAATCTCCAGATTTGGATGCTCACCTTGTTGGTGAAGGAATTGCTCGTCAATTGGAGCAACGTGTTGCTTTCCGTCGTGCTCAAAAACAAGCAATCCAACGTGCAATGCGTGCAGGAGCTAAAGGAATCAAAACTCAAGTATCAGGTCGTTTGAACGGTGCAGATATCGCTCGTAGCGAAGGATACTCTGAAGGAACTGTTCCACTTCACACCCTTCGTGCGGATATCGATTACGCTTGGGAAGAAGCTGATACTACTTACGGTAAACTTGGTGTTAAAGTATGGATCTACCGTGGAGAAGTTCTTCCAGCTCGTAAAAACACTAAAGGAGGTAAATAACCAATGTTAGTACCTAAACGTGTTAAACACCGTCGCGAATTCCGCGGAAAAATGCGTGGTGAAGCTAAAGGTGGTAAAGAAGTAACTTTTGGAGAATATGGTCTTCAAGCAACTACTAGCCACTGGATCACTAACCGTCAAATCGAAGCTGCCCGTATCGCTATGACTCGTTACATGAAACGTGGTGGTAAAGTTTGGATCAAAATCTTCCCACACAAATCATACACTGCAAAAGCAATCGGTGTACGGATGGGATCTGGTAAAGGGGCTCCAGAAGGTTGGGTAGCACCAGTTAAACGTGGTAAAGTGATGTTTGAAATCGCTGGCGTATCGGAAGAAATCGCTCGTGAAGCTCTTCGTCTTGCAAGCCACAAATTGCCAGTTAAATGTAAATTCGTAAAGCGTGAAGCAGAATAAGGAGAAAGCATGAAACTTAAAGAAATTCAAGATTTTGTTAAAGAACTTCGTGGTCTTTCTCAAGAAGAACTCGCGAAGCGTGAAAATGAATTGAAGAAAGAATTGTTTGACCTTCGTTTCCAAGCCGCTACTGGTCAATTGGAGCAGACAGCGCGTTTGAAAGAAGTGAAAAAACAAATCGCACGTATCAAAACTGTTCAATCAGAAGTTAAATAATAGACTTGGGAAAGGAGAAATTCTAAAATGGAACGTAATCAACGTAAAACCCTTGTCGGACGCGTCGTTTCTGACAAGATGGATAAGACAATCACAGTTGTAGTTGAAACAAAACGTAACCACCCAGTCTATGGTAAGCGTATTAACTACTCTAAGAAGTACAAAGCACATGATGAAAACAATGTTGCCAAAGAAGGCGATATCGTTCGTATCATGGAAACTCGTCCGCTTTCAGCTACAAAACGCTTCCGTCTTGTAGAAGTTGTTGAAGAAGCGGTTATCATCTAATCAAACCAGAAAGGAGAAAACTTAAATGATTCAAACAGAAACTCGTTTGAAAGTTGCTGACAACAGCGGTGCTCGCGAAATCCTGACAATCAAAGTTCTTGGTGGTTCAGGACGTAAGTTCGCCAACATCGGTGATGTCATCGTTGCATCTGTAAAACAAGCTACTCCTGGTGGTGCGGTTAAAAAAGGTGACGTTGTAAAAGCGGTTATCGTTCGTACTAAATCAGGTGCTCGTCGTAAGGATGGTTCATACATCAAATTCGACGAAAACGCTGCAGTCATCATCCGTGAAGACAAAACTCCTCGCGGAACTCGTATCTTCGGCCCAGTTGCTCGCGAATTGCGTGACGGCGGCTTCATGAAGATCGTATCATTGGCTCCAGAAGTACTTTAATCTAAAAATCAAACAAGTCCCCTGGAAGTTTTCCAGGGTGCCCTCATGGGCGTAAGAAATTAAAGGAGAAACCTAATAATGTTTGTGAAAAAAGGCGACAAAGTTCGCGTAATTGCTGGTAAGGACAAGGGTGTTGAAGCACTTGTTGTTGCAGCTCTTCCAAAAGTAAACAAAGTAGTTGTTGAAGGTGTTAATCTTGTTAAGAAACACCAAAAACCAAATAGTGAAAACCCTCAAGGTGCTATCGTAGAAAAAGAAGCACCAATCCATGCGTCAAACGTTCAAGTTCTTGACAAAAATGGTGTTGCAGGACGCGTTGGTTACAAGTTTGAAGACGGCAAAAAAGTTCGTTACAACAAGAAATCAGGCGAAGTGCTTGACTAATCACGAAGGAAAGGAGAAGTATAATGGCAAATCGTTTAAAAGAAAAATATCTTAATGAAGTAGTACCTGCTTTGACTGAAAAGTTCAACTACTCATCTGTTATGGCTGTGCCAAAAGTGGATAAAATCGTTTTGAACATGGGTGTCGGTGACGCTGTATCAAACGCTAAAAACCTTGAAAAAGCTGCTGAAGAATTGGCTCTTATCTCAGGTCAAAAACCACTTATCACTAAAGCTAAAAAATCAATCGCCGGCTTCCGTCTTCGTGAAGGTGTAGCGATCGGTGCTAAAGTAACCCTTCGTGGCGAACGTATGTATGAGTTCTTGGATAAATTGGTTACTGTATCACTCCCACGTGTGCGTGACTTCCATGGTGTTCCAACAAAATCATTTGATGGACGCGGAAACTACACTCTTGGTGTGAAAGAGCAATTGATCTTCCCAGAAATCAACTTTGATGACGTTGATAAGACTCGCGGTCTTGATATCGTTATCGTAACAACTGCTAACACTGACGAAGAGTCACGTGCATTGCTTACAGGCCTTGGAATGCCTTTTGCAAAATAATATAGGAGGTAAAACAAATGGCTAAAAAATCAATGATTGCTAAGAACAAACGCCCAGCGAAGTTCTCTACGCAAGCTTATACTCGTTGTGAAAAATGTGGCCGTCCACATTCAGTTTACCGCAAGTTTAAACTTTGCCGTGTTTGCTTCCGTGAATTAGCATACAAAGGACAAATCCCTGGCGTTACCAAAGCATCTTGGTAACATCATGATACAAAGAGCGTAACAACCACAGCAAAAATAGGAAATTTGGTGAAGGAGCGATGCTCCAAAACAAATTTATCTTTTTTGCCCAGGTTGTAGCTCGTGTTCAAATAAGAGTGTTCTCATTTGAATGTGTCAATACTATCTGAGCCCAGCTCAATCATTAACTAGCAAGTGCAGCTTGCAAACTACTAGTAAGAGGAGAAATATAAAATGGTTATGACTGACCCAATTGCAGACTTTTTGACTCGTATCCGTAACGCTAACCAAGCGAATCACGAAGTACTTGAAGTACCTGCATCAAATATCAAAAAAGGGATTGCTGAAATCCTGAAGCGTGAAGGTTTTGTAAAAAACGTTGAAATCATCGAAGATGACAAACAAGGCATTATCCGTGTCTTCCTTAAGTACGGACAAAATGGTGAAAAAGTTATCACTGGTTTGAAACGTGTTTCAAAACCAGGTCTACGTGTTTACAAGAAGCGCGAAGATCTTCCAAAAGTCTTGAACGGACTTGGAATTGCTATCCTTTCAACATCTGAAGGTTTGCTGACTGATAAAGAAGCACGCCAAAAGAACGTTGGTGGAGAAGTTATCGCTTACGTTTGGTAATTGATGATGTGAGAGCGTTAAAAGAATGCAGTGAAAATAGGAAGTTTGTAGCAGGAGCGATGCTCCAAGACAAACTTATCTTTTTCACCAAATTCTTAGCTCGAACTCAAATCAAGATACAAAGCTCGTTAGAGTGTGTTCAATTTAGCTGATTTACTGATTAGCTAAATAGAGAGTAAATTAGTTTAGGAGAAAAAGATGAAAGCTACTGAATTGAATGAAAAACTTATTGTTGCAGAAGACGCTTTGGCTGAATTGTCAAAAGATGACCTTGTATCTCTTTTATGTGAAATTGGTTATAGTCCTGCGGCTATTGATGTATTGACAGAATATCAGGAGTTTGTCAAAGCTTTTCGAAAGAAACTAGGTTTGCTCTAATCCGAATGCCCCCCGTGAAAACTGGTCGCTTGCGGCCTGACAATTTAACAGGAGAAAATAAACATGTCACGTATTGGTAATAAAGTTATCGTGTTGCCTGCTGGTGTTGAACTCACTAACAATGACAACGTTGTAACTCTAAAAGGACCTAAAGGAGAACTGACTCGTGAGTTCTCAAAAGATATTGAAATCCGTGTGGAAGGAACTGAAGTAACTCTTCACCGTCCAAACGATTCAAAAGAAATGAAAACTATCCACGGAACAACTCGTGCCCTTTTGAACAACATGGTTGTTGGTGTATCAGAAGGCTTCAAGAAAGAACTTGAAATGCGCGGGGTTGGTTACCGTGCTCAACTTCAAGGTAGCAAACTTGTACTTTCAGTTGGCAAATCTCATCCAGACGAAGTAGAAGCTCCTGAAGGAATTACTTTTGAACTTCCAAACCCAACGACTATCGTTATCAGCGGAATTTCAAAAGAAGCGGTTGGTCAAACAGCTGCTTATGTACGTAGCCTTCGTGCACCAGAACCTTACAAAGGTAAAGGTATCCGTTACGTTGGTGAATTCGTTCGCCGTAAAGAAGGTAAAACTGGTAAATAATCTTGATTGGCTGATGATTTCAGCCAGCCAGTTTATTTTCCGATTTTGTGCTGAGGCACGTCAATAATAATAAGAGGTGAAAATTGTGATTACGAAACCAGATAAAAATAAAGTCCGCCAAAAACGCCACCGTCGCGTTCGCGGAAAACTCTCTGGAACTGCTGATCGCCCACGTTTGAACGTATTCCGTTCTAATACAGGCATCTACGCTCAAGTGATTGATGACGTAGCGGGTGTAACGCTCGCAAGCGCTTCAACTCTTGACAAAGAAGTTTCAAAAGGAACTAAAACTGAACAAGCCGTTGTTGTAGGTAAACTCGTTGCAGAACGTGCAGTTGCTAAAGGTATTTCTGAAGTGGTGTTTGACCGCGGTGGATATCTCTATCACGGACGTGTAAAAGCTTTGGCTGATGCAGCTCGTGAAAACGGATTGAAATTCTAATAGGGAGGACACTAGAAAATGGCATTTAAAGACAATGCAGTTGAACTTGAAGAACGCTTAGTTGCAGTCAACCGTGTTACTAAAGTTGTTAAAGGTGGACGTCGTCTTCGTTTTGCAGCTCTTGTAGTAGTTGGTGACCGCAACGGTCGTGTTGGTTTCGGTACTGGTAAAGCTCAAGAAGTACCAGAAGCTATCCGTAAAGCAGTTGAAGATGCGAAGAAAAACTTGATCGAAGTTCCAATGGTTGGTACAACTATTCCTCACGAAGTTCTTTCAGAATTTGGTGGAGCGAAAGTATTGCTTAAGCCAGCTGTTGAAGGTTCTGGGGTTGCTGCTGGTGGTGCTGTTCGTGCCGTCATCGAATTGGCAGGTGTGGCAGATGTTACATCTAAATCACTTGGTTCAAACACTCCAATCAACATCGTTCGCGCAACTGTTGAAGGCTTGAAACAATTGAAACGCGCTGAAGAAGTTGCTGCCCTTCGTGGTATTTCAGTTTCTGACTTGGCTTAAGAAAGGGGAACTCATGGCTCAAATTAAAATTACTTTGACTAAGTCTCCAATCGGACGCATCCCGTCACAACGTAAAACTGTTGTAGCACTTGGACTTGGCAAATTGAACAGCTCAGTTATCAAAGAAGACAATCCAGCGGTACGCGGTATGATCACTGCTGTATCTCACTTGGTAACTGTTGAAGAAGTTAAGTAAGCCTTAGCTGAAAAACTTTTATTAAGATACATTAGGGGATTTGAGAATTTTCTCAGCCCCTAAAACTAAATATATGTATAGGCGAGTTTGTATCAGAGACACCTTTTCTCTGGTACGAGCGCTAGCATTTTACAAAAGAGGAGAAAAAATAATGAAACTTCATGAATTACAACCTGCTGCAGGTTCACGTAAAGTTCGCAACCGTGTTGGTCGCGGTACTTCATCAGGTAACGGTAAAACTTCTGGTCGCGGTCAAAAAGGTCAAAAAGCACGTAGCGGTGGCGGTGTTCGTCTTGGTTTTGAAGGTGGACAAACTCCATTGTTCCGTCGTGTACCAAAACGTGGTTTCTTGAATGTAAACCGTAAAGAATACGCGATTGTTAATCTTGACCAATTAAATATCTTTGAAGATGGTGCAGAAGTAACTCCAGTTGTTCTCATCGAAGCAGGTATTGTAAAAGCTGAAAAATCTGGTGTTAAGATTCTTGGTAACGGAGAATTGACTAAGAAGTTGACTGTTAAAGCAGCTAAATTCTCTAAATCAGCTGAAGAAGCTATCACTGCTAAAGGTGGTTCAGTCGAAGTCATCTAAGAGAGGTGACCTATGTTTTTCAAGCTATTAAAAGACGCACTTAAAATAAAACAAGTACGGTCTAAGATTTTGTTCACCTTGTTCATTATCTTAGTTTTCCGTATTGGTACAACCATAACTGTTCCAGGAATTAATGCCAAAGCTTTGAGCAGTTTAAGCGATTTACCTTTCTTAAACATGCTTAGCTTGGTTTCAGGGAATGCCATGCGTAACTTCTCTGTTTTTGCTCTCGGAGTTAGCCCTTACATCACGGCTTCGATCGTGGTTCAGCTCTTACAAATGGATTTGCTTCCAAAATTTGTAGAGTGGGGCAAGCAAGGGGAAGTCGGACGGAGAAAGCTTAATCAAGCAACTCGCTATATTTCCCTGGTATTGGCCTTTGTCCAATCCATCGGGATTACAGCTGGATTTGCGACTTTGTCAAGAACTAAACTAGTAGCTAATCCAAATTGGCAAACCTATCTTTTGATTGGTGCCCTCCTCACGACAGGTTCAGTTATTGTGACTTGGTTAGGAGAGCAAATTACAGATAAGGGTTATGGTAATGGTGTATCCATGATTATCTTTGCAGGGATTGTATCTGGTATTCCTGGTATGATCAAAGGGATCTATGAAGATTACTTTGTTAATATCCCGAGCGATCGACTCAATTCGTCTTTGATTTTCGTTGGGATTTTAATTGTTGCTGTTCTGGTGATTATCTATTTCACAACCTTTGTGCAACAAGCTGAGTACAAAATTCCAATTCAATATACGAAGATTGCTCAAGGTGCCCCTTCAAGTTCTTACCTACCGTTAAAAGTGAATCCTGCTGGTGTTATCCCAGTTATCTTTGCAAGTTCGATTACAGCTGCTCCAGCAGCCATCTTCCAGTTTGTAAGTGCTATGGGCTATAACGCATCCTGGGTTCGGACGGCACAGGCGCTTCTGGCGACTACAACCATCAGTGGTATGTTTACCTATGCTCTCTTGATTATTCTCTTTACTTTCTTTTATACATTTGTACAAATTAATCCTGAAAAGACAGCAGAGAATTTACAAAAGAGTGGAGCCTACATCCCAGGTGTTCGTCCAGGTAAGGGAACGGAAGAATATATGTCTAAATTGCTTCGCCGCTTGGCGACAGTTGGCTCACTATTCCTAGGGATTATCACAATCATTCCGATCCTAGCCAAAGATCTTTTCGGTCTGACCGATGCAGTTGCTCTTGGAGGAACTAGTCTTCTTATCATCATTTCAACAGGTATTGAAGGAATGAAACAGTTGGAAGGTTATCTTCTGAAACGTAAGTATGTCGGATTTATGGATACTACAACAGAATAGAAATAGGTTGACTTAGTCAACCTTCTATTTTGTTTTTAAAAAAGTTTATTAAGTGTTTTAATAGATTGCTTTAAAAACAAAAAAGGAGACAAAACATGAATCTTTTGATTATGGGCTTGCCAGGCGCAGGCAAGGGAACACAAGCAGCCAAAATTGTGGAACAATTCCACGTGGCACATATTTCAACTGGGGATATGTTCCGTGCTGCTATGGCAAATGAAACAGAAATGGGTGTTTTAGCGAAATCCTACATTTCTAAAGGCGAGTTGGTGCCAGATGAAGTGACAAACGGAATTGTGAAAGAGCGCTTGGCACAAGATGATATTAAAGAAACTGGTTTCTTGTTGGACGGTTATCCACGGACAATTGATCAAGCTCACGCCTTGGATCAAATCCTTGCAGATCTGGGTATCCAACTTGACGCAGTTATCAATATCGAAGTAAATCCAGATAGTTTGTTAGAACGTTTGAGTGGACGGATTATCCACCGCGAAACAGGGGAAACCTTCCACAAAATTTTCAACCCACCAGTGGATTACAAAGAAGAAGATTACTATCAACGTGAAGACGACAAACCTGAAACAGTAAAGCGTCGTTTGGATGTTAATATCGCTCAAGGCCAACCAATTATTGATCATTACCGCGCTCAAGGACTCGTTCACGACATTCAGGGCAATCAAGAGATTGAGGCAGTCTTCTCAGATATCGAAAAAGTCTTGTCAAATTTAAAATAAAAGCGTTTTTCCCACTTGCAATATTTGACAAGTAGTGATACAATGAGTTAGTCTGACTTATAATTGTTACCTCTGTGCTCAGAGGAATCTATCGAAATTTAGGGAGGTGCTTTTGCGTGGCAAAAGACGATGTGATTGAAGTCGAAGGCAAAGTAGTTGATACGATGCCGAACGCAATGTTTACGGTTGAACTTGAAAATGGACATCAGATTTTAGCAACAGTTTCTGGTAAAATTCGTAAAAACTATATTCGTATTTTAGCGGGAGATCGTGTTACTGTCGAGATGAGTCCTTATGATTTGACACGTGGACGGATCACTTACCGCTTTAAATAATCGAAAAACTTGGAGGGATAAGAAATGAAAGTAAGACCATCGGTCAAACCAATTTGCGAATACTGTAAAGTTATTCGTCGTAATGGCCGTGTTATGGTAATTTGCCCAGCAAATCCAAAACACAAACAACGTCAAGGATAAGATAGAAAGGAGAAAACATGGCTCGTATTGCTGGAGTTGACATTCCAAATGACAAACGTGTAGTCGTTTCACTTACTTACGTGTATGGTATCGGACTTCCAACTTCTAAGAAGATTTTGGCTGCTGCTGGAATCTCAGAAGACATCCGTGTCAAAGATTTGACATCAGATCAAGAAGACGCAATCCGTCGCGAAGTGGATGCAATCAAGGTTGAAGGTGACCTTCGTCGTGAAGTAAACCTTAACATCAAACGTTTGATGGAAATCGGTTCATACCGTGGTATCCGTCACCGTCGTGGACTTCCTGTCCGTGGACAAAACACTAAAAACAATGCTCGTACTCGTAAAGGTAAAGCCGTTGCGATTGCAGGTAAGAAAAAATAATATAAGGAGGTAAAAAGTCTTGGCTAAACCAACACGTAAACGTCGTGTGAAGAAAAATATCGAATCTGGTATTGCACATATTCACGCTACATTTAATAACACTATTGTTATGATTACTGATGTGCATGGTAACGCGATTGCTTGGTCATCTGCTGGTGCTCTTGGTTTCAAAGGTTCTCGTAAATCTACACCATTTGCTGCCCAAATGGCATCTGAAGCAGCTGCTAAGTCTGCACAAGAACACGGTCTTAAATCAGTTGAAGTTACAGTTAAAGGTCCAGGTTCTGGTCGTGAGTCAGCTATTCGTGCACTTGCTGCAGCTGGTCTGGAAGTAACTGCTATTCGTGATGTGACTCCTGTGCCACACAATGGTGCTCGTCCTCCAAAACGTCGCCGTGTATAATCATCAACAATTACACTGCTTTTCGTTTAAGAGGGAGTTAACTAAATGATTGAGTTTGAAAAACCAAATATAACAAAAATTGATGAAAATAAAAATTATGGCAAGTTTGTAGTTGAACCGTTAGAACGCGGTTATGGTACAACGCTTGGAAATTCACTTCGTCGTGTACTTCTCGCCTCACTTCCAGGTGCAGCAGTGACTTCTATCAACATTGATGGAGTATTGCACGAATTTGATACGATTTCTGGGGTCCGTGAAGATGTGATGCAGATTATTCTGAACATCAAAGGGATTGCTGTAAAATCTTACGTCCAAGACGAAAAGATGATTGAATTGGATGTTGAAGGTCCTGCAGAAGTAACTGCTGGAGATATTTTGACAGACAGTGATATCGAAATTGTAAACCCTGATCATTATCTCTTTACAATCAGTGAAGGTGCTCGCTTTAAAGCGAAAATGGCTGTGAATAGCGGTCGTGGATATGTACCAGCTGACGAAAATAAAAAAGATGATGCACCAGTAGGCACACTTGCGGTAGATTCTATCTATACGCCTGTGACAAAAGTAAATTACCAGGTTGAACCAGCTCGTGTTGGTAGCAACGATGGTTTTGATAAACTTACCCTTGAAATTTTAACGAATGGAACGATTATTCCCGAAGACGCTTTGGGACTATCAGCTCGTATCCTGACAGAGCATCTGAACCTCTTTACAGATTTAACAGAAGTTGCTATTTCAACTGATGTGATGAAGGAAGCAGAAAAATCTTCAGATGATCGCATTTTGGAACGTACAATTGAAGAATTGGATCTATCAGTTCGTTCATACAACTGTCTGAAACGCGCAGGAATTAATACTGTCTTTGATTTGACAGAAAAATCAGAGCCTGAAATGATGAAAGTTCGTAACTTGGGCCGCAAGAGTCTTGAAGAAGTTAAAGTTAAACTTGCTGACCTTGGTCTTGGGTTAAGAAACGATAAATAAAGGAGGAATACATGGCTTACCGTAAACTAGGACGCACTAGCTCACAACGTAAAGCAATGCTTCGTGATTTGACTACTGACTTGATTATCAATGAATCAATCGTAACAACTGAAGCTCGTGCTAAAGAAATCCGTAAAACAGTTGAAAAAATGATTACTCTTGGTAAACGTGGTGACTTGCATGCTCGTCGTCAAGCAGCAGCTTTTGTACGTAACGAAATTGCATCAGAAAACTACAATGAAGAGACTAACAAATATACTACAACCACAGCTCTTCAAAAATTATTCTCTGAATTGGCACCTCGCTATGCTGAGCGCAATGGTGGATACACTCGTATTCTTAAGACTGAACCACGCCGTGGGGATGCTGCGCCAATGGCAATTATTGAATTAGTATAATTTTTATCAATTTTGTTGAGTGTTATGATGATGGAGTTCTTATACTCTTAGTCTAGCTCTGGTCTACCGCTAGGATTTTTCCTAGCGGGAACACTCATCATCATGATGAAAGGGTAGACGCTTGTTTACGAAATTGCTTTTAGTGAAAAACAATTTCGTAAGCAGGCGTTTTTGAATGGGAAAAGAAAAACTTTCTTGAGGGAAGGAGAAGAAATGCAAGATTCGATTGCTATTTTGAAAGAACGTTATTTGGCAAATATAAAAGAAAATCCAGACTTATACATTGGGATTGAGTTAGAATTTCCGATTGTGAATCTTCAGGGAGGAGCGACAGATACTCGTGTAACAAAGGAGCTGTTAGTAAGGCTAAATTCAGACTATGGCTTTATCGTAGAAAGAAGGGATTCAGAGGGCAATCCTATCCAATTAAAAGCTTCAGATAGCGAAGATCGGATACTTTTTGAAGTGTCTTATAATATTTTAGAATTTGCATTTGAAAAAGCGAAAACGATTCAGGAAGTCGAAAGACGCTTTAATCATTACTTAGACAACATTCAAAAGTTTTTGCGCAAAAATCATCATGAACTCCAGGGACATGGTTTACATCCATTCTGGAAGGAGAATGATAATGGTCCTGTTAAATATCCCCGCTATCAAATGTTAATGCAATATCTAACTTTGAGTGAAAAAATTGGAGGAGATTTCTTCCATCGTCATCCTGATTATGGTAGCTATATCTGTGGGAGCCAGGTACAGTTAGATGTTTCACAGGCAAATTTCATACAGGTAATTAACACCTTTAATCAAATCGAGGCTGCCAAAGCTTATCTTTTTGCCAATTCAGAATTACTTACAGAAGATTTCAACACTAGAATCTCGAGAGACCGCTTCTGGGAAGAGTCCATGCATGGCTTGTTAGTAGAAAATGTCGGTGTTAATCCCCATGATTTCAAAGACGAGGAAGATTTTTTCAATTATTTAAATCATACAGCCATTTTCAATGTTGAGCGAGAGGGTGACACCTATTATTTCCCTCCTATCGTAGCTGGAGAGTATCTAAAGCAAGAGCAAATCAAGGGATACAATTTAAGTGGCAAGGAAAGTCTGATTATCCCCCATGCAGATGATTTTTGTAATCACAGAAGCTACCAGTACCAAGATTTGACAACGCGGGGAACGATCGAATTTAGGAGTACTTGTGCTCAGCCTATCGAGAGGACCTTTGCACCAGCAGCTTTTCATTTGGGATTGTTGGCTAATCTTGAGGAAGTGACCGCTTATCTTAAAGATTGTGATTTCTTCAAATTAGAGGGGCGTAACTATAAAAGGCTGCGCAGAAAGTATTCGCAAATCGAGTTAACACAAGCGGATCAAGACTCTATTCAATCATTTGCATCCGATCTCCTTCAATTAGCTGTTAAAGGTCTGGAGAAACGAAAAGAAGGGGAAGGGTGCTACTTGTTACCGCTTATGAATGAGAGATAAAGTAATTTCTTTTTAACCTCTAATAGAAAGCTGAAGTAAATTTCTTTATGTGATTGATTGGACTGTGTATTATACTAGTTTGAGTATATTTGAATGAATTTAATTGTAGCTAGAGCATTAAGCGACTTTAGCAGCACGGTGATATAGAGAATAAGGGAGAGGTAAGAGGGAGATGTTACCTTTCCCTTTTAGTTATTGATTTATCAGTGATTTTGATGGTGGTAGGAAATAAATTTGTAAAAAAGATAAAAAAATTCAAAAAAAGTGTTGACAAGTGAATGGATAGGTGATATACTGATATAGTTGTCGCTTGAGAGAGCGATAAAGACCTTTGAAAACTGAACAAGACGAACCAATGTGCAGGGCGCTACAACACAAGTTGTAGTACTGAACAAAGAAAAAAACAATAAATCTGTC
>NZ_RJPS01000010.1 GCF_003943505.1 Streptococcus cristatus
TAGTTCAGTGGTAGAACACCACCTTGCCAAGGTGGGGGTCGCGGGTTCGAATCCCGTCGTTCGCTTTGAGGCCGGGGTGGCGGAACTGGCAGACGCACAGGACTTAAAATCCTGCGATTGGTAACGATCGTACCGGTTCGATTCCGGTCCTCGGCATAGCGGATATGCGACAGGGCACCCTTAGCTCAACTGGATAGAGTACCTGACTACGAATCAGGCGGTTAGAGGTTCGACTCCTCTAGGGTGCATGAAGGGAAACGAGGTCATATGACTCCGTTTTTACTTATGATCGGGAAGTAGCTCAGCTTGGTAGAGTACTTGGTTTGGGACCAAGGTGTCGCAGGTTCGAATCCTGTCTTCCCGATATACTAATTCATAAAAGACAACGGCTAAATGCTGTTGTTTTTTTATATTTCGTGGGGCTCTTTTTCTACAATAAAAGAGGCTCCATAATTCCTACAGTGGTGTTACCCACTACAGAAATTATAGAGCCTTTTATGGGTTCTGTTTTTGGGCTTTTCTATAATTTAGAGGTTTAGCAAATTAGAGAGTATCCATATAGGATGTGGTCTTTTTATTTTTTTATTAAAGTATTTGGCTTACTTCATATCTTTTTGTGTTTATGCGTGCCTATTGCCTTGATTGAATTTTTACCTGATTTTTTGTATACTAATATGAGGATAATCATTTATTGATGGGAGATTTTTATATGTTAAAGCAAGATTGGCTCGAATATTTTCAAGCCGTGAATGGCTGTTCGGCAACGGATGCGGAAATTACTCAAGCTTTGCTGGCTGGTGAATTTGTTGAACCTGAGGTGACAAGTACGAACCACGTTGGAAGTGAAACTAGCTCAATTATATCGGACTCTGTGCCAGCATAAGGAGGAGCTTCGAACGGAGAATATTATGCACAGCAGCAAAATGTTTTTCAGGAACAGCATGTACAAGCCCCGTTCGCTCAGCCAACTGGGCGGCAATATCAAGAGCTTCCTCAGCAACAGCAAAACCTAAATCAATTTGCTAATCAAACACAATCGTTTGCTCAGCAGGGCTATCCTTATCAACAGCCAAATGGTGGGCAACCTAACCAGTTTGTTGGTCAGCCTCAATCTTCTAATCCGCAAGGGCAGTTCAATGCGCAGAATTTCCAGCAAGGTCCACAGGCCTATTATAGTCAGCAACAGCCTGTGCAACCAAGTGAACTTTCTAAAACAATGAAAGGCTTCTGGGCTTGGCTTATTTCTGCTTGGAAGTCGCCAACTTCAGAAGTTGAAAGTAGTAAATTAAATGGCTATCTTTCTCTAGGCTTGACTGTTTTCTTTGCAGCTATTGTGGTGAATTATAACTTTTATAATCTTATTTACTCGGTGAGTTTTGGCTTTTATAGTGGTCCGACTTTTAATTTTAGACTTTTCTTGGTCTCACTGATAGCGGCAGCCCTCGTTCTTTTCTCCATTATTTTAGGAGGCTTTGCTGTAAAACGCATGGTCTATAAGGATGGAAGCTTCAGCTTTAATAAGGCATTTGACTGGTATGGCAGACTCTATGCGATTGTCTTACCTTTTGTGGCTCTTTCTGCTTTATTTAGTTTACTTGGGATTATGTCTGTTTCCCTCTTCTTAGCATGGATTGGCTTAGTGTTAATTGGGGTCGGTGCAACCTTTGCTTTGATTTATTCAAAATCTAGCACGTCAATGGATCCTTTTTATAAATATTTACTGGCAATTATTGTCAATGGTGTGATTACATTTATCTTTACTTTCATCGCTTTCTCATTGCTGATGAGTCTTATGGTGATGTAAGGTTCTGGGAGGTGATTTATGGTAACAAAAGAAAAGTGGGTTGAGCTTTTTGAGCAAGTGATTGGTAGAAAGCCAACCGCAGATGAGTTTTTAGAAGGAAAACGTTTTGACTTTGATCTCAGAAAGATTATTTCTATTGCGGCTCCTGCAGGACAAAGTAACGATGGGCCAGCTGAAGAGAAGCAAAGCTCGGTGACTCAGGAACAAAATTTGGGGCAAGAGGAGCCTGCCCTAGAGTTTTTCAAAGAAGAATCTGTTGTGGAGCCTCTTAAAGAAGAAAAGCAAGAGTTTTCAGAGCCTGATCAATACCAAGAACGTCGGGAGAATTGGCTACAAGCTTTTGAGATGAATATTGGTAGAAAGCCGACTAAAGAGGAATTTTTAGAAGCACGAAATCAAGGTTTTCTTAATCTGCCTATTCGCTCTGAATTATTGGATTCGGAATTACCACAGAAAGCAATAAAAAAAGCAGAAAAAAGAATGTCGAAGAAGAAAGTCATGCTGATTGCTCTCCCTCTGATTTTGCTTTCTGTTTTGGTGGCAGCCTTTCTATATCTGAGCTCAGTGACAGGTGTTAAAGTTGTTACGGATGATTTTGCAAAGGCGGTTACTAAAAAGGATTATGATGGAATCGCAAACCTGCTTTCTTCTAACTCAGATAAGTGGACACGTGCAGACGCGAGGGCTTTGGTCGAGCACTTAGAGAGTCAAGAAATCAATATTGAGACCGAGCTGGACAACATTGCTAAGTCAAAGGGTAAATCAGCCTATATTGATGACAATCAGAATAAACTTTTAGGTGTAACTGAAAAAAGCAAGAAATTTGGGATTTTTCAGGAATATCAAATAGTGGCCTATCCAGTAGAGGTTAAAGTTAACACAAACTTAGACAATGCGAGCATCAAAGCAGGAGATAAGAAAAGCCTTCCTTTGAGTAAGAATGCTGAAACGAATATTGGCAAATATCATTTTATCAAGCAGGAATTTACCCTGAAAGGGAAGACGGAAGTCGGAGAAATTGAGAGTAAGATTCAGCTTGATTTAGCAACTGCTAAGAATAATGAAATTAAATTGGATCTTAAATCTGAAAAGAAACGATTGAAGGTTATTATGCCAGCAGAAGCTTCAAATGCAACAGACCTTAAAATTGTTGTAAATGGCAAGGAAATTGGTAGTAGCTTGGAAACAGATATTCAAGTTGTACCACATCAAGAACTGGAAGTTTATGCTAAGCTTGTTGTTGCTGATAACACTTTTGTAACCAACAAGGAAAGTATTGTTGTCAAGGGAGATACGCTTGATGTTGCTTTATCTTTACCTAAAGAAGTGACAGATAAGATCAAAGAAAAGGACGAAGAAGCTAAAAAGGTAGAAGCTAACAAGGCAAAAATTACCAATTTCCTTAGCGAATATCGCACGGCTGTTTTCAGATCGGTCTCTAATCGTTCTAATTATTATGCTCAATATTATGACACTTCTAGTCCAGCATACAAAGAGATGGTTGAGTGGACTACAGGTGGTGGTATCAAGAAGGCGAAAATTGATTATTACGATCCAGGAGCTTTGGATATCCGTGAAGTGAGAGAGGAGAACGGCTCCTATATTGTGACGACTTATGAAGACTATACAGTTCACTATATTGATAGTACTCCAAATAGTGTCAATCGAAAAAATAAAACTTACTATTTGAAGCCGACCGGAAATTCCTTTGCAATCTACAATATTGAAGTTTCAGAAAGTTAGTGGAATACAATGAAATATAATAAACTTATTTTTCTAGCAATGTCAGTCTTGGTTTTAAGTGCTTGTTCAGCAGCCAAAGACAAGACTGAAAGTAGTACAAACAAGCAGACTAGTAGCTCAAAGGTATCTGTTGAAAAGAAAGAGACTGAAAAAGACCAGGCATCTAGCCAAGATACAAGGAGTGAATCGGATGGCACGGAGTCTAAGAAGGAGCAGAAACTGGACGTAACTGTTGATAAAAATGTTTCTTACAACGGAAGCTATTATAGCGTTCAAGGGAAATATGACGAAATAGTCATCGCCAATAAACACTATCCATTATCAGCTGACTACAATCCAGGTGAGAATCCGACTGCTAAAGCAGAACTACTTAAGTTAATCGCAGATATGCAGTCCAAAGGTTATCCTATCAGCAATCAATATAGCGGTTTTCGTAGCTATCAAACTCAAGTCGGCCTTTATCAAAGTTATGTGAATCGAGATGGACAAGCTGCGGCTGATCGCTATTCGGCAAGACCAGGCTACAGCGAGCACCAAACTGGTTTAGCATTTGATCTGATTGATAGTAGCGGCAATCTGGTTGAAGAAGCTGGAGCTAGTCAGTGGCTCTTGGACAATGCCTATAAATATGGTTTTGTAGTACGCTATCCTGTTGGCAAGGAGGGATCTACTGGCTATGTGCCTGAAAGTTGGCATTTACGCTATGTAGGAAAAGAGGCCAAGGAAATTTCCGAATCTGGTCTCACACTGGAAGAGTATTATCATTTTACAGGTGGTAATTATGTCCAGTAAAATCTAATTGCAGACTCAGCGTCTACCTTATTCTCAAAAGTTAGAAGCTACATATCTCACTTTAAAAGTGGAGTTGAGCTGCTGGATGATTAGAAAAATCCATAGTAAAACCAGTCCTCTTTTTGGGACTGGTTTTTTCTTTTGTTGATGCTAAGGCATAACTCATAAGATGACTAGAACTCGAGTTGACTCTGGTCCTATTCTTTTACAATTTCAATCTTTTCGATTTTAATATCTGTTTTGGGTTTATCTTTATCGCCAGTTTCTGTGGCAGCGATTTTGTCTACTACGTCCATGCCTTCAATGACTTGACCAAAGACAGTATAGCCGCCGTCAAGGCTTGGATTTCCGCCGTTCTTGTAAGCTTCAATGATTTTAGCTGGGAAGGTGTCGGTCGGTAATTGTTTGGATAAATCTTTCTTGCTTTGGTTGATGAAAAATTGACTGCCGTTGGTGTCTTTTCCAGCATTGGCCATGGCTAGTGCACCGCGCAAGTTGTAGAGGTAAGGAGAATATTCATTCTTGAAGCCATTTCCTGAGTCAATAGACTCATTCTTGCCTTTCCAAATAGATTCGCCACCCGTGCCATCTCCTTTAGGATCGCCGGTCTGAATCATGAAATCATTGATAACGCGGTGGAAAATCACACCGTTATAATAGCCTTCCTTTGCATGTGTCAGAAAATTTTCGACAGCTAAAGGAGCATATTTAGGAAACAGCTTGAGGCGAATATCTCCTTGCGTTGTGATAATCTTGACTTCGGCCTCATCTTCGGCAACTTCTGTAGATAATTGTGGGAAGTTGGCATTTTCATTGGTCATGGCATCTTTGTACTGTTCACGGAGTTTTTGAGCTTCAGCTGCCTCAGAACTGGTATCGGTAGCTGAAGACTGCTTAGGAGCGCTGGAGGACTTGGTAGTAGAATCTTCTTTAGCGGAGCAGCCCGTCAGAGCAAGTGCAGATAAAAGACTAAAAAGAATGATTTTTTTCATAAATAACCTTTCTATGCATAAGTTTATGAACTATTGCTATTTTACTATAAGTGCTTTAGTTTTTCAAACTTTCCTGCGTCAGAAATTCCAAGAGCAGGGATTTGAGGCTTTCTGGGCGCAGATTGTGGTTGTAAAGTTCTTGCAAGCTGACCCATTCGGGCTGGTAAATGTTTTGGAGACTACTGCGCTGGGCTTCCTCGCCCTGCATGAGGGGAGTCTCATCTGTACTTAGACTGGTGTAAAAATAATACTCCTCTTTGCCCTGATTGTTCAGGGAAAAAGCTGTGTGCAGCTGGTCAGCAGAAAAACTAAGATTGACTTCTTCTTTCATTTCCCGTAAGGCGGCTTCTAAAGGTTCTTCTCCAAGTTCGATAGTCCCACTGGGAATCACGAAATACTCTTGACCATTCTTCCAGCGATGAATGAGCAAAATCTTGTCCAAGAAAGGATTGTAGACAATCACACCTGCTCGCATGTTTTTCTCCTTTCCGCTCTTTTCTTCTAAATAGTCTAGCAAAAATAGCTAGAGATTACCAATCTGAGCTATAGAAACACTTTCTTGAAATTTCCGCTTTCTATAAAAATATATATGTTAAGATGAACATTATACATCAGAAATGGAGCACTTGTGCCTAGAATTTTAAGGAAGCTATATTGTTCATCTGCTTTTATAACAGCTTTTTTAGTAGAAACATTGGTCAAAGAACTGGTCCTTCGTTCATCATAAGCGCTCACAAAATATTAGGGCGTATCCTTGTCAGTGGAAAGCTATTTGGGAGCTTGGGGAACAAACTTTGTAATGGCAGTCCCCCTCAACTTCCTCTTGGTTGGACCGCTCTCGCCTTTTATACTAGGGCGTATCCAGAAACCTTTCCCGAATTAAGAAAAAGTTGAAGATTTTGAGGGCGATAGTGAAATTCCAACAATTATTTGAGGAAAAATTATGGTAAAATAAGATAAAAATCATTGGTTTCGTTTGATAAAAATCTATCGTTGATTTGAAGGGAGTTTGATTATGGCAAGACGCTTAACAAGAAGTGCTGATGATAAAATCATTGCGGGAGTTTGTTCCGGCTTGGCTCGGTATTTTAATATAGATCCGGTCATTATCCGTGTTATCTGGGGAGTTTCCTTTTTTGCTAATGGAATCGGACTTCTTCCCTACCTCATTTTCTGGGTGATTTTGCCAGAAGAATAAGGCAGAAACTAGTTGCAAAAGGCAGCTAGTTTTCTGTTTAGAAGATCTTAAAATATGGTATAATGAAAGTTATGGCAAATAAGAAAAATACAAAAAATGGTCGCACTACGAGACGACCGACAAAAGCAGAATTAGAAAGACAGAAAGCGATTCGACGGATGATAGTCACCTTTGTTTTGTCTATCGCTTTGTTGTTTGCTGCATTGAAGCTGGGCGCTTTCGGAGTCACCATCTATAATTTAATTCGGGTTCTGGTAGGGAGTCTGGCTTATGTGGCGATTCTAGCTGCCTTGTTTTATCTCTTTTTCTTTAAGTGGCTGCATAAACATGAAGGGAAGATTTCAGGCTTTATCAGCTTTTTCTTAGGATTCAGCTTGATTTTTCAAGCCTATTTTGTTCATGTTTTGCATTTGAAAGGACAGGTTTTATCCACAACGCTTACGCGAGTCTTGACAGATTTGATGGCCTTTAAAGTGTCCTCATTTGCTGGCGGTGGGCTGATTGGGGCGGCTCTTTATGCTCCGATTTCTTTTCTCTTTTCAAATATCGGCTCCTATTTCATTGGCCTGCTCCTGATTTTGCTGGGGGCTCTGCTCATGAGTCCATGGTCGCTTTATGATCTTGCTGAGAAATTTAGCGTGGCTTTCCAAAACTGGAGAGAAAAAGAGGAAGAAAAACGTCAGCTTCGTTTTCTTGAGCAGGAGGAGAAAGCTGCACAGGCAGCTATGCAAGCCATTGAGGTAGAGCAGGCAGAGACTGAAGTGGATCCTGAAACGGGGGAGATTTTAGATGGTGAGAACTTGTCTTACTCGCCTATGGACTTTGATGAGGCGGAATATGCTGAATCGGGAGAGTATGATCCTCATGAGCCTCTGGACTTTGACCGCGAAGAGGAAATAGAAGAAGCAGAGGCAGATACAGATGTAGAAGTGGATTTTACAGCTAAAGAAAGTCTAGACTATAAATTACCTACTATCAATCTCTTTGCGCCTGACAAGCCCAAAAATCAGTCCAAGGAAAAGAGGATTGTCCGAGAGAATATCAAGATTTTGGAAGAAACATTTGCTAGTTTTGGGATTAAGGTTACTGTCGAGCGGGCTGAAATCGGACCTTCTGTTACCAAGTACGAGGTTAAGCCAGCTGTTGGTGTTCGGGTCAATCGGATTTCCAATCTGGCGGACGATCTGGCTCTAGCCCTAGCTGCTAAGGATGTACGGATCGAGGCGCCGATTCCTGGAAAATCTCTTGTCGGGATTGAAGTACCCAACTCTGAAATTGCGACTGTGACTTTCCGAGAACTTTGGGAACAGTCGAAGACAGATGCCAGCAAGCTCCTAGAAATCCCACTTGGGAAGGCTGTCAATGGTTCTGTCCGGTCCTTTGACTTGGCTAAGATGCCCCATCTCTTGGTGGCGGGCTCTACTGGTTCTGGTAAATCTGTGGCGGTCAACGGCATTATCGCCAGCATTCTCATGAAGGCCAGACCCGATGAAGTCAAGTTTATGATGGTGGATCCTAAGATGGTGGAGCTATCTGTTTATAATGACATTCCCCACTTGCTTATCCCTGTTGTGACCAATCCACGCAAGGCTAGCCGTGCACTCCAGAAGGTTGTAGATGAGATGGAAAATCGCTATGAACTCTTCTCCAAGGTCGGTGCCCGTAATATTGCAGGCTACAATGCTAAAGTAGCTGAGTACAATGCCCAGTCAGAGTACAAGCAGGTTCCCCTGCCTTTAATCGTCGTCATCGTGGACGAGCTGGCTGACCTCATGATGGTGGCTAGCAAGGAAGTGGAAGATGCTATTATTCGTCTGGGACAAAAGGCGCGTGCGGCTGGAATTCACATGATTCTGGCTACCCAGCGGCCATCTGTAGATGTAATCTCGGGGCTGATTAAGGCCAATGTACCCTCTCGGATTGCCTTTGCTGTATCCAGTGGGACAGACAGTCGGACCATTCTGGATGAAAATGGAGCAGAAAAGCTCTTGGGTCGTGGGGATATGCTCTTTAAGCCAATTGATGAAAACCATCCGGTTCGTCTGCAGGGCTCCTTTATTTCAGATGAAGATGTGGAGCGAATTGTAGCATTTGTCAAGAATCAAGCTGAAGCTGACTATGACGATAGTTTTGATCCAGGCGAAGTATCTGAAAGTGATTTGGATACTGGTGGGGGCGATGATGAAGGCGATCCCCTCTTTGAGGAAGCCAAGGCCTTGGTTATCGAGACTCAGAAAGCCAGCGCTTCGATGATCCAGCGGAGACTCTCGGTCGGCTTTAACCGCGCCACCCGTCTTATGGAAGAACTGGAAGCGGCAGGCGTTATCGGACCAGCCGAAGGAACGAAGCCGAGAAAAGTGTTGCAGACAAGTTAAAGATTTTCCCGAGCAGTTGGTTAACAAGAATAATATCCTGTAAATAAAAATCTGCCAGCAGTTAGCCGGCAGATTTTCTCTACTGAAGAATGAAAGGAAAAAAGTTATGAAACTAGATAGCATTCACCATATTGCGATTATTGGCCATGATTATGCCAAGACCAGGGAGTTTTATGTGGACAAGCTGGGCTTTGAGCAGCTGGATGAGCACCATCGACCCGACAAGAAGGACATTCTCTTTAATGTCCGCAAGGGAAATCTGACGCTGGAAATTTTCATCAAGGAAGAAGCTCCCAAGCGGCCAGCCTTGCCAGCTCCAGAGCATACTGGGTTGCGTCATCTGGCTTTCCGAGTGACAGATGTTGAAGAAACGCTAGCGGAATTTGATCGTTTGGGGATTCCCCATACCGAGCTGCGTTATGACGACTTTGACGGCCGTAAGATGGCTTTCTTCTTCGATCCCGATGGCCTGCCTCTAGAGATTCACGAATAAGACTAGGAGCATCGGAGGGGCTTTGTTTCTCAACAGAAGAATGATTCATAAGATTTGCATATGAAAACCCATCGGCTCTGACCGATGGGTTTTATTTTACATTTATAAAAAGAGAGCGATGACCATGGCTAGGTACATAAAGAAGGTCAAGATAAAACCAGCCCGCCAGAAGAATTTAAAGAACTTGGAATAGTAGAAAGTCCGTTTTTTCCTGAGAAAATAGGCTGTGATGGCGATAGCTAGGCCAGACAATACTAATAATAGGTGGGGTAACAGACTATGATAGAAGGCCTTGTCTGAAATGATATACAACTCTATAGCAAAAAAAGGGAAAGCCAAATCTGCAAAATTCAAGCCAAATTTTCTTAGCCTGAAGACCTTCACCGCGATAATCGATAAGATAAGTGTTAAAAAGATAAATAATACAGAAGCAATTTTTAATAATACCATGTAACCATTTTACCATAAAAATGAGAAAATATAAGAATTTTTCTTGCATTTTGAAAAGATTAGTGTATAATAGAAAAGTATGCAAAAAGCATACTTGTGGGAGGTAAAAATCTCTAATTACCGCCAAAACCACAAAGGAGGATTTAAAAATGGCTAAAAAAGTCGAAAAACTTGTAAAATTGCAAATCCCTGCTGGTAAAGCTACTCCAGCTCCACCGGTTGGACCTGCTCTTGGTCAAGCTGGTATCAACATCATGGGATTCACAAAAGAGTTCAACGCTCGTACAGCTGACCAAGCTGGTATGATCATTCCAGTTGTTATCTCAGTATACGAAGACAAATCATTTACTTTCGTTACAAAGACACCACCAGCTGCTGTTCTTTTGAAAAAAGCTGCAGGTGTTGAAAAAGGATCAGGTACACCTAACAAAACGAAAGTTGCTACAGTTACTCGTGCACAAGTACAAGAAATTGCAGAAACTAAGATGCCAGATTTGAACGCAGCAAACATTGAGTCTGCAATGCGTATGATCGAAGGTACTGCTCGTTCTATGGGATTCACTGTTGTTGACTAATCAATAACACCCCCAATATAACCCGCAAGACTTCATCATTTCGAGGAGTGACGTGGGAGATGAAAATCGATTGAACCACTTACAAGGAGAATAGAAAATGGCTAAAAAAAGCAAACAACTTCGTGCTGCTCTTGAGAAAATCGACAGCACAAAAGCATACAGTGTAGAAGAAGCTGTAGCACTTGCAAAAGAAACTAACTTTGCAAAATTTGACGCAACTGTAGAAGTTGCTTACAACTTGAACATCGACGTTAAAAAAGCTGACCAACAAATCCGTGGCGCAATGGTATTGCCAAACGGTACTGGTAAAACTTCACGCGTTCTTGTTTTCGCACGTGGTGCAAAAGCTGAAGAAGCAAAAGCTGCAGGTGCAGACTTCGTTGGTGAAGATGACCTCGTTGCGAAAATTAACGACGGTTGGTTGGACTTTGATGTAGTTATCGCTACACCTGACATGATGGCTCTTGTTGGACGTCTTGGACGTGTCCTTGGACCACGTAACTTGATGCCAAACCCTAAAACTGGTACTGTAACGATGGATGTTGCTAAAGCAGTTGAAGAGTCTAAAGGTGGTAAGATCACTTACCGTGCTGACCGTGCAGGTAACGTTCAAGCAATCATCGGTAAAGTATCATTTGAAGCTGAAAAATTGGTTGAAAACTTCAAAGCTTTCAATGAAACAATTCAAAAAGCAAAACCAGCTACAGCTAAAGGAACTTACGTAACAAACTTGACAATCACAACTACTCAAGGTGTTGGTATCAAGGTTGACGTGAACTCACTTTAAGAATTGAATTTGAGCTACCTACGGGTAGCTCTTTTTTTTGGACAAAATATGCTGAAGACGGTTACAAAAAATGTAAAAACATGGTATAATTTTATGGAGCTATTTATTTTATATTCAAAGGAGATGAAATGATGAAAAAAGATCAGAACCAGCTGACTTGGCTGATGGTGTCCCTGATTGCCTTTAATATGGTTTGGGGTCTGGGAAATGTGGTCAACAACTACTCCCAACAAGGGATTTCAGTCGTTGTTTCTTGGATTCTTATCCTGGCCATTTACTTTATTCCCTATGCCCTTATCGTGGGGCAGCTAGGCTCGACCTTCAAGGAGAGCGGAGGTGGTGTCAGCGACTGGGTGGAGAAGACCTCTACCAAGCGCTGGGCTTATTTTGCGGCTTGGACTTACTGGGTGGTGCATATTCCCTACTTGGCTCAAAAGCCACAGGGAGTTCTGATTCCTTTAGGATGGGCTATACAAGGAAATGGCGATTTTTTGAGCAGTCTTGATATTCACTGGATTGTTATTCTTAGTTTGCTGATTTTCGGTGCCTTTCTCTACTTATCCACCAAGGGGCTGTCCACACTTAAAGTGATTGGGGGCTTGGCTGGAAGTGCGATGCTGATTATGTCCTTCCTTTTTGTTCTATTAGCGGTCGGTGCGCCTTTTATCAAGCCGGATATGCAGTTCGCAACGGCTAATATGGACAAGCTCAGTACTTATATTCCTAATTTTGATTTTTCATATTTTACGACTATCTCGCTCTTAGTCTTTGCAGTCGGTGGGGCTGAGAAGATTTCGCCTTACGTTAACCAAACTCGCAATCCAGCTAAGGAATTTCCAAAGGGCATGATTATCATGGCTGTAATGGTTGGGGCATCTGCTATTCTAGGCTCTCTAGCCATGGGTATGCTCTTTGACGGTAGCAATATTCCTGAAGATTTGATGCGCAATGGTGCTTATCAAGCCTTCCAAATGCTGGGTAACTACTGGGGTGTAGGTAATGTACTGGTAGTCATCTATGCCCTGACTAATATGGTCGGACAGATTGCAGCCTTGGCCTTCTCAATTGACGCGCCTCTACAAATCTTGCTCAATAATGCAGACGAAGAATTTGTTCCAAGCTGGCTACGTAAGCGGACATCAAAAGGTGTACTGATTAACGGTTATATCCTGACAGGGATTTTGGTAAGTTTCCTGATTGTCCTACCAATCTTTGGAATCAAGGAAATTGACGGTCTGGTTAAATGGATGACTAATCTTAACTCCATCGTTATGCCGATGCGTTATCTTTGGGTATTCGTGGCTTATATGTTGCTCAATAAAGCTTGGAAGAAATACAAGGATGCGGAATACAAACTTACTAAAAATCCAAAATTTGGCTTTATCATCGGAGCTTGGTGCTTCCTTTTCACAGCTTTTGCTTGTATTTTAGGTATGGTTCCCAAAGTAGACTATGCGGTTGATCCAGCTGGTTGGCGCTTCTCTCTGATGACAAATATCTTGACACCGATTGTCTTGATTAGTTTAGGCGTCATCTTGCCTCTATTGGCTAAACGGGAGAAGAGACAGTCACTTAAATAGTAGTGATGATCGCCTCTATCAATAACTTGATAAATTTTTCAGTCCTATCTTATGATAGGGCTATTTTTAGGAAAAAATTCCTTTCACAGGAAATAAAAATGATAAAGCAAGCGTTTCTTCTGGGGGACTTTCATAAGAGATGGTAATTGTATCGACGGTTAAGGTTGGATGATTATTTTGAAGGTTCAGCTTAGCCCTCTATTGCAAAGCTACAATTTTCTCAAGAAAATATCCTTCTCCTTTTGTGAAATACCCATAATTGTGGTAAAATAAGTGGAATAAATATTATTAAAAACAAAGAGGTATTATAATGTCTAAGATTCTAGTATTTGGTCACCAAAATCCAGACTCAGATGCCATCGGGTCATCTGTAGCCTTTGCTTATCTTGCAAAAACAGCTTACGGTTTGGATACAGAAGCAGTAGCTCTTGGGACTCCAAATGAAGAAACAGCCTTTGTATTGAACTATTTTGGTGTAGAAGCACCACGCGTGATCACATCCGCTAAAGCAGAAGGTGCAGAGCAAGTTATCTTGACTGACCACAATGAATTCCAACAATCTGTTTCAGATATTGCTGAAGTGGAAGTTTATGGCGTTGTGGATCACCACCGTGTAGCTAACTTTGAAACTGCAAGCCCACTTTACATGCGTTTGGAACCTGTTGGGTCAGCGTCTTCTATCGTTTATCGTATGTTTAAAGAACACGGTGTGGCAGTTCCTAAAGAGCTTGCTGGTTTGATGTTATCTGGTTTGATTTCAGATACACTTCTCTTGAAATCTCCAACGACACACCCAAGTGATAAGGATATTGCTCCTGAGTTGGCTGAGTTAGCAGGTGTGAACTTGGAAGAATACGGTCTCGCTATGCTGAAGGCTGGTACAAACTTGGCCAGCAAGTCTGCAGAAGAATTGATTGACATTGATGCTAAGACTTTTGAACTCAACGGAAATAATGTCCGTGTAGCGCAAGTCAACACTGTTGATATTGCTGAAGTTTTGGAACGCCAATCAGAAATCGAGGCAGCAATGCAAGCAGCTATTGCAGCAAATGGCTATTCTGACTTTGTTTTGATGATTACAGACATCGTCAACTCAAACTCAGAAATCCTTGCAATTGGCGCAAACATGGACAAGGTAGAAGCAGCTTTCAACTTCAAACTTGAAAATAACCATGCCTTCTTGGCTGGTGCCGTTTCACGTAAGAAACAAGTCGTGCCTCAGTTGACTGAAAGCTTTAATGCTTAATATCTTAAATGACAACTATAAGATAGGAAACACTGGTTTTCCGCACATGTAAAGGAGTTTCGGCTCCTTTTTTGATAGACGAGAGAAATGAAGATTCAAGATTTACAAAATGGTGATCTATTGTTTACAGTTGGGAAATCCGATATGGCAGCAGCGATTCGGACAGCTACGGGCGCCTATAGCCATGTGGGCATCGTTTTTGATGGTGAGATTTACCATGCGACGCAGGAAAAGGGAGTGGCCCATCAGCCCTTGAGCCAGTTTTTGGAAGAAGAGGACAGGTATCATGTCTTTGCTTATCCAGAGATAGATGCCTCTGCTGCCTTCAAAGAAGCCAAATCCCATCTGGGAAAGTCCTATAATGCTAGTTTCTATCCTGAGAGCGAGGGATTTTACTGTTCGGAATATATTGCTCAGATTTTGCCAATTTTTGAGACCATTCCCATGCAGTTTGGAGATGAGGAAAACTTGATTTCTAATTTTTGGCAAGTTTACTATGAGGACTTGGTCTTAGCAGTGCCTGTAGGACATCCTGGAACCAATCCCAGTCAGTTGGCTCAATCAGCCAAGCTTATCTATAAAGGAGAGCTCCATGATTAAAATTCTCAATCCGACTCGGCTGACACGACAGCCCTTATTTGAAAAACTAATCAATTATCTGGATCAGCAGGATGATGTGATTTTAAGAGAAATCAAACGTGAATTTGCGGGCTTTCCCAATCTAGATCGCTTCATGGAGGAATGTATCAAGGCGGGCTATATTCGGCGGGAGAATAAGCGCTATTATCAGCAGGTTCCGCTTTTGGAGAATCTAGAAAATCTATCTTTGGATCAGGAAATCTTTATTCGAGATGATAGTCCGATCTATCAGGAATTGCTGAATTTGCGCTTTGAGACTCAGCTTGCTAATCAGACTAATGCGGCTATTCTGCTGGAAAAGACCAATTTTCAGAGAGATAAACTGACCTTGTCCAATTTTTTTTATAAAATGCAGCGACAGTATCCGCTGTCTGAGGCACAGCAGCCTCTCTATGCTGTCTTGGGAGATGTGAATCCAGAGTATGCCCTCAAGTATATGACGACTTTCCTCCTCAAGTATGTCCGCAAGGATGAGCTCATGCAGAAGCGTCGGGATATTTTTGTCGATAGTCTGGTGATTTTAGGCTATATTTGTCAGAATGAAGCTGGCAAGTATGAGTTGCAGGCTAGCTTTGATAAGGAGCGCCTAGTGTTCCGATTGGACTGATATGTTGCCAATGAGCAGAATAATTGACCTTTACCTGGAAAAGTCTTAAACTAATGTAAACGGTGTCAAAGACCGAAAAAGAATGGAGGCAGATTTATGTCACTAGATGATAAACTCAATCAAGCCAAGGGCGCTCTCAAAGAAGGCCTTGGCAAAGTCACTGGCGATAGCAAGACAGAAGCAGAAGGTGCGGTCGAAAAAACAGTTGCTAAAGCTAAGGAAGTTGTAGAAGATGCAAAAGGAGCTGTCGAGGGAGCAGTAGAAGGTTTGAAAAACTCCTTCAAGAAAGAAGACTAAAGTCAGAGGCTGGGATAATCGTATCTCAGCCTTGCTTCTTTTCCTCCCTGTTTTCGAATGAGGGAAAAATTAGATAAACTGCTCTGTCAATTTATCCTATTCTGTGCTATAGTAATATATAGAATCTGGGAAAGGAATATGGATGACAATGTTGAAAAAAATCTATCCCGAGCAACCACTGGAGAACCTTAGATGGTTCGATATGTTGATTTTAGCAATTATTATGTTTGGTCAATTTATTTATTCCTCAACAATAAATTGGCTGACTATGTCCAGCTCTGTAGGACAAGCAATCGTGCCCAGACCAGAGGATGAAAATTTTGCCTTGCTGAGCAATTTGAAATTGCAAGTTTTCCTGCTGGTGCTGGCTCTGCTCTATCTAGGCATCCGTCATTATGATTTCAAACAGCTGAAACTACGCTTGTCTTGGTCTATTCTTTGGGCGCCCTTGATTTTTGCGGTTGTCGGTCTGACTTCTGATGTGATAGCAGCTTTAGTCGGTTCCTATAATTATTTTGACTTAGAAATTTTGCGGCATATCGACTGGACCTTTGTCGAAGTTTTTCGAAAACTAGCTGCACTGGGACCTGTCGTCATTCTCTATTCTCTCTTCAATGGTGTTTATGAGGAATTCTTTTTCTTAGGCTTGCTCACATCGGTGAAAGAAGAGAGCAAATGGTGGGTTTTAGGCTTTTCAACGCTGGTTCGCTTTTCTGTCCATACCTATCAGGGGCTAGTTTCTGCTTTTCTGATTGGCGTGGTCTTCGGTCTGTTCTATTATTTCTTTTATAAATACAAGGTTAAAAACTTGCTGCCTTTCTTTTTGTCACATGCCTTTGCGGATATGGTGGGTAGCAGCCTGCTCTACGTCTTAGTGATGTGGAATGGATAATAGAGAGTGAGACAGAAATCGGTAATTGGTTAGAATTCGATTTCGTCGTCCCACCTCCGCACAGTTGAGTAGGGCTGTAAAAGCTGATGAAATCAGCGTAGTAGAGCCCACTCAACCACTGCGTCTTGCTCGACAATCCAAAGACAATTGAGGAGGCTGGGACAAAAGTCCGACCTCAAATATAAAAAGCGAACAAAACTAGTTTTCTGGTAATCAGAATTCTGCTTTGTTCGCTTTTCGCATTTAATTATAGATTTGAAGGGCTTAATAATTAAGATTGTTAAAAATTGAAATCTTTTTGTCTCAGACTCTATATGTATTTTTCTGCCAGTGCATAATCACCGGGATAAGGAACCTTTTGGTCATTGATGATTTGGTAGGCATCAGCTCCCTTGCCAGCCAGGATGACGGCATCGCCTTTAGCATTGGTTAGGCTGAGGGCTTTTTTGATAGCTTCCTCGCGGTCGGCAATCATGTCCACCTCAAAGGAGATGTAGCTAGCAATTTCTTTTGCGATAGCAATTGGATCTTCGCGATTTGGATCATCTGCGGTCAAAATAATTTTGATTTCAGGATGCTGGTTGAGTAGGAGACCAAAGTCCTTGCGTCGACTTTCTCCCTTATTGCCAGTAGCTCCTAGTACAAGAACGGTCCGCCCTTTTTGATGTTCTTGTACGACGGACAGCAATTTAGCCAAACTGTCGCCATTGTGGGCATAGTCCACGAATACCTTGGCACCGTTTGACTGGGTCAAGACCTCCATGCGGCCCGGCACTCGTGTCTGGGCAATACCAGCTTGAATATCCTCCAAAGAAGCTCCAAGTCGTAGGCAGGCTAGGCCAGTAGCGATGGCATTTTCTTGATTGAAGCGACCAATCAGCTGGATATCGTAGGAACCAGCCAACTTACCTTGCGCTTCAAAGGAGAAGGCTTGTGATTGCTGGATGCTATTGGCGGAGTCTGGTCCATAGAAGTCGTGGTCATAGTTGGCCACTTGCTCAGCCAAAACTTGAAAATGATCCATGCCACTATTGACGACAACAGCTCGACTATTGTCCATCAAGAGTCGTTTGTGGTAGAAGTAATCTTCAAAAGTAGGATGCTCAATAGGGCCGATATGGTCAGGGCTGATATTGAGGAAGACACCTACATCAAAGGTCAGGCCGTAGACTCGCTTTTTAAGATAGGCTTGGCTGGAGACTTCCATGATGAGATGGGTACGACCATTGGCTACAGCTTGAGCCATCATCTCAAATAGGTCTAAGCTTTCAGGAGTGGTTAGGGTTGATTTAAAGAAAGTTTCGCCATCCAGAGTGGTATTCATAGTAGAAAGTAGGGCTGGTTTGTGGCTTTGTTTTAAAATATTATAAGCGAAATAAGCCGATGTGGTCTTGCCCTTGGTACCAGTAAAGGCCAAAAGTTTGAGTTTTTGCTCTGGGTGACCGTAAAATTCCATAGCAATGAGGCTCATGGCTTGTTTAATATCATTGACCAAGAGTACTGGAATTCCGACTTCGAAGTCAGTTTCACTCAGGTAAAACCCCAGTCCAGCTGCTACAGCCTTCTCTAAAAATTCCCGCTTGAAATGCTCGCCCTTGACAAAAAAGAGAGTCTTGCTATCTGCTTTGCGACTATCATAGCTAATCTTGTCAAAGGTCAAGCCCTGATAGTTGAAGTAGTAGTCTCCATTAGCGATGATTTCACGAAAATTTTGGTCTTTTTTTAAAATATCTAGTATTGTTTCAATTTTTATCATATCTCTATTGTAAACCGAAAGGCTATGTTTTACAAGAGGCAAGGAAAAGTTTATAATAAAAGAAGAACAAATGGAAGAGGTTTTCTATGAGCCAAGAAACAACAAGCCAGCAGCAGAAAATGCTAAGAGGGACTGCCTGGCTGACTGCTAGTAATTTTATCAGCCGCCTTCTTGGGGCTGTTTATATCATCCCTTGGTANATCTGGATGGGCCAGCACGGGGCAGAGGCCAATGGTCTCTTTACTATGGGCTATAATATATATGCTTGGTTCCTTTTGGTTTCCACAGCAGGAGTACCGGTAGCTGTTGCCAAGCAAGTTGCTAAGTATAATACGATTGACAAGGAGGAACACAGCTTTGCTCTCATTCGAGAGTTCCTCAAGTTCATGCTGGTATTGGGACTGATCTTTGCAGTCATCATGTACTTGATGGCACCGGTTTTTGCCTCAATGTCTGGTGGCGGGGCTGACTTGATTCCAGTCATGCAGAGTTTGTCTTGGGCCGTGCTCATTTTTCCGTCTATGAGTGTCATTCGGGGCTTCTTCCAAGGGTTTAACAATCTGAAACCATATGCGATCAGCCAGATTTCGGAGCAGGTGATTCGGGTTATCTGGATGCTACTGACGGCTTATTTCATTATGAAAATCGGTTCAGGTGACTATGTTGAAGCTGTGACCCAGTCTACCTTTGCCGCCTTTGTCGGGATGCTGGCAAGTATGCTTGTTTTGCTTTTCTATCTAGCAAAAACGGGTATGCTACGCTCTATCCTGAGAAAGCCTAAAAAGTCCGCGGGAATTAGTGGCCGTTCTCTCCTCTGGGATACCATACGAGAAGCCATTCCTTTCATTATCACAGGATCTGCCATTCAGCTTTTTCAGATTATTGACCAAAACACCTTTATCAACATTATGACCCAGATTAGCAATTATACGAAATCAGAGCTCCTAGTGCAATTCGCCTACTTCTCAGCTAATCCGAATAAAATCACCATGATTTTAATTGCGGTGGCAACTTCTATCGGTGGTGTCGGGATTCCTCTCTTGACCGAGAATTATGTCAAGGGTGACTTTCGCTCGGCTGCTCGCCTAGTGCAAGATAATCTTAGTATGTTGCTCTTCTTTATCTTTCCGTCAACAGTGGGAGCGGTTATGGTGGCTAGTCCGCTCTATACCGTTTTCTATGGTAAGCCAGATAGTCTAGCACTGGGGCTCTTCATCTGCGCTATGCTGCAGACGATCATTCTCAGCACCTATACAGTTCTGGCTCCGATGATTCAAGCTCTGTTCCAAAACAAGAAAGCCATTCTCTACTTCTTTTATGGGGTTCTTGTCAAGCTCAGTCTGCAGGTGCCGATGATCAATCTCTTCCATGCTTATGGTCCCTTGATTTCAACGACCGTCGGTCTTTTACTGCCAATCTTCTTCATGTTTAGAGAAATCCGAAAGGTTGTTGGTTTGAATCCTAAGAATCTCTTGAAGCGTCTGCTGTTGAGTATGATTCTCACAATTGCCATGGTGATCTTGGTTCTGCTTGTCGAGTATCTACTAAGCTTTATCTTCCAGCCAACTAATCGGATGTACAGCTTTATCTATGTCGCTGCCGTTGGAGGAGTCGGAATGCTCGTCTATATCGTACTGTCTCTCAAAGTTCGGCTCATAGACCGTTTTATCGGACAAAAGGCAGATAGTTTACGCCAACGATTAAGAATGAAATAAGAAACGAAGAGTCGTTCAGCGACTCTTTTTTTGGATTGTTACTCTATAGTTTCAGACTATAGCTAGCTCTTGAAAAGAAAAAAGCTCAAGATTTTCTTAAGATGTTACAATAGAAAGGTAGAATATTTTAAAAAAAGAGGAACGGTTAAATGGAGAGAGAACGGAAATTAAATACCTTGTTGGCCCAAGCGGGAGTAAAAACAGACACAACAACGGGTGCCTTAACAACCCCCTTGCATTTTTCAACGACTTACCAGCATCCAGAGTTTGGCCAGTCCACAGGTTATGACTATACTCGAACCAAGAACCCTACACGGGCTAGCTTGGAAGAGACTCTAGCTGCTATCGAAAGTGCAGATTATGCCCTAGCGACTAGCTCTGGTATGTCGGCTATTGTGCTGGCCTTTAGCGCCTTTCCAGTCGGCAGTAAGGTTTTGGCTGTTCGAGATCTCTATGGTGGCTCTTTCCGCTGGTTTGCTCAGGTCGAAGCGGAAGGACGCTTTAGCTTTACCTATGCTAATACGGAAGAAGAACTCCTGAACAAGCTAACAGAGGATATAGATATTGTCTATATCGAGACACCGACCAATCCTCTTATGGTAGAGTTTGACATTGCCCGCATTTCCCAAGCGGCTCATGAGCGAGGAGCAGCTGTCATTGTGGACAATACCTTCTACAGTCCGATTTACCAAAGACCGCTGGAAGATGGAGCTGACCTTGTCCTGCACTCTGCGACCAAGTATCTGGGTGGGCACAATGATGTCTTAGCTGGAGTTATCATGACCAATGATGCTGCCATCTATGACAAGCTTTTCTATAATCTCAATACAACTGGAGCAGTCCTATCTCCATTTGATAGTTACATGCTTTTGCGCGGGCTCAAGACCTTGGCTCTCCGCATGGAGCGCTCTACTCAGAATGCGCAAGAAGTAGTTGCATTTCTGAAGTCATCTCCTGCGGTAAAAGAGGTTCTCTATCCAGGTAAGGGCGGTATGATTTCCTTTAAAGTTGTGGATGAAGGCAAGATCCCTCATCTCTTAAATAGCCTGAAAGTCTTTACCTTTGCGGAAAGTTTGGGTGGAGTAGAGAGTTTGATTACCTATCCAACAACCCAGACTCATGCAGACATTCCTGCTGAAGTGCGTCATTCCTATGGCTTGACTGATGATTTGCTGCGCCTGTCAATTGGGATCGAAGATAGTCGAGATTTGGTAGACGATTTACGAGCAGCCTTGGAGGACTAATATGGGAAGTTATAACTTTGAAACAGCACCCAATCGGATTGGTCAGCATACTTATAAATGGAAAGAGGCGGAGAAAGACAGTCAAGTCCTGCCAGCCTGGATTGCGGATATGGATTTTGAAGTCTTGCCTGAAATCAAGCAAACTGTGCATGATTACGCTGATCAGTTAGTCTATGGCTATACCTATGCTAGTGAGGAGTTGATCAATACCGTTCTAGCTTGGGAGCGGGATGAGCATGGCTACACATTTGACCAAGAAGCCTTGGTCTTTATCGAGGGAGTTGTTCCTGCTATTTCGACGGCTATCCAAGCCTTTACCGATGAAGGTGATGCCGTTCTGATCAATACTCCTGTTTACCCGCCTTTTACCCGCAGTGTCAAGCTCAATAATCGTCGGTTGATTACTAATTCCTTGATAGAACAGGACGATCTCTTTCAGATTGACTTTGAGCAGCTGGAGCAGGACATCGTAGACAATGAAGTCAAGATTTACGTGTTGTGCAATCCGCACAATCCTGGCGGTCGAGTTTGGGAACGGGAAGTGTTAGAGAAGATTGGTCGTCTCTGCCAAAAGTACGGCGTTCTCGTGGTCTCAGATGAAATTCACCAAGATTTGACGCTGTTTGGACATAAACACCAGTCTTTCAATACTGTTTCACCTGACTTCAAGGACTTTAGCTTGATTTTAGCCAGTGCAACTAAGACTTTTAATATTGCTGGGACCAAGAATTCCTATGCGGTGATTGAGAATCCTAGCTTGCGACAAAAGTTTCAAAAGCGCCAACTGGCCAATAACCAGCATGAAATTTCGGGGCTTGGATTCTTAGCGACGGAAGCTGCCTATCGTCATGGCAAAGCTTGGTTGACAGAGCTCAAGGCTGTCTTAGAGGAAAATATTGATTTTGTAGTCGATTATTTTGCTAAGGAAGCACCACGTCTGCGGGTCATGAAACCTCAAGGAACTTATCTGGTTTGGCTGGACTTTTCAGATTATGGGCTGACAGATGACCAGCTCTTCCACTTGCTTCGAGAAGAGGCTAAGGTTGTCCTGAATCGGGGAAGTGATTTTGGCCAAGAAGGCAAAGGACATGCTCGTCTCAATACAGCTGCGCCGAAGACTATGATCAAAGAGATTTGTCGACGGATTGCGGAAGTTTTACCAAAATAAAATAAAAATAGCTCTCTTTATTGACAATCTTTCTAAAGAGGAGTATAGTAATAGTGTCAATCGGTAGGTGAGGCTACCATAAGGATACGGATGACTACCGCAAAGCAGTGGAGACACTACTCGTTGGTTAACAGTCCTGATCGCAAAGGTCAAGACTAAGCTCATTTCATCGCCTTATGGAGTTAAAGCTTGAACGGTGAATGCTTGTTTTATCTATGTTTAAAACAATGAAGCGAACAACCTGACATGCAAACAACCCTGCCCAGAATTGGCAGGGTCTTCTTTTTTGCTAAAAATATTTCAAGAGAGTAAATAGTTGATTGCCTGCCTCTTAAGAAAAAAGAAGGAGGAATAGTGATGAAATTTTGGTATTCTAGTACCAGTCCTTTTGCGCGTAAAGTCTATGCTACAATTTTACACCATCATTTAGAGGAGCAAGTGGATATTCAGAAGGTTCAGATGGCTTTCGACAAAAATTCACCGCACAATCAAGATAATCCTTTGGGTAGAATTCCTGCTTTTCAAGCTTCCAATGGAGAATGGTTGTATGGTAGTGATTTAATTTCCCAATATTTAGACGAGCTAGGTCAGGAAACTCCGCTTTTTCCTAATGGAATAGAGAAGTGGCACATTTTAAACATACTGTCCGTTGCTGAAGGGATTTTGGAAAACACAATGCCGGTTGTTGCGGAAAAAATTTTCCATGAAAAAGAGCATTGGTGGAAAGACAGACATCAGCAAATTGAAGAGAGAAATGTCCGGAGTTTGGCTTTATTAGAGAAACTGGCTACTGAGCAGGGACTTTCTTTAAATATTGCAACAATCCAAGTAGTTGCTCTTGTAGATTGGTGGAATTTACGTGAAGAAGTCATTGGATTTTCTTTGAAAGAAAATTTTCCCGACTTGCAAGAATGGGCCCAGAAGATGAATGCTACTTTTGATGTCTTGCAGGCATCTTGGGATTATTAACTGCTTTTATAAACTAAGAAAGGAGAAGTACGATGCAAATTGACGATCATCCGGAACCGCACATACACAGCCAATCGCTGATTTGTGTCGTTCTGTCCTCATAAAGTGATTGGTCCCTGTGTATGAAAATTATCAATCATACATAAAGGAGAAACCAATGAAAACAGTAAAAGAAAGATTAGTTGCTGCTCTGCAGCTTCCTGTACAAGAAACTCTGGCATTTTACAAGACTTCCTTTCGGGGCCTGACAGAAGAGCAGGTCGAAGAAAATCGTGATCTCTATGGTGAAAATATTATCACAAAGGGTCAGGAAGACTCTATTTTCAAGAAAATTTACGAGTCTATCATTAACCCCTTTACGGTCATCTTATTGGTGATTGCTCTGGTGTCCTTAGTGACCAATGTCTGGCTGGCCAAGCCTGGTGAGGAAGATCCGACGACTTCCATCATTATTGTCGTTCTAGTGCTGATTTCTGGAGGCATTCGTTTTATTCAGGAATTGCGGAGCGACCGCGCTGCTAGCAATCTGTCTCGGCTGATTGTCAATACGGCTACGGTTATCCGTGAAGGAGCAGAGCAGGAACTTCCGATTGATGAGCTTGTTGTAGGAGACATCATCAAGCTTAGTGCTGGAGACATGATTCCTGCAGATGTGCTGTTGCTGGATTCGCGTGATTTCTTTGTTCAGCAGTCCGGCCTGACAGGGGAAAGTGATGCAGTAGAAAAGATCTGTTTGACCAAGGCGGATGGGCAAAATCTCGATAGCCTTTTAGAGACAGAATCATTGGCCTTCATGGGAACTAACGTTATTTCCGGAAGAGCTACGGCTCTGGTGCTGGTGGTTGGTGATGAGACCATGATGGGAGCCATTGAGCAGACGCTTAACACCTACGATGAACCGACCTCTTTTGAGCGCGAGATGAATAGTATTTCCTGGCTCTTGATTCGTCTGATGTTGGTCATGGTGCCAGTCGTATTCTTTATCAACGGTCTGACAGACGGCGACTGGCTGGAAGCAGGTGTCTTTGCCCTCAGTGTTGGGGTCGGTCTGACCCCAGAAATGCTGCCCATGATTATCACGGCGAGCTTGGCTAAAGGTTCTATTATTATGGCTCAGGAAAAGGTCGTGATTAAAAAGCTGAATGCTATCCAAGATCTAGGAGCTATTGATATCCTTTGTACGGATAAGACGGGGACACTGACCCAAGACGAGATTGTGTTAGAATACCCGCTGGATATTCATGGTGATTTGGACTTGGCAGTGCTCCGTCGGGCCTTTCTCAATTCCTATTATCAAACAGGCCTTAAAAATCTCATGGATCGTGCCATTATCAACCGAACGGAGAAAGAAGCAGAAAAGCATGAGATTGTTCGTAATCTAGACCAAACCTTTAAGAAAATTGATGAACTTCCCTTTGACTTTGAACGTCGTCGCATGAGCGTCATCGTCAAGGATGATGAGGATGTTATCAGCATGGTGACCAAGGGGGCCTTGGAGGAAATGCTGGCCATCTCTAGCTATGTAGAGTATAAAAATCGTATTACAGAACTGACTGAGGAGATCCGTCAGGAAATCCTTGCGGAAGTGGCTCAACTTAATGAGCAAGGGCTGCGCGTGCTTGGTGTTAGCTACAAGTCAGACTTAGAAGAAGATTATGAGTATGAAGTGAAGGATGAGTCCGATATGATTTTGACGGGCTATCTAGCCTTTCTAGATCCACCTAAGTCATCTGCGGCTCCAGCTATTGAAACCTTGGCTGAATACGGTGTTGCCACTAAGATTTTGACGGGCGATAATGATAAGGTAACCCAAGCAGTCTGTGAAAAGGTTGGGTTAGATGTAGACAATATCTTGCTAGGTGTAGAGGTAGATGCTTTATCTAATGAGGAATTGAGTCAGGCGGTGGAGAACACGACAGTCTTTGCCAAGCTCTCACCTGACCAAAAAGCTCGGATCATCCTCCAGCTCAAAGCCAATGGCCACAAGGTTGGCTACATGGGTGATGGTATCAATGATGCCCCTTCAATGAAAGTAGCAGATGTTGGAATTTCAGTTGATACAGCTGTCGATATTGCCAAGGAAACGGCGGATGTCATTTTGCTGGACAAGGATCTTATGGTTCTGGAGAAAGGTCTAGTAGAAGGACGCAAGGTTTATGCCAACATGACCAAGTATATCAAGATGACGGTCAGTTCCAACTTTGGGAATATCTTTTCTCTTCTCTTCGCCAGCATCTTTTTACCTTTTCTGCCTATGGCACCAGTTCATCTGATTGTTCTCAATCTAGTTTATGACCTGTCTTGTATCGCTCTGCCCTTTGATAATGTGGATAGTGAATTTCTCAAGAGACCTCATATCTGGTCAGCTAGCTCTATTACCCGTTTTATGGCTTGGATCGGGCCTATCTCATCCGTTTTTGATGTTTTGACCTATCTGGTGCTTTACTTTATCATCGTGCCTATGATCACAGGAGGCAGCTATCAAGCTGGTACTGAACAGGCAGTGAACTTTATCACTCTTTTCCAAACAGGCTGGTTTATTGAGTCTATGTGGACCCAGACCATGGTCATCTACATGCTACGCTCACCTAAGCTGCCTTTTGTGCAAAGTCGTCCTGCCCTTTCCGTCATTGTGACGACCATGGCGGCTGCGCTCTTTGTTACTTCCTTGCCATACAGCCTCTTTGCGTCAGTTCTGAAGACAGCTCCGCTGAATGGCATCTATTTCCTTTGTCTTTTCTTGATTATTGTGCTTTATATGGTTAGCGTAACCCTTGTGAAAGGTCTTTATATCAAGCGTTACAAGGAATGGCTGTAATAGAAGGACTAGCAGATGTTTAAGAATTATAAAAAAGATTGGAGAATTTTCCAATCTTTTTTGCATGTATTATTCTTTATCAGGTTGCCATTGCCAGCTTGCTCCAAATTGGGCGAGTAGCTCAAAGGAGGCTTCTGGTCCCATAGATCCGACAGGATATTCATGGAGTGGCACTTGATTTTGGCTCCAGAGTTCTTCGATGCGATCGATGAGCTCCCAGCTGGCTTTTACTTCGTCCCAATGACTGAAATTAGTTGAGTCGTTATTAAGGACATCAAAAATTAGTTTTTCATAAGGGTCTGGAGAGGCTCCTGAAGCTGTGGCATCTGTCCGATAATCTAATGAGATGGGAGCTAGATTAAAGAGTTCTCCAACTTCCTTGCCATTAAGGCTGAGTGAAATCCCCTCGGTTGGCTGGATATAGATGGTTAGGACATTTGGTTTGAGAGGCTCACCAAAGATAGAGTCCATTTGCTTGAAGACGATATTGACATGGGTGCCTTTTTTGGTAAGGCGCTTCCCTGTTCGGAAGAAGAAAGGAACATCACGGAAGCGGTCGCTATCAATGAAGAAAGCCCCAGAAGCAAAGGTTTCAGTAGTAGACTCAGGATTGACATTTGGTTCGCTACGGTAGGAAATATATTTTCGACCGTTGATTTTGCCAGACTTGTACTGGCCGCGAATGAAGAAGCGTTTCAAATCTTCTTCGCTCGGCTGAACAAGGCGTTCAAAGACCTTGACCTTTTCTGCTCGGATATGGTCTTTGGTAAAGCTTTTTGGTTTGTCCATGGCCAGTAGTGAGAGGAGTTGTAGGGTGTGGTTTTGTACCATATCACGAAGGGCACCGGATTGATCATAGTAGCCACCGCGTTCTTCAACTCCCAACTTTTCAGCAAAGGTAATCTGTACATTATCAATGTATTGGCGGTTCCAGACATTTTCAAAAAGCAGATTAGCAAAGCGGATGGCAAAAATCTTTTGAATCATTTCCTTGCCTAGATAGTGGTCGATGCGGAAAATCTGTTCTTCGTCAAAGGTTGCCAATAGATCTTCGTTAAGCTTGCTGGCAGTTGCCAAATCTGTTCCGAAGGGTTTTTCGACAATCAGGCGTTCAAATCCTTTTCCATCAACGATTTGCTCAGACTTGAGATGCTTAGCAATGGTTCCGAAAAATTGTGGCGCCATAGAAAGGAAGAAGAGTTTGTTATTTTCTGCCTGGTATTGCTCGTTGAGCTTGTTTTGCAGCTTGCGCAATTCGATATAATGCTCGGTGTCTTGCACGTCATGGCTTTGATAATAAAAGTGGCTGGCGAACTCTTGAGCCTGCTCGGCACTGTCGGCTAGGTCAGAGATTGACTCGACAACGACAGATTCGAAATATTCCTTGCTCCAAGGTCTGCGGGCAGTTCCGATTACGGCAAAATGTTGCGAAAGATTGCCAGATTTATAAAGTCGAAAGAGAGAAGGATAAAGCTTTCTTTGAGCCAAGTCTCCGCTGGCACCGAAAATTGTAATAATAACTTTTGAAGACATGATATCTATTACCTATCTAAATGTGATTGTCTCTATTTTATCACAATTTTCAGAAAAATTGTATTTGAAAAATCTGGATTTGACCAAAGAAAATATCCCGAGGGAAAGTCGGGATAGAAAATTAGGCTTCTTTCTTCTGATGAATCGCTCGAAACAGAAAATAGTAGAAAATAAAGTTGCCTATTGCAAGAAGAAGAAGTAGGCTAAAGACATTGTGGGCGCCGCTTGTCGTATCGGGTGCTTGGTTAAGCAGGACAGCTGCAATTGCCGTTCCCAAGGCACCGGCAAAGGTTTGTGCTAGTTGAAAGAGGGCAGTCACATCCGCCGTTTTATCTCTGCTGACTTGAGAAGCTGATAAAGCCATGGTATTGTTGAAGGCCATGTTGCGTCCTAGAGTAAAGAGGATATAAAATCCTAAGATTAAAGGCAGATTGAGCCAGTTTGTAAAAAAGCTATAGACAATCATGACCAGAAAGACTAGGCTATTGCCGCCCAGCAGAGACAGTTTTGGGCCTTTGCTATCGTACAATTTTCCCAGAAAAGGCGACATGAAAGCTCCAATCATAGTTCCGGGAAGGAGGGAAAATCCAGCTTGAGCGGTGGAGACATTCTTGACTAGCACGAGAAAGTTGGGAATGAGAAAATTACTGGATAGGTTGGAGAATTGGAAAATTAAAAAGGGCAGAATTCCAAAGAAAATTGTTGGTTCTTTCAAGATACGGATGTCCAGAAACGGATCTTGAACTGTCAGACTCCGCCAGATAAAAAAGGCAAAGGAAAGGAAGAAAATGGCTAGATAAAGCCAATTGACACTATCACCACCTTCTAAACTGGAGATGGTCATCAGAGAAAAGGAAAGAGCTGTGGCGAGCGAGAGAAAGCCTAGCACATCAAAAGGACGCTTGCTTTTTCCTGCTGAATTTTCCAAGTTAACATAAGCCAGCAAAAAAGAGAGGATGGGAACTGGCATGATAAAGCTGTAGATCATGTGCCAGTCGAAGGAGCCAATCATGAATCCTCCGTAGGTCGGACCGATGGCTGGTGCCAGACTGATAACTAGGCCACTCAACCCCATATAAAATCCGATTTTCTGCCGAGGAATCCGCTCCACGATGAGATTAAACATAAGTGGAATGGCAATCCCAGTCGCTCCCCCCTGAAGGATCCGTCCCAGCATAAGGGAAGTAAAGTCTGGGGCAATCATAGCAATCAGATTACCAAGGGTAAAGATGGAAAGTGAGGTAAAGAGGATGCGACGCTCCGTCCAATTGTGGGCTAGAGTTGCGCCTAAAGTTATGGTGATGGCGACGGCTAGCAGATAGCCAGTCGTAATCCATTGTAGCACTCCTAGGCTCAGACCAAATACTTTGCTGAGGTGGGGAAAGGTCACATTCATACTGGTCTCTGAAAGAATTCCAGCAAAGGTGACTAAGGCCACAGCCAGAATAGAAAGCAAATCTCGTTTCTCTACTTTTTCTTGATTCATAAAAACAACTCCTTTTCAAATGAGATAGTATTATTGTAGCACGATTTTCCAAGAGAGGAGAGAAAAAAGTTAAATAGCAACTTTAATCAAGGATCTTGTACTTTATAAAAGTTGGTCATAACAACTTAGTAAAAGGGAAGGAATGAATTGCAAGGCTTGCATATAAAAGAAACACCCATGAAAATGGCTTTTCACAGGTGTTTGACTTTAAAAGACCCGATAGACGTAAGGGTTGTCCGGCTTTTCTACCTTATCAAAGCTTTCAACTTCTAGAGTTGGAAGGCTTTGTCCTAGGGTTTTATGGTAGTGCATGGCAAGTTTCCCCTTGGCATGAATCCAGGTATTATTCTCGAAATGCTGGGTATTTCCAGTCGTCAAGAGGCCATAGACACCCGAGTCAGCGATACAATGGATAATACCGAAGCGAAAGAGAAATTGACTCTTTTGGTCGCTGGGGTCGTTGTAGACAAAGCCAGTGAACTCCAGCGTTTTGCCTACAAACTCGTCGGGATAATCATAGATGACCTCCATGACTTCCATGTAGTTCTCAGTTGTGACCTGAATGGTATCTTGCTTGACATATTTCTTGGCGGCAGCACGCATTTCTTTTTCGTAAGCCCCTTTGGTAAAGTAGGTGCTGGTGTCCGGCTTTAGGTATTGGCTGGTTGTGCCTTCGTCCTGCTGGACAGCTGCAGAAGTTCCCTCAGCCAGTGGGAAATGAAATCCTTTGGCCGAAACGGTGGTCGAATCCAAGGTGACAGTTGGAAAGAAAATTCCCACAAAGAGCGGAATGACAAGGAGCAGCACGCTGCCTAACTTTGTCCAGCGAGTGCTTAAATGACTGTGGACCTCCATCTTTTTCATCCAGATGATCAGCTGCACGACTGCCAAGATAAAGGACAAAATCATAGATAGATAAGCCAGATAGGAATAGTGGAGATTGATGTATTGGTTGAGCTTGCCCGTCAGCTGTAGATACATAGTAATCTCAAAGTAGCCGACTAAGATTAGAAATCGAATCATAGCACTACCCCCACAAGCCAAGAGTAAAGAAAGACGACGACGGTAACCAGGCTGATAAATTGCCAGATAAAGTGTGTCTTAAAGTAGTTTTTCATCATCAGCAGATTCTTGACATCTAGCATAGGACCAATGACCAAGAAAGCTAAGACTGGCGATACGCCGAAGCTAGCAATCAAGGAGCTCCCAATGAAAGCATCAGCTTCGCTGCAAAGTGAGAGCAGGAAGGACAGCAGCATGAGCAGGAGAATAGCGACAGCTGGTGTCGAGCTGATAGAGGTCAGGATTCTGGTTGGCACATAGACTTGGACCAAGCTGGCGAAGAGACAGCCAAAGACCAGATAGCGGCCAGTGTCGAAAAATTCATCAATAGCCTGCACAAAGACCTGAAAAAACTTTTGTCCCTTGCTGAGATGTGAAAAGTCATGCTCATGAACAGCCTTGCGATTTTCTTTCTGAATATTGCTATCCGCAAAGAAGCCCAGAAAAATCCCTAAAAGAATAGCCACGACCATAGAACCTAAAGCACGAAGCAGAGCCATTCGGAAGGAATTTCCAAAAGCTGAGTAGGTCGCAAAGAGCACGATGGGGTTGATGACTGGAGCCGTTACCAGAAAAGGCACAGCCGTGTAACTGGGAACTTTCTTTTCCAAGAAGCGGTTTATAATGGGAACGATTCCGCACTCACAGGAAGGAAAGACTATGCCAATCAAGCTTCCAAAGAATATCCGAGCCCATTTGTTCTTGGGCAGGAAACGATAAACCTTGTCTGGCGTGACATACACCTCGATAAAGCCAGAAATGATACTTCCGATCAAGACAAAAGGCAGGGCCTCAATGATAATGGAGAGAAAAATAGCTCCAGCCTGTAAAACGCTGGAAGGAAGATTTGAAAAGAAGCTCATGCTTTTTTAGCCTTGTCTTCAGCTTCTTTTTTCTTTTTGTCATCTGGAAATTCGACTTTTTCAAGCTTGGGCAGAGTGGCAAACTCCTCGAACATCTTGTCTAAATCGTCTGTTTTGGTAAATTTCACAGCCATAAAGGCACCTCATTTCTAAAATAATAATTCTATTATACTACCAAAAGAAAAAAAATGATATTTTCAGCCATGATTGATCAGAGAGAGCAGACTCACCCTAGCAAAAAAAGATGGATTAAACTAGTCTTTATAGATTTTCCAGCTTCATATTATGATATAATAGAAGCGTTATGGAAAATATAAATATTGAAAAAATTGCTCAGAAATTGGGCCTTAAAGAAAGCCAAGTATCACAGGTCTTAGAACTGACCGCTGAAGGCAATACCATTCCTTTTATTGCTCGTTACCGTAAGGAAATGACAGGAAATCTGGATGAGGTCGAGATTAAGGCGATCATTGATTTGGATAAGAGTATGACCGCTTTGGTAGAGCGTAAAGCAACGGTCTTGGCCAAGATTGAGGAGCAGGGCAAACTAACGGATGCACTGCGCTCTGAGATTGAAGCTGCTGAAAAGCTGGCTGATGTGGAAGAGCTTTATCTGCCTTACAAGGAGAAGCGCCGTACCAAGGCTACTATTGCGCGTGAAGCTGGCCTCTTTCCTTTGGCTCGCCTAATCCTACAAGATGCGGCTAATCTGCAGGAAGAAGCTGAGAAACTGACTAGTGAAGCCTTTCCAACATCAGAAGCTGCTCTAGCTGGAGCAGTGGATATTCTGACTGAGGCAATTTCCGAAGATACCAAGCTGCGGGCTTGGACCTACCATGAGATTCAGACAAATTCTTCTATCGTATCTAGTCTCAAAGATGGTGATTTGGATGAAAAGCAGGTCTTCCAGATTTATTATGATTTTTCCGAAAAAGTAGCGACTATGCAAGGCTACCGTACCCTGGCTCTTAACCGTGGTGAGAAGCTAGGTATTCTCAAGGTTGGTTTTGAGCACAATATGGAGAAAATTCTGCGCTTCTTTGAAGTGCGTTTCAAGGTGAAAAATGCCTATATCATCGAAGCTATCCAGCAAGCGGTTAAAAAGAAAATCATTCCAGCCATGGAGCGCCGTATTCGGACCGAGCTGACCGAGGCCGCTGAGGATGGAGCGATTCAGCTCTTCTCAGAAAATCTCCGAAATCTTCTCCTGATTGCCCCTCTCAAAGGTCGCGTAGTACTGGGCTTTGACCCAGCTTTTCGGACAGGAGCTAAGCTGGCTGTTGTGGATCCAACAGGCAAGATGCTGACGACTCATGTTATCTATCCCGTGCCACCAGCAAAGCCAGCTCAGATTGAAGCATCTAAGAAAGAGTTGTCAGAGCTGATTGAGCAGTTTGGCGTGGAAATCATCGCCATCGGAAACGGAACGGCCAGTCGAGAAAGCGAAGCTTTTGTAGCAGAAGTTTTGAAATCTCATCCGAATGTCAGCTATGTCATCGTCAATGAGAGCGGAGCATCTGTCTACTCTGCTAGTGAACTGGCTCGTCACGAGTTTCCAGATTTGACCGTTGAAAAGCGCTCAGCTATTTCCATTGCCCGCCGTCTGCAAGATCCTTTAGCTGAGCTGGTTAAGATTGATCCTAAGTCTATCGGAGTTGGCCAGTACCAGCATGATGTCGGCCAGAAAAAACTGTCTGAAAGTCTGGACTTTGTCGTGGATACCGTGGTTAACCAAGTCGGAGTCAATATCAACACTGCCAGTCCTGCCCTGCTGGCCCATGTAGCTGGTCTTAATAAAACTATCTCAGAAAATATTGTCAAGTATCGGGAAACGGAAGGCTTGATTCGGTCTCGCGAGGCCATCAAGAAAGTGCCGCGGCTAGGCGCAAAGGCTTTTGAACAGGCAGCCGGCTTCCTGCGTATTCCCGAAAGTGATAACCTGCTAGACAATACAGGCGTTCACCCAGAGTCTTATAAGGCAGTGGAAGAGCTCTTTAAGCGTCTGGAAATCAGCAGTTTGGATGAAGCAGCCCAAGCCAAATTAAAAGCAGTGCAGACTGCTAGTTTGGCTGCAGAGCTAGGCTTGGGAGAAGAAACCCTCAAAGATATTATTGCTGATTTGCTCAAGCCTGGCAGAGATTTGCGTGATTCCTTTGACGCGCCAGTTCTGCGGCAGGATGTCTTGGATATCAAGGACCTACGTATCGGTCAAAAACTGGAGGGCGTTGTCCGCAATGTTGTCGATTTCGGAGCCTTTGTGGATATCGGTATCCACGAAGACGGTCTTATCCATATCTCCAAGCTGAGCTCAGACTATATTAAGCATCCTAGTCAAGTCCTATCTGTTGGTGACTTGGTCACTGTCTGGGTGGATAAATTGGATGTGGAACGGGAGAAGGTTAACCTCTCTCTGATAGCGCCAAATGAATCTAACTAACTACGTCAAGCAGGTGTCGCTAGAAGATTTTGGCTGGGAATTTCGCCACCAAGCTTTTTGGAATAAGCGTCTCCGTACTACAGGAGGACGCTTCTTTCCTAAAGATGGCCATCTGGATTTCAATCCCAAAATCTATGAAACTTTTGGGCTGGAGACCTTTCGAAAAATTGTCCGCCATGAGTTGGTCCACTATCATCTTTATTATCAGGGCAAGGGTTACCGCCATGGAGATAGGGATTTTAAAGAATTGCTCAAGCAGGTAGATGGTTTGCGCTATGCTCCATCCTTGTCCAACTCGCAAGCCTTTCTCATCTATAAATGCCTGAGTTGCGGAGCACTTATCCATCGTAGACGCAGAGTCAATCTTCAAAAATACCGTTGCGGTCGCTGTAGAGGTCAACTGTCCTTCCTCAAAGAGGAAACAAACAGAGAGTGAGCGGATTAAATCGGATAGATGCAGAATCAGCCTTGGGGCTGATTTTTTTGTTATCCCGCTATGATAAAATGAAGGAAAGAATGAGAGTTGAGGTCATCATCATGAAAACTAAGTTTTATAAACTAAGAAGAAACCGAGTAATTTCTGGGGTTTTGTCGGGATTGGCTGATAAATTTAACTTTGATCTTGGTTTGTTACGCTTTTTATTCATCATCTTTACAGTTTTCAATTTTGGCTTAGGCATTTTGATTTATATTTTGCTGGCCATCGTGATGCCTTACAAGGAAGATGTGGAAGCGGAAATGTATGGAACCGGCCCTCGCAAAATGAAAGATGCCGAGCCAATCAATGACAATGACGGCTGGTTTTGGTAATTATGAAAGAGCGAAATTCGGGTAGTGTTCCCGAATTTTTGCTAGATGTAGAGGAAACGAAAAGAGAGAATCTAGGGAAGCGTAGCTGACTGAATCTGGAAGCTATTGCCGAAAGATGAATGACTTATCCAAGGAGGAAATATGACAGAAGTTTGGAATGCTTATGACTTAAATCGAAATCAACTCCCTCATTTCTTAGTTCGAGGAGAAAAAATTCCTGAAGGCCAGTTTCATCTCTGTGTCAATGTCTTGGTTCGCCATCAGGATGGTGATATTCTCTTTATGCGGCGGTCAGCAAATAAAAGTCTCTATCCTGGCTATTATGAGTTCGGAGCGGGAGGTAGTGTATTGGCAGGAGAGGATAGTCAGACAGCCGCCCTGCGGGAACTAGAAGAAGAAACAGGTCTGGTTCCTGACAGTATCAGACTGTTGGAGCAGGTGTGCTCTGTTGAAGACCAGTGCCACTTTGACTTCTATGAAGCGGTGGTGTCTGGGGACAAGAGCCAAGTTCGCTATCAGGTAGGCGAAACCGATGCTCATCTCTGGCTGCCTCTAAGTGAAATACCAGCCTTTATCGAGAGCCATCCTTGCTTTCAAAATCAAAAAAGAGTTCTTAAAAAATGGATTGGCTAGTTATTTTGACTGGCCTTTTTGATGGCTGGCAGATATTTTTACAAGCATTTAGGGAAAAATCCTGCTTAATTTCCAATCTTAAAAACTCTTTTAGGGTAAAAATTTGCTATAATAGAGAAAGATAAATTTGAAGGGAGCAGGGAATGTCTGTAAAGGTCAAAGATTTGATTGAAAAAGTCCGTTTACGCATCGTTTACGGCAGTGATGACCTCTTAGAAAAGGAGATTTCGACATCGGATATTTCGCGGCCGGGCCTTGAAATGACCGGTTATTTTGACTACTATACGCCAGAACGGATTCAGCTGATTGGGATGAAGGAGTGGTCTTATCTGATGAAGATGACGTCCCATAACCGTCATCAAGTCCTTCTGAAAATGTTTCAACCAGAAACGCCAGTTGTCATTGTGGCGCGTGATCTGGAGATTCCTGAAGAAATGCGGCGAGCAGCTGAAGAAAAGCAAATCGCGATTCTTACCAGTCGCACATCAACCAGCCGTCTATCAGGGGAAATTTCTAGTTTCCTTGACTCACGCTTGGCGGTCAGAACCAGTGTCCATGGCGTATTGATGGATATCTACGGAATGGGCGTGCTGATTCAAGGAGACAGTGGTATTGGTAAAAGTGAAACTGGTCTTGAGTTAGTCAAGCGTGGCCATCGTTTGGTAGCGGATGACCGGGTTGATATCTTTGCCAAGGATGAAATGACTCTCTGGGGAGAGCCTGCTGAGATTCTTCGTCATCTCTTGGAAATTCGCGGTGTCGGCATTATCGACGTGATGAGCCTTTATGGAGCTAGTGCGGTCAAGGATTCTTCACAGGTACAGATTGCTGTCTATCTGGAAAATTATGATACCAATAAGACCTTTGACCGTCTGGGCAATAATGCAGAAGAACTGGAAGTTTCTGGTGTCAGAATTCCTCGTATTCGCATCCCAGTTAAGACAGGACGCAACATCTCTGTGGTGATTGAAGCCGCAGCCATGAACTATCGAGCTAAGGAAATGGGCTTTGATGCCACCAAGATTTTTGAAGAACGACTGACTAATCTGATTAGCCAGAATGAGGTGAAAGATGCTTGATCCAGTAGCTTTTTCAGTCGGTCCCTTTAGTATTCGTTGGTATGCAATCTGCATTGTCACTGGCTTGATTTTAGCCGTTTACTTGGCCATGAAGGAAGCGCCACGCAAGAAGATGATCCCAGATGATATTCTTGATTTCATTCTGATTGCCTTTCCCTTGGCCATCCTCGGAGCGCGACTCTACTATGTGATTTTTGAGTGGTCTTATTATGGCAAGCACTCTCTGATTGAGATTTTTCAGATTTGGAATGGTGGTTTAGCCATTTATGGCGGTTTGATCACTGGTGCCCTTGTCCTCTATTTCTTTTCTCAGAGAAGGCTAATCAATCCTGTTGATTTCTTGGATATTGCAGCACCTAGCGTCTTGATCGCTCAGAGCATCGGCCGTTGGGGCAATTTCTTTAACCAAGAAGCCTATGGAGCGGTGGTCAAAAATCTTAATTATCTGCCGTCCTTCATCCGCAACAATATGTACATAGATGGTGCTTATCGCCAGCCAACCTTCTTATACGAATCCCTTTGGAATTTACTTGGCTTTGCCCTATTGCTAATCTTACGACGCCGCCCTAAATTCTTCCGTCAGGGAGAATTGGCAGCCTTTTACCTGATTTGGTACGGCTTTGGCCGGATGATTATCGAGGGTATGCGGACCGATAGTCTCATGTTCTTGGGTGTGCGTGTATCTCAGTGGCTGTCTGCAGCTCTGATTTTACTAGGCATCGGCATTATGATTTACCAAAGAAAAAAACAAGCCCCCTATTATCAAGAATGAGAGGAGAATATTATGCTTGAAATTGCTTATACTTTAGTTGCTGTCGCTTTGATTGTCTTTCTAATCTACATGACCCTCACCGTCAAAACTCTCGGTGATAAGGCTGCAAAAATGCTGGATGAGACCGAAAATACGATCAAAGTGTTGACTTCTGATGTCAATGTCACCCTGCATCAAACCAATGATTTGATTGCCAAAGTCAATGTGTTGACAGATGATATCAACCACAAAGTAGCAACGATTGATCCGCTTTTCAATGCGGTGGCAGACCTATCGGAATCAGTCTCTGATTTAAACGATCAGGCGCGTGTTTTAGGAAAAAAAGCAGTCGCAGCAGGAAGCACGACAGCGAAAACAACAGCAGGTCTAACGGCCCTTCGTTTTGTTGGCAAATTATTTAAAAAATAAGAAAGTAGGTTTATTATGGGAAAAATTTCATCACTTTTATTAGGTGCTGTGTCTGGTGCAGCTGCAGCGTACTTTCTAACCAGTAAAAAAGGCAAAGAAATTACTGAAAAAGTTCAAGACTTTGTTGTCGACTATCGTGAAGATCCAGACAAGACTCACGAAGCAGTTGTCCAATCAGTAAAGGACTTTTCAGATCAGGCTGTCAAAGCCATCAACCAAACCAAGGAAAAGGTTGAAAATGGCGAAATTACAGCAGAAACAGTATTGGAGTCTGTTAAGGATACGACCAAGTCAGTAGTAGACTATTCGCAGGATAAATTCCAAGAAATCAAAGAAAAGTTTGAAAAAGAAGAGGAAATTCTTGAAGAAGAAATTTCTGATATCGTGGTGGAAGAAGGAGAAAAAGCCCCTTCAGAAGAAATCATCATTGATTTAGAAACAGAAGAACTTGAAAAATAAAAAAATTAGGCTAGCGTTTGCTAGCCTATCTTGATTTTTAAATAAGAAAGCGTCATCATATAAATAAAAGGGGATGTTGGTATGAAAAATTTAAAAATGCTTGCCTTGCTTGGTTTAGGCTGCTGCTTACTAGCCTGTTCTCGGCAGAAAGCTTCAGAGTCCCCTAAGTCTGGAAGATCTGACTCTTCTTCTAAGGCTCTGAGCACGAGTCAAGCCCGCTCGAAAACAGCTAGCAGTAGTCAATCTAGTGCAAATCAATCCAGCCCTAGTCAGAGTTCTGCTTCTGCGGAGTCAAAAAGCTCCAGTCAGACAACTGAAAAGGTCAGAGAAGAGGAGACACAGCCTTCTAGCAAAGAAGCGCCTTCTCCAATCAGAAAACGTCTGGAAGTTCCTATGCAGATCCAGCGAGCTTGGAATACTTGCGCACCGACCTCTGTCAGTATGATTTTAGCCTACAGAGGCGTCCAAGCTAGCCAGGAGGAATTGGCACGAGCGATGGGCACTGATGAGACCTTCGGTACCCATAATGTCAATGCAATCCGTGTCTTAAATCAATATTTATTTGGTTATGCGGAAGTGCCGGTAGGTCAAGCGGGCTACCATCTTGCGACAGTGACTAGTAGCGCTTCGAATTCTGAAGATATGCGGCTCTTTAAGGAGCGCCTGCGCAAGAATATTGATGATGGCTATCCGCTCTACTATACGATTGATAATGCCTCCATCTACCCAGGCCACAAGGGTGAACACAATGTTGTGGGGACGGGCTATGAATTATCAGCAGACGGCAGTGATGTCCTTGCAGTTTATTACATTGATCCATCCTATACCGTTCAGGATCCAGTCTATGGAGGGCTGAAAAAGGTGACTCCAGAAGAATTATTGGCAGCGATGTGTGCTTGTCAGGAACCAAATTACGCTTGGTAAAAAAACGAAAAAACGAGATCTTTTGATCTCGTTTGATTTAATTCGTGAATTAACGGCGTTTCTTTCTCCGAACAGTGCGATAGCCTTGAATAACCATGAGACTCAGGACTACAGCAAGTGTGAAAGATAGGAAGGTGCTTATCTTTGCAGATAAGAAGATAAAGCTAAAAAAGACTGTCAAAATACAGAATAAAGCGATATTTATAAAGAAAAATAGCTCACGTAATTGTGATGCTGATTCTGCTTGGGGCAGGTATTCTTGATAGGATATTTCCTTAGTTTGTTCTGTTGAATCATGCAGGGGCGCTGACTCAAACTGTTTAAAATCTCTTACTGCCATAATCTCTCTCCTAATAGTACCTTATCATTCTATCATGTTTCTACTATTAGGTATATTACAAGATAGTTACAAAACGAATAAAATCGAATTAAGAAATCATAAATCCTATTTTTTTGGTATAATAATGATATGAAAAAGATAATTATTACAGCAACAGCTGAAAGTATAGAACAAGTTCAAGCCTTATTGGAAGCAGGTGTGGATCGTATTTATGTCGGTGAGGAAAAATACGGCCTTCGTTTACCGCATAACTTCACTTATGACGAATTAAATCGTATCTCACAAATAGTTCATCAGGCAGGAAAAGAAATGACCGTTGCCGTTAATGCTTTGATGCATCAGGACATGATGGACCAGATCAAACCTTATTTGGATTTTCTTCAGGAAATTGAAGTGGACTATATCACCGTTGGGGATGCAGGTGTATTCTACGTCTTGCAGCGGGATGGCTATAAGCTAAAAACGATTTATGATGCTTCGACCATGGTTACCAGCAGCCGCCAAATTAATTTTTGGGGCAAGAATGCTGGGGTGTCAGAAGCTGTTTTGGCGCGGGAAATTCCATCGGCAGAACTCTTTAAAATGCCGGAAATCCTTGAAATTCCAGCAGAAGTTCTAGTTTATGGTGCGAGCGTTATCCACCACTCTAAACGTCCGCTTTTGCAAAATTATTATAACTTTACACACATTGATGATGCGAAATCAAGAGAGAGGGATCTCTTTCTTGCGGAACCGAGCGATCCTCAGAGCCATTATTCGATCTTTGAGGACAAGCATGGGACTCACATTTTTGCCAATAATGACTTAGACTTGATGACCAAGTTGACAGAATTGGTTGACCACGGCTTTACTCATTGGAAGTTGGAAGGTCTCTATACTCCTGGTCAGAATTTTGTTGAGATTGCTAAGCTCTTTGTTCAGGCTAGGGACTTGATTGAAAAAGGTGAATTTAGTCATGACCAAGCTTTCTTGTTAGATGAGCTGCTTCACAAATTGCATCCGAAGAATCGTTTCCTCGATACAGGATTTTATGATTACGATCCAGACATGGTGAAATAGGACAGGATTTTGCTGCCTTTATCTAAGTGGGCATCCTTAAAAAGCTATTTGCTCACCAGAAACGTTTTAAGAAAAGGCACAGATGAATCTGCGCCTTTTTGAGTTTTCATCTATAAAAATGGAGTGCTGGTCATGATTTCCAAGACTCATAATTGTAGGTAGCTAGGATCATTTGAGTAATTTCTTCGGACTCCTCCTGAGCTCCGCCGGCTATCCAAAGAGAAATAATCCCCTCAACACTGGATAGGAAGATTTCCAGGGCGTATTTCTGAGGGATATGAAAGTTCTCCTCTAAAAAACGCTGGGTAGCAGCTTTTTGCTTATCGCTCAGAATGATACTGGTTATGAACTCTCGAATAGCCCCGCGAAAGTCAATATAATGGCTCTTGGTTAGGGCATTGATCAGACGTTCATTAGCACGCAGTATATGAAATTTGGCTATCATGAACCGTTTGGAATATTCGCCTTCTTCTTCAAAAAGACTATAACTATAAAGTTGGGAAATGATGTCGTTTTTTAAACTTTCAACCATCTGATATTTATCTTGGTAGTGGAGGTAGAAGGTGCCGCGATTAATCCCTGCCCGTTTGCAGAGCTTACTGATGGAGATATTATCAAACCTTTCCTCTGATAGTAGCTGAATCAAGGCTTCTTTGATGTCTTCCTTTGTGCTAGTTTTTCGTTTCTGGACCATTTTTCTTCCTTTTTTAAATCAACACTTTGTTGATTTTTGGTTATTGCTTTTTGTCTAAGCTCATTATATAATATCTGTGATTTGGAATCAACAGTTTGTTGATTTAAGGAAACGAGCTTTGAAAAGGAGAGAAACGATATGGCTTATATTGAAATGAAACATAGCTTTAAACGTTATCAGGTAGGTGACACAGAAATTGTCGCTAACAATGATATTTCTTTTGACATTGAAAAGGGGGAACTGGTCATTATCCTAGGTGCTTCTGGTGCCGGCAAGTCTACGGTACTTAATATCCTTGGTGGTATGGATACCAATGATGAAGGAGACATCCTGATAGACGGACAGAATATTGCTGACTACAATTCCCACCAGTTGACGGACTATCGCCGCAATGACGTGGGCTTTGTTTTTCAGTTTTACAATCTGGTACCCAACCTGACGGCCAAGGAAAATGTGGAGTTGGCTTCTGAGATTGTCAAGGATGCTCAAGATCCAGTGGCAGCTCTGACCGCAGTTGGTCTGGAAGAGCGCCTCAATAATTTTCCAGCGCAGTTGTCAGGTGGGGAGCAGCAGCGGGTGTCCATCGCTCGGGCTGTGGCTAAGAATCCCAAGATTTTGCTCTGCGATGAGCCGACAGGAGCTCTAGACTACAATACCGGCAAGCAAGTTCTGCAAATTTTACAGGACATGTCCCGCAATCAAGGTGCGACAGTTATTATTGTGACCCACAATGCTGCCTTGGCTCCCATTGCTGACCGGGTTATCCGTATGCACGACGCGAGGGTCAAGAGTGTTACAATCAATGAAGAGCCTCAGGATATAAGTACATTGGAGTATTGATATGAAGAGAAAGATTTATTGGAAAGATATTCTGCGCTCCTTCACTAGCTCTAAAGGACGTTTCCTATCTATTTTAATCCTCATGATGCTGGGCTCTTTAGCTCTCGTAGGGCTCAAGGTCGCTCCACTCAATATGCGCAGAACAGCAACGGATTACTTGAAAGAACAGCGAACCATGGACTTGGCTGTTATGGCGGACTATGGTTTGGATAAGGCGGATCAGAAAGAGCTGGAATCTATTAAGGGAGCTGATGTCGAGTTTGGCTATCTGACAGATGTCACCGTAGACGAGGAGGCCCTACGAGTATTCTCGGATACTAAGGATATTTCAAACTTTCAAGTGACCTCTGGTCGTCTTCCTCAGAATGAGCAAGAAATTGCCCTAGCTAGCTTTTGGTCTAGAAAATATAAACTTGGTCAGGAGATTGATCTGACCGAGAAAGCAGGCAGCCGGTCAGTTCTGAAAAACAAGACCTATAAGATTGTGGGCTTTGTCAACTCGGCAGAGCTCTGGTCTGATAGAAATCTGGGCAATGCGACTAGTGGCAGCGGGGCCTTATCTGCCTATGCTGTAGTCAGTCCCAAGGCCTTTAAAACAGATGTGTACAGTATTGCCCGCCTGCGCTATCATGATTTAGAAAAATTAGCCCCCTTCTCTGCAAGTTATCAGGAGCGTTTGGAGGAGCACCAGACTACTTTGGACAAGAGCCTTGAAGATAATGGAGCGACCCGGTTTAAGCGATTAGAGACGGATGCCAAAAGCACCATTCAGAAGGGTGAAGACAAGATTGCTCAGGCTGAGAGTGAGCTGACCCAAGGTAAAAAACAGTTAGAGCAAGCTCAGAGTCAGCTGAACCAGCAAAAAAGTCAGCTAGAAACAGCCCAAGCCGCTTCTATCCTCCCTCCTGCTAAGCTCAGCCAGAGCCAGCAGCAGATTCAGGAAGCTGAGATCCAGCTCAATCAGAAAAAAGCAGAGCTAGCACAGGCAGAGAAAGACTTATCAGCTAGCAAGGGCAAGCTAGCTGACGCTAAGGCAAACCTTAGTCGTTTGAAAGAGCCGGCCTATCATAGCTATGACCGCAAGTCTCTGCCAGGTGGGAATGGCTATCATATGTATAAAAACTCCATGAATAGTATTGCGTCGATTGGTAATATCTTCCCGGTGGTGCTCTATCTGGTGGCAGCTATGGTGACCTTTACCACCATGACTCGCTTTGTCGACGAGGAGCGAACAAATGCAGGTGTCTTTAAGGCTCTAGGCTATCATAGCCGAGATATCATTCGCAAGTTTGCTCTTTATGGTTTTGTGGCAGGGAGTCTAGGTACCCTCATAGGGATTCTGCTGGGGCATTATTTCTTGTCAGGTGTGATTTCTTCTATTATTACCAGAGGGATGGTGCTTTCTGCCCCTCATGCATATTTTTATGTTTCCTATAGTTTACTGGCCCTTGGACTCTCCTTTCTATCGAGTGTTCTCCCAGCCTATTTGGTGGCAAGACGAGAGCTGACAGAGGAAGCAGCTCACTTGCTTTTGCCTAAGCCACCTGTCAAAGGCTCCAAGATCTTTTTTGAAAGACTGTCCTTTATCTGGCGGCACCTTAGCTTTACTCAGAAGGTCACAGCTCGCAATATCTTTCGTTATAAACAGCGGATGTTTATGACCATCTTTGGTGTGGCGGGGTCTGTTGCCCTACTCTTTTCCGGTCTAGGACTCCAATCTTCTATTGGTGGTATTCCAAAACGTCAGTTTGAGGAGATTCTGCGATACGACTTGATTGTTGCTGTCAATCCTGGGGAGAATCAAGCCGAACAAGATAAGCTGAAAAAGATGTTGGCTGATGGCTCGATTGCTGATTATCAGGAGATCTATAGTGAAACCTTGACAGAGAAATACAAAGGAAAAAAAGAGACAGAGTCAGTCACTTTAATGGCTACGGACAAGGAAAATTTTGAACCGTTCATCTCCCTAGAAAGTCCCGACAACCAGCAAAAGCTGACTCTCAAGGACGGTGCAGTGGTTTCGGATAAATTGGCCCGTATAGCTGGAGTTAGCCCCGGTGGTAGTATAGAGCTGGGTGGCAAGCCTGTCAAGCTCGCAGCAGTCAATGAGAATCATTTTGGCCATTTTGCCTTTATGAAGGCGACTGACTACCAGAAAATTTACGGGAAAAAGCCCGATAAAAATACTTATCTAGTGCGGCTCAAGGACTCTTCTAGTAAAAATATTGTGGACAAGGCCAATGAATTTATGAGCCTCAAGTCTGTCAAGAGTGTCTCCCAAAATGCTAGCATGGTGAAGCAGTTCAATGTTTTAGCTAGTTCTCTTAATAATACGATGATGATTTTAGTGCTGATTTCTATTCTTTTAGCAGTTGTCATTCTCTACAATTTGACCAATATCAATGTAGCTGAGCGGATTCGCGAGCTGTCCACTATCAAAGTTCTGGGCTTCCATAATAAGGAAGTGACCCTCTATATCTATCGAGAGACCATTATTCTGTCAGTAATTGGGATGGCAGTTGGGCTTCTAGGCGGTTTCTTCCTGCATCGTTTTTTGATTGAGAAGGTTGCGCCTAGCATTATCAGCTTAACCCCTCAAGTAAGTCCCTCAGTCTATCTGTTTCCTCTAACAGCGGTGACTCTTATCCTGACCTTGCTTGGCTTCTTTGTCAATTATCGCCTCAGACGGGTGGATATGCTGGAAGCACTCAAATCTGTTGATTGATAAAAAACATTTTAAAGCTTTCACTCACTTGATGGGTGGAAGTTTTTTTGAACTTTGATATAATATTCTTTGTAAAGAAAGAGAAAGACACACAATGACACGAAAAATTGCCTTATTATCCGATGTGCATGGGAATAGCACAGCCTTGGAAGCAGTACTTGCGGATGCGGAAAGCCAGCAGGTGACAGACTATTGGTTTTTAGGGGATTTGCTTCTGCCAGGAACCGGTCGCAGAAATATCTTAGATAGGATGGAGCAGCTGCCCATCAGCCTCCAGGTCAGAGGGAATTGGGAAGACAGCCTCTGGCATGCCCTGCACCAAAAGTTAGACTTGACACGTCCCAGCCATCTCTACCTGACCCGGCTCTGTCATTTTGTCCTAGAAGAAATCAAGCCTGAAGAGATTGACCGTATGCAGGAGCTTCCCCTACAGATCCTGACAGAAGTAGAGGGATTGAAGATTGCGGTTAGCCACCATCTGCCAGATAAGAATTGGGGGCGGGAGTTGATTCATATTGGCGAGCAGAGTTATTTCGACCGCCTTTTCGAGGGCAATGACTGTGCTGTTGCTGTTTATGGTCATATCCATCAGCAGTTTCTTCGTTATGGGACTCAGGGCCAGCTGATTATCAATCCCGGCTCTATTGGCCAGCCATTCTTTCTTGATTCAGCTTTGCGTCAGGACTTGCGAGCCCAGTATGCCATCTTAGAGATAGATCAGATGGGTCTGGCTGATGTCGACCTTCGGCGCGTGGCCTACGATGTGGAGCAGGAGCTGAGATTGGCTCGGGAGTTCCACTTGCCTTACTATGAGATTTATCGGGAGAGTTTGGTCAATGGTATCCACCATACCCACAACCACGACTTGTTGCGAGAGATTAGCGAGCGTGAAGGCTATGCAGATGAGATTGCAGCTTTCTTAAAGTCTGGTCGTAACTCTTGAAGTTACACCATTTTTGAGATATAATAGTGAGAGAAAATGATGAGGGAGGAGAAAAATGCAGATTTCTAGCCGTTTTACCATTGCCACGCATATGCTGATTGTACTGGCTTTGGAGGGAAAAAAGCGAAAACTGACAAGTGATATTCTTGCTGGAAGTGTCGGCGTCAATCCAGTTATTATCCGCAAGACCCTGTCCCAGCTCAAGAATGCCGGGATGATTACCGTTGCTCGTGGGACTGGAGGAGCAGAGATTGCCAAAAATTTGAAAGACATTAGCCTGTTGGATATCTATAGTGCGGTTGAATGTCTGGGCAAGAGTGGCCAGCTCTTTAGCTTTCATGACAAGCCCAATCCAGACTGTCCTATCGGCAAGAACATTCACAATGTCTTAGATGACCGCTTGGCGGCTATTCAAGCAGCCATGGAAGCTGAATTGGCTCAGACCAGCCTTGATGAGGTCGTCGCAGCAACCGAAAAAGAAATAAAAGAACAATCTGTTTCCTAGTGAGCAGATTGTTTTTTTGGGTGAATAATATTCCTAGATGTAATCATTGACGTTACATTAAGGCGTGGTATACTACTAGATGTAACAAAAACAATTACAATACAAAATTAACTATCGGAGGATAAGACTATGAAAATCGCAGTAATCGGAGCAAATGGAAAAGCTGGCAGCCTCATCGTGAATGAAGCAGTTGAGCGGGGGCATGATGTAACGGCCATCGTTCGGTCAGCTAATAAAAGTGAGGCCCAGCATGAATTGATTAAAGATTTGTTTGACCTGACTAAGGAAGACCTACTTGAGTTTGATGCAGTCGTATCAGCTTTTGGAGCTTTTGCACGCGACAACCTGCCTCAGCATACAAGTTCATTGGAACATCTAGCAATGCTTTTGGCAGATACAAAGATTCGATTGTTGATTGTCGGTGGTGCAGGCAGCCTCTATATGGATCCAGAAATGAGCATCCAGCTGTCAGATACACCAGATTTTCCAGCAGATTACAAGCCTTTGGCTAAAGCTATGGCGGAAGGGCTAGCTCATTTGCGTCAGTTTGATAATGTTCTATGGACCTACATCAGTCCTGCAGCAGATTTTGATGCAGATGGTGCTAAGACGGGCGATTATATCCTAGCTGGCGAGGTCTTTACTGTCAATGAAGCCGGTCAAAGTCGAATTAGCTATGCAGATTATGCTGTGGCTATGCTGGATGAGATTGAAAAGGGCAGCCACATCAAGAAACGTATCTCTGTTTTGGGGAAATAAAAAAAGATTGAGCAGAAGAACTGCTAAAATTTAGAATCGAAGAGAGGAGAAAGTACATGACTTTTGAATATGAAAGCAAGATTTATCTAGGAGAGGTGGCACTTTATGTAGCAGACCTAGCAAGACAAAAGGACTTTTATCAGCGCGTTTTAGGGCTGGAGCTTTTGGAAGAGCAGGACGGACAGGTGGCTTTGGGCAGGGACGGACAAGCGCTGGTGAAACTCTTAGCAACCAGTGACCGGCAGTCAGTTAAGTCGGCTTACGGTCTTTATCATCTGGCACTCTTGCTTCCAAGCCGTCAAGCTTTAGCGGATATCCTTAAGCATTTATCAGAAAATAGAGTTCCTATGGTCGGAGGAGCGGACCACGGTTATAGTGAAGCCATTTATCTGGAGGATCCAGAAGGCAATGGCATTGAGCTTTATCGGGACAAACCTCAGGCTGATTGGGATATTCGAGAAGATGGCCGCATTATCGGAGTGACGGAAGCGCTCGCGGCTCAAGAAATCTATGAACTAGGTCAGGAAGTCCAGCCGTTTAGTATTGCTGAAGGAACTCGTATGGGCCATGTCCACCTGTCTGTGAAAAATAGCAGAGCAGCCAGTCATTTTTACCAAAAACTTCTAGGCTTGGAGGACAAATTTTCTGTACCTTCTGCAAGCTGGCTGGCATCCGGAAACTACCATCATCATTTAGCCGTCAATGAATGGGGAGGTTCTCACTTGAATCATCGCCAACCTAAACAACAGGGACTAGCCTATTTTGAGGCGGAAGTAGAAGGAAAAGAAGACCTAGTAGCTATTTATGAAAATGCTCTGGACTTGCAGGCGCCAGTCCGATGGATTAGCTCCCAAGAGCTAGAAATCACAGATCCAGATGGGATTGTGGCAAAAATTAAGACAAGAGTGGTATAATAAGGCATATCAAAAAGCTAAAAGAAAGAAAAAATATGTACAAGACTTATTATGCATCACCGATTGGCCGGATTCTTATCTTGACAGACGCAAATGCCTTGTTGGGACTTTGGCTGGAGAATCAAAAATATTTTGGGGCAGGCTATAATCTAGAGCAAGCGCAGCAGGAGGAGACAGAAGTCAGCCGACGCGTCTCTGCCTGGCTGGATGCTTATTTTAAGGGAGAAAATCCTGCGACTGATGAGATACCGCTTGCGCCTCAAGTGACTGAGTTTAGAAGCAAGGTTCTGACAGTACTGCAGAAGATTCCCTATGGACAAACGGCTACCTATTCAGATATTTTGCGGGAATTGCAGGATGAGTATGGGAAAATTGGCTCTGCTAGAGCAGTTGGTGGCGCCATTGGTCATAATCCCATTTCCCTTCTGATTCCTTGCCATCGGATTGTCGGAAGCGACGGCAAACTAACCGGTTATGCCGATGGCCTTGATAAAAAAGCCTTCCTACTGGAGTTGGAGGCTGGGGAGAAGACAACAGGATAAATAAAACTATTGATAAGCTAAAAAAGCACCGAACGGTGCTTTTCTGTTATTCTATTCAAAATACAACAAGTCCTTGCTAGTCTCGGTGAAGATTTCAAAACCATTCTTAGTGACATGGCCGCAGTCTTCGATACGGACACCGACCTTGCCAGGGATGTAGATGCCAGGCTCAACAGAGAAGCACATGCCTTCTTCGATGACCATGTCGTTGCCCTCCATGATGGATGGAAATTCGTGGACATCCATACCGATACCGTGTCCAAGGCGGTGGTTAAAGTATTCGCCATAACCAGCTTTTTCGATGACTTCACGGGCGGCGCGGTCTACTTCATGAGCTGTGACGCCTGGTTTGATAAAATCAAGCGCTGCTTGCTGGGCTTCCAATGTCAGATAGTAGATATCTTTTTTGAACTGATCTGGCTGGCCGACAGCAACGGTCCGTGTCATATCGCTGGCATAGCCATTGACCATGCAGCCAAGGTCAAAGAGAAGAAGGGCATTGTTTTCGATCTTATTGGCTCCGGGAATGCCGTGCGGATTGGCTGCGTTATTGCCTGTCAGAACCATAGTTTCAAAGCTCATTTCGTAGCCTTCTCGCTTGATGGCGAAGTCGATTTGAGCGATGATGTCTGTTTCAGTATTTTCTAGTGAAATATTGTCAAAACCGATGTTGACAGCCTTGTCAGCATACTTGCCGGCTACTAGCATTTTCTGGATTTCATCGGCTGACTTGATCAAGCGCAAGCGGTTGATGTAAGGAGTCAAATTGACAAATTCAGCCCCATCAAAAACGGTACGCAGGCCGTGGTACTTGGTTAAAATCAGATTGTCAAACTCGACCGCTACTTGTTTGAAGGTGTGAGATGGTAGGGAAGCCTTGATTTTTTCCCAAGGATTTTCAGAATCGACATAGCCCACAACCTGAAAGTCTACGGTAGAAGAAGCACGCTCAACTTCCAGTGCTGGTACGAAAAGAAGTGGCTCATGGTCAGTGTAGACGAATAGGAACATCTGGCGTTCATGTGGATCGCTGTAAAAGCCTGTTAGGTAATGAATGGTTACAGGATCGGAGATTACAGCTACATCCTGCTTTTCATTTTCAAGATAAGTGATGATTTGATTGATTTTTGTCATAGTTCAACCTTCTTTCTATGCCTCTATTTTTGCAGAAAAAGTGAAAAAAATCAAGGATTTTAGTGAGGATTCCTCATCCTTGATTGAGATTTTTGGGAGAAAGAAAGATAGGGTAAAATTTTTACAAGAATGTTGGAATATAGTGTGCGAAAATAGTATTTTTTAAGGAAAATTTGATATAATAGTGCTTATGGAGCAGTAGGACAAGTACAAAAACAATAGATGTCTAAGCTTAAAAATCGTATAGATATGAAGGTAAAAAATGAAAAAAATATTAGTTGTAGATGACGAGAAGCCAATCTCGGACATTATAAAGTTTAACATGGCTAAGGAAGGCTATGAAGTACTGACAGCCTTTGATGGTAAAGAAGCTCTAGAAATGTTTGAAGCAGAGCAGCCGGATATCTTAATTCTGGATTTGATGTTGCCAGAAGTGGATGGACTGGATGTTGCTCGGACCATCCGCAAGACCAGCAATGTGCCGATTATTGTACTTTCGGCCAAAGATAGCGAATTTGATAAGGTAATCGGTCTGGAAATCGGTGCCGATGACTATGTGACCAAGCCCTTTTCAAATCGTGAATTACTGGCTCGGGTCAAGGCCTTGTTGCGCCGTTCTGAATTAATCCCAGATAGTCATGTGGACGAGAGCAGTCCAAAGGAATTGTTTATTGGGGATTTGCAGATTCTTCCAGATGCTTTTGTGGTGAAAAAACATGGGAAAGAATTGGAATTGACCCATCGTGAATTTGAACTCTTGCACCATTTGGCTACTCATGTTGGTCAGGTTATGACGCGTGAGCACTTGCTGGAAACCGTCTGGGGCTATGATTACTTTGGAGATGTGCGGACAGTCGATGTGACCATTCGTCGTCTGCGCGAAAAAATCGAAGATACTCCAAGCCGTCCAGAGTACATCTTGACTCGCCGCGGTGTCGGTTATTACATAAGAAATAATGATTGAAACGCTAAAAGAATTTGTGCTTTCTCCTGACTTTGTCTTTTCACTGATTGTTGTCGGATTTATCATCGTTGTGGCTCTTTTACTTCTGGAAAATCGACGAGATACTCAAAAGCTGGTGCAGTTAAATCAAAAGATCAAGGGATTGATTGCAGGAGATTATTCAGAAGTTTTAGATATGCAGGGCAGTCCTGAAATCACGGACATGACCAATTCCATTAATGATCTTTCTGAAGTGATTCGCCTGACGCATGAAAATTTGGAGCAAGAGACCAAGCGTCTATCCAGCATCTTGTCTTATATGACGGATGGTGTGCTTGCGACCAATCGTCGAGGGCAGATTATTACCATCAATGATATGGCAACCAAGCAATTGGGGGTCAAACGTGATGATGTGCTTAATACCAGTATTTTAGATTTGCTGGATATTGCCGATGAGTACGATCTACGCGAATTGATTACCAATGTTCCAGAATTGACCATTGATTCTCAAGACGAAAACGGCGAATACGTAAGCTTGCGGGTTCGATTTGCCTTGATCAGACGGGAGTCAGGTTTTATATCAGGGTTGGTAGCAGTGTTGCACGATACAACGGAGCAAGACAAGGAAGAACGGGAGCGTCGGCTTTTCGTTTCCAATGTTAGCCATGAATTGCGGACGCCTCTAACCAGTGTAAAATCCTATCTGGAGGCTTTAGACGATGGCGCTCTGTCAGAGCCTGTTGCACCGGAATTTGTCAAAGTCTCACTAACTGAGACAAATCGGATGATGCGGATGGTGACGGACTTGCTTAGCTTATCGCGGATTGATAATAATACCAGCCATCTGGACGTTGAGCTGACCAATTTTACGGCCTTTATCACCTATATCCTCAACCGTTTTGATAAGATAAAAAATCAGGATGAGACCAAAAAATATGAGATTATCAGGGATTATTCAATTACGCCGATTTGGGTAGAGATTGATACGGATAAGATGACTCAGGTTATTGATAATATCATGAACAATGCCATCAAGTATTCACCTGATGGTGGGACGATTACGGTTTCTGTGAGGACAACAGATGTTCAGTTGATTCTTTCAATTTCGGATGAAGGTTTGGGCATTCCCAAGCAGGATCTGCCAAAGATTTTTGATCGTTTCTATCGGGTGGATAAGGCCCGCAGTCGAGCCCAGGGAGGAACGGGCTTGGGTCTGGCTATTGCTAAAGAAATTATCAAGCAGCATCATGGCTTTATCTGGGCCAAAAGTGAGTACGGAAAGGGCTCTACCTTTACTATCGTCCTTCCATATGATAACGATGCTGTCCGTGTAGATGACTGGGAAAATGAAGAGAATGTAGAAAGTGAACATGACTAAGGGATTTCAATATAGTATTCTAGCATCAGGCTCGAGTGGTAATTGCTTTTATCTGGAAACAGACCAAAAACGCCTACTTGTCGATGCTGGTCTATCAGGGAAAAAAATTACCAGCCTTTTGAGTGAAATTGATCGCAAACCAGAAGATTTAGATGCTATTTTGGTCACCCATGAGCACAAGGATCACATCCATGGTGTAGGAGTTTTGGCGCGTAAGTACAATCTAGATATTTATGCCAACGAAGCAACCTGGCGAGCGATGGAAAAGGACTTGGGCAAGCTGGATGCCAGTCAGAAGCATATCTTTGAAATGGGTAAGATGAAGACCTTCGGTGACCTCGATATCGAAAGTTTTGGAGTGAGCCATGATGCGGCTGCTCCTCAGTTTTACCGCTTTATGAAGGATGACAAGAGCTTTGTCATGCTGACGGATACGGGCTATGTTAGCGACCGCATGGCTGGAGTGATTGAGAATGCAGATGCTTATTTGATCGAGAGCAATCATGATATCGAGATTCTCCGGAGCGGTGCTTATCCGTGGAGTCTGAAACAGCGCATCCTGTCTGACTTGGGGCATTTATCCAACGAAGACGGTGCAGAGACCATGATTCGCACACTTGGCAATCGCACCAAGCGCATTTATCTGGGGCATTTGAGCAAGGAAAATAATATCAAGGAGCTGGCTCATATGACTATGGTCAATCAACTGGCTCAAGCTGACTTGCCAGTGGGTCATGATTTCCAAGTCTTTGATACTTCTCCTGACACTGCAACGCCTTTGGTAAATATCTAATCATCAGTCGCTCAGAAAGAGAGTGGGACGGAAATCGGTAATTCGTTAGAATTCGATTTCGTCGTCCCACCTCCGCACAGTTGAATAGGGCTGTAAAAGCTGATGAAATCAGCGTAGTAGAACCCACTCAACCACTGCGTCTTGCTCGACAATCCAAAGACAATTGAGGGGCTAGGACTTTTGTCCCAACCTCTTTTTTAGGATTGACAAGAATTATTATTTATGGGAAACTAGTTTTATATTTTTTAGCTTGTTTTTTATACTAGAAAGGAAGCTAAAGAATTGAAATGAAGAACGACTATGAAAATCTACGTGAGGAAACCAAATGCGCTTGATTTATTTTGTGATTGCCTGTCTATCTTTGGCCTTAGGAGTGCTGGGGATTTTTCTGCCCCTTCTTCCTACGACCCCATTTTTGCTTTTGTCTATTGCTTGCTTTTCGCGTAGCTCCAAGCGGATTGAGAATTGGCTTTATCACACCAAAATGTATCAAATCTATGTCGCAGATTTTCGGGAGACTGGCTCGATTGCCAAAGAGCGCAAGAAAAAGATTATCGTGTCCATCTATATCTTGATGGGAATTTCTATTACTTTCGCGCCCATTATTTGGGTGAAAATTTTCTTGTTCGCCCTGACAATCTTTATTACTTATTACCTTTTCAAGGTCATCCCAGATAAGGAATAGACCGGGAATTACGCTAAGAAGACAAGTAAACAAGTGCGTTGACACTTGTTTTTTGGTATAATGGTAGATAGTTCACAAAGAACATCATTTTAGAAAGGACGGATTGGACTCATGCTCTGCCTTGGCCTAGCATGAAAAAGAAACTATGGAACATTTAAAAGATGCACTGCTGGAGCAGTTTGGACTGGTGTTTGAAGACAGCAGTCTGCTAGAGACCGCTTTTACTCACACCAGCTATGCCAATGAGCACCGCCTCTTAAAAATTTCACACAATGAACGCCTGGAATTTTTAGGAGACGCTGTTCTGCAGCTGATTATTTCTGAGTATTTATATAAAAAATACCCCAAAAAACCAGAAGGAGATTTGTCAAAACTACGCTCTATGATTGTTCGGGAGGAGAGTTTAGCTGGCTTTGCACGGGACTGTCAGTTTGATCAGTTTATCAAGCTGGGTCGCGGTGAGGAAAAGTCCGGAGGCCGCAATCGCGATACCATTCTGGGTGACTTATTTGAGGCCTTTTTGGGTGCCCTTCTTTTGGATAAGGATGTGGAGACTGTTAAGGACTTTATTTATCAAGTCATGATTCCCAAGGTGGAAGCAGGAGACTTTGAGCAGGTGACTGACTATAAGACCAAGCTGCAGGAACTTCTGCAGGTTAATGGCGATGTGGAGATTGTCTATCAGGTTACAGATGAGACAGGGCCAGCCCATGCTAAGAATTTTGCTGTGGCTGTATTGATTAATGGTCAGAAAGCAGGTCAGGGACAAGGCCGTTCTAAGAAACTGGCTGAGCAGGAAGCTGCCAAGGATGCATTTGAAAAGGAAAGTCACTAATGTTTTTAAAGGAAATTGAAATTCAGGGCTTCAAGTCATTTGCAGACAAGACCAAGGTGGTTTTTGACCAAGGGGTGACTGCTGTTGTTGGTCCCAATGGCTCAGGCAAGTCCAACATTACAGAGAGCCTGCGCTGGGCTCTGGGTGAGTCGAGCGTCAAGAGTCTGCGGGGCGGTAAGATGCCCGATGTTATTTTTGCTGGGACGGAGAACCGCAAGCCCCTCAACTATGCTTCGGTCGTTGTGATTTTGGATAATCAGGACCAGTTTATCAAGCAGGCTGGCAAGGAAATCCGTGTCGAGCGCCATATCTATCGTAGTGGTGATAGCGAGTACAAGATTGACGGTAAAAAGGTTCGGCTGCGCGATGTCCATGACCTTTTCATGGATACAGGGCTAGGACGAGATTCCTTCTCCATCATTTCCCAAGGGAAGGTCGAGGAAATCTTTAACAGCAAACCAGAAGAGCGTCGGGCTATCTTTGAAGAAGCGGCTGGAGTGCTCAAATACAAGACCCGCCGCAAGGAAACAGAGAGCAAGCTAGCGCAGACTCAAGACAATCTGGATCGCTTGGAAGACATTATCTACGAGCTGGATAGTCAAGTCAAGCCACTGGAAAAGCAGGCTGAGACTGCTAAGCGCTTTTTAGAACTGAATCAAGAGCGTCAGGAGCTCTATCTGGATGTTTTGGTGGCTCAAATTAAGGCGAATAAAACTGATTTGACGGTGGCAGAGGCTGATTTGGAGAGTATCAAGCAGGAGCTGGTGGCCTATTATACGAAACGGGATGAGTTGGAACGTGAAAATCAAGAGATTAAGGTCAAACGCCAGGAAGTGAGTCAAAAACTGTCTGACGATCAGGCCAGTCTTTTGGAGCTGACGCGTTTGATCAGTGATTTGGAACGCCAGATAGACCTAGCTAAGTTGGAGTCTAGTCAGGCGGCCAACAGCCGTTTGGAAAATGAAGAACGTTTGGCTGGGTTGAGAGAAAAAAGCCAGCAGTTGACAGCTGATATTTCCTCCAAGGAAGCTCATCTAGCTGATTTAGCAGTCCAGTTGACAGAAAATCAAGAGGCTATGAGCCAGTTGGAAGCAGAATTGGCGGACTTTTCAGATGACCCGGATCAGTTGATTGAAAATCTGCGGGATCGTTACGTCAAGCTCATGCAAGAAGAAGCGGATCTGTCTAACGACTTGACATCGCTCGAAAATCGTCTGGAGAATGAGCGTAGTCAAGCTGCCAGCAAACAGGCTGAGTTTAGCAAACTGCAGGCTGATTTAAAAGCTGGTAGGGCAGAAGAAGCGGATCGACAGGCGGAATTAGAAGAGGCTCAGACTGCCCTCAGAGCCTTGCTAGATCAGTATCAGGAGCAGCAGGGGCAGGTCGAGAAGTTGGCGACTGCTTATCAAAATGAGCAGACCAGCATGTTTGCCCTGCTGGATGATTTGAAAAATAAAAAAGCCCGTGCAGCCAGTTTAGAAGCTATCCTTAAAAATCACAGTAATTTTTATGCAGGTGTAAAAAGCGTCCTGCAGGAGGCTGATCGTCTGGGTGGTATTGTCGGGGCAGTCAGCGAGAAATTAAGCTTCGATNCTCANTACCAGACTGCTTTNGAAATTGCGCTGGGGGCAAGCAGCCAGCATATCATCGTTGAGGACGAGGGAGCAGCGACCAGAGCCATCGATTTTCTCAAGAAAAATCGGGCTGGTCGGGCTACTTTCCTGCCTCTGACGACCATCAAGGCTCGTCAACTTCCTGAGCAAAATCAATCTCGAATTGAGGCTAGTCCTGGCTTCCTAGGTTTGGCTTCAGAGCTGGTGACCTATGAGGCAGGTTTGGAGAATATTTTCCAAAATCTGCTGGGAATAACCGCTATTTTTGATACGGTTGAACATGCGCGTGCAGCTGCCCGTCAGGTTCGTTACCAAGTAAGAATTGTCACGCTGGACGGTACGGAACTGCGCACAGGCGGTTCTTATGCCGGAGGAGCTAATCGCAATAATAACACAATCTTTATCAAGCCTGAACTGGACAGCCTGCTCGTAGAAATGGAGCAGCAGTCTCAGAAGCTAAAAGCTCAGGAGCAGCAAGTCGAAAGCTTGCAGTCTCAGCTATCAGAGGCCAAGCAAGCCTTGGAAGCCATCAAGTCTGAGGGTGAGCAAGCCCGCTTGACGGAGCAAAGAGTCAAGTTGGCCTACGAACAGATTGCAGAGCGGGTTGCGGAACTCAGCCAGCTAGAGCAATTGCAGGAGCAAGATTTGGCTAGCCAGTCTGAGACTGCAGGGCTTGCTGAAAAGAAAAAAATGGAAGAGCGGCTGTCGGCTATCGAGGCTTCCAAAGTAGCCATTACTGCTGAAATCGAGCAAGTCAAGTCGAATAAAAACGCTGTTCAGGATCGCTTCGATCAGCTATCGGCTAACCTGTCTGAACTGAAATTGAAGGACACGGAGCTGACTTCTAGCCAGCGCTTTGAGAAGAATGATTTATCGCGTTTGCTAGAGGAGAAGGCTGCACTGGACAAGGAAGTCGCTACTTTGCAGCTTTTGATAGAGCAAAAGGAAGAAGCAGTCAGCCAGAAGATGGATATTTCCGTCTTGGAAGAACAGCTCAAAACTGCTCAAGAGAAAAAGACAGACTTGGATCAGAGTCTCATCCGACTCAAATTTGAGCTGGATGACTTAGAGGGCCAGTCTGAGGATATTCTAGGGCATTTAGATCAAGCCCGTCAGCAAAACGAAAGTCTGATTCGCCGTCAGGCCAAGGCAGAGGCAGAAAAAGAGAAATTTTCAGATGCCTTGCGTCGTCTGCTGACCAATCTGACGGATAATTACCAGATCAGCTTTGAAGAGGCTGATCAAAGAGCGCGTTCTTTGGAAAATCTTGCAGCTGCGGAGGCTCAAGTCAAAGATTTAGAAAAGGCTATTCGTGCTTTGGGACCAGTCAATCTGGAAGCAGTAGAACAATTTGAAGAAGTCAGCAACCGACTGAATTTCCTCAATAGTCAGCGGAACGATGTCCTCTCGGCTAAAAATCTCCTCTTGGAAACCATTGAAGAGATGAATGACGAAGTCAAGGAACGTTTCCAAACAACTTTTGAAGCCATTCGTGAAAGCTTCAAGCTGACCTTTAGACAGATGTTTGGCGGCGGTTCAGCGGACCTGATCTTGACAGAAGGAGACCTGCTGACAGCTGGGGTAGAGATTTCAGTTCAGCCTCCAGGCAAGAAAATCCAATCCCTCAATCTCATGAGTGGTGGGGAAAAAGCCCTGTCAGCCTTGGCGCTTCTCTTCTCCATCATCCGCGTCAAGACTATTCCTTTTGTCATCTTGGATGAAGTTGAGGCAGCTCTGGATGAGGCCAATGTTAAGCGCTTTGGAGATTATCTTAACCGCTTTGACAAAGAAAGCCAGTTTATCGTTGTGACCCACCGCAAGGGAACCATGTCTGCGGCAGATTCCATCTATGGAGTGACCATGCAGGAGTCAGGAGTTTCCAAGATTGTGTCGGTCAAGTTAAAAGATTTAGAAAGTTTATAGTATGAGCATAAAATTAGTAGCAACAGATATGGATGGTACTTTTTTAGATGACAAGGGCCAGTTTGATATGGAACGGCTCAAGTACCTGCTAGCTCAGTTTAGAGAAAAGGGCATCTACTTTGCTGTTGCCAGTGGTCGAGGGATTCTCTCTCTTGAAAAGCTCTTTCATGAAGTTCGGGATGATATTATCTTTATTGCAGAAAATGGTAGCCTAGTAGAGTTTCAAGGGAAAGATTTATACGAAGCTACCATGCCAAGAGAATTTTATCTAAAGGTATTTGACAAGCTTAAGGAGTCGCCCTTTGTCAATATCAACGAGTTGCTCCTAACAGGGAAAAAAGGCTGTTATGTCCTAGATACAGTAGATCCGGCTTATCTCTCTTTCAGCGCTAATTATAATGAAAATATCCAAAAGGTAGCTGATTTTAGTGAGATTACAGACGAGATTTTCAAATTCACGACTAATTTCAGCGAAGAAACAGTGGCAGATGGTGAAGCCTGGGTCAATGAAAATGTCGCTGGTGTCAAGGCCATGACAACGGGCTATAAGTCGATTGATATCGTGCTGGATTATGTGGATAAAGGGGTGGCTCTTGTCGAGCTGGCTAAGAAGCTAGGCCTAGAGATGGATCAGGTCATGGCTTTTGGTGATAATCTCAATGACCTACATATGATGCAGGTGGTGGGGCACCCGATTGCACCAGAAAACGCGCGGCCGGAAATTTTGGCAATTGCTAAGGAAGTGATTGGCCACCATGCGGCCCAATCTGTTATGACTTACATGGAGGGCTTATAATGGCTGATATTAAATTGATTGCTTTGGACTTGGACGGGACGCTTTTGACCACGGATAAAAAGATTTCTGAAGAGAATCTAGCAGCGCTCAAAGCGGCTCAGCAGCAGGGAGTCAAAGTTGTATTGACCACAGGTCGTCCACTTAAGGCTATGGAATTTTTCCTGCATGAGCTGGGTACCGATGGTCAGGTAGAAGAATACACCATTACCTTTAATGGTGGTCTAGTTCAGCGCAATACGGGCGAAATTTTGGATAAAACAGTTTTTGCCTACGATGATGTGGCTAGGATTTTTGAAGAGACTGAGAAATTAGGTCTACCTCTGGATGCGATTGATGGTGGCTTGGTTTATCAGATTCAATCAGACCAAGCATCGCTCTATGCGGAGTTTAATCCAGCTCTGAATTTTGAATCCATTGCTTTTGAGGATCTTTCTAGCCAGATTACCTACAATAAGTGCGTCACAGCCTTTGCTCAGGAACCCTTGGATGCAGCCATTCCTCACATTTCGCCCGAACTTTTTGACCAGTATGAGATTTTCAAATCACGAGAAATGCTGCTGGAATGGTCACCGAAAAATGTCCACAAGGCGACTGGTTTGGAGAAACTGATTGCCCACTTGGGAATTGATAAAAGCCAAGTCATGGCCTGCGGTGACGAAGCCAATGATTTGTCAATGATTGCTTGGGCTGGTCTGGGCGTTGCCATGCAAAATGCCGTGCCAGAAGTCAAGGAAGTCGCAGAAGTTGTCACTCCGATGACCAATGATGAAGATGCAGTTGCTTGGGCAATTCGGAAATATGTATTGAAGGAGAACTAAAGAATGGGATTATTTGATCGTCTTTTTGGACGAAAACAGGAAGAAGAACAGGAAGAAAAGCCCCAGTTAGAGGAGCAAGCGGAGGATAGCAGTCAGCAGGCAGAGGATGAAATCCCCTTTGAGACAGAATCCCAGCCCTTTGCCGATTCTAATGAAGAAACGGCGGAAACTCCGATAGTAGAGTCTGTGTCAGAAGAGAATAGAGAGCTTGTAGATTCCGTAACTTCTGAGCAGGAATTTGCTCCGACTAGTCAGCAAGCAGACTTATCTGAACCAGTGCTTGAAGACAAGGAAAGTCCTGAACAAGTTTTGGCTGAGGCAGAAGAGCAGTCTGAAACTTCAGCAAATCAAGCTCTGGAAAGCAGTAGCGAATCAGAAGCGGCGACTGAAAGCAGAGATTATTACCAAGAATTGCAGGAGCGTTTGGCTGCAGCTAGAGAGCAAATCAGCCACGAACCAGAGCAAGAAGTATCTAGTGAGCAGGAAGCAAGCACTTCCTTACAAGTAGACTCGACCGAGTATGGAGAAGAGGCAGAGGAAGAACTAACTCAAGCAGAAACAGCTGAAAGTTCTAATGAATACCAGGAAGAGAGCGTTCAAGAAAAGTATGACCGCAGTCTCAAAAAGACGCGGACTGGCTTTGGCGCTCGTCTCAATGCCTTCTTTGCAAATTTCCGCTCAGTTGACGAAGATTTCTTTGAAGACTTGGAAGAATTGCTGATTACCAGTGATGTCGGTGTACAGGTAGCTTCCAATCTGACTGAGGACTTACGCTATGAAGCTCGTCTAGAAAATGCTAAGAAGCCAGACGCCTTGCGCCAACTCATCATTGAAAAATTGGTCGATATCTATGAGAAAGACGGCCGTTTCAATGAAAAAATCAATCTGCAAAAGGACTTGACCGTCATGCTCTTCGTCGGTGTAAATGGCGTAGGGAAGACGACCTCAATCGGTAAATTGGCCTATAAATACAAGCAAGAAGGTAAAAAAGTTATGCTGGTAGCAGCAGACACCTTCCGAGCTGGAGCTGTTGCCCAGCTGGCTGAGTGGGGGCGCCGAGTCGATGTGCCTGTCGTGACTGGTCCAGAAAAGAGCGATCCAGCCAGTGTCGTGTTTGACGGTTTAGAAAGAGCCAAGGCTGAAAATGTCGATATTCTCATGATTGATACAGCTGGTCGCTTGCAAAATAAGGACAATCTCATGGCAGAGCTGGAAAAAATCGGTCGCATTATCAAGCGGGTAGATCCAGCAGCGCCACACGAAACCTTCCTAGCTTTAGATGCCTCTACGGGTCAAAATGCGCTGGTTCAAGCCAAGGAATTTTCAAAAATTACACCTGTGACAGGTATTGTCCTGACTAAGATTGACGGAACTGCGCGCGGTGGGGTTGTTCTTGCCATTCGTCAGGAATTGGATATCCCAGTGAAGCTGATTGGTTTTGGCGAGAAAATTGACGACATCGGTGAGTTTAATTCTGAGAACTTTATGAGAGGCCTCTTAGAAGGATTGGTGTAATAGTCTATCTGATAGGATTTAATAAGATTTGAAGTTTTATCAGAGTTTTCTATCAAAAGAAATCAAAATTAATGAAAAGGTTTGCTTGTTACAAGCCTTTTTTCTTCTTTTTTGATATAATAAGAAGAATAAATTGAAAGAAGGAAATCCAATCATGGGAAAACTTGAAGTTATCGCTCATCCGCTCATTCAGCATAAATTGTCTATCTTGCGTCGTACAGATACCTCTACCAAAGCTTTTCGTGAATTAGTAGATGAAATCGCAATGCTGATGGGATACGAAGTTTTGCGCGATTTACCACTTGAAGATGTAGAAATTGAAACACCAATTACGAAAACTGTTCAAAAGCAGATTGCAGGGAAAAAATTGGCTATTGTCCCAATCTTGCGGGCTGGTATCGGTATGGTGGATGGACTTCTGAGCTTGGTTCCTGCCGCTAAAGTCGGTCACATCGGAATGTACCGTGATGAAGAAACCTTGAAGCCAGTTGAATATTTGGTAAAATTGCCAGAAGATATTGACCAACGTCAAATCTTTGTTGTCGATCCAATGTTGGCTACTGGTGGTTCTGCTATCTTGGCTGTGGATTCTCTGAAGAAACGTGGCGCAAGCAACATTACATTTGTCTGCTTGGTGTCTGCTCCAGAAGGTGTCAAAGCCTTGCAGGATGCTCATCCTGATGTAGATATCTTCACTGCTGCCCTTGATGATCACCTCAATGAACACGGCTACATCGTTCCAGGTCTCGGAGATGCTGGTGACCGCCTCTTTGGTACAAAATAGAAATTCTAGTCTGTAATAGGAAAGTCCAGCCAATCCCGTGGATTTTTGCTTTCCAAACCAAAGACAATCACAGCTTTGTTCTCTGTCATCCGACAGATAAAGCAAATATTTGACCTTTTTTGACCAAAAAGTTATAATAATGAATAGATCGAATGAAGGAGAAAATATTCATGATTCCTGTAGTTATTGAACAAACCAGCCGTGGTGAGCGTTCTTATGACATTTACTCACGCCTTTTAAAAGACCGTATTATCATGCTGACAGGTCCTGTTGAGGACAATATGGCTAATTCTGTTATTGCGCAATTGCTTTTCCTAGATGCACAAGACAGCACCAAAGACATCTATCTTTATGTCAATACTCCTGGTGGCTCTGTCTCAGCAGGATTGGCGATTGTGGATACCATGAACTTCATCAAGTCTGATGTGCAGACAATTGTCATGGGAATGGCAGCCAGCATGGGGACTATCATTGCTTCTAGCGGTGCTAAGGGCAAACGATTCATGCTTCCAAATGCAGAGTATATGATCCACCAGCCAATGGGTGGTACTGGTGGAGGTACTCAGCAAACAGATATGGCTATTGCAGCAGAGCATTTGCTTAAGACTCGTAGGACCTTGGAGCAAATTCTTGCAGACAATTCTGGTAAATCGGTTGAGCAGATTCACGCAGATGCTGAACGTGATTACTGGATGAGCGCCCAAGAAACCCTTGAGTATGGTTTCATTGATGAAATCATGGCTAATAATAATCTTAGCTAGTCTTCAATTATAACTACGAAAAAATGCCCCATTTGTGGGCTTTTTTTGATATAATCAATAGAGTACAAATGACCAGAGAGGATTGACATGTTTAAAAAAGAAGAACGAATGGGTTTAATTATTCATCTATACTATAATCGAGATGCAAAGAAGCTGGCCCATGTTGGAGATATTATTTATCATTCTAAGAAACACCGTTATTTGCAGCTTTATGTGGCAAAAGATCAGGCGGATTCTCTGAAGGAGAGCTTGTCAAAAGAGTCCTATATCAAAAAAATCCAGACCTGCGAGATCCAAAATCTGGATACGAATTTTGTTGGAAGCTTGTTTAGAAACCAAGAAAACGCTATTATTTAAAAAAATGGGTTCTTTGGGTTGACAATTGTCAGATAATTCGGTATATTCTTACTATATCATTTGCAAACAAAGCAAATAACAAAATAGAGGAGATTATTCATGAAGAAAAAATTTGCACTTTCGCTTGTAGCTTTTGCTAGTGCTGCGCTTCTAGCAGCCTGTGGAGAAGTTTCTACAAACAACTCATCTGCTACTGGAACAGAAATCGGTAAAACACTTAAGTTCGGTTTCAACTTTGAAGAAACTGGCGCTGTAGCAGCTTACGGTACTGCAGAACAACACGGTGCTCAACTTGCTGTTGATGAAATCAACGCAGCTGGCGGTGTAGACGGCAAGAAAATCGAAGTAACTGATAAAGACAACAAATCAGAAACAGCAGAAGCAGCTACTATTTCTACAAGCTTGGCGACTCAAGATAAGGTGAATACCATCATCGGTCCTGCGACTTCAGGTGGGGTTGCGGCTGCAATTGCCAATGCTGGTAAAGCTGGTGTGCCTTTGGTAACACCAAGTGCTACACAGGATGATTTGACAAAAAACCAAGACTATCTGTATCGTGCAACCTTTACTGATAGTTACCAAGGTAAAGTCATCTCTAAATATGTAACAGAAAACTTGAAAGCTAAGAAAGTTGTACTCTATTATGACAACTCAAGCGACTATGCTAAAGGAATGGCTGAAGCCTTCAAGAAAGAATACAAGGGTGAAATTGTTGCGACAGAAACCTTTGCTTCTGGTGACTCAGATTTCCAAGCTGCTTTGACAAAGATAAAAGGCAAAGAATTTGATTCACTGGTTGTACTAGGTTACTACACAGAAGCTGGTAAATTGGTGAACCAAGCGCGTGGTTTGAGTATCACTCAAACAATCGTTGGACCAGACGGATTTAGCGATGCTAAGTTTGTAGAACAAGCAACTCCAGCAGCAGCAACTAATGTTTATTATGTATCTGGTTTCTCAACTTCAGGTGACATGACAGATAAAGCGAAGAAATTCGTTGCAGCTTACAAGGCTAAATACAATGAAGAACCATCTATGTTTGCAGCGCTCTCATATGACGCAGTTTACATGGCAGCAGAAGCATCTAAGGGTGCAAAAACATCTGTAGATATTAAAGATAACCTTGCTAAGTTAAAAGACTTTGAAGGAGTTACTGGATCCATTACCATTGATAAAGATCACAACCCTGTGAAGACAGCCTTGATGATCGGTTTGAAAGATGGTAAAGTAGAAACTGTTGAAACAGTTAAACCTGAATAAAGGGTCTGAGGCTGGGAGCATTCCCAGTCTTTGGCTTGTTTATTACTTGCTTATGATGTTTGAGTAGAGACGGCAAGACAAGGCTTCGTCTGAGATTGTTGTTTCTGCTCTTATTTTATATTAGAAAGAGTGGTGTGGAATGCTCGAACAAATTCTTCAGCAGCTAGCCAATGGATTGATTTTGGGGAGTGTCTATGCGCTTCTGGCCTTGGGTTATACCATGGTTTACGGGATTATCAAACTGATCAATTTCGCGCATGGAGACATTTATATGATCGGTGCTTTCATGGGATATTACCTGATTAACACCCTTCACCTGAATTTCTTTGTGGCCCTTATTTTGTCTATGGTTGGAACAGCAATCCTCGGTGTAGTGATTGAGTTCTTAGCCTATCGTCCGCTGCGCAATTCGACACGGATTGCAGCCTTGATTACGGCGATTGGGGTTTCTTTCCTTTTGGAATACGGGATGGTCTTCTTTGTAGGTGCCAATACTCGTTCTTTCCCTCAGGTGATTGAAACAGTGCGTTATACGATTGGACCAGTTTCGATTTCCAATATCCAACTAATGATTTTGGGAATTTCTATTTTACTCATGGTTGGTTTGCAGTTTATTGTGCAAAAAACCAAAATGGGTAAAGCCATGCGGGCTGTTTCCGTGGATAGCGATGCTGCCCAGCTGATGGGGATTAATGTCAATCGTACGATCAGTTTTACTTTTGCCTTGGGTTCAGCCTTGGCAGGAGCAGCAGGGGTGCTGATTGCCCTTTACTACAACTCACTTGAGCCACTGATGGGAATGACCCCAGGTATCAAGTCTTTCGTTGCGGCAGTTTTGGGAGGAATTGGTATCATCCCAGGGGCAGCTTTGGGTGGTTTTGTAATCGGTCTCTTGGAAACTTTTGCAACAGCAGTTGGATTATCAGATTTCCGAGATGCGATTGTGTATGCAATTTTGATTATCATTCTATTGGTTCGTCCAGCTGGTATTCTAGGTAAAAATGTGAAAGAGAAGGTGTAATGTATGAAAAAGAATTTAAAAATAAATGCGTTATGGCTTGCTCTGATCCTCTTTGGCTACCTTTTGATGACAGTGCTTGCTAGCACAGGCATTCTCAATCCTTTCTATCTGCAAATCTTTGAGCAGATTGGGATTAATATTATCTTGGCCGTTGGCCTCAATCTTATCGTTGGTTTTTCTGGGCAATTCTCTCTTGGGCATGCTGGCTTTATGGCGATTGGTGCCTATGCAGTAGCTATTATGGGCTCTAAATCTCCAAACTATGGTACTTTCTTTATTGCTATGTTGGTTGGCGCTGTGATTGCAGGTGCAGTAGCTCTGCTTGTTGGTATTCCGACCCTGCGCTTAAAGGGAGACTATTTGGCAATTGCGACGCTGGGTGTTTCTGAAATTATCCGGATTTTGATTGTCAATGGAGGCGACCTGACTAATGGTGCGGCAGGTATCCTATCCATTCCTAATTTTACCTCTTGGCAGTTGGTTTATGTCTTTGTCGTAATTACAACTATTTTGACTCTTAACTTCCTCCGCAGTCCTATCGGACGTAGCACCTTGTCTGTTCGCGAGGACGAGATTGCGGCAGAGTCTGTCGGTGTCAATACAACAAAAATTAAGGTCATTGCTTTCGTTTTTGGAGCTATTACGGCTTCTATTGCAGGTTCTTTGCAGGCTGGATTTGTTGGCTCTGTTGTACCAAAAGACTATTCCTTTATTAATACAATCAATGTCTTGATTATCGTCGTTTTTGGCGGTCTTGGATCAATGACTGGAGCAATCGTTGCGGCAGTGGTATTGGGTATCCTCAATATGCTTTTACAAGATATCTCCAGCGTTCGGATGATTGTTTATTCGCTTGCCCTAATCTTGGTGATGATTTTCCGTCCAGGCGGCTTGCTTGGTACTTGGGAATTGAGCTTGGCTAAGCTCTTTAAAAAGAATAAGGAGGTCAAAGAATAATGGCACTTCTTGATGTAAAAAAATTAACCAAAAATTTTGGAGGACTAACAGCTGTTAGTGACGTGACTCTGGAATTGAACGAAGGGGAACTGGTCGGTCTTATTGGGCCTAACGGTGCTGGAAAAACAACTCTTTTCAACCTTTTGACGGGCGTCTATGAGCCGAGTGAGGGAACGGTCACTTTGGATGGGCACTTGCTGAATGGCAAGGCACCTTACAAAATTGCAACTCTGGGGCTCAGCCGGACATTCCAAAATATTCGTCTCTTTAAAGATTTGACAGTCTTGGATAATGTGTTGATTGCTTTTGGTAATCACCATAAACCTCATGTACTGGCTTCTTTCTTCCGCCTTCCGGCATTTTATAAAAATGAAGAAGAATTGAAAGCGAAAGCTTTGGAATTGCTGGCCATCTTTGACTTGGATAAGGAAGCAGAAACCTTAGCTAAAAATTTGGCCTATGGTCAGCAACGTCGTCTGGAGATTGTCCGAGCACTTGCCACAGAGCCTAAGATTCTCTTCTTGGATGAGCCAGCTGCTGGGATGAATCCACAGGAAACAGCTGAGCTGACTGCCCTGATCCGTCGGATTAAAAATGAATTTAACATTACCATCATGCTAATTGAGCATGATATGAGTCTGGTTATGGAAGTAACTGAGCGCATCTACGTACTAGAGTACGGTCGCTTGATTGCCCACGGCACACCAGATGAGATTAAGAATGACAAACGCGTTATTGAAGCTTATCTAGGAGGTGAAGCCTAATGTCCATGCTCAAAGTTGAAAATCTATCTGTCCACTATGGCATGATTCAGGCTGTCCGTGATGTCAGCTTTGAAGTCAACGAGGGGGAGGTTGTTTCCCTTATCGGTGCCAATGGTGCTGGTAAAACGACTATCCTCCGCACGATCTCTGGTTTGGTTCGCCCAAGTGCTGGGAAAATTGAATTTCTAGGCAATGAAATTCAAAAAGTGCCTGCTCAAAAGATTGTGGCTGCAGGACTTTCACAGGTTCCAGAAGGGCGCCATATTTTTCCAGGTTTGACTGTCTTAGAAAACCTTGAAATGGGAGCTTTTCTTAAGAAAAATCGTGAAGAAAATCAAGCCAATCTCAAAAAGGTCTTCTCTCGTTTCCCACGCTTGGAAGAGCGTAAAAACCAAGATGCTGCAACCCTTTCAGGTGGTGAGCAGCAGATGTTAGCTATGGGACGAGCGCTCATGTCTACGCCTAAGCTCTTACTCTTGGACGAGCCGTCAATGGGGCTGGCTCCAATTTTCATCCAAGAAATCTTTGATATCATTCAAGATATACAAAAGCAGGGTACAACTGTGCTTTTGATTGAGCAAAATGCCAATAAAGCACTGTCTATCGCAGACCGTGGTTATGTTCTTGAAACAGGAAAAATCGTTCTGTCTGGAACCGGTCAAGAGCTCCTCGCTTCTGACGAAGTCCGCAAAGCATATTTAGGTGGCTGAAACAATCTGGGAGACATTTTTAGGTTGTTGATAGAAAGTTACAGTAGTAACTTAACATTTTGAAAAGGTCCAATGGACCTTTTTTTGTTTTCAAGATAAATTTGTTTGTTTGGATGATCCGATAGCTGTTTTTGGTTACAAGCAAAGAGTTGCATTGGCAACTACATGTTTTTTAAAATCCGCTGGGTCTTTTTTAGATGAGGCTAGAGTATCGTGGTATAGTTTTCTTTGGTGGAAGTTTCCATTTATTAAGTGCTGTGGTAGTAAGCAATGTAACAGTTCCACATGGTCCTTTCTCTGAATCTATTTCTTCATTTTAAACATCAAGCGAAAATATGGTAAAATATGGGAGAAGAAAAATTGCTCGGGTCGAAATAAAGATTGGAAATTTCGGAAAAAATTGTCAAAGTATAGGATATACTTATTGGCGATAACTGGTGAGGTGGAGAGTAATTTTAGCTTTTGATTGTGAAGTGAAGAAAGATAATGCTTTTTGTTGGGCTCAACACTGTTCTCTTACGCAACTAGAATTCAATAAAGATATGCTTATGAGGGATAGAAAATGGCAGTCAAATTTCTTTGCTTGATGTGCTTGAGCGGGTAATATTGGTTTTTGAAAACATTTAAATAATTATAGAGGTTCAAATATGAAACTAGTCAGTGACAGGCTTTTGAAAAAGGTTATTATAAATCGATCGCCAGACAGCCATAAAGGTGACTATGGTCGCCTGCTCTTGATTGGTGGGACCTATCCCTATGGCGGAGCTATTATCATGGCTGCTTTGGCCGCAGTAAGGAGCGGAGCTGGTTTGGTGACAGTTGCAACTGAACGGGAAAATATTTCTGCCCTCCATGCTCATTTGCCAGAGGCTATGGCCTTTGGTTTGTGGGAGCAAGAGCGACTGATGGATCAGATCCGCAAGGCTACTGTTATTTTAATTGGGCCGGGTTTAGCTGAAAATTCTTTAGAGAAATCTGTGCTGCAGCTGGTTTTACAGCTTGTAAACAAGCAACAAATCCTGATTATGGATGGGGGTGCTATATCGCTTTTTGCCAAGCAAGCTCTGCCTTTTCCAAAGTCCCAGACGATTTTTACCCCTCATCAGAAAGAATGGGAAAGCTTGTCTGGTCTGCCCATCGAGTCACAGGACGAAAAATCTAGCCAAAAGGCTGTTAACCAATTTCCTAAGGGAACTCTAGTCGTACAGAAAAGGAATGGAACGCGAGTTTTTCAGAGTGGGGAAAAGGATGTTTATCAACTGCAGATTGGTGGTCCCCATCAAGCAACTGGTGGTATGGGAGATACCTTGGCAGGGATGATTGCTGGCTTTGCAGGTCAATTTCAGCAGGTTTCACTTTTTGAAAGAGTGATAGCTGCGACCTACTTGCATTCAGCCATTGCGGATGAATTAGCCAAAGAGTTTTATGTGGTATTACCGACAGAATTGAGTCAACGAATTCCAACTTGGATGAAGAATTTGAGTCAATAAATCTTGGGAGACTTGGAAAAATTCGAGTCTCTTTTTGTGATTTTGGGAATCTTGTCGTGACTGGGGAAAACTAGGATTTTTCTTCTTTTTCACATGATCTATTTTTTCAATATATATTAAAAAAGTTAATATGATAGAACCCTTTTTTGTGCTATAATAATAATAAAGTATGAGAGTTAATATTATACAATTTAGTAGAAGTGGATAAGTGCAAAAAGTCTTATGTCAGAGTTAAGGATAGCAATTGGAAAAAAAATTAGAGAATTAAGGGAACAACGTAAAATGACAAGGGAATTGCTGTGTGAAGATGAGACTCGTTTGACAGTCAGACAGCTTGCTCGGATCGAGGCAGGCGATTCGATTCCTAGTTTACTAACCTTAGAATTCATTGCGCAACAGTTGCACATCGAAATGTATCAAATTATCAAAGAAAGTACCAAGCGATAGTGATTTTATGATGAAAATCAGGAACTTGGAATCACTGACTTCCTCCATTTTTTGGTATAATAAAAGTTACGCAAATACTAGAAAATAGAAAGGGAGCGACATGCCAGATTATTTATCGGTTTCGACCTTGACCCGTTATCTGAAGATGAAGTTTGACCGTGATCCTTATTTGGAGCGGGTTTATCTGACAGGTCAGGTCTCTAATTTTCGCAAGCGCCCCAATCACCAGTATTTTTCCCTCAAGGATGAGAAGGCAGTTATTCAGGCGAATATTTGGTCAGGTGTTTATAAAAAGCTTGGTTTTGAACTAGAAGAGGGCATGAAGGTCAATGTCATTGGCCGTGTCCAGCTCTATGAGCCAAGTGGGTCATATTCGATTGTCATTGAAAAGGCTGAGCCAGACGGCATTGGCGCCTTGGCTGTTCAATTTGAGCAGCTCAAGAAAAAACTGGGAGAAGAAGGTCTTTTCCAAGATAAGTTTAAACAAGCCTTGCCTCAGTTTCCTAAGAAAATTGGGGTGGTGACCAGTCCTAGCGGAGCTGTTATCCGAGATATTATCACGACAGTCAGTCGCCGTTTTCCAGGCGTGGATATCCTTCTTTATCCGACCAAGGTTCAGGGAGAGGGAGCTGCCGCCGAGGTGGCGGCTAATATCCGTCGAGCCAATGATCGAGAAGATTTGGATGTTTTGATTATTGGTCGGGGCGGCGGGTCCATCGAGGATCTTTGGGCTTTTAATGAGGAAATTGTCGTACGAGCCATATTTGAGTCTCGGATTCCGATCATTTCCAGTGTGGGGCATGAAACGGATACGACTCTGGCTGACTTTGTGGCAGACCGACGAGCAGCAACTCCCACAGCAGCAGCTGAATTGGCGACACCAGTCACCAAGCTGGATCTTCTGGGGCATTTGAGCCAGCAGCAAAATCGTCTGTCAAATGCAGCTGCAAATCGACTGGCTTACCAGCGAGAACGCTTGCATAAATTGGCTTCATCTGTTATTTTTCGGCAGCCAGAGCGACTTTATGATGGTTATCTGCAAAAGCTAGACCAGCTTAATCTGCGTTTAAAGCAAAAAATTCGCGAATATTATAGTGAAGAAGTCCAGCAGGTCAAGATTCTCCAGCATCGCTTGGAGTCTTTGTCACCTCTGCGGCAGGTGCAGCGCTATCAGGAGCAGCTTCACCAGCAAGAACGCTTGTTGCGTAGCAATATGGCAGTGATCTATGACCATAAGGTGGCTGAAGCCAAGCGGCTATCGGATGCGCTACTCATGCTGGACACCAGTCGAATCGTGGCGCGGGGCTACGCTATTGTCCAAAAAAATGAAACAGTAATCGAGTCCAGTCAGGATATCAAGAAGAAGGATCAGCTGACTATTCTCATGCGGGATGGTCAGGTCCAAGTTGAGGTAAAAGATGTCAAAAGACAAGAAATTTGAAGAAAATTTAGCTGATTTGGAAGCTATTGTCCAGAAGCTGGAAAATGGGGATGTGGCCTTGGAAGAGGCAATCGCTGAATTCCAGAAGGGCATGCAGCTGTCTAAAGATTTGCAAAAGACGCTAGATCAGGCAGAAAAGACCTTGGTCAAGGTCATGCAGGCTGATGGCACGGAAACGGATATGGCATGACAAGAGAGCATAAAATCAGGCAAATTGGCCTGACGATTCAAGATTTTTATCAGAGCAAGGAAGTGTCAGCGGATTTGACTGAGACCATTCTCTATTCTATCGAGGCTGGTGGTAAGCGGATCCGCCCTCTCTTGCTTTTGGAGTTGCTAGAGGGCTTTGGTCTGGAATTAACTCCTGCCCATTTTCAGGTGGCGGCAGCTCTGGAGATGATTCACACTGGCAGCCTGATCCATGATGATTTGCCAGCTATGGATAATGATGACTACCGCCGTGGGCGTCTGACCAGCCACAAGAAATTCGGGGAGGATATGGCCATTTTAGCGGGAGATTCTCTCTTTTTGGATCCTTATGGTTTGGTGGCAATGGTAGAGCTCCCTGGTCAGGTCAAGGTGGAGCTGATAGCAGAGCTGTCTCTGGCTGCTGGATCCTTTGGCATGGTGGCTGGACAAGTCTTGGATATGCAAGGCGAAGGTCGCAAGTTGACCATGGACCAGCTCCAGACCATTCACGCCAATAAGACAGGCAAGCTCTTGGCCTATCCTTTTGTAGCAGCGGGAATCATTGCTCAGACTGGTCAATCCGTCCTAGGGAAGCTCCGTCAAGTGGGAGAACTCTTGGGCTTAGCTTTTCAGGTACGGGATGATATTTTAGATGTGACAGCTAGTTTTGAGCAGATCGGTAAGACACCGCAGAAGGATTTGGTAGCTGAGAAATCGACCTATCCAGCCTTACTAGGTTTGGATGGAGCCAGAGCCTTTTTCGATGAAACGCTAGAACAAGCGAAAAGTCTATTGGAGCAACTAGAAGCAGAGAGTGATTTTTCAGCTAAAGAAATTCAAAAAATAATAGAAAGTTTGAGACTGGATGGCTAAGGAGAGAGTGGATGTATTGGCCTATCGACAAGGACTCTTTGAGACCCGAGAGCAGGCCAAGCGTGGAGTGATGGCAGGCCTAGTCGTGGCACTTGCTAATGGAGAGCGCTTTGATAAACCGGGTGAAAAAATCGATGATACAACAGAGCTCAAGCTCAAGGGAGAAAAGCTCAAGTATGTCAGTCGGGGCGGCCTAAAATTAGAAAAGGCTTTGCAAGTGTTTGGCCTTTCGGTGGCAGACCGAGTAGCCTTGGATATCGGAGCTTCGACTGGAGGATTTACCGATGTCATGTTGCAGGCGGGAGCACGACTAGTCTATGCTGTTGATGTCGGCACCAACCAGTTAGCCTGGAAACTTCGCCAAGATGAACGGGTCGTCAGCATGGAGCAGTTCAATTTTCGCTATGCCGAGCCAGCTGATTTCGACTTCCGTCCCAGCTTTGCCAGCATTGATGTCAGCTTTATCACGCTCAGCCTGATTTTGCCGGCCCTCTATCATATTTTAGAGGAGGGAGGTCAGGTCGTGGCCTTGATCAAGCCTCAGTTCGAGGCTGGCCGCGAGCAGATTGGCAAGAAGGGAATTATCAAGGACAAGAAAGTTCATTTGGCGGTTCTGGAAACCGTGACAGCCTTTATGCTGGAAGCAGGTTTTTCAGTCAAAGGTTTAGATTTTTCTCCGATTCAGGGTGGGCATGGTAATGTTGAATTTTTAGCCTTTCTGGAGAAAAGCGAGCAGCCGAAAAATGACTTGGAGAAAGACTTAGTCGCTATCGTAGAGGCGGCTCACAAGGAATTTAAAGATGAAGAAGAAGGATAGATTAGAGAAAATCAGACGATTTGTCAGCGAGTTTGAGATTGGCACCCAAGAGGAAATTGTAGCACATCTCAGGGAGTCTGGTATTACAGCGACACAGGCAACGGTTTCACGAGATATCAAGGAGCTAGGGATTGTCAAAATCCCTTTTAAAGATAATACCTATATATATGAGCTTCCCAAAACAGCGACCAATAGTCTGAAGTTAGCAGAAAATAATATTTTGGCCTGTCAGAATCTAGGAAATATGCTCAATCTCAATCTGGTGCCAGGGAGTGCAGCGGTGGTCAAACGCCACCTGAGTAAAGAATTTGCTGAGGAAATTTTCAGTATCATTGCGGATAATGACAGTATCTTAGTCGTTGCAGTGAGTGAAAGTGCAGCCCAAAAAGTCACGGCTGAAATCAATAATTGGTAGGAAAGCCTATGTTATTAGAAATTTCGATTAAAAATTTTGCCATTATTGAGGAGATATCCCTTAATTTTGAGCAAGGTATGACGGTTTTGACCGGGGAAACCGGAGCCGGTAAGTCTATTATTATTGACGCCATGAACATGATGTTGGGCAGCCGTGCGACGACCGATGTTATTCGTCATGGAGCGCCCAAGACTGAGATAGAGGGACTTTTCTCGCTGGAAAATAGCAGAGCTTTGCGAGAGATTTTTGAGGAGCAGGGTTGGGAGCTGACCGATGAGCTGATTATCCGTCGGGAAATTCTGCAAAACGGCCGTAGTGTCAGCCGTATCAATGGCCAGATGGTTAATTTGTCTGTTCTAAAGGCTGTCGGCCAGCATTTGGTGGATATCCATGGTCAGCACGATCAGGAAGAGCTGATGAGACCCCAGCTTCATATCGCCATGCTAGATGAGTTTGGAACAGCAGATTTTTTGCATCTCAAAGGCCGCTATCAGGAGACCTTTGACCGCTATCGAAGCCTGCGCAAGCAAGTTCTGACTTTGCAGAAAAATCAGCAGGAGCATAAGGCCAGGATTGAGATGCTGGAATTTCAGATGGCGGAGATTGAGAGCGCAGCCCTCAAAAGTGGTGAAGACACTGCTCTACATCAGGAGCGAGACCGCTTGCTCAACCACAAACTCATTGCCGATACGCTGACCAATGCCTATACCATGCTGGATAATGAAGAATTTTCCAGTCTGGCCAATGTTCGCTCAGCGATGAATGACCTTGAGTCTATCGAGGATTACGATCCAGCCTATAAGGAGCTTTCCGGCAGCTTGTCAGAGACTTATTATGTCTTGGAAGATGTCAGCAAGCGCCTAGAGGACATTTTAGATGGACTGGACTTTGACGGAGATCGGCTGCTGCAGGTGGAGAGTCGCTTAGACTTGATTAACAGCATCACACGTAAATATGGTGGCCAAGTAGATGATGTGCTGGAATACTTTGCTCAGATTTCCAAAGAATACAGCCTTTTAACTGGCAGCAACTTGTCCTCAGAGGATATGGACCGAGAGCTGAAGGCCTTGGAGAGAGAGCTGGTAGAGCTGGCCCAGGAGCTGAGTCAGGCTCGTCATGGCCTAGCAGCTCAGCTGGAAGCGGAAATCAAGCAGGAGTTGCAGGAACTTTACATGGAAAAGGCGCGCTTTAAAGTGCAGTTCAGTAAGGGCAAGTTCAACCGTGAAGGCAATGAACAAGTAGAGTTTTACATCTCAGCAAATCCGGGCGAGGATTTCAAACCTTTGGTGAAAGTTGCGTCTGGCGGGGAACTCTCCCGTCTCATGTTGGCTATCAAGTCTGCCTTTTCTCGTAAGGAAGGTAAGACCAGCATTGTCTTTGACGAAGTGGATACGGGCGTTTCTGGCCGAGTGGCCCAGGCTATTGCTCAGAAGATTTACAAGATTGGCTCCAACGGTCAAGTCTTGGCTATTTCCCATCTTCCGCAGGTCATTGCGATTGCCGATTATCAGTTCTTTATTGAGAAGATTTCGGATGAGAATTCGACTGTCTCAACGGTGCGCCTGCTGACGGCTGACGAGCGTGTTCAGGAAGTTGCTAAGATGCTGGCTGGCGAAGATGTGACGGAGGCTGCTTTGACGCAGGCTAGAGAATTATTAAAAAAATAAACAAGCGAGGCTGAGACACAAGTGTTTCAGTCTCCTTTAGAAAGTGGCGACTATGACAAAATATTTTGCAATCGGTGATGTCCATGGCAAGGCTGGTATGCTTGATGAGCTGCTCCAGCATTGGGACGGTTGCAGCCAACTAGTCTTTCTAGGCGACTTGATCGATCGTGGCGAGGACAGCCGAGCAGTTTTGGAGCGGGTCAAGGATTTAGTGGATCAGAAAGGAGCTATCTGTCTTTCTGGCAATCATGAGTATATGTTTCTGACCTGGCTGGACAATCCTGAAAAGTCTTATGACCACTACCGACGCAACGGCGGTGACACGACGATCAATTCGCTTCTAGGCCGACCACTCAATGCTCCTGTAAATGGAGTAGCAGACGCGGAAGGTGTCAAGACGGAGGCAGCCGATTTGGTAGCCTTTATTCGCCAGATGCCCTTCCTATTGGAGACGGATCATTACATTTTTGTCCATGCTGGCCTAGATTTGGAGCTCAAAGACTGGCGGGAGACCAGTGATTATCAAAAGGTTTGGATTCGCGCGCCTTTTCATGAAGGCAGCAATCAGACTGGCAAAAGGATCGTCTTTGGTCATACACCGACATTTTACCTCTTGCATGAGGCGCCAGGAACAGATCAACTATGGATGACTGAGGATGGCAAGATTGGTATGGATGGCGGAGCTGTTTATGGCGGAGTCCTCCACGGCATTCTCTTTGGTCATAATGGTATCATAGAGCAGTATGCGATTAGAAATGACGGTTTTGCTGCGGAGGACAAATAGAATATTTGACTGCTAGCGTCTCGATAGAGAAATCAAGAAGATTGAAGAAGCCCTTTTAGTGCTTTTTCAATCTTTTTTTGTACCTAACAGAAAGTAAATGAAGATAGAAGTATAGTCAATACCTATTTTTACTTATGATGATTATTTATTTCATAGGAAACCAAAAATGCGAAGAATAGGCTCTCCTAATATGCAATTATCGCTATTTATGCTATAATAGTTGCCAAGAAAGTAAAAGAGGAGGAAAGGATGTCTTTTCAGGATAGAAAGATAAAATATTCGATCCGCAAATTATCAGTTGCTACTGTGTCCCTTGCGATTGGATTTTTGTTTGCACCCAATGCGATTGGAGTGGACCAAACAGTTCACGCAGATGAGCTCGAATCTACAGCACAAGTGGGAAATAAGTCAGATAATCAAGCCTCAGAAGGAGCGTCTGAAGCAACAAAAATAGAGAATAAAGAGACAACTTCAGCGATGGCTTCTGCGTCAGTACAAGCAGAGACTAAAGAAGACAATCAAGCCATCATAAAATCTGCTACCCCTACTGTGACAGAGACGAGTCAAGTGACAGATTCAACTGCTCTTAGAAATTCTCAACCAGTTGCTGAAACGGTTCAGCCATCCACAGAAGGAGCAGTCCAGCTGCCCTCTGCAAACGTTAGTCTGAAGAAGAGTGCTTTAGAGAATTATCTCAAAGAGTTGCGCAACAAGGATTTTTCAAGGAAAACAGATGAGAGTTTAGAAATCCTTAATGACTTGATGACAGCGGCTGATAGCCTACTTCAAACTGCGACAAAGCAAGAAGAAATTGATAAAGTTTACCGAAATCTGGTAACCTTCGTTAATTCTGGACTTCGTAATAAAAATTCAAAAGTCATCTTGGGAAAGGATAAGATTCCTTCAAAAGAAGCAGAGTCTGGAGACACTTCCTCTAAAGGAAAATTGCCTGAGGATTCTGCAAAACAGGCTGATACTACTTACAGAGTAGAATACAAATTTAAGAACTCAACTCCGATCTATCCTCTGCCCAATAAGATTCGCTCAATGCTTCCAGCTGCTAGTGAATTTGTAGCTCAAGCGGACGATTACAAAGATGTGATTCAACTTGAGACAACTACAGTAAGTGTTCCAACTGGTACCTGGACTTTCCATGGTTTTGATACAGCTAAATATGGAAAAGCTATTGCAGGAACGAAAGTCAAAACCATAACTGGAACGTGGAGCTTTGAGCCAAATGGTGTCGACTATGAGTTCCAGTCAACTAATCCTGATATTGCATTGCCAGCATACATTACCAAGCTGACTCCGAAAAATCCAACTGATTATAAGATGGGCGGCCTGTTTCTTACAGAAGTAGATGCTGAACAACCAAGTGAAACGACTTATGTTGATAGAGCAAATAAGGTAACTTGGAGATTCGAAGGATATGATAAAGAAAAAGTCATTATTGGAGTAGGAAGACGGACTTTTGTTGGAAGATGGGCCCCCACTCCTAATCCAGAATATGTATTCAAATCATCTAAAGCAGGTGTCCCATTGCCACAAAGTATCTTGGACATGCTTCCGAAAGATGAGGCCTCTTACAAGGTTGGTGACACAATTGTAGCCAAACAACCGGCTAAAGAATCAGTAGAAGAAGCTGAAAAAGATTATGTATGGACCTTCAAGGGATACGATCACAAGAATGCGACTTATGATGGCAAGCGCGTGATATATACTGGTATATGGGAAGTAACGCCTAGACCCCACCATGTAAGCTATCGTTTTGAAAGTGGGACGACTGGACTTTCTTTACCTGACTTTATCCAGAAGAAAACACCAAAAGACACCTCAACTTACTACAATACACAAAAGGTTCTACCAGAAGAGTTGACTACAACGACTTACACAGATGATGTGAACGATGGTATCTGGACTTTTGTTGGTTATGATGCTAAAAGTAAGATTGTGAAAAAGGCTGATCTAGCTTTCGTTGGTAAGTGGGAGTTTAAGGCGAATCAGTATCAAGCAGCTTATCGATTCGAAAGTGCGACCGCTGGGAAAGATCTTCCTGCAGCTATCACGGCCTTATCTCCAAATGATCGTACAACTTATGTGAATGGCGCAGCAGTTTCAGCTAAACAACCTGCTCAAACGACTTACACAGATACCGTGAATGACGGTACATGGACGTTTAAGGGTTACGACGCAGATAGCACCGTTGTCAACAAGGCTAATGTGGATTTTGTAGGCAAATGGGAATTTAAGGCAAACCAGTATCGAGCAGCTTACCGCTTCGAAAGTGCGACTGCTGGGAAGAATCTTCCAGTAGTTATCACAGCCTTGACTCCAAGAGACAGTGAGACTTATCTAAATAGTGTTGCAGTTTTGGCTAAGCAGCCAATCCAAACTACCTACACAGACGCAGTGAATGATGGTATCTGGACCTTTAAGAGATATATTCCAGCTGGCGCAGTGGTCAATCAGGCAGATGTTACCTTTGTTGGTCAGTGGGAATTTAGAGCCAATAAGTACCAAGCAAGTTACCGCTTCGAGAGTGAGACGGCAGGTAAGGCTCTTCCAGCGGAAATCACAGATTGGACTCCAAGCGACAGTGCAACTTATG
>NZ_RJPS01000011.1 GCF_003943505.1 Streptococcus cristatus
TATCACCGAGCCTGAGATTTTGCTGGCAGATGAGCCGACAGGAGCCTTGGACTCTAAGTCCTCGGCAGCTCTCTTNGATGTCTTTGANGATATNAATGACCGGGGCCAGACCATTCTCATGGTAACCCACTCGACTTCGGCAGCTAGTCGGGCCAAGCGGGTGCTCTTTATCAAGGACGGGATTCTCTACAATCAAATCTTCCGCGGCAACAAGACTGAGCGGCAGATGTTCCAAGAGATTTCCGATACTCTGACAGTTATGGCAAGTGAGGTGGAAGCTCATGCTTAGATTAACTAGTAAGCTTGCGCTTTCTAACTTAATCAAAAATCGTAAGCTTTATTATCCTTTCGCACTGGCGACCTGTCTGGCTATCGCCATCTCCTATATCTTTTTCTCCCTGACTTTTAATCCCAATTTAGTAAAAATGACCGGTGCAAGTGCTGTTTCTATGGTGCTATCTTTTGGGATGGTGATTGTCAGCATCACGACCAGCATTATCGTCTTTTATGCTAATAGCTTTGTTTTCAAGAATCGCTCCAAAGAGCTGGGGCTCTACAGTGTGCTAGGACTCAATAAATTCCACCTCTTTGTCATGGTGGTAATTGAATTACTAGTATTTGGTCTAGTCACCCTTATCCTTGGACTAGGGATTGGGCTCTTATTTGACCAGTTGATCTATGCTCTCTTGCTCAAAATCATGGCGATAAAGGTCGTCTTGGTGTCAACTTTTCAGCTTGCTGTCGTTATCGCGGTTGCTGTTTTCTACGCTTTTGTCTTTTTCTGCTTGATGATTAGCAATGGTCTGCGCCTGAGAAAGCTTGATGCGCTGCAATTGGTCAAAGAAAAGAATAGCGGAGAAAAGAAAAGTCGCTTTTTATTCCTGCAGACACTACTTGGGCTTGCAGCCTTGGCTTATGGTTACTTTCTTGCACTAGGAGTGACCAATCCTCTATCAGCAATTTTTACATTCTTTGTCGCGGTACTTTTTGTGATTCTGGGAACCTACCTGCTCTTTAATGCTGGAATTACGGTCTTTCTGCAATTTTTGAAAAAGAGGAAGTCCTATTATTACCAACCCAATAATATGATTTCCGTTTCCAACCTGATTTTCCGCATGAAGAAAAATGCGGTGGGTCTTGCGACAATTGCTATCCTATCAACCATGGTCTTGGTGACCTTATCTGGCGGGGCTAATATCTATGCCGGTGGTGACTACATGCAGAAAGCTATGTTTCCTCATGATTTTAGCATTCAAGGAAAAGGAACCACAGGTGAGCAGATGGACCAAGTGCTGACAGAGTTTGTGAATGAGCAGCAGTTACCAGTCACAAAGAAAGGTGTCTATCCATACTATACGATGGGAGTGACAAGTCGTGCTGGCAACCAGCTTGATATCAACGCTGCTGCTCAAAAATTTGTCACACCGAAAACGTATATTTTGGCTATTTCAGAAGCGGATTATCAGAGTATGACGGGGAAAACTCTTGATCTTGGAGATGATGAAGTGGCACTCTACCAGCAAGGTGTGAAGTTAGATTCCAAGCAAGACTTGCAGCTGGCTGGTCAGACCTTTAAAATCAAGGAAGAACTCAAAGAAGACTTTATCTTTGGTCATTTACCTGATCAGATGAACATGATCGTTCCAGAGAAAATCTACATGGTTCTTAAAAATCCTGACCAAATATTCTCTACACTGATGGACAAATACGCTGTGAACCTTAATTATTATGGCTGGCTTGATACAAAGTTATCAGCAGAAGAACAGAGCAATCTGAGGGATGCTTACCAAGAAAAATTGCAGCAGTTTAATCAGACCTTGCCTGAAAATCAGGCGGTCTATGGTTCGGTAACAGCTTTTGATAAGCAAGAAATCAAAGGCATGCTGGGTGGCATGTTCTTCATCGGCATCTTCCTGTCAATTGTCTTTATGCTGGGAACCATCCTCATCATCTACTACAAGCAGATTTCAGAAGGGTACGAGGATCGGGATCGCTTTGTGATTCTACAAAAGGTTGGTCTGGATGAGAAGCAAATCAGACAAACCATTCGGAAACAGATCTTGATTGTTTTCTTCCTGCCGCTGGCCTTTGCCTTTATCCATCTGACCTTTGCCTATCATATGCTGAGCTTGATCCTGTCTGCCCTCGGTGTTCTTAATTCAGTTCTCATGCTGGCTGTGACGCTAGGTGTCTGTGCGATCTTCTTTATCAGTTATGTGATCGTCTTCATGATTACTTCCCGCAGTTATCGTAAAATTGTTTCTATGTAAGAAGTTGGGTTTTCCCAGCTTTTTATTTTGCTTTTCTTTGCCTGATGAAAAAGGGGCAGATAAAATGAGACTTTGGTAAATCCAACAATCTATGATATAATAAACCATCTATGCTTTGGAGGGAGATTGCTATGAATATTTTTCGAAAAAAAGATGCCAGTAAAAACAGGACGGGAATGCGGCGGCATCTGAAACTGATGGATTTGATTCTTTTGGGAATCGGGGCCATGGTTGGTACAGGGATTTTCACGGTTACGGGAATTGGTGCAGCGACTTATGCTGGTCCAGCTCTGATTGTGTCGATTGTGATTTCTGCCCTATGTGTCAGTATCTCTGCCCTATTTTATGCGGAGTTTGCCTCTCGAGTTCCGGCTAATGGCGGAGCTTACAGCTATATTTACGCTGTTTTAGGAGAATTTCCGGCTTGGCTGGCTGGTTGGCTGACCATCATGGAATTTATGACAGCTATATCAGGTGTAGCTTCTGGCTGGGCTTCTTACTTGAAAGGGCTTTTGAGCGGCTTTCATATCCAGCTACCGACAGCCTTGAATGGCACATTCAATCCAAAAGCAGGGACTTATGTGGATTTGTTACCTATTCTGGTTTTGGTCTTTGTGACAGGCGTGGTACTTCTAAACTCAAAAGCAGCCCTGCGCTTTAATTCAGCCTTGGTTGTCCTCAAATTCTCAGCCTTGGCTCTCTTTATTCTCGTTGGGCTTTTCCATCTCCGACCTGAGAATTGGTCCAACTTTGCACCTTTCGGCTTTGGTCAGATCTATGGCGGACAGACGGGGATTATGGCTGGAGCTTCTCTGATGTTCTTTGCTTTTCTAGGCTTTGAGTCGATTTCCATGTCTGTGGATGAGATTAAAGAGCCACAAAAAAATGTGCCGCGCGGAATTGTCCTTTCTCTTGGTATCGTGACCATTCTCTATATCTTGGTAACCTTGGTCTTGACAGGCTTGGTCCACTACACCAAGCTAAATGTCCCAGATGCAGTAGCCTTCTCCCTTCGCAGTATTGGGCTGGATTGGGCGGCTAATTATGTCTCTATCGTCGCTATTTTGACCCTGATCACGGTCTGTATCTCCATGACCTATGCCTTGTCTCGGATGATTTACAGCATAGCGCGTGATGGACTTTTACCGCGGTCTTTCAAGGAATTGACTGCTACTAGCCGCGTGCCTCAAAATGCTACTGTCTTGGTGGGGATTGCCTCGGCTATCTGTGCGGGTATCTTCCCTCTTGCCAGCATCGCTTCTTTCCTCAACATCTGTACTCTGGCTTATCTGATTATGCTGGCCTTTGCCATTTTGAAGTTGCGCAAGGAAAAGGGGCAGCCCAAGGCAGGAGAGTTTAAAACTCCGCTGGTGCCTCTAACTCCGATTTTGTCCATTGTCATCTGCCTTTCCTTTATGACTCAGTACACCTGGGACACTTGGTTGGCCTTTGGAATCGCTCTTCTTTTAGGAATTTTGATTTACTTTGGCTATGGCTATCGTCATTCAGAAATAGAAGTGAAAGAAAAGTAGTGTAAAGAGTTGTTTTAAACAGAAAGTAGAAGGAGAAAAGAATGAAGAATGTTAACCTAACCAAAAAGAAGAAAGTTTGGCTGATTGCGCTTGCTTTACTTGCCCTTATCTTACTAGCCATTGTGATTAATATTCAGATGAATCAACCCGAACATATGGGCGCTGACTATGTTGGCCTTTGGAAGTCAAGATGGCATGAGGAAAATAAAGACTGGCTCTATCCCCTGAAAAATATCTGTCTTGTCATTTTAGCGGTTCTAGCTGGTTCTGGTCTCATGATTGCGTTTTCCAAGAGTGAAAGATGGAAATGAGCTTTTGAAAATGAGGCAATTCAGCCCGATGTCCTAACAGATCAGCCTTTTAGAAGAGGCGGAATCTTGGTTGAAGGGACAGATAGGAGAATAGTTCATTGAAAGCAGTCAAAGAGACTGCTTTTCTGCTATAATAAAGAATAGAACGAGGTGACAGATGATTCGTAAAGTAAAACTAAGTGACGCCGCAGCCATTCAGCGACTTAATGCTGAGTGTCTGGGCTATGACTTTGATGGGGAAGCGACGAAGGCTCAACTGAAGAGGCTGCTAGAGAATGACCAGCATTTGATTTTGGTAGTTGAAGAAGACGGTCAGGTCATAGGCTACGCTCATGCGGCTAGCTACGACTGTCTCTATTTCCCGTCCTTGCTCAATCTCTTGGCTTTGGCCGTCGCTCAGGATTTTCAAGGGCAGGGACATGGCAGAGCGCTGATGCAAGCTTTGCGTGAAGAGGGAAAAGCAGCAGGCTACACAGGGATTCGAATTAATTCAGGCATTTCCCGCTCATCAGCCCATGAATTTTATCGCAGCCTTGGCTGCAGCAAAAAAGCAGACCAGAAACGATTTTATTGGGGATTTTAGAGAAAAGAGGACTAGATGATGATTGAACCACTAACTCAGCGGCATGCTTTGGAAATTGCTAAGGACTGGCATTACGAGGCGCCTTATGATTTTTATGATATGAAAAATGACCTGGAAGATTATGAAGAAATAGTTTCCCCTGAAGCGCGTGGGGATCGTTATTATCAAGTCCTGCGAGAGGGGAAGCTCTATGGATTTTTCTGTTTGGAGCAGAAAGGAGAGCAAACTTTGGAGCTTGGTTTGGGGATGAAGCCGGAGCATTGCGGAAAGAGTCAGGGTGCTTCATTTCTGCAGGAAATTCTGGACTTTATCATGGAAAATTTTGCGCCCCAAGTCATAAGGCTATCCGTAGCTGACTTCAATCATCGAGCCCAGCAGCTTTATCTCAACATGGGCTTTGAAGTGGTGAGACGCATTCCGCAGGAAAGCAATGGCGATATTCACCTCTTTGTGGAGATGGAGAAGAAGCCTTAACTTAGCTATGACTGCTAACAGCAAATTTGTAAATGAATACTAATAAACAAAAGGAGAAAACCATGACATTTGAAGAAATTTTACCAGGCCTTAAGGCCAAGAAAAAATATGTTCGTACAGGCTGGGGCGGGGCGGAAAACTACGTCCAGCTCTTTGACACGATTGAGCAGAATGGGGTGGCTCTTGAAGTGACACCATATTTTCTCATCAATGTTTCAGGTGAGGGGGAGGGTTTCTCCATGTGGAGTCCGACTCCTTGTGATGTGCTCGCGACAGATTGGGTAGAAGTGGATGACTAAGACAGTACTGGTGACGGGAGCCAGCTCGGGCATCGGCCGAGCTCAGGCTCTGACCTTTTTGGAAAATGGCTACCGGGTTTATGGGGTGGACAAGGCTGAAAATCCGAGGTTTCTAAATGAACTACGTTTTTTTAAAATGGATTTGACGGAGGATTTGACACCACTTTTCACTAGCTTGCCTGAGGTGGACATTCTCTGTAATACGGCCGGTATTTTGGACGATTATCGTCCCTTGCACGAGACCAGTGACGAGGACTGGGAGCAGATTTTTGCTCTCAATCTGACCGCTACCATGAAAATCACCCGCTTTTACCTGCAGAAAATGCTGGAAAAAAAGTCTGGAATCATCATTAATATGTGCTCGATTGCTAGCTTTTTGGCTGGTGGCGGTGGTGCTACCTATACAGCCTCTAAGCATGCTCTGGCTGGTCTGACCAAGCAGATAGCCCTGGACTATGCGGATCAAAATATCCAAGTCTTTGGCCTGGCACCAGGCGCTGTCAAGACAGCCATGACTGCTGCGGATTTTGAGCCAGGCGGGCTGGCAGACTGGGTTGCTGAGGAAACGCCGATCAAGCGCTGGCTGGATCCTCAGGAAGTGGCTGATGTCAGCCTCTTTCTAGCCAGTGGTAAGGCAGCTGCTATGCAGGGCGAGATTATCAAAATCGACGGTGGTTGGAGTTTGAAGTAGGGATTTGCTGATTTTTAAATTCCTTTGGCAGTCAAATCTAAAAGAGGGAAGACGATTTTAAGGGTGTGGGCTGGAGACTAGAGAAGTTGACCATTGTTTAATAAATGAAAATTTTTTCTAACTTTTATAGATAAAAATAAAAGAATTTCTAGCAGAATTGTCTGAATTATGATACAATAAAGCGATTTGCGAAAGGAAATGATCGAATGAGTGAAAATGAATTGAAAAATAATGAAAAAACAGAAAAGAATGGGATGGAACGCGGCTTACAAAATCGGCATGTTCAGATTATAGCCATTGCTGGAACCATCGGCACGGGTCTTTTCTTGGGGGCGGGGCGCTCGATTAGTCTGACTGGTCCGTCTATCATCTTGATTTACATGCTGACGGGCCTTTTCATGTATCTGATGATGCGGGCGATTGGGGAAATGCTTTACTACGACCCTGACCAGCATACCTTTATCAACTTTATTACCAAATATTTGGGAACTGGCTGGGGGTATTTTTCTGGTTGGTCCTACTGGATTTCTCTGATTTTTATCGGAATGGCTGAGATTACGGCTGTTGCCCAGTATGTGCAGTACTGGTTTCCTGACTGGCCAGCTTGGATGATTCAGCTTGTCTTTCTAGCCCTTCTTAGCTTGGTCAATCTGATAGCGGTTCGAGTCTTCGGCGAGGTCGAATTTTGGTTTGCGATGATAAAGATTGTAGCCATCATTGCTTTGATTGCAACGGCTGTCTTTATGGTATTGACAGGCTTTAAAACGCCTCACGGAGTAGCTAGTCTTGGGAATATTGGCCGAGGTTTTCAGCTTTTCCCTAATGGCTTTGTAAGTTTTGTCATGGCTTTCCAGATGGTCTTCTTTGCCTATCAGGCCATTGAATTTATCGGGATTACCACTTCTGAAACGGCTAATCCACGGGCGGTCTTGCCAAAGGCCATCAAAGAAATTCCTTTGCGGATTGTCTTATTTTACGGGGGTTCTCTCCTTGCCATTATGGCTATCATTCCTTGGGAAAAACTAGCAACGGCTGACTCTCCCTTTGTTATCGTTTTTAAGTTAGCTGGGCTCAAATGGGCGGCAGCCTTGATTAACTTCGTGGTTCTGACCTCAGCGGCCTCCGCACTGAACTCGACCCTTTACTCAACGGGTCGCCATTTGTATCAGATTGCCCATGATACGCCAAATCCTTTTCTTGAGGCAATAGGAGCTGGGAAGCTGTCTCGGCAAAACGTTCCGCAGAATGCGATTTTGACTTCGGCGGCTGTCATTGCCTTTGCGGCCTTCATCAAGATTCTGCCGGGAGTATCAGATTCCTTTGCTCTGATTACGGCTTCCTCGTCTGGTGTCTACATCGCCATCTATGGTTTGACCATGCTGGCCCACCTCAAATATCGTAAGTCACCAGATTTTATGGCAGATGGTTACCTTATGCCAGCTTACAAGTTTCTCAATCCTTTGACCATGCTCTTCTTTGCCTTTGTCTTTGTTACTCTTTTCTTACAAAAGTCAACGGTAGTGGGAGCAATCGGATCAGCTGTTTGGATCATCGTCTTTGGTCTTTACAGCCAGTTCAAATTCCGAAAATAAACAAAGCTTTTTAGGAAGCAGCATATTTTCTCTCAGTCTAAGTGGCTGAGAGATTTTCTTTTTCTTGTCTCATTGGCTGTTTGGGGTATAGGTATTTGGTCGAGAAAATGGTATAATGAAGAAAGAAATAATGTAAAACGAGGCTGAAATGTTAAATATTCAAGAAATTAAGAAGAATGCTGGCGGCTTGCAGTTTGACCAAGAATTTGATTTGGCGCAAGAGCTAAAAGAACGTAATCGTGAAGTGCTAGATATCCAGAAGATCGTGGCTAGAGGTCAGGCTCAGTATGAAAATGGGCTTTATTTTTTGGATTACACCTTGACCTACCAGATTACCCTGGCTTCTAGTCGCAGTATGGCTCCAGTTGATAGGGAGGAAGCTTATACGGTTCATGAAGTCTTTGCTTCCGTCGAAGATGGCTCTGTGCAAAAAGATTTGCTGGAAGATGATTTGGTTCTGCCATTTGAGGGGGATACGATCGATTTGGCAGCCAGTGTGGCGGACAATATTTTACTTCATATTCCGCTGAAAGTTTTGACTCCTGCAGAGGAAGCCGGCGAGACCATGCCTATGGGAATTGACTGGCAGGTGCTGACGGAGGAAGACTATCAAAAGCAGCAAATGGAAAAGAAAGAAGCCAACAGTCCTTTTGCCAGCCTTCAAGGTTTATTTGATGAATAAAAGTGTCTGAAATCTAGCAGGATTCAGGAGGATTATCAAGGAAATCTCTGTGAATCTTCTTGAAATATAAGCGCAATTTTGTTACACTAGATAGAAAGATTGTGAAGGAGATATGATGGCAGAACGAGGCTTGTTAATTGTCTTTTCTGGCCCCTCAGGCGTTGGAAAAGGAACAGTAAGACGGGAAATTTTTGAGAGTACGGACAATCAGTTTCAGTATTCTGTATCTATGACGACTCGTCCGCAGCGTCCTGGAGAAGTTGATGGTGTTGATTATTTCTTTCGCACTCGTGAAGAGTTTGAGGAGTTGATCCGTCAAGGGCAGATGCTCGAGTATGCAGAGTATGTCGGCAATTATTACGGGACTCCGCTCACTTATGTCAACGAGACCTTGGATAAGGGGATAGATGTTTTCTTGGAAATCGAAGTCCAAGGAGCACTCCAAGTCAAGAAAAAAGTGCCCGATGCTGTGTTTATCTTTCTGACTCCGCCAGACTTGGAAGAGCTGAAAGACCGTTTGGTTGGCCGTGGTACAGACAGTGCAGACGTTATTGCTCAGCGGATTGAGAAAGCAAAAGAAGAAATTGCCTTGATGCGTGAGTATGACTATGCTGTTGTCAATGACCAAGTACCTTTGGCAGCTGAACGTGTGAAACGTGTGATTGAAGCCGAGCATTTTCGTGTGGACCGTGTCATCGGTCACTATCAAGACATGCTTCCTAAGGATGAAGCAGTCGTCCGTCAATAAAGTTAGAAATTAGGTAAATAATTATGATGTTAAAACCGTCTATTGACACCTTGTTGGACAAGGTACCGTCAAAATATTCTTTGGTTATCTTAGAAGCTAAGCGTGCCCATGAGCTAGAAGCTGGCGCTAAGCCAACTCAGGACTTCAAGTCAGTGAAGTCAACGCTACGTGCTTTGGAAGAAATTGAATCTGGTAATGTTGTGATTCACCCAGATCCAGAAGGAAAACGCGAAGCAGTTCGCCGACGTGCGGAAGAAGAACGCCTGCGCAAAGAAGAAGAAGAGCGCAAGATCAAAGAACAAATTGCCAAAGAAAAAGAAGAGGGTGAGAAAATTTAAGGTTGGGGCTACTCAATCTTATTTTTTTCTATGAATATGGCGTTTAGGGAAAGCGGGGTGAGAGTGTGAAAATTGCCAAGATTATTGTCGATGTTCCTCTGATGCAGACGGATAAACCATACAGCTATGCGGTTCCAGAGGAGTTTTCTGGGATGCTACAAGCTGGGATGCGGGTGCATGTGCCTTTTGGTAAGGGCGGTCGATTGATTCAGGGGCTGATTGTTGGCTTGTCTGATGAGAAAGCTGAAGATTTGGCGGGGCATATCGGAGAATTGAAAGATATTGCAGAAGTTCTGGACTTTAGGCCGGTTCTCAATGCCGAGCAGCTCTGGTTGGCTTACCAGTTGCGCCAGTCTGTCTTTTCCTATAAAATTTCCATCCTGAAGGCTATGTTACCAAGTCTTCTTAATTCCAGCTATGACAAGTTGCTTTATCCAACGGAGCAGCTTTCAGCTGAGGAGCGGCAGGCCATTTTTGGTCAGGAAGCTAGTCTTCGTTTTTCTGATTTGGACAAGAAAAGTCAGTCTAAGCTCATGCGGTTGACTCAGGCTGGTAAGATTCGCTTGGAATACCAAGCGACGGACCGTAAGCATATCAAGACAGAAACCTGGTATCAAGTTGATAGAGAGCAATTGGCTCAGTTTCTGCCTTCTGCCCGAGCGAAAAAGCAGCAGGAGCTTCAGACATTTCTGCTGGAGAATCCGCAATTAGGTCTTCTCAAAGACTTACGCAAACTCTTTTCACCTGCAGTAGTCAACATTTTCTTAGAAAAGGAGCTTCTTCATACAGAGGAGAGAGAGGTCAGCCGGTCTGCAGCGCATTTCCAAAAGGAGCGACAGGATAAAAAGCTGGTTCTCAATGAGGAGCAGGCAGCCGCGGTCGCTGCGATTTGTGAAAAAATCGGCCAAGCTGACGCTCAGCCTGTTTTGCTAGAAGGAGTGACGGGGAGTGGCAAGACCGAAGTTTATCTCAAGGTGATTGAGGAGGCTCTAATCCAAGGAAAGACCGCGATTATGCTGGTTCCGGAAATTTCTTTGACTCCTCAGGTGACCGACCGTTTTATCTCGCGCTTTGGCGACAAGGTGGCTATTTTGCATTCAGGCCTATCTGACGGTGAGAAGTACGATGAATGGCGCAAGGTGGAGCGGGGAGAGGCTCAGGTCGTTGTTGGTGCGCGTTCAGCCATCTTTGCTCCGCTGACAAATATCGGAGCTATCATCATTGATGAGGAGCATGAGTCCTCCTACAAGCAGGATTCCAATCCTCGCTACCATGCCAGAGAGGTGGCTCTTTTGCGAGCTCGTTACAATCAAGCTGTCTTGGTGCTGGGTTCGGCGACTCCGAGTTTGGAGAGCAGGGCCAGAGCCAGCCGTGGCGTTTATGACTTTTTGCAGCTGACCAAGCGGGCTAATCCGCTGGCGCAGATTCCTCAGGTTCAAGTGGTGGACTTCCGAGATTATATCGGGCAAAATGAAGCTAGTAATTTCACTCCAGTCCTGCTAGAAGCTATTCAGGATCGTCTGAATAAGGGTGAGCAGACGGTTCTCATGCTCAACAGGCGAGGTTATTCCAGCTTTGTCATGTGTCGGGAATGCGGCACGGTGGACACCTGTCCCAACTGTGATATTTCTCTGACCCTACATATGGATACCAAAACCATGAACTGCCACTACTGTGGCTTTACCAAAGAAATTCCACCAACCTGTCCTAATTGTGCCAGTCGCAGCATTCGCTACTATGGTACAGGAACGCAGAAAGCCTATGATGAGCTGGCGACTCTCTTTCCAGAAGCTCGTATTCTGCGGATGGATGTGGATACGACTCGTAAGAAAGGCAGTCACGAAGAAATCCTAGAGGCTTTTGGTCAGGGACAGGCAGACATTCTGCTGGGAACTCAGATGATTGCCAAGGGCTTGGATTTCCCTAATGTGACCTTGGTCGGTGTCCTTAATGCAGACACAGCGTTGAATTTGCCAGATTTTCGCTCTTCAGAACGAACCTTTCAGCTGCTGACTCAGGTAGCAGGTCGGGCAGGTCGGGCTGAAAAAGCTGGGCAAGTCTTTATCCAGTCTTACAACCCGCATCACTATGCCATTGACTTTGCTAGAAAGCAGGATTACGAAGGCTTCTACGCCTATGAAATGGGAATTCGTCGGCAGTTGGGCTATCCGCCTTATTACTATACAGTCGGGCTGACCCTATCACACAAGGATGAGGAAACGGTAGTCAAGAAATCTTATCAGGTCATGGATATTTTACGGAGTGGCCTGTCGGACAAGGTGCAAATTTTGGGTCCCACACCCAAACCCATTGCTCGAACCCACAATCTCTACCACTATCAGATTTTACTGAAGTATCGCTTTGAGGATGACCTACAAACTACGCTCAATCAGGTCTTGGAACTAACGCAGCAAGCGGAAAACAAGGACCTGCGGCTCAGTATTGATAATGAACCCCAGAATTTTATCTGATGGCAAAAGTGAGCGAGAGCTATCAGCTTTGCTCGCTTTTTTGATATAATAGAAAGAAAAATAGTCGTAGGGGACAGGATCCTGCGACAGATTTGAGGAAATGACAGTGAAATTAATTTTTATGGGAACGCCTGACTTTTCAGCAACGGTCTTAAAAGGCCTGCTGGAAAGCGAACAATATGAAATTTTAGCAGTGGTCACTCAACCAGACCGAGCGGTGGGCCGCAAGAAGGAAATCCGCATGACACCGGTCAAGGAAGTGGCTTTAGCTAATGGCTTGCCAGTTTATCAACCAGAAAAGTTAGCTAAAAGCGCTGAGTTGGAAGAGATGATGAACTTGGGCGCTGACGGAATCGTGACAGCAGCCTTTGGCCAATTTCTGCCTAGCCGTTTGCTGGACAGTGTTAACTTCGCAGTGAATGTCCATGCGTCTCTCTTGCCAAAATACCGTGGAGGAGCGCCTATTCATTATGCCTTAATAAATGGTGACCAAGAAGCAGGTGTGACCATTATGGAAATGGTCAAGGAGATGGACGCTGGTGATATGATTGCCAGTCGAGCGACAGCTATTGAAGAGTCTGATAACGTGGGAACTCTCTTTGAAAAACTAGCTGTGATTGGTCGCGATCTTCTTTTAGAAGTCTTGCCAGCCTATGTAGCGGGAGAGATTCAAGTTCAGCCTCAAAATCCAGAGCTGGTGACTTTTTCACCGAATATCAGCCCAGAGCAAGAGCGGATTGATTGGACAAAGACCAGTCGTCAGATTTTCAATCAGGTTCGGGGCATGAATCCTTGGCCGGTAGCCCATACCCTGCTAGCTGGCCAGCGCTTCAAGATTTATGAAGTTAGCCAAGTGGAAGGCAGCGGTCGTCCAGGTGAAATCTTGACAATCAGCAAGAAAGAATTAGTGGTCGCAGCGGGGGAGGGAGCTCTTTCTCTAAAGACGGTGCAGCCATTCGGCAAGCCCAAGATGGACATCAAGGACTTTCTTAACGGTCTGGGCCGGAACTTAGCGGTAGGTGATGAATTTGGAAAGTAAGCAAAAAAGAGCCCGCGAGCTTGCTCTGGAAATTCTGGAAGAAGTCTTTGAAGAGGGAGCTTATTCCAATATTGCCCTCAATAAGGCTCTGAAACAGAGTGCCCTCAGTTCAGCTGATAAAAGCTTGGTTACGGAGCTGGTCTACGGGACGGTCGCTCGCAAAATTAGTCTGGAATGGCAATTGGCTCATTTTGTGGAGGATAGAGACAAGCTGGATGCTTGGCTTTACATCCTGCTTGAGCTCAGCCTCTATCAGATGCTCTATCTGGATAAAATCCCCCAGCATGCTGTCGTCAATGAAGCTGTTGAGATTGCCAAAGGCCGCAAGCGTGGCAGTGAAAAATATGTCAATGCGATTCTGCGGAAGATCGAGCGGGAAGGCGCAGCCGATCCGACCAGTATAAACCGCAAGAATAAGCGCTACTCAGTCCAGTATTCTCTACCAGTCTGGCTGGTCAAGGTGTTGATTGACGAATACGGGGAAGAACGCGCGGAAGCTATCTTTGCTAGTCTCTTTGAGCGCAACAAGGCCAGCATCCGAGTGACGGATTTGGCTCGAAAGGAAGAAGTTAAAGCGGTTTTGGGTGCGGACGATTCGCTCTTGGCTTCTTCAGCTTTGGTCAAGAAGCAAGGCCATTTTGCTGGTCATGAGTTCTTTGAAAAAGGTTTGATTACTATTCAAGACGAGTCTAGCCAGCTGGTTGCTCCGACCTTGCAGATTGAAGGGCATGAGCAGATTTTGGATGCTTGCAGTGCGCCGGGTGGCAAGGCTGTGCACATGGCTTCCTATTTGACGAGTGGTCAGATTACAGCCTTAGATCTTTACGATCACAAGCTGAACTTGATTCGGCAAAATGCGGAACGTCTAGGCTTGGCAGATAAAATTACCACTAAAAAACTGGATGCGACCAAGGTATTTGAGACTTTTGGTCCAAATGCTTTTGATAAAATCCTAGTGGACGCTCCCTGCTCTGGCATCGGCTTAATTCGCCGCAAACCAGACATTAAGTACAATAAGGAAAACGCCGATTTTGAAAATTTACAAAAAATTCAGCTGGATATATTAGACAGCGTTTGTCAAAGTCTATGTAAAGGTGGTATAATAACTTATAGTACTTGCACGATTGTGTCTGCAGAGAATTTTGAAGTGGTTAAGAAATTCTTAGAAAGGCATCCAAACTTTGAGCAAGTTAGACTAGAACATGAAAGAGAAGATATCGTGAAAGACGGCTGTATCTTGATTACGCCGGAATTATACGGAAGCGATGGATTTTTTATCAGTCAATTTAGGAAGATATCGGACTAAGAGGAGGAAACTGACAGTATGGAAATTTCAATATTAACAGATGTTGGTCAAAAGCGGACAAATAATCAAGATTATGCCAATCTTTTTGTAAATCGGGCTGGCAAGACCATGATTATCTTGGCCGATGGTATGGGTGGCCACAGAGCTGGTAACATTGCCAGCGAAATGGCTGTAACAGACCTGGGTGCTGCATGGGTTGATACTCAGATTGACTCAGTGAACCAAGTCCGTGAATGGTTTGCAGAGCATTTGGAACAAGAAAATCAGCGCATCCACCAATTTGGTCAGGACGAGGAATACAAGGGTATGGGCACGACGCTAGAAGCCTTAGCCATTATTGATAATCAAGCTATCTATGCTCATATTGGTGATTCTCGAATTGGCTTGATTCGCGGTGAGGAATATAGCCAATTAACCAGTGACCATTCACTTGTTAATGCTTTGCTCAAGGCTGGACAGATTACACAAGAAGAGGCAGAACGCCATCCGCAGAAGAATATTATCACTCAATCTATCGGTCAAAAAGACGAAGTGCAGCCTGATTACGGCATGATCACATTAGAAGCTGGTGATTACCTTCTGCTCAATAGTGACGGTCTGACTAATATGATTTCAGACAGCGAAATTTATGATATTGTCACCAGCGATATCAGCCTATCTGAAAAAACTGAAACCTTAATTCGCTTTGCCAACAATGCTGGAGGGCTGGATAATATCACAGTTGCTCTGGTTCGTTTTGACAAGGAGGAACAGGAATGATTCAAATCGGCAAGATCTTTGCCGGGCGATATAAAATCATCAAACAGATTGGCCGTGGAGGCATGGCAGATGTCTATCTGGCGCGAGATCTGATACTTGATGGTGAGGAAGTTGCTGTAAAGGTTCTTAGAACCAATTATCAGACAGATCCTATTGCAGTTGCCCGCTTCCAAAGAGAAGCCAAAGCAATGGCGGACTTGGATCATCCTTACATTGTCCGGATTTCCGATATTGGAGAAGAAGATGGTCAGCAATATCTGGCCATGGAATATGTGTCTGGGCTTGACCTCAAACGCTACATCAAAGAAAATTCTCCACTTTCAAACGAAGAAGCAGTCAGAATCATGGGGCAAATCCTACTGGCTATGCGCCTGGCGCATACACGCGGGATTGTCCACCGTGATCTGAAACCACAAAATGTCCTCTTGACACCAGATGGCGATGCTAAGGTAACAGACTTTGGAATTGCCGTGGCTTTCGCAGAGACCAGCCTAACCCAGACCAATTCGATGCTGGGCTCGGTGCATTATCTCTCGCCAGAGCAGGCACGGGGCTCCAAAGCCACTGTTCAGAGCGATATTTATGCCATGGGGATTATTTTCTATGAGATGCTGACAGGGCATATCCCTTATGATGGAGATAGTGCTGTGACGATTGCTTTGCAGCATTTCCAAAAGCCCCTGCCTTCAATAATCGCAGAAAATCCGAATGTTCCTCAGGCCTTGGAAAATGTGGTCATTAAGGCAACGGCTAAAAAGCTGAGTGATCGCTATCAATCCGTTGCAGAGATGTATGTTGATTTGTCCAGTAGCTTATCTTATGACCGTCGAAATGAAAAGAAACTGGTCTTTGATGATGGGGCAAAGGCAGATACTAAAACTTTGCCAAAAGTTCCTCCAATTCCTCAATCAGCTCCAAGTCCTGTCGCAGAAGCAGTGGCTCCTAAAGCTACGGCTGATGTGAAGAGAGAGGCCCCTGTTTTAAAAGCTCCAGTCAAAAAGCCGAAGAAACGTCATTTAAGAGCTAGATACAAAGTTCTGTTCTTAGCTATTCTCTTAGTTTTTGCAGCTTTCTTCTTTCTGATTTACAAGAATCCTGCCAATACTACAGTTCCAGATGTAGCAGGTCAAACAGTGGCGGAAGCTCGTTCGACCATTACTGCTAAGGGCCTTGAGGTAGGAGAAATCAAGGAGGACTACAGTGATAAAGTGGCGGAAGGTAAGATCATCAAGACAGATCCACCAGCTAATAGTCAACGTCGTGAAAACAGTAAAGTGAATTTGATTGTCTCCAAAGGAACAAAAACCTTTACGGTAGAAAATTACGTCGGTAAAAAGTCCTCAGAGGCGATTGAAGATCTGAAAAGCACTTACAATATTCCTGAGAAGCTGATCAAGATTGTAGAAGAAGAAAGTTCTGATGCTGAAGAAGGAGTGGTCATCAGCCAAACCCCAGCTGCAGGCTCTTCTTATGATGTGACGTCAAATAAACAGATTACTCTGACCGTTGCTAAAACAGTGACTACTGTTCCAATGCCGGACTTTGGTCATCTCCAAGTTTCGTATGCCTATGCGCGGTCCTATCTGATAGAGATGGGAATCGCTTCGTCTCGTATTGAGCGAGTGATTGATCGCTCCGTGGAGTCCAGTCAAGCTGATTTGGTGACAGCCCAGTCTCCAGCAGCTGGTCAAGGTATTAAATTGAAATCAAATACCAAGATTACTTTCTACGTGACAGACGGTACGGTGACAAGTTCTTCTAGTACAAGCGAACGTTCATCGTCTTCATCGCCTTCCAGCAGCACCACGAGTGAGAGTGAAAGTCATTCTAGCTCTTCTAGCAGCTCTACAACGGCATCGACGGACCATCAATAAGGCGGCTAGCTACAGTTATCCTATCTAGTCTATTTTAGACTTTGTAGAGAAATAGAAGTATATCCCTTGATTTTCAAGGCAGACTATGCTATAATCATTTTAGTGAATATAAAAGAGAGGCGAGGAAGTATCTTCGCCTCTTGTCTGTGAGGAGGTGCAGTCTTATCGCAACAATTGTTGAATTAGTAAGAGAAGTCATTGAGCCAGCCATACAAGAACCCTATGAATTGGTGGATATTGAGTATGGCAAGATGGGCGGTGACTATGTTCTCAGTGTTTTTGTAGACAAGCCCGAGGGAATTTCGGTCAACGATACAGCAGATTTGACCGATATTATCAGTCCTCTGTTGGACTCTATCAAGCCCGATCCTTTTCCTGACCAGTATTTTCTGGAAGTGACTAGCCCAGGCTTGGAGCGCCCGCTGAAGACCAAGAAAGCTGTGGCAGCTGCAGTTGGAAGCTATATCCATGTCAGTCTTTATAAGGCACTGGATAAAAACAAGGTTTTCGAAGGAACTTTACTTGGATTTGAAGATGATGTCTTGCTCATGGAATATATGGATAAAACACGCAAAAAAGAAGTTGAAATTCCATATAATCTAGTGTCAAAAGCAAGACTGGCCGTTAAATTTTAGTAACAGATCGCAATAATATAATGAAGAAAGGAATACTTTTGCTTCAGCAAAAGTTACATGAAGATGAGTAAAGAAATGCTAGAGGCCTTCCGTATTTTGGAAGAGGACAAAGGTATTAAAAAAGAAGATATTATCGAAGCAGTGACAGAATCCCTTCGCTCTGCTTATCGTCGTCGTTACGGTCAGGCAGACAGCGCAGCCATTGAGTTTAATGAAAAAACAGGTGATTTCCATGTCTATACTGTCCGTGAAGTCGTGGACGAGGTCTTTGACAGCCGCTTAGAAATCAGCCTCAAGGACGCCTTAGCTATCAGCTCTGCCTATGAGTTGGGAGATAAGATCAAGTTTGAAGAAGCGCCAGCTGAATTTGGCCGCGTAGCAGCTCAATCTGCTAAGCAGACCATCATGGAAAAGATGCGCAAACAAACTCGTGCCATCACTTACAATACCTACAAAGAACATGAAAATGAAATCATGTCAGGAACAGTGGAGCGCTTTGATAATCGCTTTATCTATGTCAATCTAGGCACGATTGAAGCACAATTATCTAAACAAGACCAGATTCCTGGTGAGGTCTTTGCATCTCACGATCGCATCGAGGTTTTTGTCTACAAGGTAGAAGATAATCCGCGTGGTGTCAATGTTTTTGTTAGCCGTAGCCATCCAGAGATGATCAAGCGCTTGATGGAGCAGGAAATTCCTGAAGTTTACGACGGAACTGTTGAAATCATGAGCGTGTCTCGTGAAGCGGGCGATCGGACCAAGGTAGCGGTTCGCAGCCACAATCCAAACGTGGATGCGATCGGAACCATCGTCGGACGTGGTGGTGCCAATATCAAGAAGATTACCAGCAAATTCCACCCAGCCAAATACGATGCCAAAAGTGGCCGTATGATTCCGACTGAGGAAAATATCGATGTTATTGAGTGGGTCGCTGATCCAGCCGAGTACATCTACAATGCCATTGCTCCAGCAGAGGTCGATCAAGTTATCTTCCATGCAGAAGACAACAAGCGAGCTTTGGTTGTCGTACCGGATAATAAGCTTTCACTGGCTATCGGCCGTCGTGGTCAAAACGTTCGCTTGGCAGCACATTTGACTGGCTTTAGAATTGATATCAAGTCAGCTAGCGAATTTGAAGCAATGGAAGCAGCCAACGAGCTTGGTGGATTTGGCCAAGATTACGTACCAGCCGAAGTAGATGCTCCTTCAGCAGAATTTGAAGCAGAAGAGCTGGCAGATGGTACAGAAGTGGCAACTGAAATCGAACTCGAAGAAAGTGAAGCAGTAGCCACAGAATAAGGGAGGCAGATATGGCAAAAACAAGAAAAATCCCTTTAAGAAAATCAGTTGTATCAAATGAAGTGATTGACAAGCGTGATCTGTTGCGCATCGTCAAGAATAAAGAAGGTCAGGTATTCATTGATCCGACAGGCAAGGCCAATGGGCGGGGCGCTTATATCAAGCTAGATAATGAAGAAGCTCAGCAAGCCAAGAAAAAACGGGTATTTAACCGTAGTTTCAGTATGGAAGTAGAAGAAAGCTTCTACGACGAGCTGATTGCCTATGTCGATCACAAGGTCAAGAGAAGAGAGTTGGGTCTTGAATAAAGAAAAACTAGCAAACTTGCTGGGTTTGGCCCAGCGGGCTGGCCGCGTCATTTCAGGAGAAGAATTGGTCATCAAAGCCATCCAAGAAGGCAAGGCTCATCTGATCTTTCTAGCTGAAGATGCAGGACCAAATCTGACGAAAAAAATGACTGATAAAAGCCATTATTACAAGATAGAAGTGTCAACCGTGTTTTCAACACTGGAATTAAGCACTGCGATTGGCAAAGCTCGTAAAGTAGCTGTCGTCACAGATGCTGGTTTTACAAAGAAAATGAGGTCTCTTATGCAATAGAAGAGGAGGACAAGAATTGTCTAGAATTAGATTGTACGAAATCGCAAAAGAACTGGGGAAGGAAAGTAAAGAGGTAGTAGCTCGGGCTAAGGAATTAGGCCTAGAAGTCAAAAGCCATTCTTCCAGCGTAGAAGAAGAAGCGGGTCAGCGCATCAAGGCTAGCTTCGCGACTAAAGAAGTCGCTAAGCCCCTTCCAGAGAAAGAAGCGGCTGTCCAGCCCGCACCAAATAAAGTAGCTGAAAAACCAACTGCTCCAGTCCAAAAGAAAATGGCCTCTGCTAAAAAAGAAGAGCCAAAAGTTGCCGACGCACCAGCAGCTGAGGCTCCAGCTAAACCGGCTCCAGCTCGGCCACAAAGTCGAAATTTTAAGGCAGAGCGTGAAGCACGTGCTAAGGAACAAGCAGAGCGTCGTAAGCAGCAACAAAATCGGAAACCACAAAATTCTGACCAGAAGGAAGGCAGTGAGCGTGATCGTCGTGACCGCAAGGCCAACAATGATCGCCAAGAGCGTCGCAATGACCGTCGTGATAATCGTGGTCAAGATGGTCGTCGGAATGGTCAGAATCATCAAGGATTCAACGGTCAAAACCGCCAACAGCCTCAAGGGCCGAAAATTGACTTTAAGGCTCGGGCAGCAGCTCTGAAAGCAGAGCAAAATGCGGAGTATGCACGTTCTAGTGAGGAGCGTTTCAAACAGGCTCAAGTAGCCAAAGAAGCGCAGGAACGCCAGAATAGACGGAAAGAGTCGGTTCAAGCAGAGGCGACAGTTGCTGAAGTAGTCAAGCCTGCTCCAGCTGAAGCTGTCCAAACGGCCGCTCCTACGCCAGCACAAGCTGCAGTAGACACTCGTCGTAAAAAACAAGCTCGACCAGATAAGAAGCGTGACGAATTTGATCACGAAGAAGATGGTCCAAGAAAACAACAAAAGAATCGAAGCAGTCAAAATCAAGTGAGAAATCAAAGAAACAGTAACTGGAATAACAATAAGAAAAATAAAAAAGGAAAAGGTAACCAGAATCAGGTTCCAAAACCTGTTACAGAACGAAAGTTCCATGAGTTGCCAAGCGAATTCGAATATACGGATGGCATGACCGTTGCGGAAATCGCAAAACGGATCAAGCGCGAGCCAGCTGAAATCGTTAAGAAGCTCTTTATGATGGGCGTGATGGCAACGCAAAACCAATCTCTTGACGGTGATACTATTGAGCTCCTCATGGTGGATTACGGTATCGAAGCTAAGAAGAAGGTGGAAGTTGACACAGCTGACATTGAGCGCTTCTTCGTAGAAGAAGGTTATATCAACCAAGATGCCTTGGTAGAGCGTCCGCCGGTTGTCACTATCATGGGACACGTTGACCATGGTAAAACAACCCTCTTGGATACTCTACGTAACTCTCGTGTTGCGACAGGTGAAGCGGGTGGTATCACTCAGCATATCGGTGCCTACCAGATTGAGGAAAATGGCAAGAAGATTACCTTCTTGGATACGCCTGGACACGCGGCCTTTACATCGATGCGTGCGCGTGGTGCTTCTGTTACCGATATTACCATCTTGGTCGTAGCAGCTGATGACGGTGTTATGCCTCAGACTATTGAAGCGATCAACCACTCTAAAGCCGCTAATGTGCCAATTATTGTGGCTATCAACAAGATCGATAAGCCAGGTGCCAATCCTGAGCGCGTAATTGGTGAATTGGCTGAGCATGGTGTTATGTCAACTGCTTGGGGTGGAGATTCTGAGTTTGTTGAAATCTCAGCTAAGTTCAACCAAAACATTGATGAACTCTTGGAGACGGTCCTTCTTGTAGCTGAAATTCAAGAACTCAAGGCAGATCCGACTGTTCGTGCTATCGGTACTGTTATCGAAGCCCGTTTGGATAAAGGAAAAGGTGCAGTTGCAACCCTTCTTGTCCAACAAGGTACGCTGAATGTCCAAGATCCAATCGTTGTCGGAAATACCTTCGGACGTGTCCGTGCTATGACCAATGACTTAGGTCGTCGTGTCAAAGTGGCAGGTCCATCTACGCCGGTTTCTATCACAGGTCTTAATGAAACTCCGATGGCAGGTGACCACTTTGCCGTCTATGAAGATGAAAAAGCTGCGCGTGCAGCTGGTGAAGAACGTGCTAAACGTGCCCTTCTTAAACAACGTCAAGCTACTCATCGTGTCAGTCTAGAAAATCTCTTTGATACCCTCAAAGCTGGTGAAGTGAAGTCTGTTAACGTCATTATCAAAGCCGACGTACAAGGTTCTGTAGAAGCCTTAGCTGCTTCCTTGCAGAAGATTGAAGTGGAAGGCGTTAAGATTACCATTGTCCACTCAGCGGTTGGTGCTATCAATGAATCCGATGTAACTTTGGCAGAAGCTTCAAATGCCTTTATCATTGGATTTAACGTTCGCCCTACACCGCAAGCTCGCCAGCAAGCAGAAGCTGATGATGTAGAAATCCGTCTTCACAGCATTATCTATAAGGTTATCGAAGAAATGGAAGATGCCATGAAAGGAATGCTGGACCCAGAATACCAAGAAAAAATCATCGGGGAAGCCCTTATCCGCGAAACTTTCAAAGTTTCCAAGGTTGGTACTATCGGTGGATTTATGGTTATCAATGGTAAAGTTACTCGTGATTCCAAGGTTCGTGTCATCCGTGATGGCGTCGTGATTTACGACGGTCAATTGGCTAGCTTGAAGCACTTCAAGGATGATGTGAAAGAAGTTACTAACGGCCGCGAAGGTGGTCTCATGATTGACGGCTATAACGATATCCAAGTGGATGATACGATTGAAGCCTATATCATGGAAGAAATTAAGAAATAAGAGAAATACGTCGAAAACTCTCAGTGAAAAGCATATTGGGTGGAAGTCGATACTTCTATCCCAAGCACCTTTTCACAAAGAGTTTAGAGCGAATTTCATTCAACTAAAACTAAAAATATGAGAGTGGGACAGAAATCGGTAATTCGTTAGAATTCGATTTCGTCGTCCCACCTCCGCACAGTTGAGCAGGGCTGTAAAAGCTGATGAAATCAGCGTAATAGAGCCCACTCAACTACTGCGTCTTACTCGATAATCCAAAGACAATTGAGAGGCTAGGACTTTTGTCCCAGCCTCATATTGCAGAAGAAAAAATTAGAAAGGAAATCCTATGGCAAATCATTTTCGTACCGACCGTGTAGGAATGGAAATCAAACGTGAAGTCAATGAGATTTTGCAAAAGAGAGTCCGTGATCCACGTGTTCAAGGTGTGACCATTACCGATGTCCAAATGCTGGGCGATCTGTCTATGGCCAAGGTCTACTATAGTATCATGAGTGACTTGGCTTCGGACAATCAAAAGGCGCAGCTGGGCTTGGAAAAGGCAACCGGCACCATTAAGCGTGAATTGGGTCGAAACCTCAAGATGTATAAGATTCCAGATTTGACCTTCGTCAAAGACGAGTCTATTGAGTACGGTAACAAGATTGACCAGATGCTACGCAATCTGGAAAAACATTAATGAAAAGAGTGAGATGGGACAGTGTTTACGAGTTCTGTCTCACTTTTATTTTTGAAAATACTTTTTAAAAGTTTTGAAAAAGGTGTTGACAAGTGGAGATTATCCTGTTATACTAGTAAAGTACTCAATCGCGGGGATGGCGGAATTGGCAGACGCGCAGGACTAAGGATCCTGTGACCGCTTTAGGTCGTGAGGGTTCAAGTCCCTCTCTCCGCATAGGATTAGCTGACTTCGGTCAGTTTTTTTGTTTTCTCAAAGAAGCTGAAGATGCCTGAATTCAAAAATTGCTTGGGAATTACTTAAAATTTCAGGAAAAACTAGCAATTTTAGTGAAAAAGTGATAAAATAAACAATGTAAGTGGTTCATTCCACAAAAAATAAGAGGAGGCCTATTACAAATGGCAATCGTTTCAGCAGAAAAATTTGTCCAAGCAGCTCGTGACCATGGTTATGCAGTTGGTGGATTTAACACAAACAACCTTGAGTGGACTCAAGCAATCCTGCGTGCGGCAGAAGCTAAAAAAGCACCAGTTTTGATCCAAACTTCAATGGGTGCTGCTAAATACATGGGTGGTTACAAAGTTGCTCGCAACTTGATCGCTAACCTTGTTGAATCAATGGGTATCACTGTACCAGTAGCGATCCACCTTGACCACGGTCACTACGAAGATGCACTTGAGTGTATTCAAGTTGGTTATACTTCAGTTATGTTTGACGGTTCACACCTTCCAGTTGAAGAAAACCTTGAAAAAGCTCGTAAAGTTGTAGAATTTGCTCACGCAAATGGTGTATCAGTAGAAGCTGAAGTTGGAACTATCGGTGGTGAAGAAGACGGAATCATCGGTGATGGTGAATTGGCTCCAATCGAAGATGCTAAAGCAATGGTTGCAACTGGTATCGACTTCTTGGCAGCTGGTATCGGTAATATCCACGGTCCATACCCTGCAAACTGGAAAGGTCTTCATCTTGACCACTTGCAAAAATTGACTGAAGCTGTACCAGGATTCCCAATCGTATTGCACGGTGGTTCAGGTATCCCTGATGACCAAATCCAAGCAGCTATCAAACTTGGTGTTGCAAAAGTTAACGTTAATACTGAATGCCAAATCGCATTCGCTAACGCAACTCGTAAATTTGCTCGTGACTACGAAGCAAACGAAGCAGAATACGACAAGAAGAAACTCTTCGACCCACGTAAATTCTTGGCTGACGGTGTAAAAGCTATCCAAGCATCAGTTGAAGAGCGTATCGATGTATTCGGTTCAGAAGGTAAAGCATAAGAAGCTTGTAAAAGCTTAATATAACAGGGTTTATCCGATTTGGATAAACCTTTTTTCTTTGTTTTGCCACAAATTTGCCACACTTATTTAGTTAACGAATCTAATACAGGAATAATGAGATCTTTTGTTTTTTGTGTAAGGTGCAAATAGATATCTGTAACACGACTTCCTCGTGTGTACCCAACACGATCTTGAATTGCTTCGAGTGGAATTCCTTGCTCAGCTAAAAAACTGATACGTGTGTGACGAAAAATGTGAGTTGAAATAGATCATCATTAGTACGAGAGTTTGAGCGCCGACGTTTAACGTTTGAATTAGAATGACAGGAATAGCTAGTACAAAAGCTTCAAATATTTTAAAGATGGCATAAAAATAGTAATTGAACATATGGTATAATATAATGAAATCAAGTAATGGCAACACATCTAACTTAAATCGAAATAGTATAAAATTACGAGGAGATTATAAGATGAACGATTATATAAAATTCAATGAAGATAGATGGAATAATATAAAAAATGACTATACTGAACCATTGACACATGAAGAATTAGAAGAAGTTAGAAAACATCCAATTTCTGTTGCCTTAACTGTTGGAAAAAAAGTTCCGAAAGAATGGTTTGAAAAAGCCAACGGAAAAAAGATATTAGGTTTAGCTTGTGGTGGTGGACAGCAGGGACCCGTTTTTGCTGCAAAAGGTTATGATGTAACCATCATGGATTTTTCTAAATCACAATTAGAAAGAGATGAGTTGGTTACTAAAAGAGAAGGTTTAAAGATCAATACAGTTCAAGGCGATATGACAAAACCATTTCCATTTGAAAATGAAACGTTTGATATTATTTTTAATCCAGTTTCAAATGTATATATAGAAGATTTAGAAAACATGTATAAAGAAGCCTCTCGAGTATTGAAAAAGGGCGGATTGTTAATGGTCGGGTTTATGAACCCTTGGATATACATGTATGATGCTGACATTGTATGGGACAAACCCGATGAGGAATTACTTTTAAAGTTTTCACTACCTTTTAATTCAAGAGAGCTTGAAGAGAAAGGCAAAATAACTATAAATCCGGAATATGGATATGAATTTAGCCATACCTTAGAAACTCAGATTAGAGGACAACTTAAAAATGGTCTCGCTATGATAGATTTTTATGAATCGTGTGACAAAAGAAATCGATTATCACGTTATGGAAATGACTATATAGCTACACTCTGCATTAAACTATAATCTTATAGAGCATACTTTAGGAGAATAGCCCGTTTTGTTTTCCGTAAGGGTTAAAATCTAAATCTCAGTTTGTCAAAGTAAAACAATTAAATAAAATTAAAGAGAGGAAGTAAAAGCAAATAGTCGCTACTTCCTTTTTTGGTGTCAAAAATTCAAAAACGGAAAGGAAAATTTATAGAAGAACTGAAAAATACAGATAAAAAAGGCATTAGCACAAAGAGAAAGATTGGAAAGACCAGCGATGAGGTTGTTGTCCATTTCAATGAAAATGCAACTGAAACAATGCAAGATAAACTTACAAGAATAATGCTGAGGGAGCTTAGGAGAAAATTGGACGAAAAAAATGATGATTTTGATTAAAAAGTCCTTGACAAGTAGCAACAGGAAAAACAGCGAAGTTTATTCTAATTTCATGTAGTGCAAGGCTTGAATAATATAGGAAATATAAACGAATAATCAGGCTATAGATAGAAAATCTCGCTCCGGCGGGATTTTTCTTGTATAATGAAGCTAGAAAGTAGCTGATGGAGGTAAAGAAAGGGTGAAATACAAGGAAAAAATGTTTAGTGCTATTATTGATCGGCCGGTCGGTTTTGAAGATTCTTTTGGGAATGTCTATCCGATTAATTATGGTTATATCCCTGAGATGATCGGTGGAGATGGCGAAGAGCAGGATGTGTATATTATTTCCCATGACCCGCAGCAGCCTCTGGAAAATTTTACAGGAAAGTTGGTTGCTATCATTCATCGGCGTGATGATATAGAAGACAAGTGGATCTTGGCTCCTGTTAATGAGGAGATTAATAAAACTTTGATAGCGGAGCAAACTCATTTTATGGAGCAGTATTTTGATTCTTGGATTGAGATGGTGGAAGAGAGCAATGATTCAAGGCTCTAAAATCCCTGATAAAGATCAGAAAACGGCTCTTGTGATCGCTATTCTAACTGATTTAGGTTAATAATGAAAGTCTATATTCGATTGAGCTTTCTTCAATATCAGATCAAATTGCGAGATCATAAGTTACGAAAAAATCGCATGGGTGAATCTGAAATGATTTGTCCATGCGATTTTTGTATTTAAGAGGCTATCGTAAGCAAAGGTTTATCTAGCAGAATAGAAATGTTTACGCTTCTTTCTTTTTAAGTAAGAAGAGACCACCGCTTGTAGCTAGAAGAATCGTTGCAACTGTAAAGAGAGCAGAGTTTTCTTTGCTTCCTGTTTGTGGGAGCTGGGCCTGCTGAGTATTTGTTGCTTTTTGAGCTGTAGCGGTAGGCTGTGCTTCGCTTGTTTTCTGAGCTAGGCTTTCTAATTGCTCTTCTTTTGCTTTCGGAGCTGTCGGTTTGTCGACTGTTTTGCCTGCTTGTTTTGGCTGAGGTTTTTGGTTCAAAATTTCTACAATTTCGACACTTGGTTTGTGAGTGATAGGCATATCTTTAAGCTCAGCCAATTGATTGCCAAAGACAGCGTTCGATACCCAACGGTAGAAGTGGATGGTGTGCAGACGATTGGTTGGATTTCCAGCGTAAACGAAGAGCGGATGTTCCTTGTAATTACCAGAAATAGCAACGATTTTAATGTGTTCTTAAATTTAGTATAACAGAGTTTGAAACCGTTTATAAATAAAAATATAGATAAAAAACAAACTTCTAACAAAAAAGAGAGATGTGTGTAATTTCTGAAGAGTATTTGAGTCTGATATTTAAACAGCCCGCAAGATTCGCAGCTTGGATTTCTGCAAATTCATGCAAAAACCAAGCATTTATGCTACAATATTAGCAATAAAGATGATTGGAGCAAACGATGAAAGCGATTATTACGGTTGTTGGAAAAGATAAGGCAGGGATTGTGGCTGGTGTAGCTAGTAAAATTGCCGAGCTGGGACTGAATATTGACGATATTTCACAAACGGTTTTGGATGAGTTTTTTACCATGATGGCTGTCGTGTCTAGCGACGAAAAGCAGGATTTTGCAGCACTTCGTAGTGAATTTGAGGCCTTTGGTCAGACCCTCAATGTCAAAATCAATATTCAAAGCGCAGCCATTTTTGACGCGATGTACAATATCTAAGGAGAGGTCGCATGGATATTAGACAAGTTACAGAAACTATTGCCATGATTGAGGAGCAGAATTTTGATATTCGGACCATCACCATGGGCATTTCACTTTTAGACTGTATTGACTCGGATATTGAGCGGGCAGCGGATAAGGTGTACCAAAAGATTGCGACCAAGGCTAAAGATTTAGTTTCAGTCGGGAATGAGATTGCAGCCGAGCTGGGGATTCCTATCGTCAACAAGCGGGTCTCAGTGACTCCGATTTCTCTGATTGGGGCAGCGACGGATGCTACGGACTATCTGCCTCTGGCTCATGCTCTGGATCGGGCAGCAAAAGAAATCGGTGTGGACTTTATCGGTGGCTTTTCTGCCTTGGTACAAAAAGGCTATCAAAAAGGCGATGAAATTCTCATTAATTCTATTCCACACGCTTTGGCTGAGACGGACAAGGTCTGCTCCTCTGTCAATATCGGCTCAACTAAGACTGGCATCAATATGACGGCAGTTGCGGATATGGGACGGATTATCAAGGAAACAGCCCAACTTTCTGACATGGGGGCAGCCAAGCTGGTCGTCTTTGCCAATGCAGTCGAGGACAATCCTTTCATGGCGGGTGCCTTTCATGGTGTCGGTGAAGCAGATGTGGTCATCAATGTCGGTGTTTCTGGGCCGGGTGTTGTCAAGCGGGCTCTGGAAAAGGTCCGTGGTGAGAGCTTTGACGTGGTCGCTGAAACAGTCAAGAAAACGGCCTTCAAAATCACTCGTATCGGTCAGTTGGTCGGTCAGATGACCAGCGAGCGTCTAGGCGTCAAGTTTGGGATTGTTGACTTGAGTCTGGCTCCAACACCGGCAGTCGGGGATTCAGTGGCCCGTGTCTTGGAAGAAATGGGCTTGGAGACAGTCGGCACTCATGGTACGACAGCAGCGCTTGCTCTGCTCAATGACCAAGTCAAAAAAGGCGGTGTCATGGCCTGCAATCAAGTGGGCGGTCTGTCTGGTGCTTTTATTCCTGTGTCAGAAGATGAGGGCATGATTGCGGCTGTGCAAAATGGCTCGCTTAATCTAGAAAAGCTAGAAGCTATGACAGCTATCTGTTCGGTCGGTTTAGATATGATTGCCATTCCAGAGGCGACGCCAGCTGAGACCATCGCAGCCATGATTGCAGATGAAGCAGCGATTGGCGTTATCAATCAAAAGACGACAGCTGTGCGGATTATTCCAAAGGGCAAGGAAGGCGATATGATTGAATTTGGCGGGCTCTTGGGAACAGCTCCTGTCATGAAGGTCAATCAGGCTTCGTCAGCTGCCTTTATCGCACGAGGTGGTCAGATTCCAGCACCGATTCACAGTTTTAAAAACTAAGTATATAGGGGGTCTGTTTAACAGACCCTTTCCCTCTGTCTTGCTCAGTCAAGTGTGAGACAAATAAGCCACTCTTAGACAAGTGGCCTTAATTAAAAGGAGACATTCATGGCAAAAACGAAATTATACATTATCCGGCATGGCAAGACCATGTTTAATACCATTGGTCGAGCTCAAGGCTGGTCGGACACTCCCTTAACTGAAGAAGGGGAACGTGGCATCCGTGAGCTAGGGATTGGGCTGAGAGAGTCTGGCTTGGAATTTACCAAGGCTTTCTCGAGCGACTCTGGTCGAACTATTCAGACCATGGGGATTATCCTAGAAGAGCTGGATTTGGTCGGGAAGATTCCTTATAAATTTGACAAGCGCATCCGAGAGTGGTGCTTTGGCAGCTTTGACGGGGCTTATGGTGGCGATCTTTTCCGTGGAGTGATTCCAAGGGTACGTGATACCGATAATTATAAAGAGCTGACTTTCCCAGAATTGGCAGACGGCTTGGTTGAAGTGGATACGGCTGGCTGGGCTGAGCCATGGGAGCAACTCAGTGGGCGGATTTTAGCTGGATTTACAGCTATTGCTCAAGAAGTGGAGGCCGCTGGTGGAGGCAATGCTTTGGTCGTCAGCCATAGTATGACCATCGGGACTTTTGCTTATCTGATTGATAAAGCCATTAGCAAAAATCCTGAGGTTGATAACGGCAGTGTGACAGTCGTCGAATATGAAAAGGGACAATTTACGATTCAGATTTTGGGGGATGTATCCTACCGTAAGGTTGGTGCTAAAATGCTGGACGCTAAATAAACCGTTAAAAGAAAGCAGGGCAATGATGGAGGATTGTTACGCTGTTTTCTTGCTATCTTATAGACCGCTTTTTTTCAGAAACGTGATATAATGAGAGGAGAATAAGGGGGGAAGTGTATGGCAAAAACAAGATTATACCTCATCCGGCATGGCAAAACGATGTTTAATACAATCGGACGAGCTCAGGGCTGGAGTGATAGTCCATTGACGGCAGAAGGCGAACGTGGCATCCATGAATTAGGGATTGGTTTGCGAAAAGCGGGTATTGATTTTAAACTAGCTAGATCCAGTGATTCGGGTCGAACCATTCAGACCATGGGAATTATTCTGGAAGAGCTGGGCTTGACTGGAAAGATTCCTTATAGGTTTGACAAGCGCATTCGAGAGTGGTGTTTTGGCAGCTTTGATGGTGGCTATGATGGCGAGCTCTTTATGGGGGTCATGCCTAGGGTCTTTAATATCGACCATGTCCATCAACTCAGCTATGCCGAGCTGGCAGAAGGCTTAGTAGAAGTCGACACGGCTGGCTGGGCTGAGAATTGGGAAAAACTCAGTGGCCGAATTTGGCAAGGCTTCTCAGAGATTGCTGAAGAGTTGGAGGCTGCGGGTGGTGGCAATGCCTTGGTGGTTAGTCATGGAATGACCATCGGAACCTTTGTCTACCTGATTAATCGCATGCAACCTCATGGTCTAGGCAATGGTAGTGTGACCATCGTAGACTATGAAGATGGTCAATTTTCAGTTGTTTCCATCGGTGATATGTCCTATCGTGAAGTTGGAGCGAAAGAGCTGGAGGACAAGGCTTGAGAAGACGTCGTCGCGAAAGAAGGAGAAAACTCTCCCTATTTCGACTGATAAATAGGCTCTTATTTCTAGGAATTGCCATTAGCTTGTTTTTTGCTCTATTGCGAGTGCAAGATATGGATGAAGACTTGCCAACTTTCATTAATCATGGTTTTGGAGTCCAGAGTTCTGACTTACCCAAGGTGTCAGTTGATGATTGGGAATTGATTTTGGTCAATCGTAGTCATTTACAGGAAGAATCTCATCCTAGGTTGAGCCAAATTGATGATATTCAGGTAGATAGTCGGATTGCTGAAAACACTAGACAATTTTTAGCTGCAGCTCGAACTATTGCACCGGGAGAAACCTTGATTTCGGGCTATCGTAGCCGAGCAGAGCAGACAGAGCTCTATGAAGAAGCCCTAGCCTTGGCCGAAGAAGAAGGCTTGTCTCGGCAAGAAGCAGAGCAAGAAGTGCAAAAACGGATCCAGCTACCAGGTGCCAGCGAGCATCAGACAGGCTTGGCGATTGATATGAGCGAGCCAGAAGGTCAGAATGATGAAGTGGCACATAAGATTGCGGAAATTGCCCCTAAATACGGCTTTATTCTGCGCTATCCTGAAGGGAAAAGCGATATTACTGGTGTTAATTTTGAAAATTGGCACTATCGTTATGTTGGCGTAGAGTCGGCACAATATATGCAAAAACATCACCTAGTTTTAGAGGAATATCTGGCCCTTTTGAAAGAGTCGGCTCGGTAAGCATTTACAGTCGATGAATAGACAAAAAATCAGCTGCTCAAATGAACAAGCTGATTTTTAAATAAACAATAGTTCTGGAGTTGCGGCTGCTGCTTTTAATACATGTTAAGAGATAGAAAGTAATATCGCTTTATTAAGAACCTGATTATTTAAGCAATCTATAGAAATACAAGTTCGTAGATTGACATATTTGGGAAATGAGCGTATAATCGCAATGTGATTGAGCGCTCACTCAATTTGTAGACGAAAAAAGGAGTTCATAAAATGGTTGTTCAAGCAATACAATATAGTCGTTTCGGTGATGAAGAAGTGTTAGATTTGGTGAATATTAAATCTGATTCTTTAGAAGCGAATCAAGTCAGGGTAGAAGTTCATGCTGTTGGTTTAAATCCTATTGATTACAAGACTTTTGAGGGTGCAAAACCACTTAGATTTCTATCTTTTACGGCGAAACTAAGGAATCCCAGTCGTTGGTTTGAGTCGAAATCATCTCTTTTTCCAAGAGGTGTTGGTAGGGATTTTGCTGGAGTCATCACAGAAATTGGTGAAGGAGTAAATACCTTTGCAGTAGGGGACAAGGTTTTTGGAACAATGATCAGTGACCCTGGATTGGGAACCAAGAGGGGAGCTTTGGCAACAGAAATTTGTGTCAATGAATCGGAAGTCGTATTGAAACCAGATATGATTGATATGAATCATGCTGCTACTATGGGAGTAGCCTCTCTAACAGTGGGAGGTGCTTTTAGAAAAATTGAGTTAAGTTCTAAGGATATTGTAGTTATTTCAGCAGCGGCAGGTGGTATTGGAAGTATTGCAGTACAGTATGCAGTTGCTAAGGGTGCAACGGTTATCGGAATTGCAAGTAAGAAGAATTCAGAATATCTGAAGTCCTTAGGTGCCATACCAGTAGCTTACGAAGAGAATATTCAAAATGCTCTTCTATCAGCAAGTCCAAAGCCGATTACAAAATTCTTGGATTGCTATGGAAGTGATTATGTTAAATTGGCTTTCAGTTTGGGATTGAAGGGCACGGATATTGGAACGCTAGTACCTTCACCATATGTTATGATAAGAGGAGCTCAGTTCACGGGTCCGAGACATTCCACATATGATGATTTGAACACTCTAGCGGAAATGGTCTCAGATGGGAAGGTTCGGCTGAATATTGATCAGGTGTATGATTTTTCTCTAAAGTCAGTTAGAGAGGCATATCGTAGTCTGAAGTTGGGGCACACTCGAGGTAAAAAAGTCGTAAAAGTAAGAGAGTAGAAGAGAGGTGCTAGCAATGGATAGTTTAGAACAAAAGTATGCACAGACATTAGAAAATAGCAACTTGAGTATAAAACAACGTCAAGTATTATTATCAAGTCTAAAGTTATTTTCAGAAAATGGTTTTGAGAATACAACAGCAAGCCTTATTGCTGAGGAGGCTGGAGTTTCAGAAGGAACCGTTTTTAGTTACTTTAAAACCAAGGAAGGAATACTAGAAGCTATTCTGTCGACTTTTCTCGAACAAGTTATTCCAGATGTGATTGCTGATTTTTCTGAGAAGAAATTTACAGCAAATCAAGAGTCTTTTCCACTATTTTTAAGAAGTATTGTCCGAGATAGACTAGTTTTTATTCAGGAGAATCAAATGCAAGTTAAAATTCTCTTGAGTCGTTCTTTTATTGATAAAAATATTTCTGACCAGTTAGGGAATGTTATTATTCACTCTATCATTAAGCCAATTAGTCCAGTTCTGAATCAGTTTAAAGAAAATGGTGTTATCCGAGATTGGTCAAACGAAAGAATCGTTCGTTATATTCTAGCCTTGAGTCTTTCTTATGCTCTTCCAATGATGTTGAATGATAATGAGGACCTAGACATAGATGAAGCAGTAAACGAAATAGTTGAATGCCTGTCTTTTGCCTTAGTAGAAGTAAAGTGAATTTTGATTTTTAAGCTTACTATTAAAAATAGTGAGCTTTTTTAAAACCAATATAAAAATCCCCAATCAGAGCGATTGAGGATTGAAAAATAAATTGAAACAATACCTTAACTATCATAGCCTTGGCTACATTTTTAAAAGTTGTTTTAGCTGTGTTGAGGAGCTTGGTACTGATGCCCTCGATTCGACCATAGTATATTACCATCTATTCATCTGATGAGAGGGATTTTATCATCCAGATATTCATAGCTGGGTGGCCAACGGCGTTAGTAAGTGGTTGTTGCAATGCTGTGAAACTATAGTGTTGATAGATGGCCACGGCCGTAGCCAGTTCAGTAGAGGTTTCTAGATAAAGCTGTTCATAACCTGCTAGGCGGGCTTCCTGGAATATCCGCTTTATCAACCTGCTGGAATAACCTTTGCCACGGCTATTTTTAGTGACATACAGTTTTTGTAATTCAGCAATTTTATCGGACACAGGTGCAAAGCCACCACAGCCAACCAGCTGTCCTTCATCTTCCAGAACAAAGTAAGCCGCCCTCTCTTGATGTTGATAATAGTCGGCCAAATGATCTAGATGAGAATCAAAGTAGACAGTTCCTGGTTTGTCAAGCCCGAATTCTTCTAGGCTGGCTCGAATGAGCTGCGCTACAGCTGGATTGTCTCTCACTTCCATTGGCCGTAAGTTCATCATTTGTCCTCCGATAGGATGTATCGACTAGTTAAACAATACCTTGGGCAATCATAGCGTTTGCTACGTTTTCGAAGGCAGCGATGTTTGCTCCTGCAAGGTAGTCTGTACCAAGTCCGTATGTTTCAGCAGTTGTTTTAGCTGTGTTGAAGATATTGGTCATGATGTCTTTGAGACGGCCGTCAACTTCTTCACGTGTCCAAGAGAGGCGAAGGCTGTTTTGGCTCATTTCAAGTGCAGATACAGCTACACCACCAGCGTTGGCAGCTTTGGCAGGTCCGTAAAGGATTCCGTTTTCTTTGTAAACTTTAATCGCATCAAGGTCGCTCGGCATGTTGGCACCTTCTGATACGCAGATAACACCTTGGGCAACCAAGCGTTTAGCTGCGTCACCATTGATTTCGTTTTGAGTCGCACATGGCAGAGCGATGTCGTAGTTACCAGCGTAAGTCCATACAGAACCTTCATGGTAAGTAGCAGTTGCTTTCTCAGCTGCATACTCAGTCAAACGAGCACGGCGTTTTTCTTTGACATCTGTAAGAAGATTGAAGTCGATACCATTTTCGTCGATGACATAACCGTTTGAGTCAGATACTGAGATAACAGTTGCACCAAGTTCAGTCGCTTTTTGAAGAGCGTATTGAGCAACATTACCAGAACCTGAAATCACCACTTTCTTACCAGCAAAGCTGTTACCATTAGCTTTGAGCATTTCTTCAGTATAGTAAACTAAACCGTAACCAGTTGCTTCTGGACGAATCAAGCTACCACCAAATCCAAGAGGTTTACCAGTCAAGACACCAGCATCAAATTGGTTCAGGCGTTTGTATTGACCGTAGAGGTAGCCAATTTCACGTCCACCAACACCGATATCACCGGCTGGAACGTCAAGAGATGGTCCGATGTATTTTTGCAATTCAGTCATGAAGCTTTGGCAGAAGCGCATGACTTCAGCATCAGTCTTTCCTTTAGGATCGAAGTCTGATCCACCTTTACCTCCACCAATTGGAAGTCCGGTCAAGACGTTTTTAAAGATTTGTTCAAATCCGAGGAATTTCAAGATCCCTTGGTTTACAGTTGGGTGGAAACGAAGTCCGCCTTTATATGGTCCAACAGCTGAGTTGAATTGAACACGGTAACCACGGTTGACTTGCACTTTTCCATCACGGTCAACCCAAGGAACACGGAAAGAAATCACGCGCTCAGGCTCGGTGATACGTGCCAAGATGTTTTCTTCGATATACTCAGGGTGTTTTTCAAATACAGGTTCTAGAGTGCTGAAGAATTCTTCAACCGCCTGGAGGAACTCAGCCTCATGCCCGTTACGAGCTTTTACAGTTTCAAACACGCTTTGGATATATTCTTTAGCAGATGTCATATCGTTCTCCTTTTTGTTGTTATATTTTATTACACGAGCCATTATAGCAGAATTTTTTTTGGGTGTAAAGAAAAAAGTTGAATTTTCTGAAAATTTCCATAATATCTTTTTGAAGATTCTAGGTGCAAATACCGAACCTTTTATTGGAAAAATGGGATAACCTTTTTATAGGAAGAACTTTAATGCTATAATAGAAGAAAATAAGGAATATGAGGTCAAGATAATGACGACAACCAAGACAAAAATTGCAGGTTTTGATTTTGATAACTGTCTGATGAATGCAGCAGGAGTGGCTTGTATGACAGTGGAAGAGTTAGAAGAGGTCAAAAACTCTGCTGCAGGAACTTTTGTGACTAAGACGGCAACGCTGGACTTTCGTCAAGGTAATCCAGAACCTCGCTATCAGGATGTGCCATTGGGTTCTATCAACTCCATGGGCCTGCCCAATAATGGTTTAGATTATTATCTTGATTACTTGCTAGAGCTGCAAGAAAGTGAACCAAATCGGACTTTCTTCCTCTCTTTGGTCGGTATGTCACCAGAAGAAACCCACACCATTCTTCAGAAAGTGCAGGCAAGTGACTTTAAAGGGATTACTGAGCTCAATCTTTCTTGTCCAAATGTTCCAGGTAAGCCACAGATTGCTTATGACTTTGAAACGACAGAAAAGATTTTGTCAGAGGTTTTTGCTTATTTCACGAATCCATTGGGAATCAAGCTGCCGCCTTACTTTGATATTGTACATTTTGATCAGGCTGCTGCGATTTTTAACAAATATCCGCTCAAGTTTGTCAATTGTGTCAACTCTATCGGAAACGGTCTTTATATAAAAGATGAGTCAGTGGTCATTCGTCCTAAAAATGGTTTTGGCGGTATTGGCGGCCAGTACATCAAACCGACGGCTCTGGCTAATGTCCACGCCTTTTACCAACGCCTGAAACCAGAAATCCAAATCATTGGAACTGGTGGTGTCCTGACTGGCCGCGATGCCTTTGAGCATATTCTCTGTGGTGCCAGCATGGTGCAGGTAGGAACAACCCTTCATAAAGAAGGAGTGGTAGCCTTTGAGCGTATCACCGCCGAACTCAAGGCGATTATGGAAGAAAAAGGCTATGAAAGTCTAGAAGATTTCCGTGGAAAGCTGAAGTATATTGATTAAACGTTTAAGAAAGAGAGAGTGGGACAGAAATCGGTCATTCGTTAGAGTTCGATTTCGTCGTCCCACCTCCGCACAGTTGAGTAGGACTGTAGAAGTTGATGAAATCAGCGTAGTAGAGCCCACTCAACCACTGCGTCTTGCTCGACAATCCAAAGACAATTGAGATGCTAGGACTTTTGTCCCAGCCTCTCTTTTAGTATTATTAGGGCGAGTAGAAAAAAAGCCCTCCAAGATTAGATAGGAAATCTCAGAGGGAAATGGATAGTTTATTTATCTAGAACGTTGTTTACCAGCGTTGCGATTCTTTTTCTTTTTATTGTTTTGAGTGATTGCTTGGCTCGCTTTTGGTGTCACATCTTTGATGCGGCCTGCATTGCTCATGGCTTTCGGAGGATTCTTTTTGTATTCTTCTGCTACTTGCTTTCTGATCCGAGGACGCATTAAGTAGTTAATGATGAATTGTTGGATGATTTGGATGAAACCACCGACTACCCAGTAGAGGGTCACAGCCGCTGGTGACATGAAGGAGAAGACAACAATCATAATCGGACTCATGTAAGTTGCACTCTTCATCTGCGCTTTTTGGGTTTCATCTTCGATCCCATGTAGGGAGAGAATTGACTGGATGTAGTAGAGTACACCGACAATGAGAGTCAAGGCCAGACTAGGTTTTCCAAGATTGATGCCAAGGAAAGTACTGCTGGCTACACCGTCTGTGTATTGGGCAGCAAAGAAGAGAGCTGAGAAGAAAGGCATTTGAATGAGTAGAGGGAGGCATCCGATACCGCCAAACATACTCAGACCATTTTCTCTTTGAGCAGCCATAAGTTCTTGCTGGGCCTCTAGTTTTTCTTCTTGAGTTTCGGCATTATTGATTCGTTCTTGAATAGGGGCAAAGATGGGCTTGAAGTAGTTCATCTTTTCTGACTGAAGAGTAGCCTTCCAAGATTGATAGATTCCCAATGGGAAAATAATCAGCCGCACGATGAGTGTAACGATAATAATCGCTAGACCATAACCAAGACCTGAATTCTTGGCAAAGAACTGGATGCTATCTGCCATAGGACGACCAAGTACATCCCAAATGATACCAGAAGGATTGCCAGCCTTGTCTCGTCCGACACACCCTGTCAATAATAGAAGGAGGGACAAGCTCATTCCAGAGAATAAAATACGTTTAAATGTTTTCACGAGTTCATTTCCTTTGTTTCTAAAAAATAATACCTATCTATTCTACTGTTTTTTAAGGAAATATACAATAGTTCTCCAGACCTAATTTGCAATTTTAAAGTCAGTATAGGACTCAAAATTGGCCATGGTGACATCTAAATAGCTGACTTTTGAAAAAGGAGTTGGTCCCTTGCGGATTTCTTGAATGAACTTGGCCATGAGGGCAGAGCTTTCGGCTTGAGCTAAAATTTCGACTGTACCGTCGTCATTATTCCAGACGCGACCGGTAATCCCGCCGATTTGCAGAGCGAGGGAGTAAACGCCCCAACGAAAGCCGACGCCTTGGACTCTTCCTTGCGCAATCATTCTTACTTTTTGCATAGATACCTCCTTTTGTAGCGGTTTGAAACTCGCTTCTCAGCCCATAGCGCAGCGAGCAGTTGCTTGCTGGAGATAAGATTTTCTCTGAGGATAAGTCTAGAGGATGAGTTCAAAACTGCTAGATTGTGTTATAATGTATTTATGAATATTATAACCTCAAAAGCCAATAATGTGGTAAAAAAAGCTAAAAAGCTGCAGCAAAAAAAATATCGTAGCGAGTCGTATTTGATTGAGGGCTGGCATCTTTTTGAGGAGGCTCTGGCCAGTCAGGCACGGATTCTTCGAATTTTTGCCTTGGCAGAGTACGAAGAGCGNTTGGCAGCATTTTCNCAGACGATTTTTGTCAGTCCNGAGNTTCTNAGTGATTTGGCAGATAGNAAGACNCCTCAGGGAATCGTTGCAGAATTAGCCTTTGAGGAGCAGAATATTCCAGAAAAGCTGGAAGGTACCTACCTCTTTTTAGAAGATGTGCAGGATCCGGGCAATGTCGGAACCATCATCCGAACAGCGGATGCGGCAGGTTATCAGGGAGTATTCATTTCTAGCCACTCCGCTGATATTTACAATCTAAAAACCTTGCGTTCTATGCAGGGTAGCCATTTTCATCTGCCCATTTATCGCGTGAGCAGAGAGGATATGCTGGCCCTAGCTCGTCAAAGTGACCTGCAAATTCTGGCTTCGACCTTATCAGAAGATTCTGTTGATTATCAAAAAGTCGAAAAAAATGAGAATTTCCTCCTAGTTATGGGCAATGAAGGTCAGGGAATCAGCCAAGAAATGACGGATGCGGCTGATGTTTTGGTTCATATTTCCATGAAGGGTCAGGCTGAAAGTCTGAACGTAGCTGTGGCAGCCGGCATCCTGATGTTTGCTTTAAGCTAACTTTTAGAAATTTCTCTATAATAAAACTAAATGGAGGTGATGACATGCCTTACAGAGAAGATGATGAATTTATGGCTTATGTGGGGCATTTGATTGAGAAGCCCAGCGTTCAACGCTTAAAAGGGATTACCCATCATATTCATTCCAATCGGCTTGAACATTCGATCAATGTCAGTTATACTAGTTATAAGATTGCTAAAAAATTTGGCTGGAATGCCCGCAGTACAGCACGGGGCGCTCTATTGCATGATTTATTTTATTATGACTGGCGTGAAACTAAGTTTAAAAAGAGTCATGCATGGGTACATCCCCGCCTAGCAGTCCGAAATGCCCGTAAGATTACCAAGCTCAATCGAGTTGAGGAAGATATTATCATCAAGCACATGTGGGGAGCTACCTTAGCACCGCCACGCTACAAGGAGTCCTTCGTTGTGACCATGGTGGACAAGTATTGGGCAGTCAAAGAAGCGACAGCACCTTGGCGACAAAAGCTGAGCGGGCGTAAGAAGTATCATCGAAAGATGATGAAAAGTTAAAATGTAAAAAGGAGACATTATGAACAATACAATTATTCAAGAAAACAGTGGACTTTCTAGTTTTTATTCTAAGGTCTACGGATTTGTCGGGATGGGAATTGCCATCTCTGCTCTGGTTTCAGGCTTAATGCTGACGACCTTCCAGACAGCTCTAGTAGATATTCTGCTCCATTACCGCTGGATATACTACGGTGCGATTTTCCTTGAGGTGGCCTTGGTTTGGTCAGCTTCCAGTATGGGACTTCGCAATAGTCCAGCTGCTCTTCCGCTTTTTTTGAGCTACTCAGCCCTAAACGGATTTACCATGAGTTTCATTGTGGCCATGTACACAGGAGGCGTGGTCTTCAAAGCATTTGCAGTTAGTGCGGCTGTTTTCCTTGTTATGGCAGCCATGGGCGCCATCATTAAAAAAGATTTGTCTGGTATGGGCCGTGCTATGTTTGCAGGTCTGATTGGGATTGTTATTGCGAGTTTTGTCAATATTTTCCTGGGTAGCGACATGATAGACTATATTGTCAGCTATGTCAGTGTCGTCATTTTTGCAGGGTTGATTGCTTGGGACAATCAAAAAATCCGCTATGTCTATGAGCAGACAGGGGGACAAGCTGGACTTGGTTGGGCCCTTTCTCTGGCTTTGAGCCTTTATCTCGACTTTATCAATCTCTTCCTCAGCATCCTTCGTATCTTTGGAAGAAATGACTAATAAAAGATGGATAGCTTCCTCGATAAATGAGGAGCTATCTTTTTGTTTTAAGGGGCATTTTGGAAGTTGAATAGGATTAGCAGTAAAAGTTTTGCAAAATGTTAATTTTTTGATATACTAACTAAAAATATATTTGGGCAATGCATTCGTCTATTGCTCTGGAAAAAGAAAGGAAGTTTCTATGGATATGTTATTTATCCCAGGCTGGTTGATTTTTGCAATCGTTGCAGCCATCGTGCTTATTATTCTTTTGGCTAAGGGGTATGTCAATGCTAAGCCAAATGAAGTAGTCGTTATTACTGGTCTGCGTAAGCAGCGCCATTTGAGAGGTAAGGCTGGCTTCATGATTCCTTTTGTAGAGCAGCGCTCTTATCTGGATATTGAGCAGTTTTCTACAGACGTCCGTACTTCTGAGTCTGTGCCAACACTTGATTTTATCAACGTTCGTGCTGATGCGGCTGTTAAGTTGAAGATTGGTACTACAGATGAAATGATTGACCGTGCGGCAGAAAACTTCCTTAATTGGAATACAACAGATATTTCCAACTCTGTCCAAGATGTACTAGAAGGAAATCTTCGTGAAGTAATCGGTCAGATGGAATTGCGCAAGATGGTCAATGACCGTCAGGAATTTGCTTCTAAAGTGCAAGATAACGTAGCGCCAGATTTGGCTAAGATGGGTCTGGAAGTCATTGCCTTTACCGTTCAATCCTTCTCTGATGAAGGTGGCGTTATTGACAACCTCGGTATTGAAAATGTCGAAACGATCAAGAAAGACGCCCTTATTGCCAAGGCTAAGGCTGAACGTGAGCGCAAGGAAGTTGAGGCTGAGCAGGACAAGTTGGCTAACGACAAGCGCGTGGCAGCTGACTTGGAAATTGCTCAAAAGCAAAATGAACTCAGACTGAAACAAGCTGCCCTCAAGCAGGAAGCAGATATTGCGCAAGCTAAAGCTGACGCGGCTAAAGGGATTGAGGCTGAAATTCAGCGTCGTGAACAAGAACGTGTGGCCGCAGAAGCCAACATCATGAAGCAGGAAAAAGAAGCGGAAGTCAAAGAACGGGAAGTTAAGGTTCGTGAGCAGGAATTGGATGCCAATATCCGCAAGCAAGCCGAAGCTGAAAAATATGCTCGTCAACAGGCCGCAGAAGCGCAATTGATTGAACGTCAACGTCAGGCCGAAGCGGAACTCTTTGAAACGCAGAAAGAAGCGGAAGCCCGCAAGGCTCAAGCCGAGGCTGAGAAATTTGCGCAACTGCAAGAAGCTGAAGCTATTGAAGCCAAGGGACGTGCGGAGGCGGAAGCCATTCGTCTTAAACTAGAAGCGGAAGCAGAAGGTTTGGACAAGAAAGCCGAAGCCATGAAGAAGATGCAGGAAGCTGCGATTACGGAAATGATTGTCGATAAATTGCCAGAAATCGCTCGTGCGGTGGCAGAGCCATTGACCAAGGTAGACAAGATTACCATGTATGGTGAAGGCAATGCTTCTAAAATGGTTGGTGACATCATGCAGAGCATTGACCAAGTTTCCCAAGGAGCAGGCTTTGACATTCGTCAACTGTTAGCTGGAGCACTTGGTGTCAACATGACTGTTAACAAGCTTAAACAAGATGAACAAGCTGTCATCGAAGTTGATGAGAAATAAATCTAAATGTGTCTAAGCTATCCAAACAGCTGGGAGTTGAAACTTCTGGCTGTTTGCGTATCCTCCCACAGAAAAGCATTTCTATCAGCTAAATACTTTTCATTACCATGTAAAAATGTTAAAATATAACAGATTAAACAACTAAGATTATAGGAGTAGAAAATGACAAAAGCTAACTTTGGTGTCGTAGGTATGGCCGTAATGGGTCGTAACCTTGCCCTAAATATCGAATCTCGTGGTTATACAGTTGCCATTTACAACCGTAGTAAAGAAAAAACAGAAGACGTAATCGCTTGCCACCCTGAAAAGAAGTTCGTACCTAGCTACGATGTAGAGTCTTTCGTTCAATCTATCGAAAAACCTCGCCGTATCATGCTCATGGTTCAAGCTGGACCTGGTACAGATGCAACTATCCAAGCCCTTCTTCCCCACCTCGATAAGGGTGATATCTTGATCGATGGAGGAAACACTTTCTACAAAGATACCATCCGTCGTAATGAAGAATTGGCAAACTCAGGTATCAACTTTATCGGTACAGGGGTTTCTGGTGGTGAAAAAGGTGCCCTTGAAGGTCCTTCTATCATGCCTGGTGGACAAAAAGAAGCCTATGAATTGGTTGCTGACGTTCTCGAAGAAATCTCAGCTAAAGCACCAGAAGATGGCAAACCATGTGTGACTTACATCGGTCCTGATGGAGCTGGTCACTATGTGAAAATGGTCCACAACGGTATCGAGTACGGTGACATGCAATTGATCGCAGAAAGCTATGACCTCATGCAACACTTGCTCGGTCTTTCTGCAGAAGATATGGCTGAAATCTTTACTGAGTGGAACAAGGGTGAATTGGATAGCTACTTGATCGAAATCACAGCTGATATCTTGAGCCGCAAAGACGATGAAGGTCAAGACGGCCCAATCGTAGACTACATCCTTGATGCTGCAGGTAATAAGGGAACTGGTAAATGGACCAGCCAATCAGCGCTTGACCTTGGTGTGCCATTGTCACTAATCACTGAGTCCGTATTTGCTCGCTACATCTCTACTTACAAAGAAGAGCGTGTACATGCTAGCAAGGTTCTTCCAAAACCAGCTGCCTTCAAGTTTGAAGGTGACAAGGCTGAGTTGATTGAAAAGATCCGTCAAGCTCTTTACTTCTCAAAAATCATTTCTTACGCACAAGGTTTTGCCCAATTGCGTGTAGCTTCTAAAGAAAATAACTGGAACTTGCCATTTGCGGACATCGCATCTATCTGGCGTGATGGCTGTATCATCCGTTCACGTTTCTTGCAAAAGATCACAGATGCCTACAACCGCGATGCAGATCTTGCTAACCTTCTTTTGGACGAATACTTCTTGGATGTTACTGCTAAATACCAACAAGCAGTGCGTGATATCGTAGCTCTTGCTGTTCAAGCTGGTGTACCAGTACCAACCTTCTCAGCTGCCATTACTTATTTTGACAGCTACCGTTCAGCGGATCTCCCAGCTAACTTGATCCAAGCACAACGTGACTACTTCGGTGCTCACACTTATCAACGTAAAGACAAAGAAGGAACCTTCCACTACTCTTGGTATGACGAAAAATAGGATAGGCCTATGGCAAAGCGAATTTTATTAGTAGAAAATGAAAAGAATCTTGCACGATTTGTGAGTTTGGAACTGCAAAAGGAAGCATTTCTTTTGGATGTAGTTGAGACAGGCAGTCAAGGTTTGGCACTAGCTAGAGAAAATGACTACGATCTGCTCTTGCTTAATTATGACCTGCAGGATATGACTGCTAGTGACTTTGCCAAGCAACTGAGCTTGCTCAAACCGGCTTCGGTCATTATCGTCTTAGCCAGCCGTGAAGAAATCAAAGAACATGCAGATGAGATTCAGCGCTTTGCTGTTTCCTATACCGTCAAGCCTTTTATTATCAGCGATTTGGTTGAGAAAGTTTCCGATATTTTTCGAGGTCGGGACTTTATCGACCAGCATTGTAGCAAGCTGAAAACACCGACTGCTTACCGCAATCTACGAGTTGATTTGAAAAATCATATCGTCTATCGTGGAGAGGAAGTGATTGCTTTGACACGACGAGAATATGATCTGCTAGTGACGCTGATGAGCAACCAAAAGGTCATGAGCCGTGAGCAGCTTCTGGAACGTGTCTGGAAGTATGAAGGCGCCACTGAAACCAACGTAGTCGATGTCTATATTCGCTATCTACGTAGTAAGATTGATATTGCTGGTCAGACTAGCTATATCAAAACTGTCCGTGGTATCGGCTATGCTATGCAGGAATAATAAGAACAAACCCGCCCTCTGTTTCCAGAAGGACGGGTTAATTTTTTTATTTTTAGCGCAAATAATAAAATCCTAGAAGATAAAAATCCCTCTGCTTAGAGGACATGGCGCTCGAAAGCATTGTCAGAGATTCCTTGGCTGAGAATGAGTTTCGCCCATTCTTTGGCAGAAAAGAGGCTGTGATCCTTGTAATTGCCACAGGATTCGATGGTGGTGCCAGGGACATCCTCCCAAGTAGTTGTCTCAGCAATTTCTTCTAAGCAAGATTTGATGACTTGGGCAATCTCGGTTGCTGAGTGCTGTCCCCACATAATCATATGGAAGCCTGTGCGGCAACCGAAAGGTGAGCAGTCAATCATACCGTCAATCCGCTTGCGAATGAGCATAGCTAGTAAATGCTCGATGGTATGCAGGCCAGCCGTCGGAATAGAGTCTTCATTTGGCTGCACCAAGCGAATATCAAAGTTAGAGATAATATCTCCTTTGGGACCAGTTTCCTCTCCAATGAGGCGAACATAGGGTGCTTTTACGATTGTATGGTCAAGCTCAAAACTTTCAACGATAACTTCTTTAGACATGGTTTCTCCTTTAAAATCTAAAATTGGAACCTGAAAATGAGATCAGGTTTCAAAAGCGACATTTCAAACACTTCCTTTTGATTATAGCATAAAAAAATAAGAGTTAGGAAATAAAAAAATTTTATATATTAAATTCTTTGATTTAGCGCCTTTTCGCCCAATAATAGGCAAAAAACGGCCTTCTTTTTCAAAAAATTGATTTGTGAATTTTTGCTATTTATGATAGAATAAAAAGGAATTTTGAATTCAATAATTAAATAGATTTGGAGTAAAAACATGGGCTTATATACGATAGCTGCTTTTGTTTTTGCTGCCATCATTGGTTTAGTGATTGGGTATGTAGGAATCGTGGTTAAGATGAAAGCATCTAAAGAAGCCGCGGAACTTACTCTTTTAAATGCTGAACAAGAAGCAACCAATTTACGCGGTCAGGCGGAACGTGAAGCTGATTTGATTGTCAAAGAAGCGATGCGCGAAACCAGTTCGCTTAAAAAAGAAGCACTTTTGGAGGCAAAAGAAGAAGCCAGAAAATATCGTGAAGAGGTTGATGCAGAATTTAAGTCTGAGCGTCAGGAGTTAAAACAAATTGAAAGCCGCTTGACAGAGCGCGCAAGTAGTCTTGACCGCAAAGATGACAATTTAACCAACAAGGAAAAGACTTTGGAGCACAAAGAACAAAGTCTGACTGATAAAGCTAAACACATTGATGCGCGTGAAGCACAAGTAGCTGAGCTAGAGCAGCAAAAAGAAGCTGAGCTTGAGCGGGTAGCATCCCTGACTCAGACGGAAGCGCGTGAGATTATCTTGACCAAGACCGAGGACAAGCTGTCTAAGGAAATCGCGACTCGTATTCGGGAAGCGGAGCAGGATATCAAAGAGCGCTCGGACAAGGTGGCCAAGGATATCTTGGTTCAAGCTATGCAGCGGATTGCTGGTGACTATGTTGCTGAGCAGACCAATTCAACGGTTCATCTTCCTGATGACAGCATGAAGGGACGGATTATCGGACGGGAAGGTCGTAATATTCGAACCTTTGAAAGCTTGACAGGGATTGATGTTATCATTGATGATACGCCTGAAGTGGTTACTCTTTCAGGTTTCGATCCAGTTCGCCGTGAGATTGCTCGGATGACCATGGAAGCTCTTCTCAAGGATGGTCGAATTCATCCGGCTCGTATCGAGGAATTGGTCGAAAAGAATCGCTTAGAGATTGATAACCGTATCCGAGAGTATGGTGAAGCCGCAGCCTATGAAATCGGAGCGCCAAACTTGCATCCTGATTTGATGAAAATCATGGGTCGCTTGCAGTTCCGTACATCCTACGGGCAAAATGTTCTTCGCCACTCGATTGAGGTTGCCAAACTGGCTGGAGTTATCGCTGGAGAGTTGGGTGAAAATGCGAACTTGGCTCGTCGTGCTGGTTTCCTCCATGATATTGGTAAGGCCATCGATCGAGAAGTAGAAGGCAGCCACGTGGAAATTGGAACTGAGTTGGCTCGCAAGTATAAGGAGCATCCAGTTGTTATCAATACGATTGCTAGCCACCACGGAGATGTGGAACCTGAGAGCGTTATTGCAGTCATCGTTGCAGCAGCTGACGCCCTAAGTGCAGCTCGTCCAGGAGCTCGCAGTGAATCGCTGGAAAGCTACATCAAGCGATTGCAAGATTTGGAAGAAATTGCGAACAGTTTTGAAGGAGTTAAGACAAGCTTTGCCCTTCAGGCAGGTCGTGAAATCCGAATCATGGTCAGTCCAGAGAAAATCAAGGATGATAAGATTACAATCTTGGCGCATGACGTGCGTGAAAAGATTGAAAACAACTTGGAATATCCAGGAAATATCAAGGTCACTGTCATTCGCGAAATGCGAGCAGTTGATTATGCAAAATAAAAGGTTGAGACATTTGTCTCGACCTTTTTGTTTGTTTTTAATGAAGTGTTAAACTGTCAGCGTTTGGCAGAAGCTGGCTTGAACAATGCTCGACTAATCTTAGCTACCTGTCTCAGCAGGACTTCACCGTTGCCCTCTACAAGACCATCAATCAGATTAACAACCCGCCTTTCTTAGTCATGATTGAGAAATTGAGAGAAGAAACTTGAGACACAATAAGGATACAGAGAGAAAAGCCAGATAATAGGAGCTTTCAGCACTGTATTTTTAATCGTGAAAATCAAATAAGTAGCTCTAAAAGAAGAGAATTAAGGTGTTTGTTAATTTAAAGCTTTATATTTTCTTACAAAGAAGATATAAGACTTTTGACATTTTTCATTTTATATGATAGTCTATGACTGCGAAACCAAAAACGTCACAAAGTTTTTAGGAGGAAGTTATGGCTACTGCTTTTACTGCTGAAGAAAAAGAAGTAATTAGAAAGAAATTACATAAAGTTGCAAAGGAATGTCTTCAAAGATATGGGGTTAAGAAAACCACAGTTGACCAGATGGCAGCAATGGTAGATATTTCTAAAGGTTCTTTTTATAATTTTTATTCTTCAAAAGAAATGTTATTTTTTACGGTCTTAGAAGAATATCAAATAGATGTTATGAATCGCCTGACAGAACAATTAGGTATGGAAACCAAGATAGATACAAATCGTCTGGTAGAGTTACTTTATGATTTTTATCAAGATTTTCGCTATTCATTTATGTATACCATATTTAAAAATCATGAAATGGAATTACTCGTAAGAAAATTACCAAAAGATGTGATAACAAATCATCATCTGATAGATGATAGGATGGTTAAAAAAATTGTATCCCGAATCAATATTAGAGAAAATATATCGGTAGAAATCGTCTCTGCTTTATTTAGAACGATTGCTATGACTATATTACACATCGAGGAAATCGGTGAAAAACAATTTGATACCACATTGAAGTTAGTCATACAAGGAATTGTGGAGCAAATTACTGAGGAGGATAGGTAATGGTGAAAGAAGCAATTAGAACCGCAAACCTTTCTAAAAAATATGGAACAAAAAATGTTGTCGACAACTTGAATCTTTCAATAAAACCTGGTGAAATAGTAGGTTTTTTAGGACTGAATGGTGCAGGGAAAACAACGACGATGAGAATGATGCTAGGATTGATAAAATCCACATCAGGGGAATGTTATATCCAAGGAAAAAAGTTAGATCTGAATAATTTAGAACTTCGAAATGAAATAGGTTATATTATTGAGACACCTTATTCTTATCCAGACTTAACTGTGAGAGAAAATTTAGAAATAGTTAGTAAATTAAGAGGGGTTAATAAAGATAATATTGACTGGGTAGTTGAGAAATTAAAACTAAAGCAATATGAACATAAACAGGAGAAGCATCTTTCTTTAGGAAATGTTGCGCGTTTAGGAATTGCAAAAGCGATTATTCATAAACCTAAAATCCTAATTCTTGATGAGCCAACAAATGGATTAGATCCTTTTGGAGTTATTGAAGTGAGAGAACTATTAAAGGAATTGGCAAATAATCTAGGTACAACTGTTCTTATTTCAAGTCATAATCTGGAAGAAATATCTAAAATTGCTACTAGGATAGTTATTGTACATGAGGGCAGACTTATAAGAGAAGTTGAAAGCAATGAATTAGAACAGTACTTAGAAAAGAAGTTACTAGTAACTGGATCTAATAATAAGGCCATGAAAGAAGTGTTATCTAACCATGGCTATCAGGTAAACATTCAATCAGACACAGAAAATAATATCCATTTCTTAGAATTAACTGATAGAAAATCTGTGGAATATCCGGAAGATATTGCTACATTGCTAGTTCATGAAGGTTATCCACCCAAATCGTTGGCTGTTGAGAAAGAAGATTTAGAACATTATTTCTTAAGAATACTGAATGACTATCATGGAGGAATCTCGAATGAAAAAGCTTAGTTCCTGTATTTTAATTGAATGGAGAAAGTTAATAAAATCAAAACTTTCCATCGTAACTGCTTGTTCTATCTGTTTAGTTCCTTTTATTGTTGGGTTGTTTGCAACTATGATGAAATATCCAGAGAATTTCAAAAATCTTGGTTTGATTTCTGCAAAAATGGAAATGATGAGGATAACAGACTGGTCATCATACTTAATGACCATATCACAAGTCATTTCTGTTGGGGGATTGCTCATTTTTGGATTTACAGCATCTTGGGTTTTTGGTAGAGAATATTCTGATAAAACGATGATAGACCTATTAGCGCTTCCGATAAAAAGAGATACAATCGTATTATCCAAGTTTATCGTTATCGCTCTATGGAGCTATATTTTATCAATTTTTGCACTTTTATTGGGATTGTTGGCTGGCAATTTGATTGGACTTGATGGTGGGAACTTAACGGTGATTTTCAAAGGTATACTTACTTTTGTTCTTTGTACTACTCTTACGATCATACTCTCTACTCCGGTGGCTTTTTTTGCTTGTTTAGGCCGGGGCTATTTGTCTCCATTGGCATTTATTATTTTTACAATTATTTTTTATCAACTTGGTTCTGCTCTTAACTTTGGAAGATACATTCCATGGGCGATTCCTGCACTCGCCAGTGGTATTGCAGGAAAAGCAACATTGAATTTTGGGAGCATTGTCAGTTTATTTGGGGTAAGTATTCTAGGTCTTATCGCAACAATAGCTTGGTGGAGGTACGCTGATTACGATTAAAATGAAGTGATGAAAATGCTAATAACACAAAGCTAAGTCTTATTCATTTAAATTCAAAACAACCCCTCCTGTTCAGATTGAAGAACAAGAGGGGTTATTTTATGACAATTGATTGGGTGAGAAGGAACTATGTGAGTATCGTTGGCCTAAATGAAAAGAGAGTTTCTAATATACGTGATTGGGAAAAAATGACCTTGCCTTTGATAAGTTAAATGTCAAAGCGTTCTTGGATGGTAGTTTTAGAACAAGGTAAAATCTCGTTGTTATGGCATTAGTCAGGTGAGGGACAAAATCCGAAAAAAATACTTGGGCTGAACTCTTTCTAGCAGGGGCCGGATTAAAAAGAGGCTGAGGAGAAAGAGCAGGAGGATAGGGTAGAAATACCAAGGGTTACTGACGAATTGGACCCCCTCAGCAATCCTCAAAGGGATGTAAGTATGGGACAGCAGAATCTGCCCAGACAGGAAAAGCAAGACAATCGCAGCCATGGTCAGAATCAGAAAGTAGCCCAGTTTGAAGATGGCGCTAGAAAATTACTTCATAAGGACCTGTTCTCCACCTTGATGAAATAGCGGTCTTCTCCCAGCTCAATCAACTCGACTTGATGAGGATAAAAATGATCCATGACCTCTTTTTGAAGTATGTCTTCTTTAGGACCTTGGGCTATGATTTCACCTTCTTTTAGGAGCAGGACATGATCCATAGCAGCAGTGATTTCCTCTACATGGTGGGTGACATAGAGGATGGTTGGAGCCTGGTCCATCTGCGTAATCATACCAATTTGATCTAGCAGGCGCTCGCGGGCAAAGAGATCCAGACCGCTGGTCGCTTCATCTAAGATAAGCAGTTCTGGCTTTTCCATGAGACTGCGCGCAATCAGCAAGAGCTGCTTTTCGCCTTGAGAGAGACTAATGTAGCTCCGGCCAATCAATTCTTGTCCGCCAATGGAGGCCAGCATTTCCCTAGCTTGGTTCAGCTCAGTTTGCCCGTAAGGAGCGTAGAGAATACTGCTTTTATACTTACCTGTCAGGACGATTTCTTCGGCAGTGAGATGGCTAGGCAGGCGTTCAGCAATGAAGGAGCCAACTACTCCAATCTTAGTTCGCAGCTGAGGAATGTCGCCGGCGCCAAATTCCGTACCGAGAACCGTCACCTTGCCCTGGGTCTTCCAATGCTCAGCCATGAGCAGGCGCAGAAGAGTAGACTTTCCAGAACCGTTGAGACCGAGGATGGCCCAATGCTCCCCCTTTTTCACCTGCCAGTTGAGATCTTTTAAGATGGTTCGGCCTTGTTTAGCCAAGCTTGCATTTTCTAGTTTGATAATCTTTTCCATTTTTACTCTTTCTTTCGTTAAATCTTCTTTATTATAACAAAATTTAGGATAAAATAACCGATAGGAGGAGTCAGATGTTTTATAAAAGTAAGCTGATGTAGGTCCTTTTGCTAATGATTATCTTCTTTATCTGGTGTCAGATGAGGATCTTCCTATTATCATCATGGTACTCTTGCTCTTATCCAGCAATATCTATGGTGTACTAGAGATGATCGAGGCAATCCCGACTTATTCTATCCTCAAAGAAATCGCCAAGTTCTTGGTTAATCGCTATGATAATCACAAGGAAACCCAGCAGCAGAAGAAGAACGAAGAGCTTGGAATCGATTGATTCCAGAGTTTCGAGACCAGAAATAAGACGGAAGAAGGGTCTTCCGTCTTATTTCATTATGTCTTCAAGTCAGTTTTTCTCGTAGAGAAAAACAAGAAAACCACCAGCTAAGCTGCTAGCTGCTAAGGATTTGACCTTTCATTTCTTTTTTCTGGTAGAATCTATTTGTTCAGGTAAGACAAAGGAGGAAAAGGAAATGGCTAAAACCAGTTGCAGTTTATTACATACCGAATGGATGTGCAAATATCATATCATCTTTACTCCCCAAGTATCGCAGAAAAATCATTTACTATAAAATAAGACGAGATCCCATTGAGATTTTTTGTCATCTATATCAATACAAAGGTGTGGAAATTACTGAGAGACATATGATATCAGATCATGTTCACATGCTTGTCTTTATCCCTCCAAAACTTACGATTTTTGATTTCACGGGGGATTTGATAAATATGTAAGTATCGTTGGCCTAGACGGAAAGGCAGTTGCCAAATATGTTCGCGAGCAAGAGAAAAATGGAATTGTCCCTGAAAGGTTAAGTGCTAAAGTATTCTTAGATGGCGATTTTAGAACAAGATAAAAGCCCGTTGTTACGGGCATTAGTCAAGTAACTATAACTATTTTCCTGCTATCTATTAGACCAGGTTCTTGGTAGGAATAGAAGTAGGATTGGATAGATTTCTAAACGTCCTGCAATCATGGCAAGGGAAAGGAGGAATTTAGAAAATGGGCTATAGATAGAGAAGGTATCGGTTGTCCCAATCATTGGTCCGATATTATTGAAACAGCTGATGACAGCACTGGTAACAGTCATTAGATTGTTATTGTCCAGACTGATGATGAAAATCAAAGCTGCGATAATCAAAATATAAACTGCCAAATATTTAAGAACCTTGTGTTGGGTATCTTTATCCAAAACAGCACCGTTGATATGCATGGTTAGAACGCGGTTTGGCGAAAGCGTGGAAAGGATTTGGTTTTTAGCGATGCGACCGATGATAATGGCACGGATCACTTTGAAACCGCCAGCGGTGGAGCCAGCAGAACCACCTAGACACATGAGCAGCAGCAGAATGACTTGTGAGAAGAGGGGCCACTTTACGGTATCTCCATAGCCGAATCCTGTCGTAGTAATGATGTTGGAAACTTGGAAAAATGAAATTTCTAAGCTTTTAGCAAATTCCCCGTAAATATGGAGAACATTGAAGCTAATCAAAATAGTGGCAGTGAGGACAATCCAGAGATAGCCTTTCAACTCCTCATCATGAAAACAGGCTTTAAATCTTCGAATCAAGAGATAATAGTAGAGATTGAAGTTTACCCCAAAGGTCAGAACGCCGAAGCTGACAAGGTAGGTGATTAGAGAACTATCGTAGTGGGCAATTCCGTCGTTAAAGACAGTGAAGCCTCCCGTACCAGCCGTTCCCATTGCGATGACGATACTATCAAAGAGTGGCATGCCAGCGAGGAAATAAAGAAAAGTAAAAAGGGCAAAGAGTGCTAGATAGATAATATAAAGAATCTGGGCAGTGTTTCTTAATTTCGACACAACCTTACCAAAGACTGGTCCAGGAACTTCCGCTTTCATAACCTCTAAGTGGCCATTTTTGGCATTGTCCATGATAGCCAAGGCAAAGACCAGCACCCCCATTCCTCCAATCAAGTGGGTGAAACTACGCCAAAAGAGGAGAGAGTGGGAAAGGACAGATACATCGTTTAAGATTGTGGCACCAGTAGTGGTAAAGCCAGAGCTGACTTCAAAGAAAGCATCAATTAGATTCGGAATCTGGCCAGAAAAGACAAAAGGCAGAGCGCCAAAGAAGGACCAGAGAATCCAGCAAAGGGCAACAATCAGGACCCCTTCCTTGGTGTAAATGTGGGCATCCTTAGGCTTAAAGGCTGAACCTAATCCACCTAAAATCACTAAAATAATCATTGTTGCGCCGATAGAAAGGAAGACTTCAAGATCTTCACGGTAGATCAGGGCAACGATTGTTGGAACCAACAAGAGAGCTGCTTCGATGAGCAGGAGTTTGGAGAGGAGAAAGCGAATCATAGGTCTATTCATGGGGCTACCTCTCTAACAAATCGTAAATCTTATCGATGTTTTGAATCAAGGTTGTCACGATGATCTTATCACCGACTTCCAAATAGTCATCTCCACTTGGGAAGATGGCTACACCTTGACGAATGATAGCAGCAATCAGGACCCCGCTCCTCAATTTGAGCTGAGAAAGAGGCTGTTCGATCATTTTATTTCCTTCATTGATCTGGAATTGGAGCGTTTCAATCTGGCCATTTGCTACATGGTGCAAGGCTTCTAGGCTAGAGAATTGCGCATTATTCCGCCCGCGGATGAAGTGCATAATGGTATCAACTGCGATCCCTTTTGGCGTGACAATACTTGCGAAGTCTTGATTGTCAATAATCTCAAGCAGACTGGTCCGATTCACTTTGGTGATGTTTTTCTGAACTCCCAGGTTATTGAGGAACATGGAAGTGATGATATTTTCTTCATCGACCCCTGTCAGTGTGGCGATCGCATCGTAGTGCGCAGCTCTTTCCTCCAGTAGGATGTCTTTGGCTGTTCCATCCCCATTGACCACATAGAGTTCTGGAAATTCTTGGCTGAAGAACTCTGCACGCTGGCGATTGATCTCGACGACCTTGAGCTCAATCTTGCTATTTTTGAGAATGTTTAAGAGATAATAGGCAATCTTACCTGCCCCAATAATCATGAGGCTCTTGATGACTCTTGGTCGGATTTTATTGTGGAAGCGGACAATTTCTGAACGATTTCCAGTCAGGAAGATTTTATCAGATGGCTGCAAGATGAAATCACCATCTGGAATGCTGAGTTTTCCTTCTCTCTCAATAGCACAGATGATAACGTGAGGGAAATGCTTCCTAAATTGCGAGAGACTCATTTGGCAGAGATGACTTTCTGGCTTGATTTTAAACTCCATCAAGGTCACTCGA
>NZ_RJPS01000012.1 GCF_003943505.1 Streptococcus cristatus
ATAAGATATTGTAAGTTAATTCAGCAAGTTAAGTGACGATAGCCTAGGAGATACACCTGTACCCATGCCGAACACAGAAGTTAAGCCCTAGAACGCCGGAAGTAGTTGGGGGTTGCCCCCTGTGAGATATGGTAGTCGCTTAGCAGGATAGGAAGTCGGAGTGCTTCCTTTTTGGGAGTTTAGCTCAGCTGGGAGAGCATCTGCCTTACAAGCAGAGGGTCAGCGGTTCGATCCCGTTAACTCCCATATTCAAGCGGGTGTAGTTTAGTGGTAAAACTACAGCCTTCCAAGCTGTTGTCGCGAGTTCGATTCTCGTCACCCGCTTTGAACAGAAGTTCATACCAAGTTTTTATAACTTGGGCGCGTAGCTCAGGTGGTTAGAGCGCACGCCTGATAAGCGTGAGGTCGGTGGTTCGAGTCCACTCGTGCCCATTTGAATAGTAATATGGTCCGTTGGTCAAGGGGTTAAGACACCGCCTTTTCACGGCGGTAACACGGGTTCGAATCCCGTACGGACTATATATTTTGGAGGATTACCCAAGTCCGGCTGAAGGGAACGGTCTTGAAAACCGTCAGGCGTGTAAAAGCGTGCGTGGGTTCGAATCCCACATCCTCCTTAGATTAGAATATCGCGGGATGGAGCAGCTAGGTAGCTCGTCGGGCTCATAACCCGAAGGTCGTAGGTTCAAATCCTGCTCCCGCAATTTGGCTCGGTAGCTCAGTTGGTAGAGCAATGGATTGAAGCTCCATGTGTCGGCGGTTCGATTCCGTCTCTGGGGTATCGCCAAGCGGTAAGGCAAGGGACTTTGACTCCCTCATGCGTTGGTTCGAATCCAGCTACCCCAGTTACTTTGCCGGCGTGGCGGAATTGGCAGACGCGCTGGACTCAAAATCCAGTGTCCGCAAGGACGTGCCGGTTCGACCCCGGCCGCCGGTATAGTAATAAAGACAAGGTTTTCGGATCTTGTCTTTTTTTACCAATTTTTATCTTTGGGTTATTTATAATTTCTTATGTTATGCTAGATCGTCTGATTTTTTGCTTTTTTCTTTATTTTGCGTTAAATTAGACATTGTGAAACGAGTTACCGAAGACTTTCTAAAGGGAGAAATGTATGGCAATGATAGAAGTGGAACATCTTCAGAAAAATTTTGTGAAGACAGTCAAGGAACCGGGATTGAAGGGGGCTTTGCGCTCCTTTATTCATCCTGAAAAGCAGACCTTTGAAGCGGTCAAGGATTTGACCTTTGAGGTGCCCAAGGGGCAGATCTTAGGCTTTATCGGGGCCAATGGTGCTGGAAAGTCAACAACCATTAAAATGCTGACAGGAATTTTGAAACCGACATCTGGTTTTTGTCGGATTAATGGCAAGATTCCGCAGGATAATCGCCAAAACTATGTCAAAGATATTGGAGTGGTCTTCGGGCAAAGAACCCAGCTATGGTGGGATTTGGCTCTGCAAGAGACCTACACGGTCTTGAAAGAGATTTACGACGTGCCAGACTCGCTCTTCCATAAGCGTATGGACTTTTTGAATGAAGTTTTGGATTTGAAGGAATTTATCAAAGACCCCGTGCGGACTCTTTCACTTGGCCAACGGATGCGGGCGGACATTGCGGCTTCCTTGCTCCACAATCCTAAGGTTCTCTTTTTAGATGAGCCGACCATTGGCTTGGATGTGTCGGTCAAGGACAATATTCGTCGGGCCATTACCCAAATCAATCAGGAGGAAGAGACCACTATTCTCTTGACCACTCACGACTTGAGCGACATTGAGCAACTTTGTGATCGGATTTTTATGATTGATAAGGGGCAAGAGATTTTTGATGGAACGGTTAGCCAGCTCAAGGAAACATTTGGCAAGATGAAGACTCTTTCCTTTGAACTGGTACCAGGTCAAAGTCATCTCGTTTCTCACTACGAGGGTTTGCCTGATATGACCATTGATAGACAAGGAAATAGCCTTAATATTGAATTTGATAGTTCACGCTATCAATCAGCTGATATTATCAAGCAAACCCTGTCTGATTTTGAGATTCGCGATTTGAAGATGATGGATACGGATATTGAGGATATTATCCGTCGCTTCTACCGAAAGGAGCTCTAAGATGGTCAAATTGTGGCGACGTTATAAACCCTTTATCAATGCAGGGATTCAGGAGTTGATTACCTATCGAGTCAACTTTCTTCTTTATCGGATTGGCGATGTCATGGGTGCTTTTGTGGAATTTTATCTCTGGAAGGCTGTCTTTGATTCCTCGCAAGAGTCTTTGATTCAGGGTTTCAGTATGGCAGATATCACCCTCTACATAATCATGAGTTTTGTGACTAATCTTCTGACTAGGTCGGATTCTTCCTTTATGATTGGTGAGGAGGTCAAGGATGGTTCCATTATCATGCGTTTGTTGAGACCGGTGCATTTTGCGGCCTCATATCTTTTCACAGAGCTTGGATCCAAGTGGTTGATTTTTATCTCTGTTGGACTGCCATTTTTAAGTGTCATCGTATTGATGAAAATTTTATCTAGGCAAGGGGTTGTAGAAGTGCTAGGATTAACCATCCTTTATCTCTTTAGCTTAATCCTAGCCTACCTGATCAACTTTTTCTTTAATATCTGCTTTGGATTTTCAGCCTTTGTGTTTAAAAATTTATGGGGCTCTAATCTGCTTAAGAATTCTCTGATTGACTTTATGTCTGGGAGTTTGATTCCCTTGGCTTTCTTTCCAAAGATCGTATCAGATATTCTGTCCTTCTTGCCTTTTTCATCCTTGATTTATACTCCAGTTATGATTGTTGTTGGAAAATACGATGCCAGTCAGATTCTTCAAGCACTCTTGCTACAGTTCTTCTGGCTCATAGTGATGGTGGGCTTGTCTCAGTTGATTTGGAAACGAGTCCAGTCTTTCATTACCATTCAAGGAGGTTAGTATGAAAAAATATCAACGTATGCATCTGATTTTTATCAGACAATACATCAAGCAAATCATGGAATACAAGGTTGATTTTGTGGTTGGTGTTTTAGGTGTCTTCTTGACCCAAGGCTTGAACCTCTTGTTTCTCAATGTACTCTTTCAACACATCCCTTCCTTGGAAGGCTGGACTTTTCAGGAGATTGCCTTTATCTATGGCTTTTCCTTGATTCCCAAAGGATTGGACCATCTCTTTTTTGATAATCTCTGGGCACTAGGCCAGCGCCTGGTGCGAAAGGGAGAATTTGACAAGTATCTGACTCGTCCTATCAATCCTCTCTTTCATATTCTGGTTGAGACCTTTCAGATTGATGCCTTGGGCGAACTCTTGGTCGGTGGAATCTTGCTAGCGACAACGGTATCTAGTATTGCTTGGACTCTTCCAAAATTCCTGCTTTTCCTAGTCTGTATTCCTTTTGCGACCTTGATCTATACTTCCTTGAAAATCGCGACTGCCAGCATCGCTTTTTGGACTAAGCAGTCAGGCGCTATGATTTACATTTTCTATATGTTTAATGATTTTGCTAAGTACCCGATTTCGATTTACAATTCCCTTCTTCGCTGGTTGATTAGCTTTATCGTGCCTTTCGCCTTTACGGCCTACTACCCTGCCAGCTATTTCTTGCAGGACAAGAATGGACTCTTTAACATTGGTGGTTTGATTCTGATTTCCCTTGTTTGCTTTTTCATTTCCCTCAAACTTTGGGATAGGGGTTTGGACGCCTACGAAAGTGCAGGATCGTAAGAGTGAGTATAAATAGAGGGCGATATGCATGCAGAAAATCTATGAATAAGAGAACTATTAGATACAGTATAAGGACAAGGTTTGCTGCCTTGTCTTTTCTAATACATTTTAAGGTATCTATCTTTCAAATTTTTACTTTTGGAATGAATAAATTCTACTTATCTTGCTAAAATGGTAGAATAGATTTAAGATTTGATAAGAAGGAGAGCCTAATGAAATTGAGATTGGAAAATAAAGAATCTGAACGTGTCCAAGAACTTGGGAATTTAATTCGAGCTTATAATCGCTCTAAAAGGGAAGCTTCAACAAGTGAGCCTCTCAATATCTTTGTCGAAGATGAAGACGGCGATTTAATGGGAGGTCTGGTAGCCGAGACGTTTGGTTATTGGCTGGAGATTGAGTATTTATATGTGAGTGAGGATTTACGAGGGAAAGGGCTTGGTTCCCATATTTTGCAAAGGGCGGAAGAGGAAGCTCGTGACAGGAAGTGTAAGTATTCATTTGTGGATACCTTCCATTTCCAAGCGCCAGATTTTTATAAAAAGCATGGCTATGAGGAAGTATTTAGATTAAAAGAATATCCTTATACAGGTGAGCGATATTATTATACGAAAGAGTTATAATTTATCCAAGGATAGATAGCAGATTTCTACCTGACAAATGTCGCGATTTTTGGTATAATATCATGAGGTGATTTTATGGCAAATTTGAATAGATATAAGTTTACATTTGGAAGCAAAACCTTAACTTTAACAACAGAACACGATAATCTTTTCATGGAAGAAGTGGAGCGGGTTGCCAAGGAAAAATATAAGGCCATTAAAGAGCAGATGCCTGCAGCAGATGATGAAGTCTTGGCCATTTTGCTGGCGATTAATAGTTTATCTACCCAGCTCAGCCGCGAGATTGAGTTTGATGATAAGGAAAAAGAATTGGAAAGCCTTCGTCACAAAATGCTCAGTGAGCTGAGAGAAAAGTCAGCTAATACAGGGGAAAGATAGTGTTTGCAATTATTATTTTACTAATATTAGCTTGGAGCTTTTATATTGGCTACTCGCGTGGGATTGTTCTGCAGGGTTATTATGCTGCTATGACGATTGTATCCATGCTGGTGGCTGGAGCTCTATATCAGGACTTGGCTAAGTCTATCAGCTTGTGGGTGCCCTATGCTAGCGCTGTTAAAGGCAGTTCAACTTATTTCTTTGCGAGTTCCCAACTTTTCCATTTGGATAAGGTTTTTTATGCGGGGCTGGCTTATCTTCTTGTTTTCAGTCTTGTTTATATAGTAGGCCGCTTTTTGGGGATTTTTGTAAATTTAATTCCCTATCCGAATAAGTGGGATACCAAAGTTTTTAATATGGTCAGTGGGGCTATTGCAGTCTTCATCGCACTCTTTGTTATCGAGATGGGACTGACTATTTTAGCTACTGTGCCTATGTCCTTTATCCAAGAACGCTTAAATTCGAGTTTGCTGATTCGGTTTATTATCAATCATACGCCTGTAACTTCATCCATTTTACATGACCTTTGGGTCACAAAAATTATCGGATAATTAAGACTCAGTTGCCCTGTAGCTGAGTTTCTTTTTCAGTTTAAATCATATAGAAATAGAATGAACATGATGAATCATAAAATTTTAGAAACTTTGGAATTTGATAAAATTAAGGAGCTTTTTTCTCCCTATCTACTGACTGAGCTGGGAGAATTGGAGTTAAAGCAGCTCCAGCCAAACAGCAAAAAAGAATCAATTGTTGCTGCTTTTTTGGAAATGTCCGATATGCGGCAGATTTTTGTGCAACATCCGCACTTTAGTTTGGGAGCGATTCAGGATATTAGGGGTTTGACCAAGCGCCTAGAGCTGGATAGTGACCTGAATATCGAGGAGTTTTTGGCCCTCAAGCGGGTCTTAGCTGTGACGCATGAGCTGGTATCTTTCTACGAGGACTTGGAAAATGTCCAATTGGAGCGTTTGGATCGCCTTTTTAACAATTTAGTAGAGTTTCCTAGTATTCAGGGAAGCCTGCAAGCTATCAATGATGGGGGCTTTCTCGAAAGTTTTGCTAGTGAAGAGTTGAGTCGTATTCGCCGGAAAATCCAAGAAAATGAAGTTCAGGTTCGAGATATTCTGCAAGAAATTCTCAAAACCAAGGGTGACATGCTGGCAGACCAAGTGGTGGCCAGCCGGAACGGCCGTAATGTACTACCTGTGAAAAATACCTACCGTAACCGTATTGCGGGTGTCGTTCACGATATTTCGGCCAGCGGAAGTACGGTTTACATTGAGCCGCGGGCGGTGGTCAATCTCAATGAAGAGATTGCTAGCAGTCGGGCGGACGAGCGCTATGAAATTCAGAGGATTTTGCAGGCTATGTCCGATATGATACGGCCTCATGCGGCTGAAATTGCCAACAATGCTTGGATTATCGGTCATCTAGATCTGGTGCGTGCCAAGGTCCGCTTCATGCAGGAGACGGGAGCGGTGGTGCCAGACCTGTCAGAAGAGCAGGATATCCAACTACTCAGTGTCCGCCATCCCCTGATTGAAAATGCAGTGGCTAATGACCTGCATTTCGGGCCAGACTTGACAGAGATTGTCATTACCGGACCTAATACGGGTGGTAAGACCATCATGCTGAAGACTTTGGGCTTGGCTCAAATCATGGCCCAGTCAGGTCTGCCGATTCTGGCGGACAAGGGGAGCCGCGTCGGGATTTTCAGTCAGATTTTTGCAGACATTGGTGATGAGCAGTCCATTGAGCAGAGCCTATCGACTTTCTCCAGTCACATGACTAATATCGTCTCTATTTTAGAGCAGGTTGATAGCGAGAGTTTGGTCCTGCTGGATGAGCTGGGAGCTGGGACTGACCCGCAGGAGGGAGCAGCTCTGGCTATTGCTATCTTGGAAGACTTGCAGCTGAGACAGATTAAAACTATGGCGACTACCCACTATCCTGAGCTCAAAGCCTATGGGATTGAGACGGACTGGGTGGAAAATGCCAGCATGGAATTTGATACAGATAGTTTGCGGCCGACCTACCGCTTTATGCAGGGGGTACCTGGCCGCTCTAATGCCTTTGAAATTGCTCGGCGTTTGGGCTTGTCGGAAGTTATCGTTGGCCACGCCCAAGAGCAGACAAATACGGATAGTGATGTCAATCGAATTATCGAGCGACTGGAGGAGCAGACGCTGGAAAGCCGCAAGCGCTTGGATAATATCCGTGAGGTCGAGCAGGAAAATCTCAAATTTAACCGAGCCCTCAAAAAACTTTACAATGAGTTTAACCGAGAAAAGGAAATCGAGCTCAATAAGGCACGCTTGGAAGCCCAGGAAATCGTTGATTTGGCTTTGTCAGAGAGTGAGAGCATTCTCAAAAATCTCCATGATAAGTCCAGTCTTAAACCGCATGAGATTATTGAAGCCAAGGCTCAGCTTAAAAAGTTGGCACCTGAAACCGTTGATTTATCAAAGAATAAGGTACTCAAGCAGGCCAAGAAAAATCGGGCGCCCAAGGTGGGAGACGATATTCTAGTGACCAGCTATGGTCAGCGGGGAACCTTGGTCAAGCAGCTCAAGGACGGCCGCTGGGAAGCTCAGGTTGGTCTAATCAAGATGACTCTAGAGGAACAGGAATTTAATCTTCTCAAAGCTGAAAAGGAACAGCAGCCTAAGCGCAAGCAGGTCAATGTGGTCAAGCGAACCAATACCAATGGTCCAAGAGCCAGACTGGATCTGCGTGGCAAGCGCTATGAAGAGGCCATGGAAGAGCTTGATGCCTTTATCGATCAGGCCCTCCTTAACAACATGGCTCAGGTGGATATTATCCACGGTATCGGAACGGGTGTTATCCGTGAAGGAGTGACCAAATACCTCCGTCATAACAAGCAGGTCAAGTCCTTCGGCTATGCTCCGCAAAATGCCGGAGGCAGCGGCGCGACGATTGTAATCTTTAAGTAGGGAAGCATAGGGCACTGCCGTAGTAAATATTTTCTTTTCCTCTGTGTTTGGTGTACAATATTATCAAAAGTAAGCTATTCAAAGGAGAAGATTTATGGTAGCAGCAGTTACAGATGCAACATTTGCTGAAGAGACAAAAGACGGACTGGTTCTGATTGATTTTTGGGCAACATGGTGTGGTCCATGCCGTATGCAGGCGCCTATCTTGGAGCAGTTGGCAGAGGAAGTTCATGAAGATGAACTGAAAATCCTCAAAATGGATGTGGACGAAAATCCTAATACTGCTCGTGAATTCGGCATTATGTCCATTCCGACTCTTCTGTTCAAAAAAGACGGTCAAGTCGTTAAGCAAGTAGCTGGTGTTCATACAAAGGAGCAACTGAAGGCTATTATCGCGGAATTGAGTTAATATCATAGCCAAAAAATCGTTACATGTCGTAACGATTTTTTCATTTAGCCGATGACAGTAAAGGTCATACAATTTTGGGAAGAGCAAGTATACTATCATAGTGTGCAAAATACTGAAGAAGTGTTTGCTCAGGCGTTTCCCTATAACTTATCATAAGCACTTATTGTGAAATGTGCAAAATTTCAAATGTTGATAGTTGTGTGTCGGGTTTATTGGTATAAAAAGTAAAAATACATTTTTTCCATTTATCAGGATTGAAAATAACGGCTTTGCCACTTTCGTTGTTTTGCATTTGCTCGTGAATGGTAAAGGATTTTAAACTTTCAGATGCTTCTATATCAATGACTTCTAATGTAGCATATTTACTTGAGTCAAAATGATCAGATATTTCGACTGATGAAGTTATTCCGATTTCAATATTTTGCCAGCCAAACGAATTTAAAATATGATCAAAGTAACCATCAAATATGAATTTTGTCATTCCGTTAGTATTTTTCCAGATATATAGTGGACAATAACTATTAAATAATTGGCCTTCAGACTTTTCAGAGATTAAATAAACTTTGAAAAATAAATCGTCGAATCCATCCATCAAATGACCTGTATTTCGGACACGTTGTCTAATGATATCCATATCATAATCTGATGGTAATTTTATAGTATATTGCATTGCTTGCATAGCAGCACCCCTTTTCTAATTAACTATTGATAGTATAAATAATTTATATCATGTTGAATAATACTTAAAAATGATATAATTATCATAAAAAGTGATAGGGTGTTTTAAATGAATTTTAATGATATGAGCATTTTTGTGACGATCTATGAGACAAGATCAATAAACAAAAGTTCAAAGATCTTACAATATGCGCAATCTAATCTCAGCGCTAGATTGAAAGTGCTTGAAACTGAATTAGATACGAAATTATTTTACAGAAAATATAATGGTTTAGTTCCGACAAAAAGTGGAGACTTATTTTATCAATTTTGTAAGGAAACTTCTAACAATTTAGAGAAATTAAAAAAGAAATGTGAAACCTCGAAAATATCCATCTTAATTTCAGAATTATTATTCAATCACGATATTAATAATTCACAAACAATTGATTTGAATAAAAGTGAGATCAATATCCAAAAAACTTCGGATATACCAATCATTGCTCATCAGGAAGACTTTGATAAAATTTTTTGCTTTCAAAAAATTGAAAATTTAAAGCATTATGATGAGACTATCGGGCATATCGAGTCAGTTTATGCTTGTTCGAGCAATATAAAGGCTACTGAGGAAATGCCTATATTCGTTAATAAAGATAAAAATTGCCCTTTTAGAAAACAAAGCTTAATGAAGTTTGCTCATTTAAAATCAGTTGTAGAAATTGATTCTTTTGAGAACATTATCAGCTTAGTTGAAAACGGGAAAGGAATCGCACTATTGCCTAAATGGTTAAATAAGAGAGCGAAAATCAAGCCATACGACCAAGACATCGTTCTGATTCCATTTTATCAGTATGAAAAGAAGAACCAAAGCAGGTAGCTCATTTAGAAGAAATGCTAATGCTAGAGTGGGAAACCATTTGACAAATTTAATAAATACACTTATAATAAGCATACATATCATAAAGGAGATTTTATAATGGAATTTAGTTTTAGTTTAACCATAAAAGCATCAAAAGAAGATGTATGGGCCTACTATGAAAATATTGAAAAGTGGTATGACTGGGAAGAAGATTTAAAAAATATTACATTAAATGGTGAATTTAAGACAGGATCTTGTGGGATGATGGAACTCGAAGGAATGCCCCCAATGGAATATCAGCTGACACTTGTCAAGCCCTTTGAGGAATTTTGGGATAAAACAGCGACCCCGTTTGGAGATATCCTTTTTGGTCATCAGATCATTGAGAATAATGATGGCACTGTAAATGTCAAGCACACCGTAGCTTTAGATAGCATAGATCAGCAACATTTGGAATTTTTAATCCAAGTTTTCTCAGATGTCCCTCAATCTATTTTTATTTTAAAAAATTGTTTGGAAAAATAAGAATTCTCTACTTTGCTAGAGAATTTTTTTATTTTTCTAAATTTAGTGTACAATGATATCAAAAGTAAGCTATTCAAAGGAGAAGATTTATGGTAGCAGCAGTTACAGATGCAACATTCGCTGAAGAGACAAAAGACGGACTGGTTCTGATTGATTTTTGGGCAACTTGGTGCGGTCCATGTCGTATGCAGGCGCCTATCTTGGAGCAGTTGGCAGGGGAAGTTCATGAAGATGAACTGAAAATCCTTAAAATGGATGTGGATGAAAATCCAAATACTGCCCGTGAATTTGGCATTATGTCCATTCCGACCCTTCTGTTCAAGAAAGACGGTCAAGTCGTGAAGCAAGTGGCTGGTGTTCATACTAAGGAGCAATTGAAGGCTATTTTGGCGGAGTTAAGCTAAGAAAGAAACCCCAGGGCTTCTTTTTATGTCAAAAAGCGCTTACATCTTCAAAGTTTTTCATAAAACATTGACAAAAAACGAATATTATTTTAAAATAATAGAAAATTTAGAATAAACACCGAATGAAGTTTTTCAGAAATAAGCGTTTGAGCCTTATGACTGTGAAATGGACGGAACTCTGGAGAGACCATGATTGGCACCGAAGGGGCAAGGCAGGCAACTGCTCAAACTCTCAGGTAAAAGGACAGAGCAAGGGAAGGACAGGAAACGGTCGTTCTCAGGCATCCAGAGTACATGTTTACACATGTACTTTTCTTTTTCTCGGTGTGGAAAAGGAGCAGAAGATTTATGTTGAAATTGTTGAATCAAATTGATTCTCTGGTCTGGGGGCCTCCCCTCTTGATTTTATTAGTTGGAACAGGGCTTTATCTGACACTTCGTCTGAGGTTGCTACAGATTTCGCGCCTTTCTCGCGCCTTTCGCTTAATTTTTGTTTCCGGCGAGGATCATCATGGAGACGTGTCTAGCTTTGCAGCTCTTTGTACAGCATTGGCAGCCACGGTTGGCACGGGGAATATTATCGGTGTAGCGACTGCCATAAAAGTTGGTGGACCGGGCGCCTTATTTTGGATGTGGCTAGCAGCTTTCTTTGGAATGGCAACCAAGTATGCCGAAGGTTTATTAGCAATCAAGTATCGTTCTAAGGATGCTCACGGAGCTGTTGCTGGTGGTCCCATGCATTATATCCTATTAGGAATGGGCGAAAAATGGCGTCCGCTGGCTATCTTCTTTGCTGTAGCGGGTGTCTTGGTGGCTCTTTTAGGGATTGGGACCTTCACACAGGTGAATTCCATTACAGAAGCTATGCAGAATACCATTCAGCTGCCTCCAGCTGTGACTGCCTCTATCTTGGCTATTTTGGTGGCTCTGGTTATTTTTAGCGGTATCCAGTCTATTGCTCGAGTGTCGACCAAGATTGTGCCTTTTATGGCGGCTATTTATATCTTGGGGACTGTGACTGTATTAGCAGTCAATCTAGATCGTTTGCTGCCAACTCTTCAGCTAGTCTTTAGTTCTGCATTTAGTCAGACGGCTGCTGTCGGTGGCTTTGCTGGTGCAAGCATGCGGATGGCCATTCAAAATGGGGTAGCTCGTGGCGTCTTTTCAAATGAATCTGGTCTAGGGTCAGCGCCCATTGCAGCGGCGGCGGCTAAGACCAAGGAGCCGGTCGAGCAAGGCTTGATTTCGATGACGGGAACCTTTATTGATACCCTCATTATTTGTAGTTTAACTGGTCTGACAATCTTAGTCACTGGCGTTTGGAATAGTGATTTGAACGGCGTTAGATTGACACAAGCAGCATTTTCTACGATATTCTCTAGTTTCGGTCCTGTTCTTCTCACTATTTTTCTGGTTCTTTTTGCCTTTACTACAATTTTAGGCTGGAACTACTATGGTGAACGTTGTTTTGAGTTCCTGTTTGGCGTCAAATATATTCGCTTGTACCGGATCATATTTGTCGCCATGGTGCTTTTAGGAGGCTTTATCGAGTTAGAAGCAGTTTGGGTTATTGCCGATATTGTCAATGCCTTGATGGCCTTGCCAAATCTGATTGCTCTTTTGGTCTTATCTCCTGTTATTATTGCCGAAACCAAAAAGTATTTTGACAAGAAGGGCTGAGTTTCCATTTGCTTGATTTTTGAAAGAAGGTTACCTTGCTAAAGCTGCTTTGCTAGCTTTAGTTTTTTTATGGGCGAGAAATCTATCGTCTTTTGTTATTGGCCAAAACATGGTATAATGAAGTATTAAGATTCTAGGAGGAAATGACATGCGTTGTCCCAAATGTGGCGGAAGCAAATCAAGTGTGGTTGACAGCCGGCAGGCAGAAGATGGAAATACAATCCGTCGTCGCCGTGAATGCGAGGAATGCCAGCATCGTTTTACAACTTATGAGCGCGTGGAAGAAAGAACCCTAGTCGTTGTCAAAAAAGATGGAACGCGTGAGCANTTTTCTCGGGATAAGATCTTTAACGGAATCATCCGCTCCGCTCAGAAGCGTCCGGTATCAAGTGATGAGATTGAAGAATTGGTCAATCGGATTGAGCAAAAGCTCCGCAGTCAGAGTGAAAATGAAATTGCTAGCGAATATATTGGCTCTCTGGTTATGGATGAGCTGGCCGAACTGGATGAAATTACCTATGTCCGTTTTGCCAGTGTTTATCGGAGTTTCAAAGATGTTGGCGAGCTGGAAAGCCTTTTGAAGCAGATTACCAAGGGTTCTAAGAAGAAAAAGGAAAAATAGGGGCTTATGAAACCAAATGATCATTTTTCTTTCTTGTCTAATAACCAGGTCGGTCAAGATGTGAGCGGGCTGGTCCGTTATTATCTACCCATTGTGGGTAAGGATGCAGTGGCACTTTATCTTTATCTGGTTTCTTTTTGGGATAATGGAGCTCAGCAGCGACTTTTCAGCCATATTTTAAATCATCTTGATTTTGGTATGGAAGTGTTGGAGAGAAGTTTGGAGCGCCTATCAGCTATTGGATTGCTAGAGCTTTTTCAGACTGAGACGGGATTTTCCATCCGCCTCTATCCAACCTTGTCCGCTGAGGACTTCTTTGCTCACCATGTGTACAGTAGTCTTTTGGAGAAAAAGATTGGTCAGGCGGCGGTAGATAAGCTACGACCGGAAAATCCAGCTGGGCAAAAGATCAGTCCTTCTTTTAGCCAGATTTATGGCATGGATGACGTCAGTCCGACGAGAACTAGTCGCCAAAATGATTTTGATTTGACGCATTTTAAACAGAGAATGGCTCAGGATGGCTTGCGTTTTGCAGATGAAAAAGCGGACCTCTTGGACTTGTTTACCATTGCGGAGCAGAAGAAATGGACTTGGTATGAGACCTATGTCTTAGCGCGTGAAACGGCTGTGTCGCATGTGATTTCGACGAAAAGGATGCAGCAAAAAATTCAGCAAAAGCCAGTTTCGGGAGACTTTTCTCCGCAAGAGCAGTCTATTATTCGTGAGGCCAAAAGCAAGCAGCCACTACTCTTTTTGGCCGAGATCAAGAAAACTCGTCAAGCGGCCATTACGCGTAGTGAACGGAAACTGATTCAGGATTTGGCAGAGATGGGGCTTTTGGATGAAGTTATCAATATCATCCTGCTCTTGACTTTTAATAAGGTGGATTCAGCCAACCTCAATGAGAAGTATGCCCTCAAGGTGGCCAATGACTTTTCTTATCAAAAGGTGGCCTCGGCTGAAGAGGCAGTCCTGAAAATCCGTGAGCGCAACCAGCAGACGAATACTCGTCCTGCGCAAGTCAGCCCAGCTTCTGCTAAAAGCAATGTGCCGAATTGGAGTCAGCCGGATTACAAAAATGAAACTAGCTTAGAAAAACAAGCGGAACTAGAAGAACAAAAAAGAAGACTTTTAGCGAGACTGGAAGAAGGAGGCGATTAAATGGAAAAAATAGGACAGGCGATGCCTCATATGAATAAGGTGAAGCAGTTTGATTATCAAAAATTAGTCCAGCAGATTTTAGCAGATCCAGATATCGCTGCCTTTATCAGTCGAGAACAACTGTCTCCAACCGAAATTCAGCGGAGCATTTCTAAGTTCAATCAATACATTACCGAACGCGATCGCTTCCTGCTAGAAGATCAGAACTATATTGCCAAGGGTTATAAGCCGATTTTGGTGAAAAATGAAGGCTATGCGGATGTTGCCTATGAGGAAACGCCTGAGTTGATTGAGCAGGAGAGACAGGAAGCGATTAGAAGCCGTCTCAACCTTATCAATCTGCCAGCCAGTTTAAAAGAGGCTAGTTTGGCCAAAGTGGATTTAGACGATGTCGGTCGCTACAAAGCTTTCGAGCTCTTGACCAGTTTTGTTGCGGACTTTCCGCATTATCAAAAGGCTGTTTATCTCTACGGAGATTTCGGCGTGGGTAAGAGCTACATAATGGCTGCTCTGGCGCATGATTTGTCAGAAAAGCGCAGTGTCTCAACGACTCTTCTCCACTATCCGAGCTTTGTTTTGGATGTTAAAAATGCGATCAGTTCTGGCTTGGTCAAGGACAAAATTGACCAGGTCAAGACAGCTCAAGTGCTGATTTTGGACGATATCGGTGCTGAGCAGTCTAGTCCATGGATGCGGGATGAGATTTTGCAGGTTATCCTCCAGCACCGTATGCAGGAAAATCTGCCGACTTTCTTCACTTCTAACTTTAGTTTTGCAGATTTGGAGCGTCACTTTGCCAACTCGAAGAATGGCGATGAGACTTGGCAGGCTAAGCGGGTAATGGAGCGGATTAAGTTTTTAGCTCAAGAAGTACACCTAGAAGGAGAGAATCGCCGATGAATGAAACAATTAACTTGATGAATGCTCACACGTCTGTTCGTCGCTTTACGGAGGAGCAGATTTCGGATAAGGAATTACGTACTATCATTGATGCTGGACGTGCTGCTTCCAGTTGGAAAAACTTCCAGTCCTATTCTATCATCGTGGTGCGCAGCCAGGAGAAAAAAGAGGCTCTTTTTGACTTAGTTCCGCAGAAAGCAATTCTTCAGGCATCAGCCTTTTTGCTCTTTGTAGGAGACCTCAATCGAGCTAAAAAGGGAGCTGCGCTACATACAGAAGATTTTTATCCGGAGGGAACTGAAAATATCCTCATTAGCTCGGTAGATGCTGCTTTGGCAGGGCAAAATACCCTCTTGGCAGCTGAAAGTCTGGGTTATGGCGGTGTTATTATTGGTTTAGTTCGCTACGAAGCTTCAAAAATTGCCCAGCTATTTAATCTGCCAGACTATACTTATCCAGTTTTTGGTATGGCTTTAGGAAAACCAAATCAAAACCATGCTGTCAAGCCACGCCTGCCCTATGAAGCGGTGGTCTTTGAGGAAGAATACTGTGAGCAGGGAAGCTCAGTTATCGAGGCCTATGACCGTGTGCAGGCTGAGTATGCTGGAGAGCGAGCACAGGATACTTGGAGCCAGCGTTTGGCAGCTCAATTTGGTCAGGAGCCGAATCAAGCGATTGACCAGCTGTTCAAAGAAAAGAAATTAGAAAATTAAGGCGGAGCTCTGCTCTGTCCCAAAGAATGAAAGAGGGAAAACATGGCTTTACCAACTATTGCCATTGTCGGCCGTCCTAATGTCGGCAAATCAACGCTTTTTAATCGGATTGCGGGAGAGCGGATTTCCATTGTTGAAGACGTGGAAGGGGTTACCCGAGACCGAATCTATGCGACGGCAGATTGGCTGAATCGTAAGTTTAGTATCATTGATACGGGCGGAATTGACGATGTTGATGCGCCTTTTATGGAGCAAATCAAGCATCAAGCTGAGATCGCTATGGACGAGGCTGATGTCATCGTTTTTGTCGTGTCCGGCAAGGAAGGCATCACTGATGCGGACGAGTATGTCGCTCGCATGCTCTACAAGACCCACAAGCCGATTATCTTGGCGGTTAATAAAGTGGACAATCCCGAAATGCGCAATGAAATCTATGATTTCTATGCGCTGGGCTTGGGAGATCCATTCCCTGTATCTTCTGTCCACGGGATTGGTACAGGGGATGTTCTGGATGCTATCGTTGAAAATCTTCCACATGAGGAAGTGGTTGAAAATCCTGATATGATTAAGTTTAGCTTGATTGGTCGTCCTAATGTCGGCAAATCTAGCTTGATCAATGCTATCTTGGGTGAGGATCGGGTCATTGCCAGTCCAGTGGCTGGTACCACGCGCGATGCGATTGATACGGTCTTTACGGACAGTGAAGGTCAGGAATTTACCATGATCGACACGGCTGGTATGCGCAAGTCAGGCAAGGTCTATGAAAATACAGAGAAATACTCTGTTATGCGGGCTATGCGGGCAATCGATCGCTCAGATGTCGTTCTGATGGTGCTGAATGCTGAAGAAGGGATTCGTGAGTACGACAAGCGAATCGCTGGCTTCGCCCATGAAGCAGGAAAAGGAATGATCATCGTCGTCAATAAGTGGGATACGCTGGAAAAAGACAACCATACCATGAAAGACTGGGAAGAGGATATCCGAGACCAGTTCCAGTACTTGTCTTATGCACCGATTATCTTTGTCTCTGCTCTGACCAAGCAGCGTCTCCATAAGCTGCCGGACATGATTAAGCAAATCAGTCAGAGTCAGAATACCCGTATTCCATCAGCGGTGCTTAATGATGTCATCATGGATGCTATCGCCATTAATCCGACACCGACTGACAAGGGCAAACGTCTCAAGATTTTCTATGCGACTCAAGTAGCGACTAAACCGCCAACCTTTGTCATTTTTGTCAACGAAGAAGAGCTTATGCACTTCTCATACCTGCGTTTCTTGGAAAATCAAATCCGCAAGGCCTTTGTCTTTGAAGGAACACCGATTCACTTGATTGCAAGGAAACGGAAGTAGGACTCGCTTTGGACTATTTATAAAGAAAAAAACAAGAGATATTTCAAGGAGTTTATGGAGGGAAGCTTATCCTTAAATCCATAAATTTGCCAGCTCAAAATTTGGAATAGACTGATGAGGGAAACTGAATTGGAAAATTGGGTTTCTCTCATTTTTTGATGAGAAACTTTCTCCGTCTCAAGTCGGATTTGAGCTTAAAAAATGGTTTTTAAAAGAGTTTTAGCCTTAATTATGGTAAAATAGTGTCTGAATACTATTAGCTATCAAATGAATTGAATGAGGTCTTTATGATGAAAATCGGAATCGATCAAATCGGTTTTGCGACCAGCAATTATGTTTTAAAATTAGATCATCTGGCTGAGAAGCGGGGTATTGATCCTAATAAACTCAGTAAGGGATTGTTGATGAAGGAGATCAGCATTGCTCCTTTAACCGAGGATATTGTCACTCTGGGTGCGACAGCGGCTGAACAAATCTTGACCGTAGAGGATAAGCAGGTCATTGATATGGTCATTGTCGCAACGGAGTCTAGCATCGACCAAAGCAAGGCGGCTTCGGTCTTTATTCACGGTCTTTTGGGGATCCAGCCCTTTGCTCGTAGCTTTGAAATGAAGGAAGCCTGCTACGCTGGAACTGCTGCTCTAGACTATGCCAAGCTACATATCAAACAATATCCAGAAAGCAAGGTCTTGGTCATCGCTAGTGATATTGCAAAATACGGGATAGAGGCGCCAGGCGAGCCGACTCAAGGTGCAGGCGCAATTGCTATGCTGATCAGTCAAAATCCACGAATTCTGGAGTTCAACGATGACAATGTGGCCCAGACTCGTGATATTATGGATTTCTGGCGCCCAAATTACTCTACGACTCCTTACGTCAATGGTGTTTACTCAACCCAGCAGTACCTAGATTGCCTTAAGACGACTTGGAAGGAATACCAAAAGCGTCATGGTTTAGCTTTGGGAGACTTTGCAGCGGTTTGTTTCCATCTTCCCTATCCCAAATTAGCACTCAAAGGTTTAAATAAAATTATGGATAAAAGCTTGTCTCAGGAGGAGCAAAAAGGCCTGCAAGAAAACTTTGATAAGTCTATTCTTTATAGCCAAAAGGTCGGAAACATCTACACAGGCTCGCTCTTTTTGGGGCTCTTGTCCCTCTTAGAAAACTCTGAAAATCTTAAGGCTGGTGACAAGATTGCTCTCTTTAGTTATGGTAGTGGTGCTGTCGCTGAGATTTTCAGTGCCAATCTGGTAGAAGGTTATGAAAAACAGCTGACGACTAATCGTTTGGAGAAATTAAATAAACGGCAGGAACTGACGGTCGCTGCCTATGAAGAGCTTTTCTTTGCAGAAGCCCAGCTGGATGAAAACGGCTCAGCTGTCTTTTCTGGCTACGATGACCAAGTTTATGCCTTGGTTCAAATCGACCAACACCAGCGCAAGTATATCAAAGTTGAGAAACCATCATGAAAATAAATTGGACTGGCTTTTCTAAAAAGACACCTACAGAGCGGCTAGAGTTTCTGAAAGCCCATGGCCTACTCCAGGATGAGAATTGGCAAAACCTTGCTAATCAAAGCCATTTACCGCTGGAGACAGCCAATCAAATGAGTGAAAATGTGCTTTCTATTCTGGCTTTGCCTTATTCGATTGCACCGGACTTTCTCATAGATGGGCAGGTTTATCCGGTACCTTTTGCAACAGAGGAGCCTTCTGTCGTTGCTGCTGCTAGTTTTGCAGCAAAAATCATCAAGCGTAGCGGTGGTTTCAAGACCAAGATTCATAATCGGCAGATGATTGGGCAGGTCGCACTCTATGATGTACCCGATGTAGCTAAAGCCTTAGAGCAAATCCAAAATGAGAAGTCAGCTTTGCTGGAATTGGCGAATCAAGCCCATCCTTCCATCGTCAAGCGAGGTGGTGGGGCGCGTGATTTGAGAACGGATTTCCTGGAGGGAGAGACGGACTTTCTAGTCGTCTACCTTGTCGTGGACACTCAGGAAGCCATGGGTGCCAATATCCTTAATACAATGCTGGAAGCCCTAAAAGAACGGTTGGAGGAGTTAACAGGTGGACAGAGCTTGATGGCTATCTTATCTAACTATGCGACTGAAGCGCTCGTAACAGCCTCTTGTGAAATTGATTTCCATTCACTCAGTCGAGATAAGGCAGAAGCCGAACGCACCGCTAAAAGAATCGCTCTAGCCAGTCAGTTTGCAAAGCAGGATCCTTATCGGGCCAGCACGCATAATAAAGGTATTTTTAACGGAATTGATGCAGTTCTTTTGGCGACAGGAAATGACTGGCGGGCCATTGAAGCCGGAGCCCATGCCTATGCTGCTCGCGATGGCGGCTACCAAGGATTGAGTCAGTGGGAGGTCGATCTAGAGGCAGGTAAGCTCTATGGCCAGTTGACTCTACCCATGCCTGTTGCGGCCAAGGGAGGCTCCATTGGGCTTAATCCAATGGTTGTCGCCAGTTTTGATTTATTAGGGCAACCTACAGCCAAAGAATTGGCTTCGATAATTGTCTCTGTCGGCTTAGCGCAGAATTTTGCAGCCTTGAGAGCGCTGGTGACCACGGGAATTCAGGCTGGCCACATGAAGCTCCAAGCTAAATCCCTAGCTTTATTGATCGGTGCTCAGGAAGATGAGATTGCTGCTGTTGTTGCAGAACTTCTCAAAGAAAAGCAATTCAATCAGGCAAAAGCCAAGGAAATTTTAGCTAAAATGCGTAAAGAAAAATGAGGCTGGGACAAAAGTCCTAGCCTCTCAATTGTCTTTGGATTGTCGAGCAAGCCGCAGTGGTTGAGTGGGCTCTACTAGGCTGATTTCATCAGCTTTTACAGCCCTACTCAACTGTGCGGAGGTGGGACGACGAAATCGAATTCTAACGAATGACCGATTTCTGTCCCACTCTCATTTTTTATAGTGAAGAGGATGTTTCTTAAGGTAGCTGTAAATCTTTAAGACGACAGTCCCGCTAGCCATCCCGATAGAGATGACCAAGGCTAGGATGACGACCAAGGTAGCATGAACCATGGCCTGACTATAATCGCCTGTCACAAAAAAGGCCGTTGTCCGATAGGAAATATAACCAGGCACTAGAGGAGCCAGAATAGCCAAAATAAAGACGACAGCTGGCGTTCTATAGATGATGCTGAGGATTTGGCTGGCACAGGAACCAATGATAGCAGCCACAAAGGTTGCAATAATGACATTGGTCGGTCCTTTGAGCAGGAGATAGAGTAGCCAAGTGGCCATTCCTAAGACTCCGCCAGGAATCAGCATACTCCGCTGGACATTTAGAACGATTAAAAAGGTGATGATGGCCAGTAGGCTGGCAAGGGCTTGCAGTAAGAAAGTCAAGATTGTCATAGGCTTATTTCATAATAAGGAGGGCGACAGAGGTACCTGCACCGAGAGCAAGGGTAATGAGGAGCGATTCAAAGAGCTTGCTCATCCCAGAATTGATATGGCTGGTCATGATGTCACGCACAGAGTTGGTCAGAGCGATTCCTGGGACGAAGGGCATGACAGCCCCTGCAATAATCAAGTCTGCTGTTGAATCGAAGCCTGAATAGCGAGCCCAAATCTGGGCCAATAATCCAAAGACGAAAGCCCCAGCAAAGGCTGATACGAAAGGAATCCGAATGTATTTATCGACATAAAGGGAGAAAGAAAAGCCAAATAGGGTCGCTATACCAGCCCCAAGAGCATCGTAGAAATTTCCTCCGAACATGATCGAAAAGAAGGGAGCACTGAGCGTAGCAGCTGTAATCAGTTCTTTTTTGCTATAAGGAAGTTTTTTTATTTTAAGTTCCTTTAGTTGTTCAAGCGCTTCTTCCAGATTGATGGCACCACTAACCAGTTGGCGAGAGACTTGATTGACATCACAGACCTTCTCGATATTATAGTTCGTATGGATATTTCGCTTCATTCGAGAAATATTGGTATTTTCAATGGAAAAGAATATGGCAACTGGCATGGCCAAGGCATTGCAGTCCATGATGCCCTGCGAATGGGCGATCCGGATCATGGTGTCTTCGACCCGATAAATCTCTGAACCACTTTGTAATAGCAAAGTCCCAGCTAGCATGATAACATCGACGGCCAGATTAAGATTTTTTTCATCTGTAGACATTTTCTCAGCCATTATATCCCCTTTTTTCATTTCACAATAACTCTATTATAACACAAATGCTCAAAGCTATCTCTCCAAAGCAAAAGAAAACCAGCTGATTTTCAGCTGGTTTTACAATTAGGAAAGAGGCTTAGCTAAGTGCATCATCCATAGAAAGAACTTCGTGGAAGACACGTTGTGTCAATTCAGTCTTTTGCTCTGGAGTGAGGTATTTAGTGTTTACACAGTATCCAGAGATACGTACGATAACATCTTCGCCAGACATGATCTTGTCGTAAACATCTTGCAAGTCCATAACGTTCAAGTTAACGTGTTGTCCACCGTTTTCGAAGTAACCATCAAGAATTGTTACCAAGTTGTCCACTTGTTCGTCACGAGTCTTACCAAGAGCGCGTGGTGAAACTTGTGTTGTCAATGAGATACCGTCAGCTGCGTAACCAAAGTCAAGGCTCGCAAGTGAGTTCAAGTTTTGCAACCAGCCACCTTTCGCTTTGTTAGATGGGTTAGCACCTGGTGAGAAGAATTCAAGTTTAGACAAGTTCACAGAACCATCTTCGTTAAGGTATACACCTTTGTGGACTGGTGAGTTACCAGTTTGTTTAGAGTAAGCAACGTTAGATGTGATTGTCAAAAGTGATACAGTAGCTTCTGCGTCTTTGTAAAGTTTGTGGCTACGTAGACGAGTTGTGTAAGCTTCGATCAACCATTCTGCCAATTCGTTTGAACGTGGGTCATCTTCACCCCAACGTGGGTATTCACCGATTGTTTCGTAATCGTAGATGTAGCCATTTTCGTCACGGATTGGTTTAACTGTAGCGTATTTGATAGCTGACAATGTGTCAACAGTGTTAGCGAATCCGCAGATACCGAATCCCATGTTAGCACGTTGTTTAGTTGGCAAGAAGGCCATTTGAACAGCTTCGTAGTTGTATTTGTCAGTCATGTAGTGGATGATGTTCAAAGCATCTACATAAGTGTCAGTCAACCAGTCAAGTGATTTTTCAAAGTTCGCTTTAACTGATTCGAATTCAAGAACTTCATCACGGATAGGATCGATGTCAAATACTTTGTAATCTTTATGCACATCATCGTAACCACCGTTCAAACCAGTAAGAAGAGCTTTCAATACGTTTACACGAGCACCGAAGTACTGGATGTTGTGACGTTGATCTTCGTTTTCTGGGTCAAGTGGTGACACACAGCATGAGATACAGCTCATTTCTCCGTATCCGTCTTTAGCCATTGTTGTTACACCTTCGTATTGGATAGAAGAGTGTTTGTGGCTCATATGCATACAGTAGCGGCGGAATGAGTATGGAAGCTTGTCAGTCCAGAGAACTGTCAAGTTTGGTTCTGGAGAGTTACCGATGTTGTCAAGAGTGTTCAAGAAACGGTAGTCCATCTTCGTAACACGGTGACGACCGTCGTTACCCATACCAGCCATAGAAGTTGTGATGAAGGTTGGGTCACCTGAGTACAATTGGTCATAGGCTTTTGTACGAGCAAATTTAACTGTACGAAGTTTCATAACGAAATCATCAACAAATTCTTGGATTTCTGATTCAGTAAATGTACCACGAGCAAGGTCACGTTCTGCAAAGATATCCAATACGATTGGCACACGTCCTAGAGATGTAGCAGCACCGTTGATAACACGGCAGACAGCCATAAAGGCGATGTTAACCCATTGGATTGCTTCTTTAACGTTCATCGCTGGTTTGCGAACGTCAACTCCGTAAAGATCACCCAAGCGAACAACTTGTTGCAAAGCTTGGTATTGAAGGTTTACTTCTTCACGAAGACGGATTGTTTCTTCGTCGATTTCTTTGATAGCATTCCAGTCGTTGACTTTTTCTTGCATCAAGTAGTCTGCACCGTAAAGAGCAAGACGTGCGTAAACCCCGATGATACGTCCACGTGAGTAAGCATCTGGAAGACCAGTTACAGTGTGGGCGTGACGAGCACGGCGGATGTTAGAAGTATAAGCACGGAAAATACCGTCGTTAACAGTTGTCACATATTTTGTGAAAATTTCGTGAACAGCAGGATCTGGTTCGTATCCATTTTCCTTCAAAGTTGTTTCAGCCATGCGGATACCACCTTTTGGCATGAAGTTCAATTTGAAGAGTTCATCGTTTTGAATACCGTAAATTAGTTCGTTATCTCTGTCAATATAACCAGCAGGGATATCTGCAATAGATGTTGGACGAGTGTCCATTGGGAAACGAGTTTCTTCGTAGTGAGCTTTTGTTTCTTCTACGATTTTTTTGATGTGGAGTGAGCGCTCAGTAGGACCTGCCAAGAAGCTTTCATCTCCATCATAAGGTGTGTAATTGGCTTGAACGAAGCGAGAAACACTTGCTTTCTCTTTCCAGTCTTCACCTTTGAAGCCTTCCCAGGCCTTGTCAAAAATGTCTTGAGCTTCCACAACTGTTTTAACAACCATTAGATTTTCCTCTTTATTCTAGCAACATAAACTGTTACATTTATAATTAAAGTATATCATAAGGTAATCGGTTTCACAAACGAATTTCAGTGCTAAGAGAGGCTTTCTTTTATAATACAGATTGATATTTTTCGTAAACTGTCTTATAATTTTGAAAATGTAAATGAAAATAGTAGGAAGATTTGGATAAACCGAGTTGCAGGATACTTGTTTTACATTTTATTTTGATCATACTTACCCAGTACTGAAAGTTTCTTGTTTTCTCTGGTCATACTTTTGGATAAAAATCCTTTGAAACTTGCTTTAAAAATGATAAAATTTCTTAAAGAGCTATTCTACTTATAGGAGACGGCATGTTAATTTTTCCGCTAATCAATGACACATCGCGAAAGATCATTCATATTGATATGGATGCTTTTTTTGCTTCGGTCGAAGAGCGGGACAATCCTAAACTAAAGGGAAAGCCTGTGATTATCGGTAGTGATCCGCGTCAGACGGGTGGACGTGGTGTGGTTTCGACTTGTAATTATGAAGCCAGAAAGTTCGGAGTTCATTCAGCTATGAGTTCCAAGGAAGCCTATGAGCGCTGCCCGCAGGGAATTTTTATCTCGGGGAATTACGAAAAATATCAGGCGGTTGGTTTGCAGATCCGAGAGATTTTTAAGCGCTATACGGATAAAATTGAGCCCATGAGTATCGACGAGGCCTATCTGGATGTGACGGAAAATAAGCTAGGGCTTAAATCTGCGGTCAAGATAGCCAAGCTGATCCAGCATGATATCTGGAATGAACTGCAGCTGACGGCTTCTGCAGGCGTTTCTTATAATAAATTTCTGGCCAAGATTGCCAGTGACTATGAGAAGCCGCACGGTCTGACGGTCATTCTGCCTAAAGAGGCAGAGGCCTTTCTAGCCCCCATGGACATTGCTAAATTTCATGGGGTGGGTAAGAAGAGTGTCGAGAAACTGCATGAAATGGGTGTTTATACTGGTGCGGATCTGCTCAAAATACCAGAAATGACCTTGATTGATAAGTTCGGCCGCTTTGGCTTTGATCTCTACCGGAAAGCGCGTGGTATCAGCAATAGTCCGGTCAAGTCCAATCGTATTCGCAAGTCTATCGGTAAGGAGCGAACTTATGCCAAATTGCTCCATGGCGAGGAGGATATAAAAAAAGAACTATCTCGCTTGGCAGCTAAGGTCGCCCTCAGCTTAGAGAAACACCAGAAGGCTGGCAAGACAGTTGTCCTTAAAATCCGCTATGCTGACTTTTCAACCTTAACCAAAAGGAGGACCTTAGAGCAAGAAACGAGGGAAGGAGAAATGATTGAGCGGGTTAGTCATGAAATTTATGACAGCCTGGAAGAGCAGCCGCGAGGCGTTCGCTTATTAGGACTGACAGTGACGGGATTTAGGTAAAAATTATAATAAAATATGTATGCTTTTGTTTGTGGATTAATATGATAATTTATTTTAAGTACTGTACAGTAGAAAAGTTATAGATAATTTGGTACTATTAGTTATATATTGAGTTCGAGGTGATAAGATGTCTTCTTTTCCTTTTTTTGGTAAACGTACTTCTAATGAATTTGAGAATGATGAAGTTAATATATTTTTGAGTCATAATTCAAAGAATAAAGAGTATGGGGATGTATTACGAGAATTGTTGATTGGTGTAGGTTTAACTAATAATAAGTTAATCTATACTTCGAATGAAAATAATGATGTGCCTTTCGGTAAAAATATATATGACTATTTACAAGAATATCTTAATGGTAAGACAATTGTATTATTTCTACTTTCCTCGGATTACTTTTCTAGTGTAGTTTGTCTGAATGAGCTGGGGGCAACGTGGGTAAAAAAACATGACTACTATAATTTTTATGTTCCGGGATTCAATTTAAAAGATGATAAATTTTTGAATAGCTGTATAGACAGTAATTCAAAAGGCGTCTTTTTGAATGGAGATAGTCAGTGTCGTTCTGCGTTGAAAAGATTTTTAGATTTTATTTTTCATCATTTTGAATTAAATTGCGATAATTATAGGTTAGAAAAAGAGCTTGATGAAGCTTGTGGAAAATTTCGAAAGATATCTGTTTTGAAAAAAGAATTTACTGCTAAAATTGCAGAAGTAGATGAAAGAAAAGCCTATATATTTTGTAAATTAGATACCTTGCTGCCAATAGAGGAAGGTTTTCATGAAGGTGAGTCTCATTGGATTCAACTTAGTCGAGAGTATAACAAAGATATTATAGAGATGGTAAAGAAGGGAAAGTCAATAACTTTTATTCCGAATAAAATAACATCTTTTCATGAGGAAGCTTATGGAGGAAAGAATTTCAGAAATATTTATATAGATGGGAAAAGAATCAGAATTTTTTAGAGAAGAGGATTTTAATGAAAAATAAAGTTTGTTTTGTTGTGATGGGATTTGGGAAAAAAACATATTTTAAAACGAATGAATTAATTGATTTGGATGAAATCTATAATGAAGTTATTAAACCATTATTTGAGAAAGAATTTCAGAATTATAAAGTAATTAGAGCAGATGATGTTGCTGGATCAACAATCATTGATGTTAGCATGTATGAACTACTTTTGCATGCAGATTTAGTTATTGCCGACTTGACGACTTATAATATAAATGCTGCTTATGAATTGGGTGTTCGACATGCTGCGAAGCCTTTCTCTACTGTGATGATGATTCAAGAAGATCACGATATTCCATTTGATCTAAACCATTCTCGTATCTATAGATACAAAAAATTTGGTGAAAAAATTTCGAAATCTGAATCAGATGAAATGATGAGTAAACTCAAAAAATATATTAAAGAATCAGAAAAACAGCAAACGGATAGCCCTCTATATACCTATATTCCAAAAGTGAAACCTCTTCAATACGATAATAATTATTATTGTAAATTGATTTCTGATGCAGAAAACTATTCGGATACGATTGGAGAATTGTTACAAAAAGCGAAAGATCTTAAAAAGAAGGGAAATTTTGTAGAATCAAAAAATTGTTGGAAAAAATTAGTTGAAAAATCACCAGGGGAAGATTATTTTATCCAGCAATTGGCTCTCGCTACATATAAATCCAAGGTTCCTAATGAGACAAGAGCTTTAATGGAGGCGTTAAAGATTATTCAGCAATTGCCGTTAAAGAAGACCCTTGATACTGAAACATTGGGCATAGCTGGTGCTATATATAAGAGATTGTATAGAGTAAATAAAAATCCAGATTATTTAGAAGATGCGATAAATATTTATAGAAAAGGATACATAGTTAAACAAGATTATTATAATGGGGAGAATTATGCTAATTGTTTATTATTGCAGCTTTTACATATTACTGATAAGGAACAGATTAAATATAATCAATTTGAAGCTAACAAAGTTTATAGAGAACTTATAGACCTGATTACTGAAAATGCGGATGAAGATGACTATTGGAAATATGCAACTTTAGCAGTTGCCTACTACTATTTGGAATGTGAAACACTTTACAAACAGTATTTAGACGTATTTAAATCTAAAAGTGTGTCATGGGAGCAAGCATCTTTGCAGGAGACAATAGATGAAATTGAAAAGATTAGACAACATTTAATATAGCGAATCATATGGGGATATTATTTGTAGAGTTCTTGTTCATTTAATATATAAAGTGGTATGAAGTAATATGATATTTCTTTACTTTTTAATAATTGTTATTATAGTTCATATTTGTTGTTTTCTGGCAGATCGTAGTGCAGTTTCTAAAGGATTGTTTCGTTTTTTTTCAGCGAGCGCTAGTATTCTGATAGAGGATGTAGAAAAGCAATACGATCAGCTCAATAAATTGAATCAAGCTGAAAATACTAAGGTGTACATGTTGAGTGACGTTGCTCAAGAATTATTGGTAATGTTTAAATTTAGGGTTACACTGTTAGTTCCATTTCTTTTTTTTGTATTATTGTTATTAATTCATATTTCAAAATTTCCTACAAGTTGGAAGTACATTTTTTCCATTATTCTTTCAATATGTAACTTTTCTTATTCTTTTTTGGAGAATAAACAAAGAGGAAAGGTTGCAGGTTACTATATATGTTTCAATACTATGCAAAAAATGGGCTTACTATTAATATGGACGATTTCTTTAATAATGACAAGTAGTGCTCTTCAGATTTTACTTACTTTTAGAGGAGAATTTTTAACAAATCTTAAAATAGCAATGTTCAGCTACAGTGTGTTATTATGTTCAGAACTATTATATGACTATTTATTTGCATTAATATACTCAAAGCAAAACTTCAGTTTTCAAAATCTAATTAATCGCCAAGAACCTGTTGTGTTATTTTTACGTCCTTTTGCGAAAGATGATAACCTAATATACTTTCCGTTTATTGCTGGACCTACATTTTTAAGATTCGCACTTTTTCCGTTGATTAATTTTTCTGAGGGACTATCTCGCTTAATAAATACTTCTGGTTTTGGAATTTTAATTGGTGTCGCTAATCCTAATAAAAAAAAATGGTATAAAGGGACTTTTTTTAAAACGATAATTGTTGATGATTACGATAATATAGATAAGTGGAAAAAAGAAATTTTTTATTTATTGCCTAAAGTAAATAAAATAATATCTCTAGTAGGAAATACAGAGGGAGTATCATGGGAATTAAATCTAGTAGAGGAGTTAGGAGTTAAAGGGAAAACAATATTTTTATTTCCATTGCATGAAGGAGACGATTTTCCTCTAATAACTAAACTAAAGTTACAATTTAAAATAAAGGATATACAATTCCCTAATGAATTTTATAATAACCAATTTATTGGACTAAGTTTTGATAACAATAGTCCTGTTTGGTATATGGATTATGGAAGAGATTTTTTTTCTTACTATTTAAGTATTATGCTTGGATATATAGATATAGATAATAAATTTAAAGCTAGGGGAAATCGTAACCCTGACAAACTAGAAGAAACTATACCTACATTTTATACAATTTCAAACGATTCTGATTTTCAAACGATTTATAGAATTATTAAGGATAATAAGAAATTATACAGAAAATGGTGTAAAACAGAGAATTACGAAAGCATTATTAATTTTTGGAATATCATTTTACGAACAGATCCATTGCTTTTTCACAATCCTTATTACCATTCTAGTATTCTATATGATGGATTAATTGAGTTAGGTAATTCGATGGAGATACTAAAAGAGTATGTTGAATTGGTTAAGGCTTTAGAAGAAAGGAATTCTCATTTCATGCCTAACGAATTTCAAGCAAAAAGATCGGTTGAGGCTCAGTTTCAATACTTAGAAGATGCGTACCAGTATATTTATGATGATGGTGTCCCATTATCACTTCGTGTAGAAATCTTAGAATTACTATATCAAAGTGCTAAGTATGTTGCCAAAGTCAAGGATTTAATTGAAATTGCTTATGATTTATCAACGGAGCTTAGTAATCAAGGAAAATTTAGGGAAGCTATTTCTATTCTTAAAGAACGATTAAATTTAGCTAATGAAACCGGGAATATCAAATACCAGTTAGAGACACTGGAAAGGATTTCTTGTTTCTATTATTGTTGGCTAGATGTGAATAGTAATCCAAGTGAGAAAAAATTCTATTTATGTGAAATAAGAAAAAACTTAAATAGGAGATATAAAATTGGGAAAAGAATAAAAGATATAGTAACAATTCAAGACACCTTGCAGAAGTTAAGGTTCATCTACTACAACTACGGAAGTAATAAATCGGTTGAACGAATAGATTTATTGATAGAAATATGGAATACAAAAATAAGTGAAACAAATTAATTGTTGATTGCACTCCAAAAGTTAGACAGAAAAAATCGACTCTTTATCAACTGTAGTGGGTTAGCGAAAAGTCATCTACTGGAGAGGATCAATTTTTCCTCTCCTTTTTGATATTCAAATTGGTAAGAATTCTATTCTAAAGTTATCAAAGTTCCGAAAGCTGGGAGCATTTCGCTAGATAACCTTGATGATGTTGTTGGCATCTTTTAGTTTTGTGTGTGAGTAGGAAAATCCTAGTTTATTAATGGTTTTATCTTTATCTTCCAAAAAGGTCTGAAAAACAGTTAGAAAGATAGGATTTACACAAGAAATAGTTTTTCAATGAGATCAAACAAATGCTTAGCTTGTTTCCCTTGAAAATGAAAAGCAAGAGTGACTCAAATTTATAAAATCTTCAATGGGAAGGATTTTATAAGTTACTTACATTGATCGTATTATGGGAAAATTAGATTGGATTCTTCTTGATCTGTTTTTGAACGGAGAGGTTTTCTGTGAACACCTCTCCGTTCTGTGGTTTATAATAGATAAAAAATAAAGTTTCTTGATTAATATTGGCTATGGATGGATATTTCTCTAGTCATCTTCGTTACTAAAATTAGCTTATTTTCTACTTTCCTATTAGTTGACTTTAGAAAAGAATACAAGAAGCTTAAAAAGGGGCGAGGGAGACGAGCTCACATTCCTTAATATAAATTTTTCTCCCTCATTGTAACATAAGAAAGAGATTTTGCATTTTTTGAAGCTTTCGTATAAAACTGTTTCAGACTCTACTATTTTAAGGGGGATATTTGATAAGGAAGTTCAGGTTGGAACTGGTCAAAGAACAACTTTGCTAGCATTGTTCAGTAAGTTTTGTGACAGTATAAACAGCATAAAAAGTAAACCTATTGGATTCGGTTTCCATTTAATTGCCATCGCCAAAAATACTGTGAATATCTTCTTTTGTTATCCCAATCATAGGATCAATTTTCTGGAAGTTTTCCTCAGTCAGGATATAGTTTTCCACAGGTGGCTCGTTATTATCCACAGGATTGTGGATAATTTCTTGAGGGGATTCTGTATCTCCAAAACGTTCAATCAGATAGGTTTTGCGGGCTGTTCCGGTATTTTTTATGGCGTAGTCAAAGGCTGACTTTTCCCCAAGTAGGATCAGTTTGCTCTTGGCTCGGGTAATAGCAGTGTAGACCAGATTTCGCTGGAGCATGCGGTGGCTGCTTCGGGTAATGGGAAGGATGACCACTGGAAACTCGCTACCTTGGGATTTGTGGATACTCATGGCATAGGCTAGGCGGATTTTGTACCATTCGCTGCGCTGATAGCTAATCTCGTTGCCGTCAAAGTTGATGGTTAGTTCGTCCTGCTTGGATTCGGTGTATTTAGCTGGCAGCAGGTCTGTGATATAGCCCAAGTCACCGTTAAAAACATTGCATTCAGCGTCATTGACGAGGTGGATGACCCGATCTCCCTGTCGATATTGGCAGTCAGGTGCCTCAAAGATCAGCTGGTCTTTTTCCACAGGATTGATGAGATTTTGCATGAGGCTGTTAATCTGGTCAATGCCGGCCTGTCCGCGGTACATGGGAGCCAGCACTTGCACATCCTGAGCTGGGATGCCACTGCGAATAGCTGCGCTGGTAATTCGTTCAATCATGGGCGGGATGTGTTCATTTCGAGCTTCGAAATAGGAACGATCCGCTTTTTTCTCAGTAAAATCTTCTGGCAGTAGTCCTTTTTGGATTTGACTAGCCAGAGTAACAATGGTCGAATCTTGGCTCTGACGGTAAATTTTTTCCAGCTTGGTTTGGGGGATACTCGGTATTTGCAGTAGGTCAGCTAATACCTGGCCAGGACTGACAGAGGGCAACTGCTCTGCATCCCCAACCAAGAGCAGTTTGGTATTGGAGGAGATATTGCTGAGAAGCTGGTTGGCCAGCCAAGTGTCTACCATGGAGAACTCGTCCACGATGATAAAGTCAGCATCCAGATAATCATCCAAATGGCTGCTATCATCATCTCCAGTCATACCGAGGTGGCGGTGAATCGTAGCACTGGGCAGTCCAGTCAGCTCGTTCATTCGGCGAGCAGCCCGACCAGTAGGAGCAGCCAGGAGGATGGGCAAATCGGTCTTCTTTTTCAAATCCAAGCCTCGAAGCTGGCTGTAGACGGAGATGATACCATTGATGACGGTTGTTTTGCCTGTTCCTGGGCCGCCCGTCAGGATAAAGACTTTTTGCGTGATAGCCTCGAAAATGGCCTGTTTCTGAATACCATCATAGTGGATGCCTAGATCATCTTCAGCTTGGCTGATGGTGTCAAGGATTTTCTCTTCTTCAAAGCGATCCTGATGGCCTTTTTCCAAGAGGCGGACCAGATTGCTGCGGATGCCTTCCTCGGCAAAGAATAGGCTGTTTTCAAAAATCTTAGTTTCGACATTCTGGACCTTGTCTTCCTCAATCAGGTGAGCCAATTCATCGGCTACCAGACTGGGATCTAGCTCTACTTGACGCGAACTCTCTAGAAGCTCAATCGTATGTACCAATAGGTCTCTGGCCTCCAAATAGGTATCGCCAGTTTCCATGGACTGTGTCAGGAGGATATGAATCAAGCCAGCCCGAAAACGCTCAGGAGCATCACTTTCAATTCCCAACTGTTGGGCCAGCTGATCGGCAATTTTAAAGCCGATACCTTGGATGTCCTCGACCAGTTGGTAGGGATAGTGCTCGACGATTTCCAGCGTTTCTTCCTTGTAAGTTTCTTGGATCTGAAAGGCTAGCTTGTTGGGAATGCCGTAGGCGGCCAGTTTAGCTAAGACCAGCTCTGTTCCATAGTTGAGTTGCAGTTTGGCCACAAAGGCTTCTCGGTTCTTGGCAGAAAGGCCAGTGATTTCTTTAAGTTTTTCTGGCTCAGCTAAAATCTTGTCAATGGTTTCGTCCCCATAGAGTTCCACGATTTTTTGAGCTGTCTTGACCCCGATACCCTTAAAGTGGTCACTGGAAAAATATTTAACCAGCCCCTTGCTAGTTGGTTTTGCCCTATCGTAGCGGGAAATTTTTAGCTGCTGTCCGTACTTTGGATGTTGAACTAGGTTTCCCCAAAATGTATAATCCTCGCCTTCGATAATATCGGCCATGGTTCCGGTCACAATAATCTCAAAATCATCAAAATCTTCACAATCCGTGTCTTGGATATCCAAGAGGAGGATTCGAAAGAAATTGCTGGGATTTTCAAAAATGATGCGCTCAATAGTGCCTGAAAAATAAAATTCTGTCATTGTTTATGTATCTGTTTTTAAAAAGTAAACCCAGCTGAGAAGTCAACTGAGTTTGGATGGGGTATACTCTTAAGTATTAGTAAGTCTTGAAAGGTAGGATTGGCCAGATGCGGAATTTAGCTTCGCCTTGAATCTGATTGGATTTAAATGCACCGACCTGCCGACTATCCTTAGACACGATGCGATCGTCACCTAAAAGCAGGTACTCATCATCTAGGAGTTTGGTGGTAAAGACGGGGCTACCTTCCTTGTCCACGGTAAAGGCTTGGGCTTGAGAGGCTAGCTTTCGGAAGAAAGTTCCGTTGTCCGTGTAATCCTTGCCCACATAGGTAGACTGGAGCTTGTCCTTTTGGAATTTTTTGATGTAATCTGTTAAATAAGGTTCATCAGTCTTCTTACCATTGATATAGAGGGTGTCGTTTTCGTACTGAATGGTATCACCCGGAAGGCCAATCACCCGCTTGACGACTTCTTTCTTTTTGCCATCGTCATCCTTTTCGGAGGCTACAACAATATCGAAACGGTCAATAGACTGGTGTTTCAAAACCATCAAATACTCACCATTGGCTAAGGTTGGATCCATAGAGTGGCCGTCTACCTTGACAGGTGCCCAGAGCAGCCAGCGAGTGAGTAAGATGACGGAGACAATCAGGGTAAAGACTCCCCACTCCTTGAGGAAGGCACGGAAGTCAAAGCGTTTGTTTTTCATAGTCTACCTTTCTAAGAGCTTTTTAGCTTTTTCTGTATTTTTAAAATGAAGTTTAGCGGTATGCTGGAGGCCAGCCATTCCATAGGCTTGGAGGATCTGGCAAGCAACTTGATCACTCTTACTCCCAGCCCCGCTCGGAAGAGTATAACCAAGCTCTTGACTCAGATTTTCCAGATTTTCCAGAAAGAGATCGCGAGCGATAATGGAGCTAACGGCGACAGCTAGAAACTTCCCTTCAGCTTTTTCAATGAGGCTAATGGGATTTGGGAAATGATTCTTCTCATTTTTCAGGTATTTGTCATAATTCTGCTGACTGGTAAAGGCGTCAATGACGATTTTTTCTGGTGTCAGACCTTTTTGTAGCAGCAGATAAATGGCTTGATTGTGAAGAGCTACCTTGACAGATACGGCATTGTAACCAGAGGCAACCACTTCGTTATATTTTTCTGGAGACAGGAGCAGAGCCTGATGTTGGATTTCCTTTTTCAAAATCGGTGCCAGTTGCCGAATCTTAAGGTCGGTCAAGGCCTTCGAATCGCCCACGCCCAACTTACGCAAGAAAGCGTGCTGTTCTGGACTGACAAAGGAAGCAACAACTGCTAAACCACCAAAGTAAGAGCCATTTCCGACCTCATCCGTACCTATAAGGGAGATCTTCTGAGAAGTCTTGCTGGCTTCCTCGGCTTGATGGCCGAAAAAAGCAGCATAGTGACCAGCTTTTTCTCCTTGGAAAAGAACCTTGCCAGAAGTATAGATACTGACAGTTGCCTGGTTCAATTTCAGTAGATATTGGATATACTGATTTTTACTAGGCACAAGCTTGTCTTGATATTTCTGGACAAAAGCCTGAATTTCTCCTTGTTTAGGACTCAAAGTAATACTTTCCATAGCCCCTATTGTACCACAAAATGAAACTAGGGAAAATGGGAAAAACAGGATATTTAAAAGATTATGAAAAAATTACACATTTTTCTTCCAAACATGACATCAATGTCATGTTGAACCCGATAGGGTTGTTGTATAATATAAGTGTTGAAGCGATGTTTGAATAAAACTGACCACAAACAATATATTAACAAGGTTAAGGAAGCCTTGTAAAAAAAGGAGAACACATATGGAAAACTTTGCTATGATGGACAACCAATTCGCTGCGTTGACTGAAGAAGAAATGATGATGATCGACGGTGGATGGGCATTCTACGGTATCCCTGTTGATATTTTCACAGTATCATTGGCTATTTTGGGTGGCTCATTGGTTTCAGGTTTCTTAGTAGGACTTTTCAGCTAATTTAATAATTTCAAATAGAAGAAGGTGAATTTTATGAACAAAGATTTTAAATCATTAGATCAAAAATTTATGCCTCTTACTGAAGCTGAATTGGTTGAAGTAGAAGGTGGATGGGTCGGTGGTGACCTTGTACGTGCCGTATTTGATATCGGTCGTGAAGTTGGTCGCACTGTACGTGGACTTGCTATTCGTGCATATGGTCGCATCAGAGGTAGATTTGGTTCAAGATCTGGTGGTTCTAGCAATGGTGGCGGTGCTAACAACGGTGGTGCTGCAAGCCCAGACGTTTTTAACTAATATTTTTTGTTTCGATATAAAGCCTCTTGTTCGTCTTGATTTGGACAAGAGGCTTTTTAGTGTAAAAGTTACTTTAGGTCTGTTTTTTAAGTAATTTTGTGCTTATATAGAGTAAAACGACTGATACCATTGGAAAAATACGCCACATTAGTGTATGATAGAGATATCTATTTTTTGCTTGTTATGAAAGTTCTCTTTCCTAATTTATACTTGTTTTTTACTGGAGAGAACCGCTATGGATAAAGTTGACAAGCAGTTTGTGTTGAATAGTATGTTTACTAATTAGGAGTTTTTATGCGAGGGTCGTTCTCCATAAAAGCAAATTTACACTTTTGTGAATAAAGGAGATTGTATGAGATTTACAAAGCGTCATTATAGGGCTCAAGTTGACGCGAGAGATTGTGGTGTAGCAGCGCTAGCCATGATATATGGTTATTATGGTTCCTATTATTCTTTGGCTAGTTTGCGTGAAATGGCCAAGACAACTTTAAGAGGAACAACTGCTTTTGGGCTAGTGAAGGTTTCGGAAGAGTTAGGTTTTGAAACACGAGCCTTTAAAGCGGATATGTCTTTATTTGACATGAAGGGCATCGTTTATCCTTTTATCGCCCATGTTATCAAAGATAAGAAATTGCTTCACTATTATGTTGTGACTGGGCACGATAAACATTCGGTTTATATTGCGGATCCGGATCCGGCTGTAAAAATGACCAAACTTTCTAAGGAACAGTTTGCGCAAGAGTGGACAGGTGTCTCTATTTTTATCGCCCCAGCGCCAGAATATAGACCACACAAGGAAAAGAAAAACGGTCTCTGGTCTTTTGTTCCGATTTTAATGAAACAAAAGGGACTGATTGCCAATATCGTTATCGCAACGATGCTGGTGACGATCATCAACATCGTGGGCTCTTACTACATGCAGGGGATTATTGATACTTACGTACCGAATCAGATGAGGAATACCTTAGGAATTATTTCTCTCGGTCTAATAGTTGTCTACATTTTGCAACAGGTCCTAACTTATGCTCAGAGCTATCTGCTTCTCATTTTGGGACAACGCCTTTCGATTGATGTGATTTTGTCCTATATTAAGCATGTCTTTCATCTACCCATGTCTTTTTTTGCGACGAGAAGGACAGGGGAAATCGTATCGCGCTTCAATGATGCCAATAGTATCATTGATGCCTTAGCTAGTACTATTCTGTCCATCTTTTTGGATGTGTCTATCGTTGTCGTCATGGCAATTGTTTTGTTCTCACAAAACTTCTATTTGTTCTTTATCAGTTTGCTCTCGCTGCCTATCTATATCGTCGTGATTTTCGCTTTCATGAAGCCATTTGAAAAAATGAATCGCGACACCATGGAATCCAATGCCATTCTGTCTTCTTCTATTATCGAAGATATCAATGGTATTGAGACGATCAAATCCTTGACAAGTGAAGATTTCCGCTATCAAAAGATTGATAGAGAATTTGTGGATTATTTGAAGAAATCATTCGCTTATAGTCGGATGGAGAATATCCAAATTGGTTTGAAGAAGACAGCTCAGCTCTTGCTGAATGTTGCAATCCTTTGGATGGGAGCCCTTTTGGTAATGGACAATAAAATGACCTTGGGGCAGCTAATTACTTATAATACTTTGCTGGTTTATTTCACAAATCCGCTGGAAAATATTATCAATTTACAAACCAAGCTTCAGACTGCACAAGTTGCCAATAATCGCTTGAACGAGGTTTATCTGGTTGACTCTGAATTTATGGATAAAAAAGCGATCCGTGATTTGAGCATGACCAAGGGCGACATTGAGTTGCGGAATGTTAGCTATAAGTATGGCTATGGACGAAATGTTCTGTCAGATATTAATTTGACCATTGAAAGAGGCAGCAAGGTGGCCTTTGTCGGAATTTCTGGTTCTGGAAAGACGACCCTTGCTAAGATGATTGTGAATTTCTATGATCCGAACGAGGGAGAAATTCTGGTTAATAATATCAACCTTAATCAGATTGACAAGCATGTCTTGCGTCGTCATATCAATTACTTGCCGCAACAGCCTTATGTCTTTAATGGTACCATCTTGGAGAATGTTCTCCTAGGTGCCAAGCCCGGAACGACTCAGAAAGAAATCATTCGGGCGTTGGAAATTGCAGAAATTCGTGAAGATATTGAACGGATGCCTTTGAATTATCAAACAGAATTGACATCAGATGGTTCAGGTATTTCAGGCGGTCAGCGTCAGCGCTTGGCCTTGGCTAGGGCTCTTTTGACCGATGCTCCTATTTTGATCCTTGATGAGGCGACCAGCAATCTGGATATCTTGACAGAGAAAAAGATTATTGACAACCTTTTAGAGTTGGACAAGACCATCATTTTCATTGCCCATCGATTGACCATTGCGGAGCGATCTGAAAAAGTGGTTGTTCTGGACAAGGGTGAAATCGTGGAGCAAGGGACGCATGAAGAGTTGGTTGCTCAGGATGGCTTCTATGCTCATCTGGTGAATAGTTAGAAAGGAGAAAGAAGATGGAAGAACATTACTTAGAGAGTGCCGAATTTTATAACCGTAGATATTCTAGCTTTTCTGTGCGCGTGATTTTACCGACTTTCTTCTTGTTGATTTTTGTGGTCTTATTCTCCCTCTTTGCTAAAAAAGAAATCACTATTACTTCAGGAGCCTCTATTGAGCCTAGCAAAATTTTGGCCAGCATCCAATCAACCAGTAACAATGCGATTGTCACCAATAATTTGAAGGAAAATAAGGTTGTAAAAAAGGGGGATCTTTTAGTTCAGTATAAGTCTGATAGTGAAAATACTCAAAAAGAAACCTTCTCCTCTCAAGTAGAAAGCTTGAAGGAGCAAAAACGGCAGTTGGAGCTGCTGCAAGAAAGTCTGAAGACGGGGACTAGCCAGTTTTCAGGAGAAGATCGCTTCGGCTATGAGCAGGCCTTTAATGACTATAAGAGTCAAGCTGCTAGCATCCGTAGTAATACCGAGCAGCAAAATTCGACCATTGCTTCTCAAAATTCAGCGGCCAGCAATTCACAGGCGGAGCTGGGGAATTTGATCAATGAAACCAATGCTAAATTGGCGGATTATCAAACGCTTAGAAATGCCATCCAAAATGGGACAAGTGTCCCTTCGACCAATGCAGGTTATAGCATTTATCAGGCTTATGAGGCGCAAGCCGCTGCTGATAGTCAAGGTCAGCTAAAGAGTCAAGTTCTGTCGCAGATTGACAATCAGATTTCGCAGTTTGAATCAGCTCTTTCGGGCTATCGAGTGCAGTATGCAGGTTCCGGTGCTCAGCAAGCCTATTCTGGAAGTTTGGATAGCCAGCTTGAATCCTTGAAAGCTCAGCAGTTGACTAAAGTTGGTCAAGAGTTGACGGCTCTGAATCAAAAGATTTTAGAAGTTGAAAATAATCTCAAGGTGCAAGGTGGTATCACTCAAAAAGGCATGATCACAGCAACTGAAGATGGTATTCTCCACCTAAATCCTGAAACAGCAGGAGCGAATCTGGTTCCTGAAGGGAAGTTGCTCGCTCAATTGTATCCTGTTTTGACCAAGGAAAAAAAGGTCGTTATTACAACCTATGTGACCTCGAAAGATGTAGCTAGTCTGAAAAAAGGTGAGACTCTGCGTTTCACTGCAATGGATGGAAATAATAAAGAATTTGTTCTCAAATCTAAAATTTCAAACATTGACAACAATGCGACGAAAACGGAAAAAGGCAACTTCTTTAAGGTGGAAGCTGAAATAACCTTAACGGATGCCCAAGCCAAGAAGATACGTTACGGTATTGAAGGTCGTGCAGTAGTCATCACAGGAAGCAAAACCTATTTTGACTATTACTTGGATCAATTCTTGAGAAAGGACTAAAGGAAGAATAGTCGATAAGTTTTGATTGAAGTTTTTATCTCGCAAATATGAAAAAACCATGGTTGTGCCATGGTTTTTCTTGTTATGAGAAAGGTTTTCTATTGCCAGATGTCCTGTATTTGCGTGATTTGAGCTTGGGCTTGTTTCTCAAAAATCTTGTATTTATAAGTCAAGTCCTGAGCCATTTCCTTGATATTGTCTCGCTGTTCTTGGATAATGGAAAGATTGTGCTGGATGTTAGCTAAATTATCTTGAATTTTATCCAAGATATCGGATGTTTCGACGACTTCATGGCTAATTGCCTTCCGGTTTTTGACCAATCGGTAGCTGGTCCAGGCAGCACCTGTGAACAGCATAAGATTTGAAAATTTCATAGTTCCTCCTTAAGCTTGCGCAATCTTTTCAGCCAATTGAGCTAAGGCTGGGAAATCTGGTTCGTGGGTTTCAAAGCTGATTTGTAAACCGTCTGTCTCTTCATAGCGAGGAGCTAGGTGGACATGGGTATGAAAGACAGTCTGGCCGGCGATTTCCTCGTTGTTGTTAAGAATGTTCATGCCTTTGGCGCCTGTCGCTTTCATAACCTTGCGGGCGATGTCTGGGACACGAGCGAAGAGCTGGCTTGTGTTATCTGCATCCATTTCTAGAAGGTTTCTGAAATGCTGTTTGGGAACGACCAAAGTATGGCCTGGAGTGACCTGAGAAATGTCTAGAAAGGCTACTACCCGGTCATCTTCATAAACTTTAGAAGATGGAATTTCTCCTGCGATAATCTTACAAAAAATACAATCAGCCATAAATGATACCTCTATTCGCTAGATTTTTGTTATAATTTAAAATATAAGAACATTATACCAGAATTTGGAGAAAATATGTTAGAAATCAAAGGCCTTACAGGAGGCTATATTAACATTCCTGTTTTGAAAGATATTAACTTTGAAGTGGGCGATGGTCAGCTGGTTGGGCTGATTGGTCTCAATGGTGCCGGTAAATCCACCACCATCAATGAAATTATCGGTTTATTGACGCCTTACAAGGGAGAAATTCGGATTGATGGTTTGCAGCTGCGAGAAAATCCTAGTGCCTACCGTAAGAAGATTGGTTTTATCCCAGAGACACCGAGTCTCTACGAAGAGCTGACCCTGCGTGAGCATATTGAAACGGTGGCCATGGCTTACGATATCGAGCAGGATGTCGCTTTTGAGCGCGTGGAGCGCCTCTTAACTATCTTCCGACTCAAGGATAAGTTGGACTGGTTTCCAGTGCATTTTTCTAAGGGGATGAAGCAGAAAGTCATGATTATCTGTGCTTTCGTGGTGGATCCTAGTCTTTTTATCGTGGATGAGCCCTTTTTGGGGCTGGATCCTGTAGCTATTGCAGATCTTATCCAGCTCTTGGATGAGGAAAAGAAAAAAGGGAAATCCATCCTCATGAGTACTCACGTTCTGGATTCGGCTGAGAAGATGTGCGATAGCTTTGTGATTTTGCATAAAGGGCAGGTGCGCGCTAAGGGCAATCTGGCTGAGTTGCGGCAGCAATTTCAGATGTCGGAAGCTAGTCTCAATGACATCTATCTGGCCTTGACGGAAGAGGCTGCGCTATGAAAGAAGTATTTGCTAAACGCAAGCAGGATTTCCGTCAGCGCTGTCTGAAGTATCTGCGCTATGTTCTCAATGATCACTTTGTCTTGTTTCTATTGATTTTTCTAGGTTTTCTGGCAGTTCAGTACAATCAATTGCTACGGAATTTCCCTAGTCAATCTTGGCCGATAGTAGTAGGATTAGTTTTGTTTTCTGTGGTCATTCTTCCTTTTGGCAGTATAGCAACCTATCTGGAGAAACCAGACATGCTCTTCTTGCTGGTGCAGGAGCAGACGGTTATTGAGTTTGTCAAGGGACAAATCCAACGTTCGTATATTCTTTTTGGCCTGCTGCAAACCTTGTTGCTGCTCTTGTTAGCGCCCCTGTTTTTGGCTCTGGGTTTGCCAATCTGGGGCTTTGGGTTGTACTGTCTCTTTATGCTCTTGCTAAAATGGTTGGTATTTCAGTTCAAGGGACGTCGCTTTTTCTTGACTGACCGCCTCGATTGGCAGTATGCGATCGCAGCTGAGGAAGGGCGCAAGCAGAAAGTTCTTCGTTTCTTTGCCCTCTTTACAAATGTGAAAGGCATTTCTAATAGTGTCAAAAGAAGAGCTTATTTGGACGGGCTGACGAGGCTCTTGCCTAAGACCCATGTTAAGACTTGGCAAAATATGTTTTTACGCTCCTATCTGCGCAATGGTGATTTATTCCCTCTGACCTTGCGTCTCCTACTTTTAGCCCTTTTAACGATTGTCTTCGTCAGTCAGTCTTGGATTGCTGCAGGTTTTGTTGTTCTCTTCAACTATCTTTTGCTTTTTCAGTTATTGGCCTTGTATGAAGCTCTTGATTATCAGTATTTAACTAAGCTTTTCCCGCTGGATAGTAAGTCTAAAATCAAGGGAGCAAGACAGGTTATTACAGGGATTGGACATAGTGTTTTGCTGTTTGAAACGCTAGTGGCAGTGCTCTTTTTTCAAGGTAAGATAGCAGTGTTAGCAATGTTTGGAGCGACAATCTTTTTGTATCTAGTCTATTTGCCATATAAACTAAAAAGATTGGTTGACTAAAAGAATGAAAATTAGTAAAATAGTGAGGAAACTTTTTAAGGAGGGGAATCATGGTCTTGGTTGATAACGAGCTAGCCCTGACACCAATAGCTGGTAAGAGCGGAAAGGCCTATATGGGAACTTATCCAGACGGGGGGCGAGTTTTCGTCAAGATGAATACGACCCCGATTCTGGCAGGCTTAGCCAGAGAACAAATTGCTCCGCAACTTCTGTGGAGCCGACGCTTGCCAGATGGCAATGTCATGAGCGGGCAAGAATGGCTTTCAGGTGCCATTTTAACACCTAATGATATGTCTAAAAAGCAAGTGATCAATATTTTAACGCGTTTGCATCGGTCGCGCCCTCTGATGACTCAGTTGGCTAAATTGGGTTATATTTTGGAAACACCGATCGATTTAATCAATAGCTGGCTCAATCAAGCTCCGGTCGTTTTGAGGAACAATCAGTACCTGCAGTCTATTATCCGTGATTTGCGGCAAACGGTGCCTGCTTTTCGTGAGGACTACGCGACGATTGTCCACGGGGATGTGCGCCATAGCAACTGGTTTCAGACGGATAGTGGCTTGATTTATTTGGTGGATTGGGATTCGGTTCGCTTGACGGACAGAATGTTGGATGTTGCTCATATATTGAGCCACTACATCCCAGATACCAATTGGCAGGAGTGGTTGACCTACTACGGTTATAAGTACAATGACAAGGTTATCAAAAAACTGTATTGGTTTGGTCAATACTCCTATCTGATGCAGATTGCTAAATATTACGAAAACAATGATTTAGAAAATGTGAACCGGGAGATTTACGCCCTACGCAACTTCCGTTCTAAGTATGGAAAGATAAGATGAGAGTAAGAAATCGTAAGGGAGCAACAGAGTTATTAGAGGCTAATCCCCACTATGTGGTTCTAAATCCAGTTGATGCTAAGGGAAAGTGGCGAGAAATTTTTGGAAACGACCATCCGATCCATGTTGAAGTTGGAAGCGGTAAAGGAGCTTTCATCACAGGGATGGCCAAGGCTAATCCAGACATCAATTACATCGGGATTGACATTCAGAAGTCTGTCCTTAGTTACGCCTTGGATAAGGTTTTGGAAGCTGATGTACCCAATATTAAGCTGCTCTGGGTGGATGGTTCGGAATTGACCAACTATTTTGCAGACGGAGAAATTGACCGACTTTACTTGAATTTCTCTGATCCATGGCCTAAGAAACGGCATGAAAAACGTCGCTTGACCTATAAGTCTTTCTTGGATACCTTCAAGCAAATTTTGCCAGAAAAAGGTGAAATCCACTTCAAGACGGACAATCGTGGCTTGTTTGAGTACAGTTTGGTCAGCTTTTCGCAGTATGGCATGGTTCTCAAAGGTGTTTGGCTGGATCTTCATGCCAGTGACTTTGAAGGCAATGTCTTAACCGAATATGAGCAAAAATTCTCTAGCAAGGGTCAGGTTATTTACCGGGTCGAAGCACAGTTTCAATAAAAATTGAGAGAGTCCTAAGCAGGGATTGTATCTTAATTGTTAGATTTTGAGTCTAACTTTTGGTATACATTCCTGTGAAGGATTCTTTTTTATTTTGGCTTATTTGTTTGGTCTTGAAGGATGATTTTCCTTTAAAGATAGCGTTTCCAAGGCAACAAAGATACAAGATTTCCTTGTTCCGATAATAATATATGTCACTTTTGTTACAGAAAAAAATTAGATAGTAAAATCCTTGATATAATAGGAAAAAAGCGGTATAATTATTGGTATGGTTTGATGTCCAAACTTTTGGCATTAGAACCACCAATCATATATTGTGAAACGCTTTGCTGCTCAGGCTTTAAGACGTTGAGCAATAGGTGGTTGGACTATATTTAAAAAAGGAGAGATGTTCATGGATAAAAATGCGAGACGCAGATTAAACCGTGCGAGCGCTGAGAAACGACTTCGATACTCAGTTCGTAAGTTTAATGTGGGCGTGGCTTCTGTAGCAGTCGCAGCTTTCATGTTCTTTGGGGGGAATGTCGTTTCAGCCGATACGTTAGCTAAGACGGATTCTTCAAGCACCTCTACGGAGAAAACGACCTCTGTGCCAGATTCAGGAGAAGATTCGGGAGCGAATGATTCTGACTCCGAGTCGGCCATAGAAAAGAATTCTACCGTAGCAACTGCTGCTGAAAGCAATGCAGTTTCAAGTGCTGCCTCTACAGCATCTTCTACCTCTGCAGAAGATTTATCTAGCAAAGTAGAAGACAAGACTATTAAATCAGAAGCTACTTCAAAAAGTGAAGCAGTCTTGAAAGAAGTTACTTCACAAGTATCTAAAGCTTCAGTAGCGACTAGCCAATCAACTGCTGCAACTCAGTCTGAGGCTCCGGCAGCTTCGCCAGCTTCTTCAGCTACTGCGGAGTCAACTGCAGTTTCATCTGAAGCAGCTGCAGAATCAACTGCTGCTGTAGAACCTAAAGTATCAGTTGAAAAAGCGGCTAGCCAAGCAGCTAGTTTGGCAACAGCTAGCAAAACACCAGATGCAGTAGCTAAGAGTGAAGCGAATTCTACATTAGCAGCAGCTCAAAACGAAGTAAATAAAGGTTACGCTGATTTCCGTAAATCGGGAGAAAGCGGCTTCCGTTCGTTTGACCCGCAAACAGGAAAAACAACTGTAACGAAAGAAAACTTCCTTGACTACTTCAGATTGAATGGTTCAGCTACCTATAATTCATACGACGGTATCGTAACCCTTACCCCAGACGAAAACCATAAGACAGGTAACTTCAGTCTGAAGAGTAAGATCAATATGAACCAAAGCTTCAAGTTGACTGGTGGAGTTAACCTTGGTGATAAGACTCAAGAACGTTATGGTGCCGATGGTATCGGTTTTGCCTTCCACACAGGGAATACAACAGACCTAGGGGCAAATGGTGGTAACCTTGGTATCGGTGGTTTGCGTAACGCAAATGGTTTCAAACTGGATACTTTCTGGAACGTGTTTACAGCACCAAGAGGTAATCGTTTTGATACTAATACCACAAACTCCTTCGAATACGGTTGGGACGAAGACCCTCGCTTGGGACAGTTCGGTGCCTGGGTAAGTACTACTCATAAAAAAGTTCGTGGTGGTGGTTTCTTAACTGGTGGTGAGTATGACCGCTGGTGGGCTGAGACAGATGCTGGTAGTGCTCAACGTCTAGACTCAAGTGACTTGGATGGTCGTTTCCACAGATTTGCTATCCAGTATGACGGTGTAACCAAGGAATTAACTGTCTCTTACGAAAGTAATCTTGGGATTAAGCAATGGAAGAAGAAAGTTTCTACTCCAGAACAACTGATGTCCATGGTGGTTACGGCGACGACTGGTAACTACAAGAACTTGCAACAGTTCCAAATCAAACGCTTCGACTTCTATCAAAGTGCCTCTGTTGACGTACGTTATGAAGATGAGCAAGGTCGAGAAATCGCTGAAGGCTCAGTAACTTATCCACAAGGTGCCTTCAAGGCTAAGCCTTATACCACTGAACAGAAGACGATTCCTGGCTATGGTTTCATTGGAATGAAGAGAGGTAGCTTGCCACCTTCAGGAACTCTGGCTGACTGGGGTACCAACGGTACAGTAACCTACGTTTACCGTAGAGGTGCAACTGATACGAAGACAGAAAAGAAGACAGTCTCTCGTACTATTTATTATAAATATAAACCAGGTGTGACAGGACCGACACTTCCGCCAGCTTATACTCAAACAGCTGAGTTCACTCGGACTGTGACAGGTGGTAGACCAGGTCCATGGAGTCCTGCATCTAAGAATTTTGCACCTGTAGATTCTCTAGATGTCCCAGGATATACTCCAGATACAGCGACTGTTCCAGGAGTTACAGTAAATCCAAATTCTACTCCAAGTGATGTAACGGTTTACTACGACAAGAATGCTCCAAAAGTAACAACTGAAACCAAAGATGTTACTCGTACAATTGTTTACGAATATGAAGATGGTGTGACTTCAGGTCGTCCAGCCCTTCCACGTGAAGTACAACAAAATGTACGATTCACACGACAAGTGTCAGAAGATGCAAGAACTGGTAAGAAGACATACGGCAACTGGACTCCAAGCACTCGAACTGTAGATGCGGTTGATACACCAGCGATTCAAGGCTTTACACCAAATAAAACTCGTGTAAATTCAGCTACTGTTTCACCAACAGATCCAAGCTGGCGTGAAATTGTTTCATACCGTAAGAATGATCCGAAAGTAACAACTGAAACTAAGGATGTTACTCGTACAATCGCTTACGAATATGAAGATGGTGTGACTAGAAATCGTCCAGCACTTCCGCAACCGGTTGAACAAACAGTTCAATTTACTCGTCAAGTATCAGAAGATCCAGTAACTGGTCAGAAAACATACGGTAATTGGACTCCAAATACTCGTACTGTAGATGCGGTTGACAGCCCAGAAGTGTCCGGATTCACACCAAATAAAGCACGTGTAAATTCAGCTACTGTTTCACCAAGAGACCCAAGCTGGCGTGAGATTGTAAGCTATTCAGCTGCAACTCAAAAGGGAAGCATCGTTTACCGTACAGATGGTAAAAACGGTGTGCCGGCTAAGACCCTTCACACAGACAACGTAACTGGTAAATCAGATACACCTGTCAACTACACAACAACTGCGAAAATTAACGAATTTAAACAGTTGGGTTATGATCTTGTTAGCGATGGCTTTACTAAAGCTGGCGGTCAAAGATTTGACAGTGATAACAATGTAGATCAAACATGGGAAGTTGTTCTTACTCCACGTATTGAGACAAAACAAGAAACAAAAGATGTTACTCGTAACGTTCGTTACCAATACAAGGATGGAGTGACCACAGGTCGTCCAGCACTTCCTCGTCCAGTTACTCAAACAACAACATTTACTCGCCCAGTTTCTGTGAACAAGGTGACAGGTGTTGAAACTCCTGGACAATGGAACAAGCCAAGTGAAGAACTTCCAAAAGTTGATTCTCCAGCAGTTACTGGTTTTACTCCAGACAAACCAAGTGTTCCAGCTGCAACTGTTACTCCAACATCTCCTAACGAAGATGAAGTAGTAAGCTACAGTCAAGATGATCAACGTGGTATCATTGAGTATGTAACAGATGGACAAAACGGTGTTCCAGCTAAGACTCTTTATACAGACGGTGTTACAGGTAAATCAGGGGAAGATGTTGTTTATTCAACTGCTAACCGTATCACTCAACTTCAACAAGCAGGTTACAAACTTGTAAGTGATGGCTTCACTCAACCAAATGGTCAGAAGTTTGATAACGATAAGACAAAAGACCAAGTATGGAAAGTTGTCGTTACTCCAGTTATTGAAACAAAACAAGAGAAGAAAGATGTTACTCGAACTATCCAATACCAATATGGTGACGGTGTAACAGCAGGACGCCCAGCGCTTCCTAAGACAGTTACTCAAACAACATCATTCACTCGTCCAGTTTCTGTTAACAAGGTAACAGGTGTGGAAACTCCTGGTGCTTGGGATAAACCAAATGCTAACCTTCCAGAAGTAAACACTCCTGCTATTACAGGCTATAGCCCAGATAAACCAAAAGTTCCAGGTGTAACTGTTGACCCTACTACTGGAGATTCAGTTGAAGTTGTCAACTACAACTTGGATGAACAACGTGGTTCTATCAAGTACGTAACAGATGGTAAGAACGGCGTTCCAGTTAAGACTCTTTATACAGATTCTGTTGCTGGTAAGTCAGGTGAACCAGTAGCTTACTCAACTGTAAATCGTCTCACTCAACTTCAACAAGCAGGTTACAAGCTTGTGAGCGACGGTTTCACTCAACCGAATGGTCAGAAGTTTGATAACGATAAGACAAAAGACCAAACTTGGACAGTTGTTGTAACCCCACGCTTGGATGACAATACGAATCCAGCTGATTTGAACAGCAAGGTTACACGTACCATCAAGTATCAATACGCAGATGGTCAAACAGCGGGTCGTCCAGCTCTGAAAGCTCCTGCCACTCAAGAAGCAACTTTCACACGTACTGGTAAAATAAATGCTGTAACTGGTGAAAAGACCTTCACTGCATGGACACCAGCTACAAAAGAATTGGCTCAAGAAGCTACACCAGTAGTAACTGGATTCGTGGCAGATAAGGCTAATGTAGCAGCGAAGACAGTGAAAGCTGGCGATGCTAACAGCGAAGAAGTTGTACAATACAAGAAGCTCGGTTCATACGTACCAAATGTACCAGACGGACTTCCAAAAGTACCAAACCTTCCATATCCAAATGATCCAACAGATCCAACAAAACCAGGAACTGATCTTCCAGTAGTTCCAGATGTACCAGGCACTACACCAGTAGGCCCAGATGGTACTACACCATTGACACCGAAAGATCCGAGCGATCCAAGCAAGGGTTACAACCCACCACCAATTCCAAGTGATCCAACTCAGGATACACCAATCAATTATGTTAAAGATGGTCAAAAAGCGATTATCACCTTCGTAGACCAAGATGATAACAACAAGGAAGTTGGT
>NZ_RJPS01000013.1 GCF_003943505.1 Streptococcus cristatus
GGTCAAGGTCACATTCCCGTCTTTATAACCAATATTTCCAAGTCTTGACCGTAAAATCGTTCCAGCATTTTCTGCTTTGGCATAAAAGCTGATGGTCACATTCTGATTGGTCATGCTTCCCGGCGCTACTTTGCCATATTGCCCAGTAGCTGGATAAGTGATTTTAGGGTTTCCGCCGTCCTTGCCAGCTGGGTCTTGCCCAACGATTTTCAAGGCGTTGTGCCCAAGATACTTGTTTTCGCTATCGATAGCAGCTGTGTAGGTGCTCGTAGTCCAAATGCCAGTTTTCCTGATATCTTGCTTAAAAAGCGAGTTTAAAAAGAGATTTCGGCCAGAGGCTTGCACACTCGCAATCTTACTACTCAACTCCACCGCTGTCTGCACGAGCTCAGACTTATTCGCTTTGCCATCAGCCAGATTCGTTAGCTCTGCCAGCCTGCGAGTAGTTGTCTGCTCAAACGTAGCCTGAGCGGATTTCACGCCTGCTAGCTCGGTTTTGGTCGCATTGAGCGCTGCGACTTGCTTAGCTATCTCAGACTCAGCTTGACCTTGCTTAGTGCGGATATTGGCTAAGTCGCTTTTCAGGAGCGCTGTTTGGTCGCTCGCTGTCTTCTGCGCATTAGCAAAGTCAGATTTCAAGCGGTCAATTGCAGCTTGATTGGTCTGCTTAGCACCCGTCAAGTCCTGATTGAGTTTGGTGATAGCGCCCTTGGCCGCCTCGATAGCTGAGGCGTTAGCGCCAGCTGTGCGAAGGGCTTGGGTGGTTTGCTGGGTCTGGGTGGCCATGGATTGGTTGATTTTTTTGACTTCAGCGTCAAATTTCTCAACCACTTTAGAAACATCTTCAGTATCGATGCGCTTTTCCCACATTTCACCGTTCCAGATGTAGAGTCGCTGATAGAGGCCGTTCTTCTCAAACCAAATATCACCGACTTTATGCTCAATGTTTTCGTCTGGCGTTTCATTCCAGACACGGTTCCCTTTCGCATCAAGTATGTATTTTGGCAGTTCGAAAGCCATTTCTGATTGACGATTCTCGAGAGATTGCTGGTTCTTTTCCAAATCGTCCAAACGGCCTGCCAAGCCTCCTGTCATGACTGACCGGATAGATTCCCCAACCATGCCAAATTCCACTGATTCGTTGCGGTCGTTTAAAAAGTCGTAAACAACTTTAGTCACTTTCGCATCATCTTCAGTAATTCCGATTTCTGGATAGTAAACAGGTACGATATCGCAGAGCTCAAGCTCCTCAATCCACCCGCGCTCAGCATAATCAAGCGTCTGCGCCAAATCCACATACTCAATCTTTGTGTTTATTTTAGGCGCGCCAATGCGATTGCTATCCATGTACTTTACTGCTAATGCTTTTAGCTTCTCAGGAGTCGGGATATCCTTCTTCTTGCTTTCTCCCGTGCCTTCGTCTTTAAATTCGCCGGAAAAATCAACGACCTTAATCCGGCGATTAGCATACATTGATACATACTTGCTGTCCACATAGCTTTCAGGAATAGTCACCAGAACGGGATCTTGTTGTCTCGATTCGCCTTCCTGACTCTCTGGCGTGTAAGTAGCAAAAGGCACGACAGAGGTATAAGCTGACTCGATGCTTTCGTCTGATTCGGCAGATAGGATGTTTCGACCATATTCCAGGACGGTAGGAGCTCTACGACCAAGCCGCTTATGCAAACGGACCGTTTGGTTATCAAACTCATACTCCCCACCCCAGATGTCCAAAATAGAGCCTTCTACTCCACCTAAAGCAAGTCGGGCGTTCTCCATCTTATCGACTAGAAAAGTGATGGGAAGTACTGTATCAATATCTGACCATGTATCAAAACGATAGTCTCCAATCAAGTTCTTTGCCCACGTTTTCAAGGCTAAATCAGCTGTTCCAGACACCTTGATTCCGTGTCTTACACTCATATACTCTAGTTTGTGAGATATATGCTGCGCATAAATCTTGATCGTACTAGAGCTGTCTTTGACGACGCGTACGATTTCAAAAGTCTGGTTCTTAGTTCGCGTACCTGCATCTGCCTTAAATTTCATTTCTTTTTCAAATACAGATGCCAGCGGACCACTAGCTGGATATTCCAGATAAGCAGAGTAATTCCCGTTACGTTCTCTGGTAGCATTTCCTTTTAGAGCGTCGATTTCTCCAAGACCATAGGTATCAAACCTGGTTTCATTTTTGTTGTATAAAATAGGTCTCAAATCTTCACCCCCCAATTAGGGATAATTGAGACTTGGAAATTCCCATCCCAAGAAATTTTATTCGGACCCGCGTCAAGAAAAGGCTTCTGGTATTCCGGTGCACGCACCATCTTATCCCAAGCCGGCAAGTTACCAGAATAGACCTGATTTGCAGCCATATCTACTGTGATTGTGCCTTGGATGTCCTTAAGCTTCGTCTTGCGGCCATTGATGGTCAATGTCATTGTGCCGTTCCCGCGAATTTCAATGATGGGCTTTGCAGAGACATTGCCTTTCCCTCTCAACGTCTGTCCATTAGTCAGATTCACCTTTGCTAGCCCATCTTTATAGTATTTGATGGGGTGACAAAGGAAGGTAATATTTGTTTTTCCGAATTGCCGAAGCGTCTCCTCAACACTAAAAGTTTCAAGGTAAGATGCTCGATAAACGAATTCCGGATCATAAGAAATGGTCAAGTCGCGGTAACCTAAAACCCCTAGCCATTCGCTGATAGCTGAGATATTGGTTGCGATAAGACCAGCTTCGTTGACAAGATTGACTGGAAAGCTTTTCTCTACAGCATTCAGTCTATTCTTGCTTACCAGCAAATCACCGTCTCGCCCTGGTACAGCAATTCTTTCTACTTCAGGGGAAGCTGCAGAATGTACTTTTCCTACAGCGATTCCTAAACCAAATTCCTTATTCGATTTTCCGTTAAATACAAAATGGGTCAAGTCATTCTACCTCCTTCCTGTCTGGTGTAGTAAGCTAATTCTCTGATCAACCGCTGCATAAATTCCGGCGTTAATTCGCGAGTCCCTGCTTGGCCGCTCACATTTAGGGTATAGTTTTGGTTTGGACGAGTGGTCTTTCGATTTCCAAGTCTCGTCTCTTTTAGCAGTTCTTCCATGAGCGAAGCCAAATCATGCTCCTCGTTTTCTCGCTTCCACTCGTTGATATTTTTGATTCTCTGAGTGATTTTAGCTACCTTGGTATTTTCCCAGCCTATCCCATCAGCATAGAGTGGCATTCCCAAGGAGTTCATCAAGTTACGCGTAAGGCCGGCTTTTAAGACTTTTGAGCCACGAGGAAGTGGCAAAATTACATTCCGGCCTTCTGGGATAAAGGAAGTACCGTCAGGCAAAGTAACCATTTCTTTATAGAGCGTACCTCTCTGGTCGTTGACCATAGCGGGGCCGCCCTCGTGGAAATTAGTTCCCTTTTCATGCCCGATCCAGCTTCGCACAGTCTGAATGACCGTTGTAATCGTCCGCGGAATGCTGTTTAGGGTGCCAATAACCCCCCAAGCAACCCCAGACGCATTGTCAACAGCCGTAAGGTGCTTGGTTGGCGTAGGAGTGCCGTTGAAGCTATTTAAGCCTCCGATACCTTGGTTAGAAGCGCCAAGGACGGAGCTAGGGTCTCCTGTAAGCATCTTCGTCGGAGCCAAGGTATTGTTAAAGCTATTGACTGCTCCAATAGCTTGATTCGATGCATTCTGAGTCGGGGTAGCATCAGATGGCAGTGGTTTAGTTGGGGCTGCCGTACCATTAAAGTTATTAACTGCACCGATAGCTTTCCCGACCTCTACTACTGCCGAAGTAGAGTCGCCGTTCAAATTTTTCGTAGGCACGGTCAAGTTGTTAAAATTCCAAGCCGCCCCAATTGCCTTACCGATTTCTGCCACGACAGAGGTCGAATCACCTTTCAGCTCCTTTGTCTGAGTGGCAGCCTGATTCCACATATCAAGCTTAGCAATACTTAGCCCAGTATTTAAAAGGGCATTGTCGCCATTCACCAAAAGGTCTTTAGGGAATGGATTGGCCATATCCCAGTTTTTCAAGGTCTCTGTAGAGCGAGAAACCGCCTTTTGAAATTCCTCATCTCTGGCCAGCAGTTCTTTCTGCTGCGGAGTCAGTTTATTGTAGTTTTCCAAAGCCTGCTTAGCCACATCTGCCTTATTCATCACATCCTGATTATTCATCAAGAGTTGCTTGGTTTCGGCAGGAAGACTATTCCAGATGGCTAGGTGTTGCTGGCTATCAAAGATGGCCTGCAAACCAGCCTGATTTTGGACGATAAGCTTCTTCTCTTCCAAAGACATCCCTGCCCACTTGCCAGACTCAACCAGAGCTTCAGCGATCGTCGCACGAGCGTTGGTGTTTAGCTCTGCCTCTTTAGCAATAAACTTCAATTGCTCCCAGCCCTCAGCGGATTTGACTGCTTCACCGATCACCTCTTTAACGTTAGACTTGACCTCAAATTGGTTGTTTTTGTTGATATTTCCGACCAAAAGAGACCAGGCATCATTAGCTTCCTTGGTCGTAGCAGACATTTCGCTGCTATATTTAGCAAGGATACTGTGTGAGTTACCTGCTTCTCTAGCAGCTTTAGAGGCTTTCTCTCCGATTTCTTCATAGGACAAGCCGTAATCTTCGAGGAGCTTTTTCGCTTCTTCCCAATAGTTCCAGCTTTGTCCTGTTCGGAGCTTGACCTTATCATCCAAAGTCTTCATGACTTCCAGATATTTAGTCCCCAAAGCCTCCATAGTTTGATTATGCTCGCTCTCCAGCTGCTTCATTTTCGCATTGTATTCTTGCCTTGTGAGCAGTTTAGAGCTGAGCATCTCTTTCAACTCTGCTTTAGACTCTTTGTAGAGGCTATTTTCTTCCTTCATAGCCTTCTCCAAGCTCTCCCTCGAGTGCTTGAGTTGAGTCTCATTTAGAGTGATGATGTCCCCATTTAGAGCTTGCAATACTGCTTTCTGCTCTTTGGCTGACAGGTTCATGAGTTCTAGCTTCGCGGAAATCATCTCTTTCTGATTGTTGAGGATGATTTCTTTCTCTTCCTTCGAAAACTTACTAGCATCACCATTGTGGCGTTGATAGATATCATTGATTTGATTCATCATCGCCTCAGTGTTAGTCACCATTTGGTTGTTGTATTCCTGAGCTTTTGCCACTTGTTCAGAGCTTAAGCCCCACTTGTCAGCTAGCTCTTGAAGACGTTTGTTTGCTTTGTCAGCAGAGTTAACCACTTCTTCGTACAGCTTTTTAAAGGATCCGGCAACCTTGTCAGCGTCCCCCGCGTGAGTTCCGAAGTTAGCAACAGCATTGCTAGTCTCATCAACCACTTTTTGGAAGCTGCGCAGCTCACTACGAGCTGTGTCGCTCAGTTGAGTACCAAATTCTTCTGCTTTGATGCGAGCCTTATCTTTCTCGTTTCCAAGGTAGACCAAGCCAGCTGTAACTAATCCGATGCCTCCAATCATAAGGCCTATCGGGCCTCCCAGAGCTGCTATAGCTTGGCCTAGTAGAGTGGTAGAACCAGATGCTGTCGCTGTGGCAGTTCCTAGTGCTGTAGTAGCTGCGCCTGTTTCGGTTATTCCAGCTGTCACAGCTTTTAAACCGCCAGCTATACTACCGACTTCTCTGATGGTTTTCAAAGTACCGACAAGCTGACCTATAGCTTTCGAAGCGCCGCCGATACCTTTCATAAAGCCGCCTAAGATTGACAAACCACCTCCAAGGAGCTTCAGCGTTGGTCCGATTGCCGCTGCCAACAGCCCCCACTTAATAATGCTCTGTTGTTGCTCGGTGCTCATATTATTAAAAGCTTTAGCCATGTCAGCTAGATTTGTGATCCATGGTTTAGCTGCATCAAGGCCGTTTCTCAAAGCTTGCAAAAGAGGTCCGCCGAACTCAATAGCAATATCTGTCAGCTGATTCTTAAACATCTTCAGCTGAGATTCCGTAGTTGCATACCGTTTGTTAGCCTCGTTCGTCAGAGCTGTATTTTCTTTCCAAGCTCGATTAGAGCGATCAACCGCTGATGACATCTTGTCTGAGGCCAAGGCCAAAGATTTTAGCATGTTGCTTTGTCTAATGCCCTTCATATCCAGATCATCGAGGATCCCATTGACATTCTCTCCGGACTTATGAGCATTTTCCAAACCTTTGATAAAGGCTTGCAGTGCTTGGACGGGTTTGTCCTTCCAAGCTTGTTGGAATTGCTCGGCAGTCATGCCGGCCGTACTCGCAATCAACTCGAGCTTCTCTGCTGCCCCTTTTCCTGTCAGTGATACAGCATTCCCAATAGCCGTCAGCGTTTGCGTCATGGCAGTACCGCCTGCCTCGGCTTCGATACCGACCGAGCTCATAGCCGTAGCAAGACCAAGAATATCTGGAGCTGTCAGACCAGCCAAACGACCACCAGCCGCTAAACGATTGGTCATCTCTACGATATCTTTTTCAGTCGTTGCGAAGTTATTCCCGAGATCGACCACGGAGGCGCCAAAACGTGAGTAATCATCCGAGCTCAAGCCCATGATGTTGGCGACCTTAGCAATAGCCGTCGCCGCTTCCTCAGCGCTCAAGTTGGTTGACTCGCCCATGTCAATCATGGTACGAGAAAATTTCAGGATGTCTTCTGTCTTGATCCCCAGCTGACCAGCTACTTCTGCTACATTGGCAATCTCTACCGCGCTTGCTGGTAGTTCTTTTGCCATTTGGCGAATACCATTAGATAGCTTCGCATAAGATACTGTCGCAGTTTCATCTACAGTCTTTTTAACCCCAGCAAAAGCAGATTCATAATCAATAGCAGCCTTAATTGCAATACCTGCACCAGCCACAAGAGGAGCTGTAACACCTTTGGTCAAGGCAGAGCCTACACCACTAAGCTTCTGGCCTGCTGATTGAAATTTAGATCCCATATCGTACAGGGCTGTCCCGGCTTTTGTCCAGGCACTAGACTGGATATTGATTTCTCTTGCTAGGGTGACGTATTTCGCCTGCAGTTCTGCTACTTTTGCGATCGTATCGCTCATGGCTGATTTCGCGCCTAAAAGGGCGGTCTTTTGGGCAGCTGTCGCAGTAGAAACATCACCAATTTCTCTTTTTAGATTGTTGTAATGCTCAGTTTGTTTTGCCAAATTAAGCCGATAAGCTTCTAAGCTTTTGCCGGTCTCGGATAATATAGCTTTCATCCCGCTCAATCCTTGCGATCCTTTTCCAGCATTTTTGAAGCTTTTTTCCATCGCATTCAAGGACTTATCTAGGCCTCGCAAGGCCATATTTATAGTCCTGGTATTTGCCATAAAAGGAGCAATATCGAGAGTAGCCGTCGCTACTAGATTACCTAAATTACTAGACATTCATCCTCCTTTCTAGCCAAATAGGAATGGAAATGCTTTATCTAAAGTAGTTTCTTTTTCAATTTCTTCTTTCCTCACTTCCATGGCTTTCACCATGAGTTCAAAATCAGACATCTTCATTCTTTTGATATCCAAGATCGAATATCCGTCAGATATCAATTGCTGAAACCATATCAGTAAATTATCTCGGGCTTCTTCTGGGCTTATTGTTCCTTTTTTTCGGAATCTTCCTCAGTTTCTTCGGAATCTTCCTTGACACCAAGGGCAGCTAAATAGAGAGAGTTCAACGTCTCTAAAATGCTCATATCCGCCTGTTTCAAGTCTGTCACGGTGAATTGCTCGCCAAACATCGAAACAAACATCTTCAAGTAGCTTTCGTTCAACTTGCGATGTTCTTTCGGGTCTTGTGCTTTTTTCACATCTTGGACCAATGCTGTTTGGCGTACCTGGTGTTCAACCGCTAGCAGATTGTCTTCTACATTGATATAGTCTTTGGTGAATTCCTTATCCACCCCACCTTGCTTTAGTGTGATTTTAAACATTTCCATCTCCTTTTTTTATAAAAACGAAAAGCTTGGATTTTAAATCCAAGCCTTATTATGAGACAACGGCAGCCCCTAGACTTCTAGGAGGGGAAGCCGGAGAACCGCCGCTTACTACTTTGGGAATACCATCTCCCGGAATTTTTCAAGTTGGAACCCAGCGTTGCCTTCACGACCAATCACAAGGACATTTCCGTCCTCGCTATCGCCGCGGGCTACGAAGTTTCCTGTGACAGTATCTGCTTTTGGATCAGGAGAGCCGTCTTTAGTTTCTGCTTCCACTCCAGGGAGTGAGAATTTCCCTTTAAGCAAGCCGATCCAGATAGCTTTACCATCTTCAGTAGAGGTCCGGAACATACAAGCCACATCTTTTGGAGTGAGGTTTTTATTGTAGACCTCAATACCATCTTTCACTGTGATTCCGTACATCACCTTACGGACTTCTGTGGCCAAATCCAAAACGGAAATTTCCAATTGTGTGCCGGTGATACCAGATGACAGAACCACATATGGGCCATCATCCGCTGCAATGGTGATCAATTCATTCGTGATATCAATCTTTGCCGACTTCATACCAGGTAGCTTGATTGTGGTAGGGACTTTGTTTTCTGCTGTGACTTCTCCGAGCTCAAAGTCTCGCAATCCAAATTTTACTTTCATTTGTATCCTCTTTTCTTATTGGTTGTTTTCCCAATCAAAAAAACGATATTTTCTTACGTTGATTAGTAAGTCAATATCGCTATCTTTATATCTCGGGAGTTCGCTAGCGGTATATCTTTCAAAACCGCCTGTTTCTAAAATTTCATCCATCATTTTCGCAATCTTTTCTGATTGACTTGCTGTTTCACACCAAAAATTTATAGTGATTCTGGTCTCCATAGCTAAGACCTTATCGTCCGAATGCTCGAAAGGTCCTTGATAAGTTGGATAGATGCGCATAAAAGGCGCAAGTGCCTTACGCAAAAGATTCGTAGGCTTCTCTGGGATATCGTAAGTAAAGATCCCTTGTTTAAAACCAAGACCGTACTCTTTACCTCGCATATTATCCAAAAGCTGATTAAAATCTTTATTTTGACTTAATAGCCTGTATGCTTTAGTCTCAGCTACCATAGTCCCAAACCTTCCTTTACTTTCTGAGCGTAAATCTCTTTTGCTCTCGGAGTCATTTCAGTAATGGTTTTTTCTTTAAAATTCTGGGCTTTTTGACGGCTAGTTCCTGTGTCCGGAAAGTGGATCCGCCATCCAGTTGTTTTGCCATAACCGATATCCTTAGAGACAAGACCCTCATTTGCGCCCTTGAAACCAGTAACCACCGTGTCATCTCTCGCATGGACATCATCCACGATAAAATATTCTGGTGTGTTGACTTTCAATTGCTTTTCAAACTCATCCGCCACTTCAGTAACAGCTGCTTTTGCTGCTCTTGGAGCTTTTACTTGCAACTTTGTCAAGTTGGCTAAGATTTCATCAAGGCCTTTCGTCATATCCGCCTCTTCACGATAATTTTGTCGCAATCAAAGCTATTTTCATCTACATCGATTGCGATGATATCGTATTCATTTCCGTTGTATTCAACGTGAGAAGAGCTATCAAAAGGAGCTTTTTTATGATGGCGAATGTAGAAAGTTTTGGTTTCTTCTGCTTCAATCACCCCTTTAGCTCGCTTATTAGCGGACTGTTTAGCTCCTTCCTGAAAGTCTTTTAGAGAGGTTCTGACAACCTCTGCCCAGCAAGTGTAGAGGTCCTTACGAACTGGAGAAATAACTTCTCCGTCTTCATTTTGTCCTCCCTGCTCCGAAAAGAAGGTGATTCTAGTGTTCATCTTTCGAGTTCTCATCTAGCTCTCTCCTTGTGCGCAATTGATGGATGATATTTAAAACACCGTTCGCCAAGGGATAGCGTTCACTATCCGCTGACAATCCACGGTGTTCATATTCTTCTTTAACTTGCTTTTTAACAGCAAGCTGAAATTTTGCATATTTCGCAAAATCTTCTGGTGTAGCGTTACTGTCTATCGCAAAACAAATTTGATCCTGAGCAGACTCAATCATTTCTTTAATGATTTCATCCTCAAAATCATAATCAATTTTGCAATAAAGCTTCACGCTATCTAACAATTCTTGTTCAATAGGCATGAGCACCTCCTATCAAACAATCAGAGCCAAAAGCTCCGTTTTAGTCGCTGATGGATTATAGCTGATATTCTTGCTATCTAGATAATCCATAATTTCTTGTTTAGTGTTAGCATTTGTTGGTTTCGCCGCAGAAACAGCGGCGTTATTAGGGCGTATAAGTTACAAAGTAACCAGCTTTTTTATCGGCTTTCTTCACGTCAAAACGAACTACCGCCTGAAGATATTGGCCGTAAATTTCGCTATCTGCCCAGCGCAGACCAAGTTCCTTGCGATCCACAAACAAAACAGCGCGATTGATATCCCCAATAAAAGCATGAGCTTCACCAGCGTTGCCCAGAACTTCATCAGCGACGACAAACACTGGATGGCCTAGGAAGACTTTGCCAGAAGCTGACACAATGGAGTCTTGCAGCAGATAGCGGCCATTCTTGTCTTTGAGAGTGTCCAGAGCTTGATAGAAACTTTGAGAAACCACAAAAGATACATTATAAGCCGGGTCAAGATTCACGTTCAAGATTTCCTTGATTGCGTCTAGTCCATTAGCTGTCTTCGCTTCAAACGTTTTCAATACTGCTGCGATAGCATCATTTGTTGTATTGACTTTGATTTGAGACGCTGCCTCTGCCACAATTGCTAGCAAATCAACATCTGCATCATCGATTGATTCTTGAGACACTGGAATTGCTCCACGGTAAGTCTGCACTTCCCAGGGCACATTTTCAAATTCTGGCTTAGCAAGCGCTGGATTCTTTTCCAATTCTGCCACACTGGCCATTTTAGAGGTAGCCTGTTTTAAAATTGGATATTTACCGCTTGCTTTTGTCGCGCTGTGAATCGAAGTGAATTGTTTTAAGTCTACGACTGTCTTCACTTCACGGACCGGAGTTGTCACAAGTTCTTCACTTGTCACAGGTTTGGTGCCGTCCTTTTTCAGCCCATCCGTTTTAGGGTCAATTGCATTTAGCGGGATGAAAAGGTCATTTCCTTCAAAATTCAATTCAGATGAAGCTGTCGCTCCCTTAGAATGCAACCAGTCATTTACTGCGTCGCGAATTGACTTTTCTTCTGATTCGACAACGTGTGTTGCAGCCGCTGCAGTCGGTTCACCCTTGATATCTTTAAAAAGCTTCAAATCGCCTTCCAGTGCCGCTAAAGATTCTTTCTTAGCATCAATGCCTGCACGAATTTGGCGCCCTTTTTCAAGATCTCCTTGTGCCAAAATTTCTTTTAATTTAACCGTCTGAGCAGAAATTTCAGCCTTGGCTTGAGCAATTCCTGCTTCCAATTCTTTGATTTTTTCATCAAACATAGATTTTTCTCCTTTTTTGAGTATAAAAAATAGGACCTATAGTCCCTCTAGAATTTCTTCTTTTTCGATTTCTCGTAGCATGTTTTGAATTTCAGACTTCCGCTTGCTACGGTTAGCGTAAAAGTCATCAATAACTGCTTGTGGTAACAAGCCATTTTCTAGACTCGCTACCGCTCCGACATCATCAAAGGTCATCACTTCATCTGCAAAGCCTTTTTCTACTGCAGTGCTAGCTGACATGAAGGTCTCATTCTTCATCATGTCCAGAATTTCTTCTTCACTCAAACCAGTTTTAGCGACGTAGGCATTTACGATCGCCTGGTCGCTAGCTTTTAAAGCATTAGAAGCCTTGTCCAAATCATCGCTATTACCAGATACCCAATTAAATAGCGCTTTGTGAATCATAATCTGCGCCGTTGGACTGATAAGAACTTTATCAGCACCCATGATGGCTACACTAGCAGCACTGGCCGCCATACCCGTCACTTCGACTGTGATGTGCCCTGGATAACTTTTCAAAGCTGTGTAGATTTCACTTCCGACAGTCACCAGACCACCATTGGAATTGACTTCCAGCACAATGTCACCGCTGTCTTCCGGAAAGGCATCTGTGATCGACTTGGCACTGACCGCTTCTAAGCCAAAGTAGTCATAGGCTTCTTGGCTATTATTCGGAATCAGAGGTCCCTTCATCTTGATTCGTTTCGGCATTTCTTGTCTCACCTCCTTTCATTGCCTGGTATTCCTCTTTCTTATCCAGAAAGACATAGTTTAGGCTGGACTGATAACGATCCATATTCGGGTCGCTAGAGCGTTCCTTGCCAAGCTCGATTAAGGCTTGGTTAGGAGTCAAAATCTGGTTATTTACCAGCTTGACAATCTCATCTACATTTCGTCCAGTGACACTGCGAGTATCAAATTCTATTCGATACTTTCGCCGCTCATCATTGTCCAGTACCTTTAGTCCTAGCTCGCTTGTAATCGCGTCAAAATAAAAAGGCAGGTCATTTGTGACATAATCCTCCATCAACTGCGCTACGGACTGATTAGGGCTATTCACACCCAGTTTATAACTAGGCACGCGCAAGGCTTTGGCAATCTGAGCTGTCGAAAAGTTGTTGGAAGTAATCAACTGCAGCACATTCGTATCAATTTCGAGTGGCGTGTACTCCTGAGTATCGTCAAAGACTAACGGACTACCGCCTGTCGAACCCTCCCGCATCTTCTCAAAGTCCATCCGGGCTTTCTTGCGAGCTTCACCGTTCAACTGCGCACCTTTTAGTTTGATAATTCCGCTGGAAAAACCATCACGGAAAAATTTAATCAAGGTATTCAGACCGCCATCTTGCAGAGAGATTTCATCTCCCAGAGATAGCAGTGGTGATCTTCCCAAAATCGTATCGTGACTAAAGAACTTCCAGTGGATGACGTCAGGAGCCTCGCATTTGACCGTAGCGCCCGTTAAACGGTCGGTAAAGGTATAAATCAACCTGTGGTCGTTTGTCTCCTCTACGGTCGTTTCTGACGGCCTGTAGAACTGAAACTGAAGCGCTTTTCCAGTCTTAGGATCTCTCAAGATTCGGGAGAACGAATTGCCAGTTAAAATCGCATTAACTGTCATAGCAAATTTCCAAGTCCGAGCAGATGTGTTTCCTGTTGATTTCACATTCAGAAGATAATTGATTTCTTCATCCTGCTCAATATTGCCCGTGGTGTCTTTTTTCAGCAAAGGAAAGCGGGCCACATCTCCAGCAATAATAGATACAGCTGTTAAAATGTCGCTGTTTTTCAAGGCTGAAACCCCAACATATTCAGGGGAGTAATTCCCACCTATCACCGAAGTGATATAGTCATCGTAAGACACCTTAGAAGATCCTAATGGTTGAAAGAAACTCATTTCTTTTCTCACCTCCTTTCTATTTTTGAGCATAAAAAAAGCACCTAATGGTGCTTTTTGCTAAATGAATAGCAATAAATTTCTCGAATGCTATTTTTTCTTTATTCTTATCTCAATATCGTAGCTGATCGGGTGCGTCGTTCTGCCATCAAAACTCCCTCCAGTTCCTACCACCTCTCCAGTGATAATATAGTCACTGTTGTTGATATATTTTTTCAGCCCCCTGTTATATCGTCTGTCAATATAACCGACAAAATACCCTTCAACCATCACTTTTATTGCATTAGGATCAACTTGATTAGTTGGTTCTGGGATAAGTTCAAATTTTTTTGTTTTGACGATTTCATACCAAAAATAATCATCCTCATCTTCAACACCAGCTAGTTTTCGAAATGGAATTTCTCCTTCTTCTTGGTATTTGGTTCCTTTTACAAAAATGCGACGCCCGTAAACATAGTCTTTTTCTAATTCCTCTTCAAGTTTACCCAACCACTGTTGTATCTCAGATTTTTTATTTAATAACACTTGTATTTCGAAGCTATGGTCTTCTTGTTTTCCAAAAATATTATTAAAGAAACCACTCTTTTTTGTATTTTTGAGAGAACTAATTTCTATATCAATTTTCTTTATTTGATCTCTATAATCAGCTATTTTTTCCAATAGCTGATTTTTATAGGACTTTGGCATAAATCTCCCTCCGCTTTCAAGGGTATTATACCTCATTTGCTTTGCTACATCAATATAAAACTAAAAAAAGCACCGCTTGGATGCTTGACTAGGTTATTTCCAAAGATACTGTCCTATTTGCATAGAATAATCAGTAGAATTGTTTTTTGGGGTATCATAATTTAAAAAGAATATCGCATTGGAGTTGGGAGAAACCTTTTTGTTCTCTTCCTCACTGTCTAGACCTATGATTTCGGTTAAGCTAGAATATTTCAGTCTTTCATTTCCGGCTTTTGCAATAAAATCTTTCGGATTAAAAGAAGAGGTTCTATCAGTATTGTTTTCCAAAACAACAGCCACCGTTACTTTCCCTTCAGAAAGTTCCATTCCCTTAACTTGAATGGTTCCTTCATCAAATATTACTTTCTCGCCAAAAGTTTTAGTTTCAATGATATTGTTTCCTGGAGTCGGCGAATCTTCATCGGTGTCCAAACGATGAATTTGCTTATCTCTCTGATCGTAATAAACATTATTACTTTTAAGGGCTTCTTCTATCCCGTTTGCATAAATACCAGCTAAATAAATAATAGATACCAAGAAAACAGAAAGTACAGAAAGAAAGATAGTTGACCAAAATAACGGCTTCTTGTATACAGGCTTCTTCAATTCGTACACATTCTTATCTTCATCAATGTACACCGGAGAAATCTTTTCTTTTGACATATATTTATAACCTCCTAAAATTACTTAATTTTATCAAATTTTAAGAGGGTTTACAATATCATCGCTTCCAAAACGGTTTTTTCAATTGCTTCAAATCATCTTTGATTTTTTCAAATTTCGCATTTGTAGCTTCCACATTTTTTTCACATATGGTCTCATGGCGTTCCTGTGATTGACGTAGCACACTCAACTCACTATTAAACGTAGTCAATTTTGCATAAAGGTCGAGATTTTCACGGCTCAGCGCAAGCATATCTGATCGCAGCTGTTGCACTTCCCGCACCAAGCTTTTTTTCTTTTTAATTCGTTTGTTCATTCGATTCTCCTTATTTTGTTTTATCAATATATACCCCTAAGAGGCATAAAATAATTCCGGTAGCAATATAGCCAACAATCTGCCCAATCAAAAAAAGACCGTAAATTAAAAATCCTAAGCCAGCTAGCAATAGGATTGTATGTATTTGACTTAGTAATCTCAAAATAGCGAACCTGCCTCCATAATTTTTTCATTCGTCCAATACCCTGAGCCATCGAATGGTTCCAGATAACAGACCGCAAAAGCATCTAAAAGAGCATCTAGTGGATCAATTTTATTGCTCTGTTTATCCTTGTCAATCCGCATACCGTTATTATCGACTTTCACGCGAGCATTGTTAACGGCCATTGTAAGCAATTGATTCCCCGAATGCTTGATAAGACCTTTCAACACATCGTCCCTAAACTGCCTGGTCGGCATATTCAAGACCATTGTATTTTGCCTCACCTCGATCAATGGCCATTCAGGATGTCGCTTTTCAATCATGGCAATCAACGAGCTAAACTGATAAGGGTCAAAACAGATAGCCTGCAGCTCCCATTCGTTCAGATAGACCATCTCCTCGATTTTCTCGAGCACACGTTCATCATCGATAACGCCAGATTCAAGAGTGGTAATTTCGCATTCACCCATGCGCTCCAGATTTGTATAGCTCACACCGTCGCGCTTCTCCTTGGCCACAAGACCGTATTTTGTGGCAATAAAAGAGAAACTATCTACATACCAGTAATCGTCCATCTGGACCATGGGTGAGATGGCAAACAAGTCACTGACTTTCCCGACATCAACACCAATCCAGACTCTGCGTTTTCTAGTATCTGGTTTTTCGTCAAGTTTGGCCTGTGCCCAACTCTGCTTGTCCATGTAGGATGTTTCTGATGATTGCCGCCACATGTTAAAGTTTTTGACCAAGACCTCGTTAACTGTCCCCGTCTCAAGAGATACCTTCCTGCGCTTCCGAAGATAATCCATGATTTTATCATAGAGTGCAGGCACCTCAAGAATCGGATTTGATTTTATCCAGTTAGCTTCATCTACAATCTCCTCCTCGCTATCTTGTTCTGCGATAAAAGCAAAGTATCCATCATCTTCTACCTCCTCATTCAAGATTTTCTCGATATATGGATATTCAATCGTGTGCATCGGAACATTAAGATCAAGCCCTGCCGTGGAAATAATCAGAATTAGTGGATTGTCCAACTGACCTTGACCGGATTCCAAAAGTTCAATCATTTCATTCGTTTTAGATGCTGCGAACTCGTCCAGTACACCAACATATGGTTCAAAACCATCCACAGCCCCTGTATCGCGACTTAACGGACGGATATAGGATTCGTCCACCAAGTTCCTCAACTCTTCTCTGACCCGCTTTGTAGCCTTTCTGACATCCTCATCTTGAGCCCTTAATGCGTCCAGTTGCTTCCGAGCCATCTCAAAAGCGATTTTAGCCTGAGTTTTATCATTTGCAGTACAAAAAAGCTGCCTAGACATCGCTGGATTGCGACCAAATAAAAACTCATAAAGTAAGATACCAGCCACAAGAATCGTCTTACCATTCTTACGGGCCAGAGAAATCATCGCTTTCCTGAAGCGCCTGATAGAATCGTCCGACTTCCTGCGCCAGCCATACAAACTAGCCAGAATGAATTTTTGAAATTCAGCTAACGGATAAGGTTTGCCAGTTTTGACATCTGGGAGGATTTCGATAAAATCAATTGGATCCTGAGCCTTTTTTGGAATATAGTCATAAGAGAAAGATTTTCGAGAAATCTTTTTCAAGTCATTTAAGTGACGTAAACATGCTTTAAAAACTTTCTGACTAACAATCCGTTTGCCATCAACCACGCTTTTTGCATAATCAAAAGCTACATCACGATATTTACTTGCAATCGGCTTATAGTCATATTTTATTACAATCCCTCCTTTCTGACAAAAACACAGACCGTGTAGGAATCGAACCCACGACTACAAGGTTGGAGCTTGTTATGTTTCCTCTACACCAACGGCCTAAAATAAAAAGAGGGAATTTCCCTCTAATATAAAAATCATTTCATTTTACCAACCATTTTTATTGTCAATTCAGTAAGTTCTCCAGAAATCCAAACAATACTGTAACTCGTTACTCCGTCTAATAACTTTCCGTTCAATGCAATTCGTCCACCCTCGGTTGAAAATTCATTTAACTCACGATGTTTTTTCCTCTTCTTCAAATAGTGTGGTCTATACCTCATCGTCTAACCTCCAAACTTATCAAAAATACTTGTTTTCTTTTCTTCAACTTGTGGCACATACAATTTCATCCGACTGTCTACCGTCAGACCAAGCTGGGCCGCTGCGCGTGTTAAGTTGGTGGTCGCACGTTCTAAGCTATAAAGCATTTTATTTGGCAGAACCGTCCCTTTTTCATTTACATAAACATAGCCTTTTTGTTGCAAGCCACGGGACAATTCTTTATAAACCGCATACCAGGTGCAATATGTTTCTAAAACAGCTCGATCCAGATTTCTTAGGGGTAGCTTTCGCAAATCATTGATCACTCGTTTATATTCCGCTTTTGCGATAGGATCAAAATGTTTTGGCGGTGTAATTTGCAGTGTGTCCAAGCCATCAGAAGCCTTGTCCTGTATGCTTTTACGAGCTATTTTTTCTTCTTTAGTTAAATGTTTCTTATTGTTTTCAACAATCTTCATTTTTCTTCCCAAAATTGACACCTCCTTTACTAAAATGGCTATTTTTTAAGTTTCAAAAAGGGAATTTTTCGTTCAGAAAAGGCCGCGTCCTTTAAAACCGAAACAATATAGCCCCGTTCAAAAAAATAGGGGGTAATTTCCGAACATTAAAGGTTTAATGATTATGTTTGTTCGTCCATCGTTTTTGAGGCTTGACAACTGATTGACAGGTCAGAGCAGACCCTTTCGGTCTCTAATCGCTCTTGCATCGTTGCATCTCTTGCAACTTGCTTTCAAGTTACTTCTGTCTAACCTTCTGTTCCAATCTTTCTTTATCGGAATCACATGATCTGTCATCGTCGCTTCTGCTCCACAGTACTCACAGATATAATCATTCTCAAGCAGAACAATTCGACTAGTCTCTTTCCAAACTTTCGAATTGTAAAACGCTTTGACTTCTCGATCATACTTCCATCTCAAACGATTGTATTCTCTGTATTCATCCGAACGAGAACCATAATCGCTTAATGCTCTTCTTCCGTTTTGTATTGTTAGCTTTTGCGGTCGCATACCTTCTCACCAATCTTTTTTAGACCAATAAATAAAAAGAGCAGTAATTTTCTGCCCTTTTTTGATACTACTATAATAGCACGTTGAAACTGCCACGCACTGACAATCACTGCCAAAAACTGCCAAAGACTGCCATTTACTGACAGGAGCGGTCTAAATCGCGTTTAGCCTGTCTAAGCAAACGATAGTAGGTCCTATCACTGCAATTCAATTCATCCATCACTTGCCATCTCGTCATCTTATCGATGTAAACCAAGCTCAGAATAGCCTGACTATCCGTGTTATCCAGAGAGTCAATTAGCCCCTGCAGTTCCCTCTGTTTTCTAATAGCCTCAGCGGTCTTCTGCTCTATTTCTTCCTTGGCCGTTAGTAGCTCAACATAGATATCATCTTGCTTACGTTTAACGCCCCCTGAAACTTTGTCCGGAGAAAATTTCTGGCTAGATAAGAGCGAGGCTTCGACCTTGTCTCTTCGTCTAATCAAACTTGCAATATACAGGTCAAGGTTTCTCAAATCCTTTAAAATAGCTTTTGCCTTGCTCACTCTCTGTCTCCTTTATGATATAATAATCTTATTGGAAATTTAGCTGAGGCAGAGAGCGCCTTGGCTTTTTTGCTTTTCATCGGTTTAAAATCTTGACCACCTCAGAGATTTCTAAAGGCACCCGCACATGCTTCTCCTCATGCGAAAGGAATTTAGGGATCTTAAAATAAATGATTGTTTGATTTGGTGCCTCTTGCCTCATTGTTTCAATGTATTTCACCAAATCGCTATTGAATGCGATATTGCCTAACAGAACGAACCTTGGCAACGCCTGTCTAATCAGCTTAGGTCTTCCTGAGTAAGGGTGTCTTCTAGGTTTCATGTTGGTCACCTCTCAATCCCATAGTACTCATAGCCGCATGCTACACAGCAAAATCCGTAACGATTAAAATATTCATCAAATAGACCAATCTTGCTATCGCATATAGGACAATGCGTCCTGCGATATCTTTTTTCTTTGCTCAGACCGTTCAAAATTTTCTTTTTGCGTTGACGTTTATTCAATTGTATGCTCCTTTCTCATTTCTTCAAGCCTTTCTTGCATCGGATCGATGGTATTCAATTCTTTAAGCCTTGGCCACATTCCGCCTACAAGACAAGAAATGCTTCTGGTTTCATTGATTTGCTTAGGTATTTCTTTAAAATCCCACCACTCTGAACCATCATATTCTCCTCGCTCCAACCACCAACCTTTGCCAACAATGACTAAGTCAGTAGGAACGTGAGCGGCACCGTATCCGCTATGATAATTAGCTTGCTTGGCAAGTCTCTCAAAATTTTCTTTAGTGATTTTAAAGTCTGAGCCTTGAATATATCTGACGTCCTCAAACGTTTTGCCATGGTCTCTTAAAACCTCTAAGGTTTCCTCCCAAAGATTTGTCATTTTACACCTCCTCAACTTCCACACCCTCGCAAGAGAAAACCCAGCCAAAACCTGCCTCTTCTAGTTCTTTTCGGGTGAATTTGGTTCTGAATCGGTGCCACTCTGCACACCAAAACATTTTGCCATCTTTTGCGCACAATAATTGAGCGTGGTTTTTGTAATTTCTCGCTTTGGGCATGGAAATTCGATACCGCTTCTCTTTATCGACCTCGTAGCCAAATTGATGCATATTGACGAGGATTTGAAATGGTTTTGTGCTAGCATTTAGAAACCACTTTTCAAACTCATTAAGTTTAGCACCGTCAAAAATCGATGGAATATTATGAGCATATCGAAACAAATTCCCTTCAAAATCATCCTTATTCTCTTCATACCAATCCGCCACAAGCTGCGGTACTACGACTTTTTCTGGTTCGTCTAGTTGTTCTAAATCTTGTAAAAAGATTTGGCGCGCTAGCTCTGCTCCTTCAGCATCCCATACACCCTCAAGTTTTTTATACTTCTCAATCAATCGCTGTACTTTCATCTTCCTATCCCTTTTTGTATATTAATTCATTTTTATGTATATTTTAAACAAGGTTACAAGGTTACATCACTTTCCGAAAAACATATTTTATAAAAAACAAGAATGCTGTTATATCAACGTTTATAGCACTTGCTATTTTTACTTATTAAATATTTTATATAAATGATGTAACCATACTAATAGACACCTCAAAAACTCAATAGTATCAAGGCTTTAGGTCGGTTACATCACTTTTTTAAAAATTTTATCAAAAATAGCGCTCAAACCGTTGATATAACTGGTTTTTCTTGCGGTTACATCATTGATGTAACCTGATGTAACCGAAACGTGATTTTTGACCATTTTTGGCCTAAAAGGTTACATCATTTTCACTGAGGTTACATCACTTCCGTTTGTATATTTTTTCTAAAATATGCACGCATCGTTTTGCCTCTAACCTTTTTAACCTTATATTCCCAGTCCTGATTATTATCCATAATCAACTTGATTTTCCTAGCAATCTTTTCGCCTCTAGCACTATCGATGTCAAAAACATTCTTTAAAATCTGTTTAGCAGATACGCTCGATTGAAGTTTTACACCTTCATAAAGCAAACCAGCCTCATTGCGATAGCTACCATCATTGAAGTAAGACCAGGTATATTGATGCTGCTGAGTGACTGAGAAATCTTCCCATTCTTCTGGAACCAGCATTTCAAGATAGTCGTATACTTGCGATTCGGCTTCATCTTTATAAGTGAAACGTTCCTTGTAGACTGCAAGCTCAGCCTCGAAATCATCATTAAAGGTAAGCGTAAATCCTTTTTTGTAAATAGCCACTGCTTCGCCCCAAAGTTGAAGCACGTCATGATCAGTCATATCAAAAGGTTTGACAAATTGCTGGCCTGCATCCACCAGCACAGGCAGAAAGCGCCGCTCGCCAGTCTTATCGCCCAGATACTCAATTTTATTACTGGTTCTTGCGATCACAAAGTTCTTAGGGAATTTCTCGGCCCTACGACCGTAGGAACGGCGGAAGGACAATTCGGTCTTGGTCACGAAGGCTTTTAGCTCATCAAAAGTAGTTTTTCTGGAAGCGACCATCTCGTCATCATTAACAATTAACGATTTCAGCATAATTTCATAGTTATCTTTATCCATAAAATCTTTAGCCGAATCCGTGTACCAGTCAACAGCTATCTTTTGCAAGAAAGTGGTCTTCCCCGCCCCTTGGCCACCGACCAAGTCGAGCGTGTAGTCAAATTTGACCCAGGGATTAAAAACCTTAGAAACCGCACCAACAAAGAACATAACAGCTATTTTCTGGACGAAGATGCTATCCTCTGCACCCAACCAAGTTTGAAATACCTGGGCAAGTCGCTCTTTATGATCCCATGACTCATATGCATTTTCCATATATTCCTTAACCGGATTGTAGGTTTTTTCTGCAAAAAATGCTTCAATGCCATCTCTTAATGCTCCGGCTTTAAAGACTGTTTTGAAGTGATTTTCCAAGTAAACACTCAAATAGGATTCGAAGGAAGACGGTAGCTGCCCCTTTCTCAACTGGATAGCATCCAGTTTTACATCCTCTACAATTTCGTGCTCTCCAGTAAACTCGTTGTGTCGAAGAAAATCATTGAGCTTACTGTCGCTTTTCATAGCAAGTAGTACATTTCTGGGGCTGTCTGCCACAATAGATTCGATTTCAATCTGTTCACCTTCGTCATTCAAAATTTTCTTTTTTCGACGTGAAAACTGCTTGATTGAAATATTCACGACATCACCTATTATGGTCACCCCCCCTCATGTGTTTCCTGATCATAGATTCAACAGTTCGCCTCAGTTCCTTTTGACCAAGAGACTCCATTGAATTGTTGTTAGCCGTTTCTGCAAGTGTTAAGATGCAGCTTGACTCTACCGACCGGCTCAAGAGCCCACCGACAAACTTCGCAAGCGTATCATTTCTACTGCCTTCATCCCCAAATCCAAGGGCAATCATTTCAAAGAGTTCTGTGGTTCGATTACGTTTTCCAGCTCCTTTGCTCATTTGATAGTAGATATTATCCAGGTCGCTACCTGGGTTCTTTTTGTTGTATTCCTTTTTTATGGCCAGAACCAGCTTTCGACTGGCTGTAACTATGGTGCCACCTTCCTTAGATTTTTCTTCATCCCAAGTATAGACACCTTTTGGGGTTTTAGACGGAGCCACTAATACATAGTTATTCGGATGAGCTTTGACATCCACACCTGGCAGAAACCCAATCATCTGAGTCATGGACACATCAGGATGTTTGAAATAAAAAATATGTTTTCCGCCGCTAGCAGTTCGGGCCTGTAGTGTTGGAGTTATCAAGTTGAGATGATCCCAATTTGCCAGGCTCTCATAGCCATTAGCTTTACCATGTAAGTCCACATCGATAACGAAAAATTTATCAGTCCGAACAGCAATGTTGCTTTCAGGGTGTTGAGTCCAATATTTTTCAATTTCCTGAGCAGTCATCGGCGGGGTATCTGCAAATTTAATTGCTGGTTGCTTTCCGTTAGGCACGATGGGAATTACGGAAAAGCCAGCTTTTTGATATTTGAGAGCATATTCTTTCATTCCCATTTCAGTACCTCCCTAGAATGGCAAATCATCGTCTTGGATATCCATTGGTTTGCTATTCCCAAATGGTTGCCCTGAGTTTTGTTGGGTACGACTTTCCAGAAGCTGGAAGTTGTCTGCAACAACTTCTGTGACATAGACTCGCTGGCCTTGCTGATTGTCGTAATTACGAGTCTGAATGCGACCAGTAATTCCGATTAGAACGCCTTTTTTAGCCCAATTAGCAAGATTTTCAGCCTGTTGGTTCCAGATAACAACATTAATAAAGTCCGCTTCACGCTCACCTTTTTGATTTTTAAAGTTGCGATTCACAGCCAGAGTAAAGGTTGCGACCGCTTGGTTTTGCGGTGTATAGCGAAGTTCAGCATCACGGGTCATACGCCCGACAAGTACAACATTATTGATCATTTTTTTATTTCCCCCAAAATTCTACCGAACGTCTCCTCATCAATACTGTATGCTCCTGGGTAGCTTCTTTTCAATGGCTGGATAATTTTAGTAACAATTTCTTTTAAGGACATATCTGAAATTTCAAGACAAAAGAAATCGTTCTTAGTGTAGTTGTAAACACAATCAATTTCTCCGTGCTTATAACATACACCCCAAATCTCACCTTGATGCTGATAAACCAGGATCTTATCATAATAAACGCTCTGTATTTCTATCGGGCGTTTGCGCCCCAGTTCCGTATATCCCATTATTCAATTCCTTTCGCTTTTTTTGTTTTTTCGATTAGCTCTTGAGCTTCTTCCAATCTGTCAGCTGGTATAAGCTCAATTTTTTCTACGCCAAGCTGGTCGATGAACCATACTCCAACCGTATTAACTGGACCGCCTGAAGCCTCCGCAATGTTTTTGATGTCTTCACGCAGCTTCTTTGCCTGGGCTCCTGTGATGTACTTAACATTACCAGATGCTCTCTGATTCTGTTTCTGATTTGATGCAGGTTTGCTTTGAGCTGGTTTTTGAGCTGGTGCTTGCTTTCCAGTTTGGCTTGCATATTCATCAGTATCAGGATCCTTGTTGTCATCGATAGCAAATAGTCCGTTCAAAGCATATTTTCTAGCATAACTCGAAGCTGTCCCTGTGATCTGACTGCCGTCCATCCCTTTTTTGGTTTCCTCTTCACGCGCTGATGCTTTGGCTCCAATAGCCTCACCTTCAGCAAAAAGTGTAACAGATGCCTCAACATAATGCCGCCCCTTGATGTAAACAATCTCGTCGCTCAAGGTAATTGCTGCATTATGCTTTTTTAAAATCGGCTTTAGAGCCTCTAGAATGTCCTCTGCGCTCCGGTAATTATATTTTCCAAAGGAGTTATACTGTCCCTTTGGAGCAACCAATTCACTTTGAATCGCTTGCAATACTCCAAATATTTTTCCCATTGCGACTCCTTAATCAACTAAAAAATCCAATAACTTTTTAAGAGCTAATCCAGGTTGTTCCTCGGTTTTTATCTCCCGGATATCGCTGCCATTTGGATAGGTCAATTTATATTCTGCTTCAACCGCGACAATTTCACAGTCAAAAGCTGCAGCAAGGGCCTTGTAAGTCTTTTTGTTTTCTTCGTATTTCTTACGAGGGACCTTTAAACAATGTTCCAGGCAGCAATAGTCAGCTTCAAATGCCAAAGTACCTCTGCCCTTATATGACTTAAGATAGGCATCTTTTACACGGCTGCGGAATACAATCATTTCAGTTTTTTTGTTCATTTTTTGTTTCTCCTTAAAAATAAAATTCTACGACTCTAACATCGTGTTGTTGACGGCTACCAGTGATTCGCCAAAGCAATTGCCGGTAGTCATCATAATCTCCATCAGACGGACTGACAGGATCCAGAACCACAATAGTTTTAAATTTGTGTTGAAGGCCATCAACTCCAACACCTAATACCTGGCTAGTAGCGACCATATTGGTCTTATCATGTCCTTCTTTCTTGTCACCCGTCCAGATACCGATTTCAGGATGTCGCTCATATATAACCTCGACAATCTGCTTGGATTTGCTAACTATCAACATTTCTGTCTTACTTGCCAGCATAAGATCCAACGTGAGCAGCATAGGAGTGTCTGCGTTGACAGCCTTGAGTTTCGGGAAGTCAATTTCAAAGCCTGTCTGGATCAAATACCGTTCAAAAGTCTTTCGGCCAAATGTCTGTTTGGCCATGGCGTACTTGCCATCTTTCCCAACAATATTCAACTTCCTAAATTGTTCCAATTCTTTCGGATTAGCAATTAGGCACCAGACTGGCTCAAAGATAACCTCAAATCCGTTGTTTTCCTCAGCCTCTTCAATAGCTTCAACTTCTTCCCAGCGGAAAAAGTTTGGCAGATTGGCCACGTAGCTTTCATAGTCTCGGAAGTCATCCCATTCTTGCTTAGAATAGCTAAATTTGGAATATTTCATCTTCCCATGGGCTAGTTGCCAGTTTTCCTTTTGGTTTGGTTCGGCCGTTCCAAAAAATGTCTTTTCAAGCGGATAGAAGTTTTGCCCCTTCTTCCTGATGGGCGTTGCTGACAGGCCTACAGTATAGCTGCGTTTGACCTTGCGATAAGCTTTCACATTGGCATCACTAGACATATTCTGCCACTCGTCAATAATGAACACATCGCACTCAATAGACTCTCCGCTTGCAAGTTTGTTCTGCAATCTGCGGTCTGTCATAGTCTCTAATTCAAAATCAGTGTTGTAGCCTAATTTTTGATAAGTGCTGTTCCATCCGTTCAGGATAGCTAGTCGATTATTGATAACTAGGACTTTTTTGGCTCCCTTGTGCTTTGCGATTTCAAAAGCGCAGATAGTTTTACCACGGCCGCCGTATGCCTCAAGGAAAATACCAGGGCAGTCACGGTCGCTACGTTTGACCGCTTCAGCTTGCCATTTGCGTAATTCGATTGCCAATGTCCACAATCACCTCCTCGATGTCATTCCGTTGGGCATAAAATAGCCCAAGCCTTGCAGCTGCCCTCACATCGTTGTGATGGCTCTTGTCAAAGGTCCACAGCCCTAAGGCTTTTAGTAAGTCGTTAGGTATATCTGTCTGATAACCTGCATTACGCTGCAGGACCAAGTCCGGATAGCATAGTTCAATGGCTGCAATAGTTTCTACAACCGAGTTGTCCCTGGAATAATCATTGTCCCTAACCTCAAATTTTTCAACGACCACTATGTCAAATTCAAGACTCCGACCAGTCGACTTGAACCAGTTTTTGAAGTTTTGATCGCCAAACGGAAGTACCCAGCTATCGACCAAACTAGCATTGTCTAGCAGGACAATTCCTGTTGTGCTAGTTTCAATTCGATTGCTTGACGGATCAATTGCTAAAATTCTCATACCTTCACCTTTTCAGAAAGTACACCATCAAACAGAGCCGTCTCAAACCAATTCTGCTTATTGGCTTTCGCAAAAGCAAACAGTGTTTTCAATTCTTTATGCTGCCTGTCCTTTTCCTTCAATTCTTCCTCATTCGTAAATTCAGGTTTCTCACAATCGACCACTTGAATGATCATCTTGTACTCTGGCTTAAACACCTTTTTTCCAAGTCCCATATCTAACTGAACCTCATCCACTTCCTGAAATCCAATCTTGATATCAAATGGGAAATTTTCGGTCACATTAACAATGATTTCCCGATGACCAATCACGACAGAAATATTTTCTGTAATTTTAGTTTTGTTAATCAATCCCATCAGCGAATCCTCAAACTTCTACTTTCTTGCAAGGTAGCACCCTTGACTTTCTTACCTGCATTCAGCAATTCCTTGATAGCATTTTTGTCAGGTTTTTTTGTAATTACAAAATATTTCTTAGGCAGTAGATTTTCATCAACAACCACGGATGGTTGATTTTTAGCTAAGGTGACCGTAAAGAGCAAACCCTTGACCTTTTCATGCCCAGTGGTTTCAAAGGCTTCCTGTAAGCCTGTTTTAAGCCGTGTGATGTCATTCTCAATAGATTTTTTCCGTTTAGTTAAGCGGTCAATTTCTTCTTTGAGTTGGTCCACATCCGCTTCTTTATTTTTGATAACTTTGACTGTATTTTCGACTTTCTCTTCAAACTGATCTGTCCAATCAATGGAATCCAGGGTGTCCAGCTTGGTTTCTTCATCCAAGCCTTCCATTTCGTCGATCTGTTTGAAAATTCCTGTCAGCTCATATAAACTAGCCATTCTTTTCTACCTCTCTGATTTTGTTTGTAAGTTTTGTAAGTCCGATACCAGATTTAGTCAAATCAGCGTCGGACGTAAATAGATGATTTTGATTCATTCTAGCTATTTCGTTTCTTGATAGACAAGCTAGATTTGCAATATCATAGTTTGACCGATCTCCATCTAAGAATATGATCGAATGTCCCTTGGGAATTGGCCCATTATGTTCAATCCAGGTCTTTCTGTGGAGCAGTTCCCAAACATTTGGATCAGCTACTTTGATTTTCGGATAGCCATCTGTTGTTTGAGCAATGGTCCCCACCGGAACATAGTTTGGGGGTTTATTCCCTTTCTTAAACTGGCCGCTATTTTTTGGCATATTTGGAAGTTTCTTCCCTTTATTCGTTGGCGTATGTCCTTTTTCAAACTGACCAGATAAGCCACTATTTAAACGATTGTTTCTTCGATAATTCTTGACTTGCTGAGCGGTTAATGACAAACCGAATTTTTCATTCATTTCGGTTGCGAACGTTTGAGAAGTTTTTCCGACGTAGTTTTTTAAAAAATAGTCATGCTGTTCGCTTGTCAGGATCCTTTTTTTGAATACTTTCCCTACCAGCAGACCGAGGCGTTTACGCACTCCGCCAATTTGCGAAGCTGTGTAGTTGGTGCCAAATTTTTCATTTAGCAGTTTTGTTACTTCTGGAGTCAGCCGTCCTGGACAAATTTCCTGCATATAATCAGTGTATTCATTCTTCCAGCAAAGCGATCGGGGCATTGACATCACCTACCTTATCTTTAAATCTCTCAGCGTCCAAGGCCAGTTGCCCAGCCTGCAAGATTTGGCCAGAAATTGCAACCATCTGCTTTGAACGCTGGAGCTCTACTTTTAGCTCTTCTGTAGTGAGATCTCTGTCATCCAGAGTCTCCAGTTGAGCAAAGAGCGTGTTGGTTAAATCTGATAATTTATTTCTAACCACTACTTCGTTACCTCTTTCATCAGTTTATTAGCTTCTTTAATCAGCAACCTCATTGTGTTGCTGTCTGTTTCCTTTTCAGCTGCTCTTGTCAGCATCTCTACCCACTCTCGTCTGGTATCGTTCTTCCAATCCACCAAATCAGCAAGTGCCTCTGATGCTCCAAAATAAGTCGAATAGTCCAACGTTTTGTCTTCCAGACGGACACATCTGCCTGCTTTGACATCTTTGGATACAGTCGCCCTGACATTTACATTTGTTGTTTTGACAGCTTCTGCCACTTCATCATAGCTGGCAGCGGGATACTCTTTATAATATTCCCTGATGCGTTCCGCCTGTGTCATATCATCCCACCCCCTTCACTGTGAAAGACTGAGTATCATGCTTGCGTACTTCGGCCATTCTCTGATTTTGCTCGATCATATATTCATTTTGCGCCCAGATAACGTACCTTGCATACAAGTCTATCTCTGCTTGTTTTTCAGCTTCTAGCCGTCTTTTTTTCAAGTCAACGTGACTTGTCCATAAAGCTCCCAGCAGCAAGCTGGAAACAAAGCAAACCGCTCCTAAAACCTCATTCATTTTCTCATCCTCCCGGAAAATCTGCTTCTCCTGTCGCTTTCCAATGTTGGAACTCGTAGTACATATTATTAAATTTATTGATCATCACGTCCTGCCGCTTGTTAGTATCAGACTGTACGCGAATACTGTCGCGATTGTCCTTGATCTGCTCCTGCAGCTCACGGATTTGCTGATTTTGCTTATCGATAGTCTGCACGCCAGCGATGACCAGTAGTACGATTGCGACTACTTGCAACAAAACTAATCTTTTAAGATCTTTAAGACTCATCTAACGCCTCCAATTTTTCTACAAATTCGACATATGCTTTGTAAAAATCGCCCGATTTGTCACTATCTTGGTAAGCTTTGTCAATCAGCTCCTGACCCGTCCCATAAAAACAGCCTACTTTCCACATTTTATTAGATTTCGTATAAGTAAAATAGCGACCACTTGACCAATGATTTTTAAATACAATGTAATCTTTTATATTTTTTATCTCAGCGTCACCAGAGACCCAAGCGTCACCAGAGACCCAAGCGTCACCAGAGACCCGAGCGTCACCAGAGACCCAAGCGTTACCAGAGACCCGAGCGTCACCAGAGACCCAAGCGTCACCAGAGACCCGAGCGTTACCAGAGACCCAAGCGTCACCAGAGACCCGAGCGTTACCAGAGACCCAAGCGTTACCAGAGACCCAAGCGTCACCAGAGTGACTCAAATTATCTTCTTTGCTGATATACCCGCCTAGCTCTCCTGCTTCCACACTTCCGAAGCTAATTAAGGCTCTAATTCTAAATAGCTTCCAGCCCCAGAATGTGATGGTATCATCGACTACTAATTCATACTTTTTACTCATTTTTTTCACCCTTTCTTAAACGTCACAATCTTATCTCCGCCAATCAGCTTGCCGCCTTTTGGCACAACCTCGAAAGACACGCCTTCTGTTGACTTTCTAAGGTTCTCCAACTCGTTTCTGACGACTTCTACGGGCTTTTTGGCTAGATTGTTCTTGTAGACGTTTCCTAGCCGCCAATTGTCGCGTTCCCAATCTAAAATTAGGCGTCTTTGTTCAATATTTTGCATCTAATCACTCCCTCTGTTATAATTAAGTAAATATTTTGGTTTGCTGCCGACTTTTTTGTCGGTAGCTTTTTTTATTTTGCAAGCGACCGGCAAAATCGCAGGGCATCTTCGAGGTCGTAGAGGTACTTTCCACCTTTCGCCTTTTGCATGCTACGGAACTTTCCTTGGTCTCGCCACGCTTCAAGAGTCGAGCGGCCCCAGCCGGTTTTGGCTTTCAGCTCAGTAATGGTAACCCAAGTAGTCTTTTGAGATACCTGTCTTTTCGCTTCTGCTAGAGCTTGCTTGTTTAGCTCGACCAGTTCCTCAAAGAGCTCGGCCTTGAAACTGTCTCCGAATAATTCAAGAGCCATGACTTATCCTACCTTTCCTCAAATTTGACCCAGCTCTCGCTGATATTCAACTTCTTCTTGATTTCAAGCTTTAACTGATCGCTACCGTGGCCAGTTTTGAAAAGCTGTGTAATCATCGCTGGGCTGACACCGACAACAGTAGCCAAATCACTGCGTGACCAACCTTTTTCATCTAGTCGCTTCTGAACCAGTTCAAGCCATTTTTGGTGCTGTTGACTCATGCTCCTTCTCCTTTCTAACTAATATCAAGTTAAAAAGTTAGTAAAACATTTTATAAAAACGCTTGACATTTTACAATCTATTGTTTAAAATATAAGCATAATTAAAAACCTTGATAAAACATTATATCTATCAATTTTCTTGCTCGCCAAAGCTATTTATTTTTAGATAAGTTTTAACTTTGTTTTTTACTAACTTATTAACTTACAAAAACTATTGTAAACTATTGATTGTGTTTTGTCAACAACTTTACACACAAAAGTTTAAATATTTTTTGTCGTGTTCCCAGAAAGGTTGAAAAATCAATGTTTCCGACATTCGACAGAATTAAAGAACTTTGCCAAAAACGCGGTATTTCACTGAGTAAGTTGGAGGAAGCTCTCGGATATAGCAGAAATACAATCTATAGCATGAAGACAAAAAAACCAAATGCTGAGCGTATTTCTGAAATCGCTGACTACTTTCATGTTTCAACCGATTACTTGCTCGGTCGGACAGACAACCCAGCGATAGCAAATGACGACACCATCGCGGGCTACACATCTGACGACTTGCGAAAGATGGCAGAGAATGCCAAGACATTCGATGGTAAGCCACTCACAGAAGAGGATATAGACGCCATCCAAAATATCATTGAAATTTACTTGAGAGGTAGATAGTATGACAAGCATTCCTATGAAAAAGAACCCGTTTAAAGAAAAAATGACGGCAATCAGGATCGTCAATCCTGAAACTGCTCAATTCCTTGGAACTATCACGAACTTCGATATGTTCCCTGGCTCAGCATCTTTAGTTGCATATTTAGATTTCTTTAATATAAGACCTGAAACAGACTATATCTTATCTCTAACTGCCCACTTTCCCGATGGTACATCTTATCCTGTACATGCCACTAGAATAAATATTGCGGCACTAGATTTTGTGTTGATAAAAGATGGCTATGGTAAAGCTACCGGAAATTTCAATTTTAATTTTACGATACAGAAACCGAGTGATTTTTACTTTTTCTTTGTTTTGATGGATGAGAATGGGGAGGAAGTTGATACGGCTTATAGTTATCATTATTTTGGAAAGTGGGGGTAAACAATGTCAGACGCACAAGATAATTTCAAAGCCTCCCAATCCAACATTACTCCGCTTAAGGGCAAAACAGCTTTTTTACCAACTGTACCCAGACAGGATAATGGTATAATAGAATCAGGAATATCATCGGAGGAAAATATTATGCCACAAGATACTTATAGTAAATCTGAAATTGACTTAAAGCTTGATAAAATCAATTCTGATACTCGACACGGCTTCGAGAAAATTGATTTAAAATTCGACCAGTTGAAACAAGAAATGCGGAGCGGTTTTGAAAAAATTGACTTAAAGTTTGACAATTTTGAAAAACGTGTAGAAACCATGTTACTAACACAAGAAAATAAAAGGTTGGAAGATCAAGCTAGAAACAGAAAAGAGTTTATGTATTGGTTTATCGGATTATTGGTTAGCACATTGCTTGGCATACTAGCAATCATCGTTACGATTTTAACAACAAAATAATACAAAAAGGATGATAGTCTATGACTATTGAAGAATTAGTTGATTCGCACGGCGTTACTCTCGCTTACTTTGATAATGAGCTATGGCATAGACCAGGTATCTATATCAAAGACATCAATATTATCTTTATAAATCGTGAGTTGTCTGAGAACGCCAAAAAACGGGTTATTTACCACGAATTAGGCCATCTGGATCATTCTGCCGAACTTTACCAAAACAATCATACTAGATGTGAAAACGAAGCAAACAGGCACATGATCCACAAACTGCTTGAAGAAGAGCTTGCGGCATCGGATGATCACAAATCTTTTAATTACTTACATTTTATGCAAAAGCACAAATTAAAGACGGTGACAGACGAGTTGATGGTCATCGACGAATATTATGAATTGATAGGATGAAATATGGACTTTAAAAAATTAAAAGATATAGCAAAAACTGCAGTCGATAAGACCGCAGAAAGTATAAGTAAAGCTAACGATATGAGGAAAAAGGCAGCATTAGAAACAAAAATAACTTTACCGGCAAGTAATCAATTTTCTAGTCCTACTACTGTTCGAAAAACAGTTGATGGCCGATACTACATTGGTATGTATTCAGAAGAACCTGTGCTTTACGAATTTGAAAATTTTAGTTTTTCTGGCTCTACAATTATCGAGCGCACAACGACTACAGGAAAAACCAAGCAAAAAGGCAAGAAAACTAGCACACTTGCTGGCGCTGCTTTAGGTACTGCTTTAGCGCCAGGGATTGGAACGATCGTTGGCGGAATGGTTGGGGCTTCTGGTAAGAAAAAAGGTACTATCAATTCCACCTCGGTTACTACCCAAGAAGAAAAACCGGGTGCAGCTTCTGTCTCTCTTAAAAACATTACTACTAGCGAGATAAAAACAATTTCAACAAAGTTAACTCAAGCGCAAGCAAATAACGTTGAAAGATTTTTCGAATAAAACAAAAAATCCCCACGCTCAAATTTTGGTCGAGGAGAGCGTAGGGAAGTCTAGTATAAGAAACAACCATTCAAAAGGTCGTTTTCTTATACCCATTTTACCAAGAAATGAGGTAAAAATCAATGGAAATTAAATCTTACAAAAAGAAAAACGGTGACACAGCCTACATGATCCGCGTCTATATGGGTAAGGTTAACGGCACCAGTCGTTATGTCACTCGCCGAGGCTTTCCGACAAAAGCCAAAGCACGCGCAGCAATCCTCAATCTACAGGAAGAACTCGAAAATGCTGAGGCTTCCAGAGCCGAAAAGACAGTCAAGGAAGTAGCCAAACTTTGGCTGAAAGAATACTACGATACCGTGCAGGAAAGCACCTACATCAAGACTTCGAGAAATATTGAGAACCATATCTACCCAGCCTTGGGCGACCAGAAGATAGCTTCTCTCACTCCTCTTCAAATGCAAGAGCAAGTCAATGCTTGGTCAAAGAAACTGGTATATGGCCGAAAATTGAAAGGGCTAATGAATAATATCTTTAAGTATGCTATTCGTCATGGCTATACGGATACTAACCCTATGGTCAGCGTGGTCACGACTGGCAGGAAACAAGCAGACAAATCTAGCGACTTTTACGATAAGGACGAGCTGAAAACCTTTCTCGATCTGGTTGACCAGACCAAAGACCTTGAGAAGATTACCCTTTTTCGTCTTTTAGCCTTCACAGGAGCTCGAAAAGGAGAGGTTCTAGCCCTTGAATGGGCAGACTGGACAGATAGCACTCTGGCCATCAACAAGGCCGTTACACGCGGTTTTGGAGGGGAAGAAATAGGTCCTACCAAGAACGCTAGCAGTAAGCGATTGATTAGTTTAGATCCAAAGACAATCGAATTGCTGAAAAAATGGCAAGCGGAAAATCCAGATAACAAGTACATTTTTCAAGGTGAAGAAGAAAAACCAATGCCCGGTTCACTTCCTCGAAAGTGGTTACTGCAGGTCTTAAAAGGCCATAAGCTTCGTCCAATCCGCATCCATGGCTTTCGGCATACACACGCCAGCTTATGTTTTGAGGCAGGAATGACTTTGAAGCAAGTCCAGCACAGACTTGGGCACTCTGACCTGAAAACGACTATGAATATCTATACTCATATCACCAAACAGGCCAAGGATGATATTGGGGAACGCTTCGCAAATTATATTGATTTTTAGGAGGGACAACCTCCTTTTTGTAACTCCTTTTATAACTCCTTTTTTCAAAAAGGTTTAGGAAGGTTTAGAAAATATAAAATAAAAAAACACTGATAAATCAACGCTTTAAGAAGTTTTAGAAAGGTTTAGAAACCAAAAATGGAGCCGGTGGGAGTCGAACCCACGTCCAAACACCTGCCAACACATTTGTCTACGACCATAGGCCATGTCTTCATTTAACTCAGCTTTGACACATGGCTCAAGCCCAAGCTAAGCGAGTCTATCAATCTCTTGTAAAATCCCTAGACTTGATTTTACCGTAGCTTGCTCATAATAAGACCGGTCATCAGACACAAGCAATCCGAATCAGGTCACGCTGGCTGGTTTTTAGGCAGCTAAAGCGTAAGAATTGTTATTTTTTGCAGTTATATTTAACTGGCGTTTTACATCCGCTAGATGAGTCGCAAAATGTGCCGCATAATGCCTGTCGAATCCGTAACGACCCCAAGACAAGTAACTATTATACCAAAATAATGTCCTAATTGCAAAAATCAAGATAAAATTACTCCAAAGATGCTAAAATTCCCTTGATATAAGGCACCAAGGGAATTTGACTACATATGATCTTTTACTGCAACTGCCACCATTCTAGCCTTGGCTCTTGGCTGTCCTGCTACTGACATCTCCATCACTATTATAGCCTTCCTTGCTCCCAATTCCTCAAGCCGCGAAGTGACGATGATTTCCTGATCAATAGGCGTCGGGCTTTGGTAATCAACTTCTAAACGGGCTGTGATAAAGCGTCCAATGACTGTATCTTGAGTCAAGTCCAAGCCTTTTTCTTGATGGGCAAACCAAGCTGCTGAAGCCGTTCCATGGCAATCAAAAATCATAGCAATCATGCCACCAAAGAGATTGGCCGGCACACCACCAGTATAGTGAGATTCTGGTCGTATTCTAGTGATACATTCCTTCCCATCTAAGCTAGGATAAGTCTTTAAATGTAGGCCTAGATCATTCTTAGGGCCGCAGCCCCAGCAATGTTGAAAGCGGTCGCCATATGTATCTTGAATCGCAATCTTTCTTGTTTCTAAAGTCATACCAATTCCTTTCAAAAATAATTTGTAAGCGCTTTTTTGATTAGTATATCAGCCTTTGGGCCAATAGTAAATAGAAAGCCGAGCCAATATATTTTAATTGTTGCTATAATCTGATTTTATAGAGAGGTAAAAATGCAGACTCTGAATGTTACACTAAGAATGTTCATTCCCAGCTTTAATAGCCTTTCTAAAGCATAGAAAAACCAAGAAAGCGGGATCTGACTTCTTGGTTTCATCTATTTTTATAACTTCTTCTATTAGAATAGTTCCTGAATTGGTTCAAAAATAATCCGTTCAATATCAGACAAGTAGACAGAGAGTTGTTGCTGCTTGTTAAAGAAAGCTGACAAAAGATTATTTCCTTGAATTTTATCTCCAAAACTCTGCATTTTTTCCTGAATGTCTGGAGTCGGCATTTGACCTGTTTGAGCCAGTTGCTGCAGCTCTTTCTGGAAAGCTAGGTAGTCATCAAAAATAGCCTTGGCTTCACTATCCGCATTGATAGCCTGCTTGCTTTCTACCACAGCTTTGTACTCTGGCATTTCACGAAGTCCTCGACTGAGTTCATTGGCTAAATCATAAATATTTGACATAGAGTTCTCCATTCTATATTAGTCTTCGGACACTAGGTAATCCGTATTTTCTCTTACTATTGTAGCAGATTTTTCCAAATCTTGGCGATTTTTAAAGGTGATTTGCAAAATACCGTGGGTATCTTCTCGGTTTTCCTCGTTGATACGAATGTTGACGACTGAAATTCCGCGCAGGAGCTCCAAAATACCCAAAATCGCATCTTCTTCGTCGGGCACCTCAATAAAGAGGTCGCAAAAGCTATCCACACCAGCTCGTTTATGAATTTCCATCTGCTTGCGGCTTTGTCGTCCTCGGTCGAAAAATTCCCAGATAGCTGTCTCGTCCTTGGCCTCAATCGCTGCGGCAACCTTGTCTAACTGGTCTTTAAAATCTTCCAGCCGCTCCAAAATGGCTTCAGGATTGGTCAAGAGGATCGATGTCCACATCCCCGGCTCACTCTCCGCAATCCGTGTCATATCGCGAAAACCACCAGCTGCAAAAGACTGGGTCAGCTCATGCTCTTGGCTATAAGCTGCCGCTTGCCCCATCAGGCTGGAGGCTAGGATATGCGGAAAATGACTGATTTGACTGGTCACTCGATCATGCTCGGCTGCGTCCACTTGGATAAAGCGGGCATGAAGACCACTCAGCAAGTCTTTCATTTCCTCAAGCGTACCAGGCTTGGTCAGACTAGAAGGGGTGAAGATATAATAGGCATTTTCAAAGAGGTTGACATGGGCAGCCTTGGCTCCGGCCTTGTGACTTCCAGCCATAGGATGAGCACCGACAAAGCGGATGGGCTTATTCTGCAGATACTTTTCTGCTGCAGCCACAATCTTAGCCTTGGTTGATCCAGCATCTGAGATGATGGCATTTTCCTTCAGGTCCAGCTCCGCTAGATCCTTGATAAATGCTATGGTTTGCTTGATAGGCACAGCCAGAATAATCACATCAGCCAATGGAGCAAGGGCGGCAAAATCATCCGTTACCCGGTCGACCATTCCCCGCTCTAAGACAATCCGTCTTGATTCTTCACTTCGATTATAGCCAAGAATCTCTATCTCAGAATGAGCTCGCCTGATGCCCAGAGCCAAGGAAGCTCCAATCAGTCCCAGACCTGCGATATAGACCGTTTTTCTCTCCATGCCAACTCCTCTCTTCTAAAAGTTCTTGATAAATTCTCGATGGCGGGCTACCGCATCCTTCAGTTCTTCCAGATTGTCCGAAGAGAATTTCTCCAGAACTTCGGTGGCTAAAACTGTTGCCACCACGCTTTCCATGACAACACCCGCTGCTGGCAGAGCCGTAGGATCGCTCCGCTCCACTGTCGCCTTATAAGGCTCGTGGGTCTCAATATCCACGCTCATCAATGGCTTGTAAAGAGTTGGAATAGGCTTCATGACACCTCGCACCACGATTGGCTGACCATTGGTCATACCGCCCTCAAAGCCGCCTAGATTATTAGTTCTGCGAGTGAAGCCATCTTCCTCAGTCCAAAGGATTTCATCCATGACTTGACTACCCTTGAGACGGCCGGCTTCAAAGCCCACGCCAAACTCGACTCCCTTGAAAGCATTGATGGAAACGACTCCTTGAGCAATCTTGGCGTCCAGCTTCTTGTCCCATTGGACATAGGAGCCCAGACCGACCGGCACACCACCAACGACAGTCTCAATGACACCACCGATGGTATCCCCGTCTTTCTTAATCTGATCAATGTAAGCCTTGATCTCTTCTTCGCGCTCGGGATTGACAATGGAAACCTCTGACTGGGCAGCTCTTTCCTTGATTTCTGCTACAGTTAGATCGGCCGGAACATCAATATCAATGCCGCCAAAGGTTACGATATGGCTGGCTACCTCCACACCAATTTCTTCAAGCAAGCGCTTGGCTACTGCGCCGACTGCTGCACGCATGGTCGTTTCACGCGCAGAAGAGCGCTCAAGGGAATTTCGCAAATCGTCAAAGCGGTATTTCATACCACCAACCAAGTCCGCATGGCCAGGGCGTGGTTTAGTAATCTTGCGCAGCCCTTTTTTCTTTTCATCCACATCTACCACACTCATAATCTCCAGCCACTTCTGGTGATCCAGATTTGTGACATTGAGGGTAATCGGACCGCCCATGGTCAAGCCATGACGAACCCCAGATGTAATCTCGACTTGGTCGCTCTCGATCTTCATGCGGGCGCCACGACCGTACCCACCCTGACGGCGCTTGAGCTCAGCATTAATATAATCAGCGGTCAAAGGGAGACCAGCCGGCACTCCCTCAATAATAGCTGTCAGACGTGGTCCGTGCGATTCTCCTGCTGTTAAGTATCTCATATATTTTCTCCTATTTCTGGGATGGAAAGAACTGGACATTCTGTCTATTTTTTATCTAAAATGTCCAGTCGTCTTAAACTCTATCTAGCACTTATTTCTTCAGAAATTCTTTCATCTCTTCCAGCGGAATCTGGTGAATGCTAGCCGAACCCAGCTCAGGCACCAGTACTAGCTTGATAGAGTTGCCTCTAGCCTTCTTATCATGGGTCAGGGCCTGATAGAGAGCATTCTCATTCCATGGCTGGTAATCCACTGGCAAGCCAAACTTCTGACACATACGGATGATGTCTTCTGTAATTCCGGCTGGCATGAGGCCTTTCTTTTCAGCGACACGAGAAACCTGTACCATGCCAATCGCCACAGCTTCACCGTGCATAACCTTGCCATAACCTGCTGTCGCTTCAATAGCGTGCCCAATAGTATGGCCGAAGTTCAGATAGAGACGAACGCCATTATCCAGCTCGTCCTCAACCACAATCTTACGCTTGACATCGCAGGAATGGTAGATGATGCTCTCCGCATGCTCCAAAATCGACTCTGGACTGCCATCCATTTCTGACAGCTCATCCCAGAGTTCCTTATCCTCAATCAAGCCGTACTTGACGACCTCGCCCATACCTTCGATCAGTTCCCGCTGCCCTAAAGTCTGCAAGACTTCTGGGTCAATCAGAACTCCGTCAGGCTGGGTAAAAGTGCCAACCATATTCTTGGCCCAAGGCGTATTGACACCTGTCTTGCCACCGATAGAAGAGTCCACTTGAGCTGTCAGACTGGTCGGAATCTGCACGAAATGAATGCCTCGCATATAGGTAGAAGCAACAAAGCCTGCCAAATCACCGACAACGCCACCACCTAAGGCTACAATGCCATCACTGCGGGTCAGGCCAACCTTGACCAAAAACTCATAGACTTTGTTGACAGTCTTTAAGTTCTTGCTGGCTTCACCCTCCAAAAAGTCAAAGACAAAGGCCTCAAACCCAGCCGCTTCCAAGCTCAGCTTGACCTTTTCCGCATAGAGTCGAGCCACTCGATTGTCCGTGACGATAACCACCTTCTGAGGCTGCCAAAGCTGACTCAGCCAACTTCCAGCCTGAGATAAAGGCCCTTTTTCGATGGTAATATCATAGGGATGATGAGGGAGATTTACATTCAATTTCATAAGCGCCTCCTTGTTTTTCCTGCTCCACCATAGAGAAGCTGAGTAAGAGTGACTATTTATACAGCTTTTCTAACTGCTGCCAAATTTCCTGACAAGGCATGGGTTGTCCTGTCCAAAGCTCGAAAGCTTCTGCTGCCTGATAAAGCAACATACCTAGGCCATTCACTGCCTCTACCTTCTGACTTCGAGCCCACTTTAAAAAAGGTGTTTCAAAAGGTTTATAAATCACATCCGCGACTAAAATCTGGCTAGGTAGCTGAATACTTTCAGCTAATGGCAAAGTTTTGCCATCCATACCCACACTTGTTCCATTGACCAGAAGATCTGACTGGTTGATTTTCTCCTGCAAAGTAGCCGAGTCTTCTAAGTTCAACACCTGAATCCTACTCTTAGTCTGGCAGCCGATAACTGCCATCTTGCTGACAGTCTTATCATAGGAAGACTGCCGAGTAAAGACAAAGATTTCTTCTGCCTGATCCAAAGCTGCTTGGGCGATAATAGCTGTCGCCGCTCCGCCGGCACCTAAAATGGTCATTTTTTTGCCCTGAATAGCAAAAGACGGCAAGCTCTTAAAAAATCCCTTGCCATCTGTATTGTATCCTATCAATGTACCATTTTCATTCACCACGGTATTCACAGCTCCGATAAGACGGGCGCTGGGATCCAATTCATCAAGATATTGGATGACCTCCTGCTTGTAGGGCATTGACAAATTTATCCCAAACATATCATACCTTCGGATATTAGCAACGGTCGCTTCTAAATCCTCTGCTTCAATTTCCCAAGCAAGGTAGACACCATTGACAGCAGTTTTCTCAAAGGCAGTATTATGAATAAATGGTGAAATGCTATGCTTAATCGGCTTAGCAACCACTGCTGCTAGACGAGTATGGCCATCAATTTTCATTTAAAATCTCCCGCACAACCTTCATGTTTGCTAAGGAAACCTGACCTGGTGCACTCGGCTGCTCAACACTGGCAAAAGACCAGCTCGAACCTGTCAAATCCGCAGCTAAGCGAGAAATCTTTCCGACTTTTCCCATAGAAATCGTCACATATTCTTGTTCAGGGTTCAAAATCTTAAATCCGCGAGTATAGTTCATCAGGTCCAAGACATCCTGCTCATTGTGAGCCATGACAGAAACTTTGACCACTTTCGGTGCCAAACTTGTCAATTCTGACAAAATTTCCATCATATTTTCAGGCGTTTCCTCAAAATTATGATAGCTGAGAACTAAATTTGGAAACTCGAGCATTTCTTCAAATTTATCTTTATGCGAATAGTATTCAAAATCAACATAGTCTGGCGAATAAAAATTGGCTACTTCTTTGATAAGAGCAACATATTCATCATCTGACAGATCAATTTCGCCACCTTCTACGCGACTTCGCAGCGTGAAGAGCAATTCACGTCCAGCAAATTTCTCGAAAATAGCAGGAGCAACATTCAGAATGCTCTCTTTAGGCAAAAAGTCCGCGCGCCATTCTATAATGTCAGCATCATCATAACGACTCACATCAATTGCCTTAGCCTCTTCTAAACTTCTGGGCATGATTGAAACGACTAATTTCATTTGTCCACCTTAATAGTAAAGACCTTGAGGTAATTACTATTCTCATCTTTCTTATTGTATACAAAGTCTGCTGGTAGGCCATATTCCGCCAGATAGCGGTGAGGGACTCCTGCAAATCCTTTTTCAATTTCTTTTTTAAACTTACTTTTAGAGACATTGGCTGCATTGGTCGAGAGAATCAATGTTCCTTTTGGACTCAAAATTTCCAGAGCCTGAGCCACCAAACGATGGTAATCTTTCGCAACAGAGAAAGTCTGTTTCTTATTGCGAGCAAAGCTCGGCGGATCTAGGACAATCACATCATACTTCAACTCGTGACGCTTGGCGTATTTGAAATAATCAAAGACATCCATGACCACGAAACGATGCGGCTCTAAATCCAAACTATTGGCTTCAAAGTGCGCTTGGGAAAGCTCGCGGCTACGTTTGGCCAAATCCACCGAAGTTGTTTGACTGGCACCGCCCATGGCAGCTGCCACCGAGAAAGCTGCTGTATAAGAAAACATATTGAGCAGACTTTTTCCGCTAGCTAAGCCGTCAACCAGACTTCCCCGCACCTCATGCTGGTCCAGAAAAATCCCAGTCATCAGGCCATCATTCATGAAGACTTGATAGCGCACGCCATTCTCCAAAACCGTAAAATAGGCTGGCGCTTCTGCTCCGTAGAGATGGGCAGACTCATAGTCCAAGCCCTTGAAGCGAATCTTCTCGTATGCTCCAGCTACCTCAGGAAAGACCTGCTGGAAAGCAGCCACTATCTGGTCCTTGATTGAAAAAACAAAGGAATTATACCAAGAGAAAACGGCATATTTCTCGTAGATATCAACCGTAAAACCGCCAAAACCATCACCTTCTTGGTTAAACAGGCGATAGGCTGTCGTATCCTCCGCATGACAGTAATAGAAACGCTTGTCTTTAGCTTTTTCAAACAAGTGCTGAAAGAAAGCTGAGTTCAGCTCTACCTTAGCATAGGAAATCAGCCAGCCCAGTCCCTTATTTTGCAAGGAGAGATAAGCTGTTCCCAAGAACTTCTCCTGCTGACTATGCAATTCCACACATTGATCGGTGAATGAAAGAGTTGGAAAATCATTCTTATCTAGAACTAAAATTCCTTTTCTCAACTTTTCCTCTGTCTGCTTATTAACAGTAAGTTTCTTCATAAGCATTATTATACCAAATATTGTGAAAATTCTCAAAGCATATTTATTATTTTCAAATAATACTTGTTTTAGTATAAGAAATTTTCAACATTTTATATATTAAATATTTATTTTATCGGGCGGACTTTCAAGCAAGCTTCCCTACTCCTACTTTCCACTATCTATCATGAAGCAAAGCCTGTTTAATTTTAGATATTCTTGCGAACAATCCTGAAGCTGGGAAATAATTGCCCTTATTAAATTACTTTACAAATAAAATAAACTAAACACTAAATCACCTCAATTTTTCCTCAACTTGAAAAATTGTGATATACTTAGAAGAAGAGAATTTTTAGGAAATAAGACAAGGAAGTATCTTTCTGTGAAAAAAATAACCAAGAATTTACTCAATTTTATGAGTACAAGGCTCGGTTTCGTCTTGAGCTTGCTCACGATTTATTGGTTAAAAACCATGTGGGCTTATACTGTTGATTTTAATTTAGATATTCAAGGAGCCTATCAGATTTTTCTGGCTCTGATTAACCCTTTCCCAATTGGACTTTTACTGATTGGGCTCGCTCTTTATATCAAACCGACTAAGCTTTTTTATTGTGTCAGCACGGCTATCTACATCATGCTCTTTGTCTGGTTAGTCTCAAACTCCATCTACTACCGTGAGTTTACCGACTTTGTGACAGTCAATACCATGTTGGCTTCCAGCAAGGTGTCTGCAGGCCTCGGAGCAGCAGCCATGGAGCTCTTCCGCCCTTGGGATGCTATCTATATCATTGATTTTCCAATTCTGGGCTGGCTTTTTTATAAAAAGTATATCCGCTTGGATTATCGTAGGTTTAATTTCCGCGCCAGTTTTGCCGTGACATCCCTATCAGCGATGCTCTTTTCAGCCAATCTTTTCTTGGCAGAAATTGATCGTCCTGAGCTCCTTACACGCGGATTTTCAAATTACTATGTCGTTCGCGCCCTTGGTCTTCCCGCCTTTCTCGGCTACAGTGCTAATCAAACCTATGCTGCTAATAAAGAGCGTTCCAAAGCCTCTGCCAAGGATCTAGAACCCGTTGAACAATATATCCAATCCCACTATGCTGAGCCAAACTCTGAATACTACGGCATTGCCAAAGGTCGCAATGTTATCTATGTCCATCTAGAGAGCTTCCAGCAGTTTCTGATTGATTATAAACTGCAGATGGAGGGCAAGGAATATGAAGTTACGCCTTTCCTTAACTCCCTTTACCACTCTAACTCTACTTTAGCCTTTTCAAACATCTTTAACCAGGTCAAGGCTGGAAAGACTTCCGATGCAGAAACCATGATTGAAACAGGTCTCTTTGGTCTCAACCAAGGCTCCTTCATGGTAAACTACGGCGGTACCAATACCCAGCAGGCAGCACCTTTTATCCTGTCAAAAAATGGAGATTACACATCTGCCGTTTTCCATGGAAATACAGGTAGCTTCTGGAATCGCAACACAGCCTACAAGCAATGGGGCTATAATTATTTCTTCGATGCGTCTTACTTTACCAAGCAAGATGAGACCAACTCCTTCCAGTATGGCTTGAACGATAAGATTATGTTCAAAGATTCCATCAAATATCTGGAACATTTGCAGCAGCCTTTCTATGCCAAATACATTACCGTTTCCAATCATTATCCTTATACGACCAGTCTGATTGGCGATGAGATTGGTTTCCCACTGGCAGATACCAAAGACGAAACCATCAATGGCTACTTTGCAACAGCAAACTACCTCGACTCAGCTGTCAAAGCCTTCTTTGACTACCTGAAAGAAGCTGGTCTGTATGAAAATTCAATCATCGTCCTTTACGGCGACCACTATGGAATTTCCAATTCCCGTAATCCAGCTCTGGCACCTTTGATCAATAAAAATTCTGAGACTTGGTCTAGTTATGACAATGCCATGTTGCAGAGAGTGCCATACATGGTCGTGATACCTGGAATGGAAAAAGGAAAAATTATCAATACCTTTGGCGGACAAATCGATATGCTGCCAACTTTGGAGCATTTATTGGGAATTGACTCCAAAAATTACCTCCAAGTCGGGCAAGACCTCCTCTCACCTCAGCACCAGCAAATCGTGGCCTTCCGCTCAACCAATAACTTTGTAACACCAAAATACACAAGTTATAGCGGCCGCATTTACAACACACAAACTGGTGAGGAGATCACTCTGCCAGACGAGTCAACAACAGCTGAACTAGAAGCTATCCGAACAGCCGCAAATACACAGCTGAAGATGAGCGATGCTATTCAGACAGGAGACTTATTCCGCTTTTACAGAGGCAATGACCTAGGAAAAGTCAATCCTGATGATTACAACTACATCAACTCTTTGAAAGCCCTCAAGGCCATTGAGAAAGAAAAAGGTGACCAATCGACTAGCCTTTATTCAAAACGTGGCGGTGTGTCTTCTGTGGATCTCTTTAATTCACCAAGTTATCGAGCACTTCACCCCGAACAATTTCACTCTAGCACTAGCAGCGAAGAAGAAACTAGTGGAGAGTCCTCTAGCTCTTCTAGCTCCTCCAGTTCAAGTGCCAGTCCCTAATCTATGAGACTACTCAACTCTTCCTAAAGCATTGAAAATGTTTTGGGAAGAGTTTTTATTTTTGGAGCACAAAAAAAGATTGAAAACTGAGCCACAAGCTTGTCTTCAATCTTTTATTATTTTTTATTCAATCTTATTTAATCACTTCAAAAACGGAAGCTGTCAGATTCTCCACATAGAAGGGTCTCTTATGACGACTATTTCCGACCAATAAACGCAGGTGATCCGCATTCTCAAGGTAATAGGGCAGGCCACTCGCATTAAAAATGATTTCATAATGTTTTTCGTCTTTAATCTCAAAAATGACGATACCACTACCAGCAAAGGCTTCTCTTACAAAGACATGTTTGTAAATCTCTTCATAGGTTTGATAAGAAAATTCCTTCTGACTTGTCTTTAAGTGAATAATCTGCTTGATATAGTCAATACTCTCCTGATGTTGGCTAATCAATTCCCAATTCACTTGGTTGACAGCATCGGGAGCATTGTAGCTATTCATTGCTCTGTCACGGTCGCTAGGCAGGACTTGGCCCTCTTCGCCTGTTCCGACTAGTTTTGTGCGGGAAAATTCTTGGCCCAATTCCATAAATGCCATTCCCTGCATGAGCAAGTTCATAGCTGTTGCCAGCTCAATTCTTTTGGTCCGAGTGAGCTCATCATCATCTGGGTGCAAGTCAACCAGCAAGTCATGCAGATTGAAATTATCATGCGCCTCCACATAATTAAGAACTTGGCTTGGTGTCAAATAGGAGCCTAACTCACTGCTGCCCAGAATAGCCTTGGCTATTATATCCTCAGTCGCTTGTCCGCTCACATAACCTGCTTTCAGCCCACCATAGACTTCAGCACCCTTTATCGCATCGCGCTGGGTATCATTGAAGAAGCCAATTCGCGGCAATTGATAAGCATTGTCTTTCTTAGCCTTGTCCTCTGGCATCAGGCCTGTTCCCATATCCCAACCTTCACCATAAAGCAAAATCTGTGGATCAATTTTATCCATTTCTTCTCGGATGATATTCATAGTGGTGACATCATGGATTCCCATCAAATCAAAACGGAAGCCATCCACATTGAATTCTTCTACCCAGTAACGAAGTGAATCAATCATGAATTTGCGGAACATTTCATGCTCACTGGCCGTCTCGCTGCCGACACCTGTACCATTCTGGAATGAACCGTTGGGATTCATTCGGTAGTAATAATCGGGAACCGTTGACTGAAAGGCGGAGTCGAAGGTAGAATAAATATGATTATAAACCACATCCAAGGTCACAGAAATCCCTGCATCGTGGTAAGCCTGAATCATGGTTTTCAAATCCCGGATAGCCTGACCTGGATCATCTGGATTAGAAGAAAAACTGGTTTCTGGCGCATTGTAGTTCTGTGGATCATAGCCCCAGTTATAAGTAACTTGGCCATTTTGGTCATAGTCCTTATGTCGGTCAGAAACCGGCTGGAGCTGCACCACATTGATACCTAGATTGCGAATGTAATCAAAAGTCGTCTGGTCCCCCTGGCTATTTCTAGTGCCGCTTTGACATGCCCCCAAAAAAGTCCCTCGCAAATGTTCTGCGACACCGGAACTAGGCGATTTGCTAATATCACGGATATGCATCTCATAGATGACAGCCTGATTTGGGTTATCTAAACGCCAGGTTGCCTCCTTGCCTTGACATACCTTAAAACCAGCAACAGTCTTGTCCTGTTCGGCAACAATAGCTGAGCGCTTGCCATCTGGACTGGTAGCGATTGTATAAGGATCGCGCGTCAAAAAATGCTGGTTTTCAAAATGAACATGATACTGGTAGGCCTTGCCAGCTAAATCTTCTGGCACTTCCACCGACCAAACTCCG
>NZ_RJPS01000014.1 GCF_003943505.1 Streptococcus cristatus
TGCTTCATCTTCGTTGAGCTTGAGTCAATCAGTTTCAACAAGCGCAAGTGCTTCAGCGTCACTGAGCTTGAGCCAGTCTGTCTCAGCAAGTGAATCAGCTTCAACCTCATTGAGCGGTAGTCAATCCGTCTCAGTGAGCAACAGTGCCTCAACGTCATTGAGCCTGAGTCAATCAGTCTCAGTAAGTGCAAGTGCTTCAGCGTCAATGAGCTTGAGCCAGTCAGTTTCAACAAGCGAGTCTGCTTCAGCATCAGTAAGCCTGAGCCAGTCAGTCTCAACAAGTGAATCAGCTTCAGCATCAGTAAGCTTGAGCCAATCAGTCTCAACAAGTGCAAGTGCTTCAGCATCAGAAAGCCTGAGCCAGTCTGTATCAACAAGTGAGTCAGCTTCAGCGTCCTTGAGCACCAGCCAGTCTGTTTCAGCAAGTGCAAGTGCTTCAGCATCAGTAAGCCTGAGCCAGTCAGTCTCAACAAGTGCTTCAGCATCAGTAAGCTTGAGTCAATCAGTTTCAGCAAGTGCAAGTGCTTCAGCATCAGAAAGCCTGAGCCAATCCGTCTCAACAAGTGAGTCAGCTTCAACCTCATTGAGCGGTAGTCAATCCGTCTCAGTGAGCAACAGTGCCTCAACGTCATTGAGCCTGAGTCAATCAGTCTCAACAAGCGCAAGTGCTTCAGCATCAGTAAGCTTGAGTCAATCAGTTTCAGCAAGTGAATCAGCTTCAACCTCAATGAGCGGTAGCCAATCCGTCTCATTAAGTAATAGTGCTTCAGCTTCGTTAAGCTTGAGTCAGTCAGTTTCATTGAGCAAGAGTGCCTCAGCATCGTTGAGTGGTAGTCAATCTATCTCATTAAGTAATAGTGCTTCAGCTTCGTTGAGCTTGAGCCAGTCTGTTTCAACAAGCACAAGCGCTTCAGCTTCGTTGAGCTTGAGTCAATCGGTTTCAACAAGTGCAAGTGCCTCAGCTTCGTTGAGCTTGAGTCAGTCAGTTTCATTGAGCAAGAGCGCTTCAGCATCACTGAGCTTGAGTCAGTCAGTTTCAGCAAGTACAAGCGCTTCAGCATCAGTAAGCTTGAGTCAATCAGTTTCAACAAGCGTAAGTATCTCAGCGTCAATGAGCTTGAGTCAATCCGTTTCAGCAAGTGCAAGTACTTCAGCGTCAATGAGCTTGAGTCAATCAGTTTCAACAAGTGAATCAGCTTCAGCATCAGTAAGCTTGAGCCAATCCGTCTCAACAAGTGAATCAGCTTCAACGTCCTTGAGCACCAGCCAGTCTGTATCAGTAAGTGCAAGTGCTTCAGCCTCAGTAAGCCTGAGCCAGTCAGTTTCAACAAGTGAATCAGCTTCAACCTCATTGAGCGGTAGTCAATCCGTCTCAGTGAGCAACAGTGCCTCAACTTCATTGAGCCTGAGTCAATCCGTCTCAGTGAGCAACAGTGCCTCAACGTCATTGAGCCTGAGTCAATCAGTCTCAACAAGCGCAAGTGCTTCAGCCTCAGTAAGCTTGAGTCAATCAGTTTCAGCAAGTGCAAGTGCTTCAACGTCCTTGAGCACCAGCCAGTCTGTTTCAACAAGCACAAGCGCTTCAGCGTCAATGAGCTTGAGTGAATCAGTTTCAGCAAGTGAATCAGCTTCAACGTCCTTGAGCACAAGTCAGTCTGTATCAACAAGCACGAGCGCTTCAGCGTCAATGAGCTTGAGTCAGTCAGTCTCAGCAAGTACAAGCGCTTCAGCCTCAGTAAGCTTGAGCCAGTCAGTTTCAACAAGCGAGTCAGCTTCAACCTCATTGAGCGGTAGCCAATCCGTCTCAGTGAGCAACAGTGCCTCAACTTCATTGAGCCTGAGTCAATCAGTCTCAGTAAGTGCAAGTGCTTCAGCGTCAATGAGCTTGAGTCAATCAGTTTCAGCAAGTGAATCAGCTTCAACGTCCTTGAGCACAAGTCAGTCTGTATCAACAAGCACGAGCGCTTCAGCGTCAATGAGCTTGAGTCAGTCAGTCTCAGCAAGTACAAGCGCTTCAGCATCAGTAAGTCTGAGCCAGTCAGTCTCAGCAAGTGAATCAGCTTCAACGTCATTGAGCTTGAGTCAATCAGTTTCAGCAAGTACAAGCGCTTCAGCATCAGTAAGTCTGAGCCAGTCAGTCTCAGCAAGTGAATCAGCTTCAACGTCATTGAGCTTGAGTCAATCAGTTTCAGCAAGTACAAGCGCTTCAGCCTCAGTAAGCTTGAGCCAATCAGTCTCAACAAGTGCAAGTGCTTCAGCATCAGAAAGCCTGAGCCAGTCTGTATCAACAAGTGTAAGTACTTCAGTATCAGTAAGTCTGAGCCAGTCAGTTTCAGCAAGTGAGTCAGCTTCAGCGTCCTTGAGTACCAGCCTCAGTGCCTCACACAGTGCTTCAGACTCAACAAGCATCAGCTTGAGCACAAGTCTAAGTGCATCAATCAGTGCAAGCGACTCAGCCAGCACGAGCCTCAGTGCCTCAATTAGTGCTTCAGATTCATCAAGCACGAGCCTGAGCACAAGTCTAAGTGCCTCAATTAGCGCTTCAGATTCATCAAGCACAAGCTTGAGTACCAGCCTCAGTGCCTCAATTAGCGCTTCAGATTCAGCAAGTACAAGTTTGAGTACGAGCCAAAGTGCTTCAATCAGTGCCTCAGATTCAGCAAGTATAAGTTTGAGCACCAGCCACAGTGCTTCAATCAGTGAGTCTGACTCAACAAGTACAAGTTTGAGCACAAGCCTAAGTGCTTCAATCTCAGCAAGCGAGAGTGCATCATCTTCTGTAAGCAGTAGCCAATCAGCCTCAGCGAGCGAGAGCGCTTCAGTATCATTGAGCGCTAGCGCGTCTGCTTTGGCAAGTGAAAATGATTTGGCATCGCTGAGCGTAAGCGAATCTCTATCAGCAAGCGCAAGCTTAAGCACCAGCGTATCGGCTTCAGTCAGTGCGTCAGAGTCAGCAAGCGCAAGTGTAAGTACGTCTACATCACTTAGCGATAGCCTTTCAAGCAGCTTGAGTACAAGTGTGTCACAGGAGTCAAACTCATTCAGCTATAGCATGGGTGATCCAACCAGCGAGTCTAAGCCAGAGTTTAACCTGCCAAGCTACCTTACATCTGTAAGTGCAAGTACTTCAGCTTCTGTAAGTGATAGTCAGTCTATCTCTACCTCATTGAGTACAAGTACAAGCATTTCAGGATCAATCAGTGCCAGTCATGCTATTGCTGACGATTCACTTTCAGCAAGTGCCTACTTGAGCATGAGTGTCTCTGCTTCATTGAGCACATCAGCAAGTGTGTCACTGAGTGATAGCGCAAGCATTTCAGCTAGTCTGTCTGAAAGTGCGTCTGTATCTAGTGCTACAAATCATTCTCAAGCACCTAAGCCACAGCCTGCACAACCAGGACAGGTCAAAGTTACTCCAAATGCTAAAGCTTTACCAAATACAGGAACTGCCAATAATCCATTAGCAGCGCTTGGATTAGGAATAGCAACGTTGGCATCAGCCTTTCTCAAGAACAAAAAGAAGAAAGAATCAGCATCTGATGTCAATTTGGAAGACTAATCTTAAAACCCGGCTAAAATGATGACAACATTTTAGTGATGGAAAGCAAATCCCAGATAGTCATAGGCTATCTGGGATTTTTAAGCTTTGTACATGTAGAATTGAGTTGGGCTAAGATAAACTGAGATAATTTCTATTCTTTAAGCCTGAGCCTATAAAGTGGTGAACCAAGCTAAATATTTTGAAATTTAGCTCTTCCTGCTTGTCTTTTCTTGTAGTGAGCGGGCCTTGTCACTTGCTCTGGTTTGCTCTTGAGTGTGATAAGAATAAAAGTTTCAAAATGAGCAAAAATAATTCGATTCTTTTTCAGAAAAGGCTTGTGAGATTAGGCTGGATGTTTTAAAATAGTATAGGAGATTATCCGCTATTTATTTTTCGGAGGAAAAGAAATGTCCATTAATTGGCAAGAAATTATATTTAGCTTTTTAGGAGGCTTGGGGCTGTTCCTGTATAGTATTCGTATGATGGGTGACGGCTTGCAGCAGGCAGCGGGAGACCGCCTGCGCTATTTCATTGATAAATACACGAGCAATCCTTTTTTAGGTGTGCTAGTTGGGATTGGGATGACAGCCCTGATCCAGTCTAGTTCAGGTGTGACAGTGATCACAGTTGGTCTGGTGAGTGCGGGACTGTTGACCCTGCGTCAGGCTATCGGGATTGTCATGGGGGCCAATATTGGTACGACCGTGACCTCCTTCATCATTGGTTTTAAGTTGGGTGATTATGCCCTGCCCTTGCTCTTTGTAGGTGCGGTTTGCCTCTTCTTCACTAAGAATCGCTCAGTGAACAATGTCGGGCGTATCCTCTTTGGTGTCGGTGGCATCTTTTTCGCCCTCAATCTCATGAGTGGAGCCATGGAGCCTCTCAAAGACTTGCAAGTCTTTCGAGATTACATGGTTCAGCTGAGTAAAAATCCAGTCTTGGGTGTCTTTGTCGGAACTGGCTTGACCCTACTCATTCAAGCATCTTCGGCGACCATTGGGATTCTGCAAAATCTCTATGCTAGCAATCTCATTGACCTGCAAGGAGCTTTACCAGTTCTCTTTGGTGACAATATCGGAACGACGATTACAGCGATTATTGCTTCCTTGGGGGCTAATATCGCAGCCAAGCGTGTTGCTGGAGCCCATGTGGCCTTTAACGTGGTGGGAACAGTCATCTGTATGCTCTTCCTGCTACCTTTCACATCACTGATTCAGTGGTTTGAGACAGCCTTGCATTTGTCACCAGAAATGACTATTGCCTTTGCCCACGGAACCTTTAATATTACCAATACCATTATCCAGTTTCCTTTTATTGGCTTTTTAGCATATTTGGTTACTAAGTTGATTCCGGGTGAAGATGAAACTGTTAAATACGAATCTCTCTACCTAGATACGATTTTGATCGACCAAGCGCCGTCACTGGCTTTGGGAAATGCCAAAAAGGAACTCCTTCACTTGGGTGGCTACGCTGCTAAATCTTTCGAATTGGCTTATGATTATATCGTGAACTACGAAGAAAAATCTGCCGAAAAGGGTCATAAGACAGAGGAAGCCATCAATGCTATTGATGATGAATTGACGCGCTACCTGATTGTCCTATCTGGTCAGCAGCTCAATCCAAAAGAGAGTGAAGTCTTGACCAGCATTCTGGACTCTAGTCGTGATTTGGAGAGAATTGGTGACCACTCAGAAGCTTTGCTGAATTTGACAGACTACTTGCACCGCAAGAAGGTGGAATTTTCACCAGCTGCCTTGGAAGAGTTGGAACATATTTATCAATTGACCTTGGACTTTATCAAAGAAGCTTTGCATTCTGTGGAAACAAATAATGTGGACTTGGCCAATAGTTTGGAGGCCAAACATGCGGAGATTGACAAGCTAGAACGCAGCCTGCGCAAGACCCACATTGCTCGTCTCAACAAGGGAGAATGTACGCCTCAAGCTGGGGTCAACTTCATCGATATCATTTCCCACTATACCAGAGTTGCTGACCATGCCATGAATTTGGCTGAGAAAGTACAAATGGAACAAATTTAAAACAGGAGGCTGGGACAAAAGTCCTAGCCTCTCAATTGTCTTTGGATTGTCGAGCAAGACGCAGTGGTTGAGTGGGCTCTACTAGGCTGATTTCATCAGCTTTTACAGCCCTACTCAACTGTGCGGAGGTGGGACGACGAAATCGAATTCTAACGAATTACCGATTTCTGTCCCACTCTCTTTTCTTGATTTAAATAATATAATAAATTTTTCTAAAAAAGAGGTATAGACCATTTACAAATAAAATAGAAAGCGTTATAATAGAGTCAATAGAAATAGAACAAGAGGAGGCAGTCAAATGCCTAAATATATAAAAGCCGATCAGTTCTTCTATCCTCAAGGAATTCGCAAGGGTGGATTTTTGGAAGTGATTGATGGAAAATTTGGAAAATTAGTAGAGGAAGTCCCTGCGGATGCGGAAGTGGTGGATTACACAGGCTACTCTGTCGCACCGGGTCTGGTGGATACCCATATCCATGGTTTTGGTGGGATCGATGTCATGGACAATAACATCGAAGGTACCCTCCATACCATGAGTGAAGGGCTTTTGACGACTGGGGTGACCAGTTTCCTGCCGACCACGCTGACATCATCTTACGAGCAACTCTTAGCTGTGACGGAAAATATCGGTGCGCGCTATCAAGAAGCAAGTGGTGCCAAGATTCGCGGTCTCTACTTTGAAGGGCCTTACTTCACTGAAAAGTACAAGGGTGCCCAAAACCCGGCCTACATGAAGGATCCTCGTATGGATGAATTTCGTGCTTGGCAAAAGGCAGCCAATGGTCTGCTCAATAAGATCGCTCTGGCACCAGAGCGTGAGGGAGTGGAAGAATTTGTCCGCACCATCACTGATGAAGGTGTGACAGTTGCTCTGGGGCATTCTAACGCAACCTATGATGAAGCCAAGACTGCGGTCGAAGCAGGAGCTAGTGTCTGGGTGCATGCCTACAATGGTATGCGGGGCCTGACCCACCGTGAGCTAGGTATGGTTGGGGCTATGTACGAGCTGCCTCACACTTACGCAGAGTTGATTTGTGATGGTCACCACGTAGATCCTAAGGCCTGTGATATTTTGCTTAAGCAAAAGGGCCATGAACATGTAGCCCTCATCACAGACTGTATGACTGCAGGTGGGCTGGAAGACGGCGACTATATGCTGGGAGAATTTCCAGTGGTGGTAGCCAATGGTACAGCTCGTCTCAAATCGACTGGTAACTTGGCAGGATCAATCCTGCAGCTCAAAGACGGCCTGAAAAATGTGGTTGAGTGGGGCATTGCAAATCCTCACCAAGCAGTCATGATGGCCAGTCTCATCCCAGCAAAATCCGTCCACATTGACGATGTTTGTGGCCAGATCAAGGAAGGCTACGATGCCGACTTTATCGTTCTGGACAAGGATTTGGAGCTGGTTGCTACTTATCTGGATGGTGAAAAGCGCTTTGAAGCTACATCCAGTGTTCTTTAATTGAGTCTCCTTATATTTTTAGAAAGGATGGGGGAACCTGTCCTTTTTTAATGTGGAATTACTGACTTTTCTCTAGGATTGGCTAGAGGGACTTGTACAAAGCTAGGAATGATTGACGCAATTAGAAAGTCTCTGAGATATTTTTCTTAACAGATGGTAAGGCTTTCTCAATGAAAGAGAAGATGTTATAATAGGTTTATCATAGATGAGGAGGACAGGATGAAAAAGATTGATTATAGATTTATGGGAATGGGTTTGGTATTCCTCTTCTTTGGATTGCTACTGCATCGTTTCTTGATGTTTATTGCTGGGCTGGCCTTTATCATTTACAGCTTTTTCAGCCGAGGTATGGCTCCAACTAAGGAAAATATCTTTAAGCCAAAATTGTCCAAAAGAAAGAAAAAATAAGGAGAACAGATATGCAAAATTATACCCTTAACAATGGTGTCAAGATTCCAGTCTTGGGCTTTGGTACTTGGAAGGCTCAGGACGGAGAAGAGGCTTATCAGGCAGTCTTAGCCGCTCTGAAGGCTGGCTATCGCCACATTGATACGGCAGCTATCTATAAGAATGAGGAGAGTGTCGGTCGAGCAATTAAAGACAGCGGCATTCCGCGTGAGGAGCTCTTCATCACAACTAAGCTCTGGAATAGCAAGCATACCTATGAAGCGGCCTTGGAAGCCTTTGACAGCTCCATGGAGCGGTTGGGGCTGGATTATCTGGATCTCTACCTCATCCACTGGCCCAATCCTAAGCCTTTACGAGAAGATGGAGCTTGGCAAAAGCGCAATGCAGAAGTTTGGCGGGCTATGGAAGACCTCTACCAAGCTGGTAAGATCCGAGCGATCGGCGTCAGCAATTTCCTGCCTCATCACCTAGAGGCTCTGCTGGAAACAGCGCGTGTCACTCCAGCCGTCAACCAAATCCGCCTAGCGCCAGGTGTCTATCAGACAGAGGCAGTGGACTTCTGCCGTGCCCATGATATCCTACTTGAAGCTTGGGGACCATTTGGCCAAGGCGAACTCTTCCAAAATTCAGCTGTGCAGGCGATAGCAGATAAGTATGGCAAGACCATTGCCCAAATTGCTCTCGCTTGGAGCTTACAAGAAGGCTTTCTACCCCTGCCTAAGTCAGTCACTCCGAGCCGGATTACTAGCAATCTAGACTGCTTTGACATTGAACTGAGTCCAGCTGATCTAGAAATTCTTAAAAATATCAGCGGTTTGGAAGGCGGGGCACCTAATCCAGATGGGATGGATTTTTAAGCGATAGATGGACATCTTTTTAATTGAAATCAAGCTACTTTATCTGTTAGTTATGAGTATGTAATGATGTTTTGTGGCAACCTAGGCCTCGAACGCTCTTTTCATTTCTATTTAATAAGATCCATCGCCCCTCGCTTATTTGTCGTCAAAAACAAGTGCCAGATGAGGGTCTCTCAAGAGACTATAGTTTCTTGAAAAGAAGAATTAGTTTTTATAGGTTCTTTTGAAGATTATAAGGGTATTGCTATTGCAGTTATACCGAATCGGAAGTTATGATTTTTTATCATAGGTTTAAAACAAAAGTATTGATAAAATATGGTTACAAAGCATAGTTGTCTATTTCGCTAGCCTTGCTAATCTTATTAGTTCTCACAAAGATAAAAACTGTCCTCATTGGCACCAATAAGGGCGCTATTTTCGAATTATATAAACGAGTCCCTTTTGAATATTTCAAAGGGGACTTGCCAGTGTTTGATAACTTAAAAGTATTTACTTTCGATAGCTTTTGAGTTATAATAAATTCGAAAAGAGGATGCTTTGTGCACACTATTTATTTTTATAAAGATAAACATGGGAATCAACCAGTTTTGGACTATATGAAGGAGCTGGCTAGTCTCAATAGCAAGGATAGTCGGATCAAACTCAACAAGCTCAATGACTATATCGAGCTCTTGAGTCAACAGGGAACTCGTGCCGGTGAGCCCTACATCAAGCATCTAGAGGCAGAGATTTGGGAGTTAAGGCCCTTACGGGATCGGGTTTTGTTTGTGGCTTGGATAGATGGAAGCTTTGTCTTACTGCACCATTTTGTCAAAAAGACGCAGAAGACACCTAGACGGGAAATTGAGAAAGCCAAACGAGAGTTGCAAGATTTGAAAGAAAGAGGGCTAAAAGATGAAGAATAGTGCCATCGGTAGTAATTGGAAAGAAGCAAGAGCAGAGCTTTTCACCAAGGAAGAAATCCTAGAAAGTGATCTGCGGGTAGCGATTATGACAGAGCTGATCGAGGCCAGGCATGAAAAAGGCATTAGCCAAAAGAAGCTTGAAGAACTCAGTGGGGTCAGTCAACCTGTCATCGCTCGAATGGAGACAGGAAAGACCAACCCTCAATTGGATACGGTATTGAAAGTATTAGCAAGCCTTGGCAAGACCCTAGTCGTCGTCCCACTAGAGCAAGAAAAAGCTTAATAGAAAATAAGAAATAAATATTAGAGAAACAAATCAAACTTACCAGAGGCTTTGACCAATCCCTGCCATAGAGCCAGCTTAGATGCACTCTGATAAAAACCACACCCCAATCGTTAGATTTTATGTCTAACTTTTGGGGTGTGGTTTTTTATTACAATCTGTTTTATGTATCAATACAATTTCAAATCACGAGAATCAACTGGGAAGCTTGGGTTGTATGGGTTGTGACGTAGTTTGAAGTGTTTGACATCTTCGATGGTCTGAGTCCCAGATAGTTGCATGACGGTTTTCAATTCGGCATTTAGGTGCTCAAAGACTTGGCGAACACCAACGCTACCACCGAGAGCCAAGCCATAAATAACAGGTCGTCCAATGGCTACCAAGTCTGCTCCTGAAGCCAAGGCTTTAAAGACATGTTGGCCACGGCGAATACCAGAGTCAAAGACAATCGGTACACGTTTATCAACTGCTTCAGCAACTTCTTGAAGGGAGTCAAAGGCAGCTGGTCCACCGTCGATTTGGCGGCCACCGTGGTTGGTTACCCAGATTCCAGAAGCACCTGCGGCAAGCGAACGTTCGACATCTTCACGGCATTGAGGGCCTTTGACATACACAGGGAGCCCTGAGTATTCAGCGATAAACTCGACATCTCGTGGAGACAGGCGTTGTTTGGCTGATTTGTAGACAAAGTCCATGGACTTACCAGCACCTTCTGGCAAGTATTCTTCAACAATCGGCATGCCAACTGGGAAGACAAAACCATTACGCTTATCAACTTCACGATTGCCCCCTACAGTCGCATCCGCAGTTAAGACAATGGCTGTGTAGCCTTCTGCCTTGACACGATCCATGATATGGCGGTTAATCCCGTCATCTTTACTGAAGTAAAATTGGAACCAGTGCGGTGTTCCTTGGAGGGCTTCCGTAATTTCTGGAAGATCAACTGTGGAATAGGAGCTGGTCGTATACAGAGAGCCAAACTCGTGTACACCACGCGCAGTAGCGACTTCCCCTTGCTCATTTGCTAATTTATGGGCTGCAACAGGCGCCATGATAATCGGTGAAGACAACTTTTCTCCAGCAAATTCAATCTCAGTGCTTGGATTTTCCACATCACAGAGCGTATGAGGAACGATAAGTTTATGGTTAAAGGCTCGAATGTTCTCGCGCAAGGTGAAAGTGTCCTCAGCTCCACTTGCAATATAGCCAAAAGCAGCTTTAGGAATGACTTGCTGCGCCATAGGCTCCAGATCATAGGTATTGATAAAATCCACAGGGCCTTCGGCATTGCTTGTTTTGTATGACATAAAATGTCCTCCTTGATAAAAGTAAACGTTTACTTTTTTGATTTACAGGAACATCTTAACTCTTTTTCATGTCATTTTCAAAAATTTTGTCTGGAAGTTTCAGATTGCAATAGAGACGATAAATATTTTTTATCATTGTGATAGAAAATACATATTATCCAAACATATCTTTTAGTGCTACAATAGCTGTATTATTCCTAGATGGGAGGTTCTCTTTTGGATTGGTCCATTGTTGAACAATATCTACCATTATATCAAAAGGCATTTTTTCTAACTCTGCATATCGCAGTTTGGGGCATTTTGGGAGCTTTTCTAGTTGGTTTACTTGTTAGTATCATCCGGCATTATCGCATCCCTGTTTTGGCACAGCTAGCCATAGCTTATATTGAATTGTCGCGAAATACGCCCCTTTTGATCCAACTCTTCTTTCTCTACTTCGGGCTTCCTCGGATTGGGATTGTCCTTTCCTCTGAGGTCTGCGCCACCCTTGGTCTTATCTTTTTGGGAGGCTCTTATATGGCAGAATCCTTCCGAAGCGGGCTAGAAGCAGTTAGTCAAACCCAGCATGAGATTGGCTTAGCGATCGGTCTGACACCCGTTCAAGTTTTTCGCTACGTAGTCTTGCCGCAAGCCACAGCAGTGGCTCTGCCGTCCTTCAGTGCTAATGTGATTTTCTTGATCAAGGAAACCTCTGTCTTCTCTGCGGTTGCTCTAGCCGACCTCATGTACGTTGCCAAGGACTTGATTGGGCTTTACTATGAGATAGACATTGCACTGGCTATGTTGGTAGTAGCCTATCTTATCATGCTCCTGCCTATATCATTGCTCTTTAGTTGGATAGAAAGGAGGCTCCGCCATGCAGGATTCGGGAATACAAGTACTCTTTCAGGGAAATAATCTCTTGCGGATCTTACAGGGATTGGGAGTCACGATTGGTATTTCAATCCTTTCTGTCCTCTTGTCTATGATTTTCGGTACGGTCATGGGAATCATCATGACCTCTCATTCTAGAGTCATTCGTTTCTTGACACGTTTTTATCTAGAATTTATCCGTATCATGCCCCAGCTGGTGCTACTCTTCATCGTTTACTTTGGTTTGGCTCGAAACTTTAATATCAACATTTCTGGGGAAACTTCCGCTGTTATCGTTTTTACCCTTTGGGGAACGGCTGAAATGGGGGATTTAGTTCGTGGAGCCATCACTTCCCTTCCTAAACATCAGTTTGAAAGCGGACAGGCGCTGGGCTTAACGAATTTCCAACTTTACTACCACATCATCATCCCGCAGGTCTTGAGAAGACTGCTTCCGCAGGCCATCAATCTCGTTACTCGAATGATTAAAACGACTTCTCTGGTTGTTTTGATTGGAGTCGTTGAAGTTACAAAGGTGGGACAGCAAATCATCGATAGCAATCGCTTGACCATTCCAACCGCATCCTTTTGGATTTATGGAACCATACTGGTCTTGTATTTTGCAGTTTGCTTCCCTATCTCTAAACTATCCACTCACTTAGAAAAACACTGGAGGAACTAAATGTCTGATACCATATTAGAAATCAAGGATCTAAAAAAATCCTTTGGAGACAATCCCATCCTCCAAGGACTTTCCCTAGAAATCAAAAAAGGGGAAGTAGTGGTTATTCTAGGACCATCTGGTTGTGGGAAAAGCACCCTCCTTCGCTGCCTCAATGGCTTAGAAACCATTCAGGGTGGAGATATTCTTCTGGATGGCCAGTCCATTATTGGAAACCAGAAAGACTTTCACTTGGTTCGTCAAAAGATTGGCATGGTCTTTCAAAGTTATGAACTCTTTCCCCATCTGGATGTCCTGCAAAATCTTATCCTAGGTCCTGTCAAGGCACAAGGGCGAGATAAGAAAGAGGTGACGGAAGAAGCCCTGCGGTTACTTGAACGTGTCGGCTTGCTCGACAAACAACACAGCTTCGCTCGCCAATTGTCTGGTGGACAGAAGCAACGGGTAGCTATCGTCCGTGCCCTGCTCATGCATCCAGAAATTATCCTTTTTGACGAGGTGACGGCCTCACTGGATCCTGAAATGGTGCGTGAGGTCCTCGAACTCATCAATGATCTAGCCCAAGAAGGTCGCACCATGATCTTGGTGACCCACGAAATGCAGTTTGCCCAAGCCATTGCAGATCGGATTATCTTCCTCGACCAAGGGAAAATCGCTGAAGAAGGAACGGCTCATTCTTTCTTTACCAATCCACAAACCAAACGAGCACAAGAATTTTTAAACGTTTTTGACTTCAGCCAATTTGGCTCATATTTATAAAGGAGATTCTTATGAAACTACTCAAATCACTCTTAACTGTTTTGGCACTTGCCTTTGCCCTTATCTTTGTCACAGCTTGTAGCTCAGGCGGAAATGCTACTTCTTCATCTGGCAAAACTACTGCTAAAGCTCGCACTATTGAGGAAATCAAAAAAAGTGGTGAACTTCGAATTGCTGTATTTGGCGACAAGAAACCTTTTGGTTATGTAGACAACGACGGCTCTTACCAAGGTTATGACATCGAACTGGGAAATCAGCTGGCCAAAGACCTCGGTGTTAAGGTAAAATACGTTTCTGTCGATGCTGCTAACCGTGCGGAATACTTGATTTCTAACAAGGTGGACATCACTCTTGCCAACTTTACAGTCACAGACGAGCGTAAGAAACAAGTTGACTTTGCCCTTCCCTACATGAAGGTTTCACTGGGTGTTGTATCTCCTAAGAAAGCTGTCATTACAGATGTTAAACAGCTTGAAGGCAAGACCTTGATTGTAACCAAAGGAACCACTGCTGAAACATACTTTGAGAAAAATCACCCAGAAGTCAAACTTCAAAAATATGACCAATACAGTGATGCTTACCAAGCTCTTTTGGATGGACGTGGAGATGCCTTCTCGACTGACAATACTGAAGTTCTAGCTTGGGCTCTTGAAAATAAAGGATATGAAGTAGGAATTACTTCACTTGGTGACCCAGATACCATCGCACCAGCAGTCCAAAAAGGAAACAAAGAGTTGCTTGATTTCATCAATAAAGACATTGAAAAATTGGGCAAGGAAAACTTCTTCCACAAGGCTTATGAAAAGACTCTTCACCCAACCTACGGTGATGCTGCAAAAGTAGATGATCTCGTCGTTGAAGGTGGAAAAGTAGAATAGAATCTTTGGTCTAGTAGAAAAATCTGCCTTAAAAAATGAACCGCATCTCAACAGTTAGACAGAAAGAGTCTGGCAGTTGAGGTGCGGTTCAAATTGTGTTTGTTTGATTTGTTTTGATTTCTATAAGTAGAGCTCAGTTAGCTTGTGAGCTACACCGTCTTGGTCATTAGTGAGTTCAAGCTGTTGGTCAGCATAAGGCAGCAGGGTTTCACTGGCGTTTTTCATGGCATAGCCTGTTCCCGCAAATTCCAGCATTTCGGTATCATTGTGCTCGTCACCAAAAGCAATCAGGTCCTTGCGATCGACATTGAGGATATTGAGCAGGTACTGGAGGGCGAAGGCTTTGTTAACACCTTTAGGGCCGCACTCAAGGATATTGAGAGGACCGCCCCAGGTATTGATGGAGAGTTCATGCTGGTAAAAGGCATTCATCTCTTCAGCCAGAGCGTATTTGTCTGTGGCATGGGTTTGCAGCAAGATAGCATTTGGATTTTTAGTGACCAGCTGGGCCTGAAATTGATTTTCTGGCTTAAAATTATCAATGCCAAAGAGCTTGGGATCTGCAATTTCTTCGTTTGTATTGGTGATGTAGAATTTCTTACGGTATTCACCAGCGATAAAATCGGCTTCGATTTCTTCTTTTCTTTGGACCATATCCAGCAAGAAAGACTTGTCTACGGTCAAGGATTGCTCAAATTCCCACTTTTTCTCAGGAATATGGGTCAAAGATCCGTTGAAGTTTATCATGGGGGTATTCAGCTTTAATTCCTTATAGAAGTCCAGAGCCATACGGTAAGGGCGGCCAGTGGTGATGATGACCTTGTGTCCTTTAGCCGATATTTTTTTGATGGTTTCTTTGGTAAAATCAGAAATCTTACTCTCAGAATTGAGCAAGGTTCCATCCAAATCTACAGCAATCACTTTTTTTGTCATTCTTTTTCCTCATACAGTCTCGCTAAGTATCGTAAAGTCTATTATAACAGAATTAAGAATAAATGCCACAAGTTGTGGTATAATGTTTCCTCAATAGCTAAGACGAAAGATGTCTGCTGATAGTCTATGAGCGAAGAGAGTTAAAGTAAAGGGGAGGATCTTGTATGCGTAAACCAATTTTAATTCATATTTTTTTCCTACTAATTGCATTTGTTGTATATATTCAGGGGATTACGGCTCAGGGGCCAGACCTGATTTGGAATATGATTTTGGCCTTGATTGCCTATGATGCTGCCATCTTGACGACGATGTTTAAGAAGCAGAAGTGGCTTTATCCGCTCTTGCTGCTAGTTTGGCTGGCCTTTTATCCTAATACTTTTTATATGCTGACAGACTTGGTGCACATGACTTGGGTGGGAGATACCCTGTGGAACCCTGTCAGCCTGCGTCTATTTATGGCTTTCGTGCCGAGCATTCTATTTGGCGTTTACTGTGGGATTGAAAGCTGGAATATTTTGCGTGAGCGCTGGAAGTGGACTTGGTGGTTGGATATGCTTGTGGTTGCAGGGTTGTCTTATCTGTCGAGTCTAGCAATTTATATCGGCCGTTATGACCGCCTCAATTCTTGGGATTTGGTGACGCGGCCACAGCTAGTTGTCCAAAAGCTACTGGAAACCTTTCAAAAGGATCGTCTGGTATTTATCCTTGGATTTACCTTTATCCAAATCATGACTTTGCTCTTTTTAAGCAGAGAAAATAAAAAATAAGACACTATAAAGTATTTTTTGGAGCAATGGACTTGAAAAAGTGAATGTTTTTGAGTATAATCATAGTATTGTTCGTAAATAACGAATAAGCAGCACTGTTTTAAAGAAAATCAGGAGTTCTCTTTTATACAGTTGCCATAAAACAATTTAGGAGATTATCTATAATGGATAGATTATTTAAACTCAAAGAGCACGGTACGGATGTTCGTACGGAAGTTCTCGCTGGGTTAACAACTTTCTTTGCTATGAGCTATATCCTCTTTGTCAATCCAGCCATGCTGTCGCAAACGGGTATGCCAGCTCAAGGTGTCTTTCTGGCTACGATCATCGGTTCCGTTGCGGGAACACTCATGATGGCCTTTTATGCCAACCTCCCTTACGCACAAGCGCCGGGTATGGGGCTTAATGCTTTCTTTACTTTCACGGTTGTCTTTAGTCTGGGCTATACTTGGCAAGAGGCTCTGGGTATGGTCTTCATCTGTGGTCTGATCTCGCTCTTCATTACCCTGACCAAGATTCGGAAGGCTATTATTGAGTCTATTCCATCAGCACTTCGTTCAGCTATTTCAGCAGGTATCGGTGTCTTTCTAGCTTATGTAGGGATTAAAAATGCTGGACTTTTGAAGTTTTCAATCGATCCAGGCAACTATGTAGTAGCTGGTAAAGGAGCTGACCAAGCCAAAGCTGCTATTACAGCAAACTCAGCTGCAACTCCGGGATTAGTTGATTTTAATAATCCAGCAGTTTTACTCGCTTTACTTGGTCTAGCGATTACAGTTTTCTTTGTAATCAAGGGCATCAAAGGCGGCATTATCTTGTCTATCTTTACAACAACAGTCGTAGCGATTGCTGTTGGCTTGGTAAACCTATCTGCGATTGACTTCGGTCAGCACAATCTGTCAACAGCTCTGAAAGAACTTGGACAAGTGTTCGGGGTTGCGGTTGGTCCAGAAGGCTTGGGAGCTCTCTTTGCTGATACGGCACGCCTGCCTCAGACATTTATGGCCATCCTAGCCTTCTCTCTGACGGATATTTTTGATACTATCGGTACCTTGATCGGAACTGGTGAAAAAGTGGGGATCGTCGCAAGCTCTGGTGAAAATCATGAGTCAGAAGGTTTGGACAAGGCTCTGTACTCAGACTTGATCGGTACGACTATCGGTGCAATCGCCGGAACATCCAACGTTACTACTTATGTAGAGTCTGCAGCTGGTATCGGAGCTGGCGGACGGACTGGTTTGACAGCCTTGGTTGTAGCGCTCTGCTTTGCGGTATCTAGCTTCTTTAGCCCGCTGTTGGCCATCGTTCCAACAGCAGCAACTGCGCCAATTTTGATTGTCGTAGGGATCATGATGCTTGGCAGTCTGAAAAATATCCAGTGGGATGATATGGCAGAAGCTGTTCCAGCTTTCTTCACCTCTATCTTCATGGGCTTCACTTACAGCATCACAAACGGGATTGCAGCAGGATTTATCATGTATGCTCTTGTGAAAGTCATCAAAGGTCAAGCTAAGGATGTGCATCCAATGATTTGGATCTTAAATCTACTCTTCATCCTTAACTTTATCAGCCTAGCTTTATCTTAAGAACACTAAGAAGTTGGAATCTTCCAGCTTCTTTTTTGCAGGAAAAATTTAGGAAAAGTCCTAGTTTACTTCTAAATAAAAGCGAGTAACCTGCTTTGATTAGAAGATTTCAAAAGCTCATCTAATTTTTTTCAAACATTTTGCTCTCTCTATTAGAAAATTGAGCGCAAACGCAAATCTTCTGGTATAATAAAAGAATGTTTAGTCATAATGAGGAAGAATTAATCAACTGGGGTCAGCGTCTTGGCAGCTTGCTTCAGGAGCAAGATGTTTTGGTTTTGACAGGAGACTTGGGTGCGGGTAAGACGACCTTTACCAAGGGCTTGGCCCAAGGTCTGGGCATCAAGCAGATGATCAAAAGTCCGACCTATACCGTTGTTCGCGAGTATGAAGGACGTTTGCCGCTTTATCACTTAGATGTCTATCGGATTGGTGAAGATCCAGACTCGATTGACTTGGATGATTTTCTCTTTGGTGAGGGAGTTACGGTCATTGAGTGGGGAGAATTGCTAGGTGATAGTTTACCAGATGATTATCTGAAGCTGACCCTTCTAAAGAAAGAAGATGGCCGCGAGCTAGTCTTTGAAAGTCAAGGGCGTCGTTCTCAGGAACTGCTGGAGGAATTGCTGCATGGCTGAGTTTGAATTGGCCTTACGGGAGGCAGAGAAGGCAGATGCTGCTGACTTGATTCGCTTTTTAAATCAAGTCGGAGCCGAGTCAGACTACATGACCTTGGATGAGGATGGGATTTTGATGGATGAAGAGCAGATGGCTCAGTTCATTCAGCGTCAAGCTGAGTCAGATAATCAGCTTTATCTTTTGGCCTTGCTTGATAATGAAATCGCTGGGATTGTCAGTATCACAGCGGATTTTCATGAGCGGATTCGCCACATTGGGCAAGTCTTTATCGTTGTCAAACAAGCCTTTTGGAATCAAGGCCTCGGTCGTATTATGTTAGAAGAGGCTGTGGATTGGGCAGAAAATGGGAGCAGTCTCCGCCGTTTGGAGTTGACTGTTCAGGTCAGAAATGAACGAGCTGTTCATCTCTATAAAGAATTAGGATTTGAAATCGAAGGCCTGCAAAAAAGAGGGGCCTATTTAAGAGAAGGGATATTTCTAGATGTTTACCTGATGGGAAAACTGATAGATTGATGAAATATGTTAAAAAAAATTGTACGAATGTTTTTGAGTCTGTTCCTTGTAACGGCCATTGGAGTGGGAGGCTATGCTTGGACCATTTACAATCAGTCAACGGATGCCTTGTCCCGTACCTACAAAGGTTTTGGGAATGAAACGAACGTGATTGCCGAAACCAAACCCCTGACAATCTTGTTGATGGGGGTCGATACAGGGAGTGGCTCGCGGTCTGATACTTGGAAGGGAAATAGTGACTCCATGCTCCTCCTATCCGTCAATCCTCAGACAAAAAAGACGGTTATGATGAGTCTGGAGCGGGATATTTTGACTCAAATCGATGAAAATGGCGAAACGACAGAAGCCAAGCTAAACGCAGCCTATGCTTATGGCGGCGCAGAATTAGCCATCGCGACCATTGAGAAAATGATGAATATCCATATTGACCGTTATATGATGATCAATATGCAAGGACTGGTTCAGCTGGTGGACGCAGTTGGCGGTATTGAGGTCAACAATACTTTTGATTTTCCGATTTCCATCGAAGAAAATGAACCAGAATACACTGCAACTGTCGAGCCAGGTAAGCATTTGATCAACGGAGACCAAGCTTTGGTCTATGCCCGCATGCGTTACCAGGATCCAGAGGGTGACTACGGTCGTCAGAAACGTCAGCGTGAGGTGATCCGAAAGGTCGTTGAGAAGGTGCTCAGTCTTAATAGTATCAGTCATTATCAAGCTATTTTGCGAGCAGTCAGCAAGAATATGCAGACCAATGTAGCGCTGGATTCGAGAAGTATTCCTCAGTTATTAGGTTACAAAGATGCCTTTAGAAGCATTCAGTCTGAACAATTGCGTGGAGAAGATGCGACCTTGGCTGATGGGGGTAGCTACCAGCTGGTTACGTCTGAGCATTTACTGGAAATGCAAAATTTGATTCGGAAAAGCTTGGGCTTGTCCACGGTCAAGAGTTTGAAAACCAATGCCGTACTGTATGAAGATTTGATGGGAGGCAGAAGTCTACGTGCGTCTAATTCTAGCTCTTCAACAACTTATCAGCATGATGAGCCGGTTTACAGCCCACCGACGGAGAGTAATTATGGAAGTGCTAATTACAGTAATTCTACTCCAGCTCCTCCTGAGCCGAGCGCTAGCAGTGAACCGCCAGCAAGCTCTGCGCCTGCATCTACGCCGGCTCCGACACCGTCAGCATCATCTGCCGATCACCCCACAACATCAGCATCTTCAGAATAAACAAATCGAGGCTGGGACAAAAGTCCTAGCCTCTCAATTGTCTTTGGATTGTCGAGCAAGATGCAGTGGTTGAGTGGGCTCTACTACGCTAATTTTATCAGCTTTTACAGCCCTACTCAACTGTGCGGAGGTGGGACGACGAAATCGAATTCTAACGAATTACCGATTTCTGTCCCACTCTCGATTTTTAATGTTTTTGAATTTTATTTTGTTAGTAATTTCCAGAAGAAATCAATAATATAGGTCAGTCCGTAAGTGTAGATGATGAGGGTGATGGGTTTGCAGAGCACGATAATCAGCATGTACTTTTTAAAGGTCATCTTGGTCAGGGCGGCCAGCATACAGAGGAAATCAGCGGGACTGATAGGCCAAATCATCATAAAGATAAAGAAACGCTCAAAGCGATTGCCCTCATCCAGCCAGCCCACATACTTGTCATAGGTCCGCTTGCTGACGACGGACTGGACAAAGGCTGGTCCGTAGGTGCGAGCCAGATAGAAAATGATGGCGCAGCCGATGACGATGCCGATATAGTTGTAGATGGTGCCGACGATATGCCCGTAGATAAAGATGCCTGCAACAGAGGTCAAGGCGCCAGGGATAATGGGCACGACAGTCTGCAAGATTTGTAGGAAGATAAACAGAGGTGGTCCCCAGATGCCTGCTTGTCTGATAAAGGCAGACAAGGTTTCCTTGGACTGGAGAATCCCTGCATAGTAGGCCCAGATGCAAAAGGCCACTGTCCCCACAGCTCCGATGATGGACGACCAGTTGATGATTTTTTGCAAAAAGGGAGAAACAGCTTTCATTTCTCGATCCTTGCTTGCCATAGGCACCTCCAAGAGAATTATTCTTATATCTACTATAGCATCTTTTGCCATTTTTGTAAGCTTTGAAGCTGTAGGTGCTAAAAAGTATAAAAGATGATATAATGGTATGACTGGTTAGCAATAATCTATGAGCATTCAAAAATCAGGGAGAGCGATTGTGCTTGCACTAAAAATTCTAAGAGTTAGGAGAGTTATAGTGGAAGAATTTCTAAACTTATATCATCAAAAATTGTGGGAGATTGCATATGAGAATCTCATAAGGACATTTTTCCACCCTCATACAATTATTTTCTTTGTATTATTTTTAATTATTTCTTCCTTAATCTGTTACGTATATTTCGAAAAAAATGTACTTTACTATTTATAGTTAGTTATTTCTCCTTGTTCCTTTTGGGAGGAGTCGCAGAGTTTGTGAATAGCTATGACAAAATTATGAGTCCAGATTCAAGGTATAGCACATTCTTTTGGTTATTTCCAGTAGAAATGAGCTTACAGATTGAAGATGAGCAACCCTTATCTAGTGTTGATGGAGAACTTAAGAAAGCAGATGTTATACTGTTTGCAGAAGCTAATCCTCAATATCACGATGGTCTTTTTAGTGATACAGCGGATTTCTTTACACGTAGCCATATAGAGGGGAAACAGTTTTTAGTTGCTTTAGTAGGCTACGAAGAGAAAGATGGTGAATGGCAATCTGTTGACATTCGTATTGCCCCTGGTGATGAAGAAAAGGATCTTCAGAAATTTTCTAAGGTTCTTCACATAAAAAAAGATGAAGCAGAGGGTGCTGCCGGTATTATTTATAAACTTCAAAAATTTTATGAAAAAAAGTTAGAGAGCGAAAAAAATAGATAGTGGTCTTATGAGTATGATCTTTGTCCCATTTAAAATAAAGCTTCCCGCTTGGGGAGCTGTTTTCATTTGCTTGGAGAATAGAGAAGGGAGAATCTCCCAATGGCTCTTGGAAGAAATGGGGTTATAGGTGCCAAAAAGCCTATTTTATGCTATAATAGTGCGAATACGATTTTTGGAGAGAGATGTGGCGATTGAAGATTACATGCCGGACTTTGCGGTCGAGGCGGTTTACGATTTGACAGTAGAGAGTTTGAAAAGACAGGGCATCAAAGCTGTTTTGGTGGATTTGGATAATACCCTGATTGCTTGGAATAATCCTGATGGGACCCCAGAGATGAAGAAGTGGCTCCATGATTTGCGGAACGCGGGTATTCGGATTATCGTGGTGTCCAATAATAACCAAAAACGGGTCAAGCGGGCTGTTGAAAAGTTTGAAATTGACTATGTCTACTGGGCGATGAAGCCCTTCACTTGGGGAATTGACCGAGCACTCAAGCTTTTTCATTTTGAAAAAAACGAAGTGGTCATGGTGGGCGACCAGCTCATGACGGATATTCGGGCTGCTCATCGGGCCGGAATTCGTTCGATTTTGGTCAAACCGCTGGTCGAGCACGACTCTATCAAGACTCAGATCAATCGGGCGCGTGAACGCCGTGTGCTCAAGAGAATCACTGAAAAATACGGTCCAATTCAATACAAAAAAGGAATTTAAGCATGGAAGAACTTCTCTGTATCGGCTGCGGAGCCACTATTCAGACAGAAGACAAGAGCCAGCTAGGCTACACGCCCCAGTCAGCTCTAGAAAAAGGCTTGGAGACAGGCGAACTCTATTGCCAGCGCTGTTTCCGCCTGCGCCATTATAATGAAATCAGCGACGTCCAGCTGACGGATGATGACTTTCTGCGGCTTCTGCATGAGGTTGGAGATAGCGACGCCTTGGTCGTCAATGTTGTCGATATTTTCGACTTTAATGGCTCGGTCATCCCTGGCCTGCCTCGCTTTGTCGCAGGAAATGATGTTCTCTTGGTCGGGAATAAAAAGGACATTCTGCCTAAGTCAGTCAAGGACAGCAAGGTGACCCAATGGCTGACAGAGCGGGCTCACGAAGAAGGTCTGCGTCCAGTTGATGTCATTCTGACCTCTGCTCAAAACAAGCAGGCCATCAAGGACTTGATTGACAAGATTGAGCATTGCCGCAAGGGACGTGATGTGTATGTGGTCGGTGTGACCAATGTCGGCAAGTCTACTTTGATTAATGCCATCATTCAGGAAATCACAGGCGATAAGGATATTATTACGACTTCTCGCTTCCCAGGTACGACTCTTGATAAAATCGAGATTCCTTTGGCAGATGGCAGTCATATCTATGATACACCGGGCATTATCCATCGTCACCAGATGGCTCACTATCTTTCTGCTAAGAATCTCAAATATGTCAGCCCCAAAAAGGAAATCAAACCCAAAACCTACCAGCTCAATCCAGAGCAAACCCTCTTTTTGGGTGGTTTGGGTCGCTTTGACTTTGTAGCAGGTGACAAGCAGGGCTTCACGGCTTATTTTGACAATGAGCTTAAGCTCCACCGTACTAAGTTGCAAGGCGCTAGCGATTTTTATGACAAACATGTCGGCAGTCTCTTGGTGCCACCAGTTGGCAAGGAAAAGGAAGAATTTCCAGCCTTGGTCAAGCATGAATTTACCATCAAGGACAAGACGGATATCGTCTTCTCTGGTCTGGGCTGGATTCGCGTCAATGACAGAGCCAAGGTTGCGGCTTGGGCTCCAAAAGGAGTGGACGTGGTCTTGCGCAAGGCGATTATCTAAGAAAGGTAGGATGTATGACCCAGTCAACTTTTATCACACCAGAAAAATATGTGGAAGCTATTCAGCAAATACCATACGGCAAAGTGGTTACCTTGGCTGATTTGCGTACTCACTTTGGACAGGATAATAGTGCTCCATTTTTTTCAGGTATTGCTGCTTTGATTGTCGCTTGGTCTGAGGAAGATGCCAAAATCCCCTATTGGCGAGTGCTCAAGTCAGGCGGGGAAGTCAATGCGAAGTATCCTGGAGGCCTTGAAGTACAAAGAGGGCTGCTGGAAGCGGAAGGACATAGCATTATTCAAAAAGGGAAAACAAAGATGAGGTACTATGTCCAAGATTTTCAAAAGAAACGGTATTCATTTGATTTGGAAAGAAATCTCATGTGCGGGCAAGACTAATACTCTTTGAGTATAAGCTCTGCTATTTTTAAAAGAATAAGGAAAACTATGGCATTAACAAGTAAACAAAGGGCCTTTCTCAACAGTCAGGCCCACTCACTCAAGCCCATCGTTCAGATTGGCAAAAACGGACTCAATGACCAGATTAAAACCAGCATTCGTCAGGCGCTGGATGCGCGAGAACTGATCAAGGTTACGCTCTTGCAGAATACAGATGAGAATATCCATGAAGTTGCTGAGATTTTGGAAGAAGAAATCGGAGTGGATACGGTGCAGAAGATCGGCCGGATCTTGATTCTCTTCAAGCAGTCCAGCAAGAAGGAAAATCGCAAACTCTCTGTTAAAGTCAAGCAAATTTAAGAAAAAATTTCTGTGGAGATATCAGCCTATGGCTATTGAATTACTGACCCCCTTTACCAAGGTGGAATTAGAACCAGAAGTTAAAGATAAAAAACGCAAGCAGATTGGTATTTTAGGTGGGAATTTCAACCCTGTCCACCATGCTCATTTGGTCGTGGCGGATCAGGTCCGCCAACAGTTGGGCTTGGATCAAGTCCTGCTCATGCCAGAGTACGAGCCGCCCCATGTGGATAAGAAAGAGACCATCGATGAGAAGCATCGACTGAAAATGCTGGAGCTGGCTATCGAGGGTATTGAAGGCCTAGGGATTGAAACCATTGAGCTGGAGCGCAAGGGAATTTCCTACACCTACGACACCATGAAGCTCCTGACAGAGCAACATCCAGATACGGACTATTACTTTATCATCGGTGCGGATATGGTGGACTACCTGCCTAAGTGGTACCGGATTGATGAGCTGGTTGAGCTGGTGCAGTTTGTCGGTGTTCAGCGGCCGCGCTACAAGGCAGGGACTTCTTACCCTGTCATCTGGGTGGATGTACCCCTCATGGATATCTCCTCCAGCATGGTGCGGGATTTTCTGGCTCAGAGACGGACTCCCAATTTCCTTCTGCCTCAGCCAGTTCTAGACTACATTGAGAAAGAAGGGCTTTACCTATGACCTATGAAAGCTATATCAGCATGAGTCGTGAGGCCTTGCTGGCTCAGATGGAAACAGTCATGCCCGAGAAGCGCCTGCGGCATTGTCTAGGTGTGGAAAAGGCTGCCCGTGAATTAGCGGAGCGCTTCGGTCTTGATGTCGAAAAAGCGGGTCTGGCAGGGCTTCTACACGACTATGCTAAAAAGGTCTCGGATGAGGAATTTCTGGCCTTGATTGACAAATACCAGCTGGACCCTGACCTGAAAAACTGGGGCAACAATGTCTGGCATGGCATGGTGGGCATTTACAAGATTCAGGAAGATTTAGGCATCGAAGATGCTGAGATCCTGCGGGCCATTGAAATCCATACAGTGGGCAGTAGCATCATGTCTGAGCTGGACAAGGTGGTCTATGTCGCTGACTACATTGAGCATAACCGAGACTTTCCAGGAGTGGACAAGGCCAGAGAATTGGCCCTGCAGTCGCTCAATCAAGCTGTGGCCTATGAAACAGCAAGGACGGTGGAGCATTTGGCTCAAAAGGGAATCCCTATCTACCCGCAGACCTTGGAGACCTATAATGCCTTTGTAGGATATTTGAAGGAAATAAAAGAAAATTAAAGAGGAACTATGAAAGAACAAGAATTATTGGAACTGGTTGTGAAGGCGGCCGATGAGAAGCGTGCAGAAGATATTGTGGCTTTGGACTTGCAAGGTCTGACTACTGTGACAGACTACTTTGTCATCGTCAGCTCTATGAACAGCCGTCAGCTGGATGCGGTGGCTGAAAATATCCGCGAGAAAGCTGCAGCGGCTGGTGTTTCTGCTGGCCATGTTGAGGGTGACGCAGCTGGCGGCTGGGTGCTTCTAGACTTGGGTGGCATCGTTGTCCATGTCTTTTCTGAGGAAATGAGAGCCCATTACAATCTGGAAAAATTGTGGCACGAAGCAACAGGTGTGGATGTTGCGGCCTTATTGGGAGAAAAAAACAAGTGATTTTTTGCCCTTAGGCAAGAAAGCAGAATTCGGCTCAGTCAGCCTGCTGGCTGGGCCATTTTTGAAAGGAAAAGTATGGCAACTTATGAAACCTTTGCATCGGTTTACGATGCGATTATGGATGATTCTTTGTATGAGAAGTGGACGGAGTTCAGCCTGCGTCATTTTCCCAAGGATAAGAAAAAGCTGCTGGAGCTGGCCTGTGGTACGGGCATCCAGTCCATTTGTTTTAAGCAGGCTGGTTTTGATGTGACGGGGTTGGATCTGAGTCAGGAAATGCTGGATTTGGCAGAGAAGCGCAGCAGAGAGGCTGGTTTGGACATCCCCTTTATTCAGGGCAATATGCTAGATTTGAGTGGCATCGGCCAGTTTGATTTGGTGACTTGTTACTCAGACTCGATTTGCTATATGGAGGACGAAGTGGATGTTGGTCAGGTCTTCGCAGAAGTTTACCAGCATCTAAATGAGGGCGGTCGCTTTATCTTTGACGTACACTCGATTTACCAGATTGACGAGGTTTTTCCGGGCTATTCTTATCATGAAAATGCTGAAAAATTTGCCATGGTATGGGATTCTTATGCGGATGAACCGCCTCATTCCATCGTGCATGAGCTGACCTTCTTTGTCCAAGAGGAGGATGGGCGTTTCACGCGCCATGACGAGGTGCATGAGGAGCGAACCTATGAGATTTTGACCTATGATATCTTGCTGGAGCAGGCTGGCTTTAAGAACGTCAAGGTTTACGCGGACTTTGAGGACAAGGAGCCGACTGACAAGAGCGCTCGCTGGTTCTTTGTGGCGGAGAAATGAGATGACAGTCACCGGTATTATCGCAGAGTTTAATCCTTTTCATAATGGGCACAAATATCTGCTGGATAAAGCTTCTGGTCTGAAAATCATCGCCATGAGTGGCAATTTTGTTCAGCGAGGGGAGCCGGCTATCGTGGATAAGTGGACTCGGGCACAGATGGCTTTGGAAGCTGGAGCGGATTTGGTCCTTGAGCTGCCTTTCTTGGTCAGCGTTCAGGCGGCAGATTTTTTCGCTAAGGGGGCAGTAGACATCTTAGAGAGGCTGGGTATCGAACAGCTGATTTTTGGGACCGAGGAAGTGCTGGATTATGAGAGTATTTCCAAGGTCTATGGTGAAAAGGCAGAGCAGATGGAGGCTTATCTGGCTGGCTTGCCTGATTCCCTATCTTATCCTCAGAAGACTCAGGCTATGTGGCAGGAGTTTGCAGGGCTCAATTTCTCAGGCTCCACTCCCAATCATATCTTGGGCTTGGCCTATGCCAAGGCTGTGGCGGGAAAGGCGATAAAGTTGTGCCCGATTCAACGTCAGGGGGCTGGTTATCATTCATTATCAGCTGATCAGGAATTTGCCTCAGCAACGGCCCTTCGCCAGAATCTGGATCAGCCGGATTTTCTGAAAAAATTCACTCCATCTCATGAGCTGATTAAGATGGCACCCAAGGTGACTTGGTCGGACCTCTTTCCTTATCTCCGTTACCAGATAGTGACTTGTTCGGATTTGACAGACTTTTATCAGGTCAATCAGGAGTTGGCCGTTAGGATTAGAGAGGCCTTGAAAAGCAGTGAGACCATAGAAGAGCTAGTTGAGCAGGTGGCAACTAAGCGCTATACCAAAGCTCGGGTTCGGCGTCTGCTGACCTATATCCTGGTCGGAGCTAGACAAGAAGAACTTCCGTATGGCATACATATTTTAGGCTTTTCCGAGCAGGGGCGGCAGCATTTGTCCAAGCTTAAGGGAAAGGTTGAACTGGTCAGCCGAATCGGCAAGGAGCCATGGGATAGTTCGACCCAGCAGGCTGACAAGGTCTATCAGCTGGGCAATCCTGCACTTACGGAGCAGAATTTTGGACGCTTTCCACTACAAAATACTCTATGATAGTATAGATAGATTTGAGAAATTTACTTGTAAATAGAGAGTGGGACAGAAATCGGTAATTCGTTAGAATTCGATTTCGTCGTCCCACCTCCGCACAGTTGAGTAGGGCTGTAAAAGCTGATGGAATCAGCGTAGTAGAGCCCACTCAACCACTGCGTCTTGCTTGACAATCCAAAGACAATTGAGGAGGTTGGGACAAAAAGATTTCAATTTTTAAAAATCTTAATTATTAAGCCCTTCAAATCTATAATTAAATGCGAAAAGCGAACAAAGCAGAATTCTGATTACCAGAAAACTAGTTTTGTTCGCTTTTTATATTTGAGGTCGGACTTTTGTCCCAGACTCTTCTTATTCACTAAATCGTAGGAAATATCCATCTGGATCCAAAACCGCAAATTCATGTGGGTAGATAAAGCTATCCCCTACGCGAAATTCTCTTTTTGTCAGTTGACGATGGATGGGATAGTCAGCTTCCAGCAGTTTTTGGTGGAGCTGAGGAACATCCTCAATGCCAAAGGAAATATTGACACCGCGTCCGAAAGGATAGGTCAGTTGTGCTAATTCTTCGGCGCTGCCTTCTTCTAACATGAGCTGACAGTCTTCAAGCGAGAGGAAGAGAAACTTCTCTTCGGGACGCTCGTATTCGACAGAGAAGCCCAGTAAGTCGCAGTAGAAGTGGCGCGACTGTTCGAGATCAGATACCACAAATTCGGGAATGACAGGCTGATAGTCCATTGGATTCCTCCTTAAAGTTCAATTTCCATGACAATCGGCGTATGGTCTTGGCGTGCACCAGAGTCGATCATATCAGACTTGGTTACCTTGTCAGCCACGCGGTTGCTGGTCAGCCAGTAGTCGATTCTCCAGCCTGTGTTGTTGATTTTAGAAGTCTTGCTGCGTTGCGCCCACCAAGTGTATTGGTTAGGGATATCACCGTGCAAGTGACGGAAGGTATCGGTAAAGCCTTTAGCCAGCAGGTTGGTGAAGCCGGCACGTTCTTCATCGGTAAAGCCTGGTGAACGGCGGTTGCTGGCAGGATTGGCCAAGTCGATTTCCTTGTGGGCTACATTGTAATCACCAGTTGCGAGGACTGGTTTTTGTTCATCCAGTGATGCCAAGTATTCGGCGTATTTGACATCCCAGACCTGACGTTCTTCCAAGCGTTTGAGACCATCGCCAGCATTGGGTGTGTAGACCTGAGTGATGAAGAAGTCGTCAAACTCCAGTGTAATGATGCGGCCTTCGACATCCATGGTTGACGGAGCGCCGATTTCTGGGAAGGTCACGATGGGTGTCAGCTCTTTTTTGTAGAGGAACATAGTTCCAGCATAGCCCTTGCGAGCTGGCTCTTGAGACGAACGCCAAGTGTTTTCATAGCCTGGGAAGAGCTCTTCTAAAATTTCAAGGTGTTTTTTAGTAGGGCCTTTAGCAGATAGCTTTGTTTCCTGAATAGCGATGATATCCGCATTTTCTGCTTGCAAGGTCTGAAGGACAGCCTGAGAGAGCTGAGCGCGTGCAGAATCACTGGTCAAGGCAGCGTTTAGAGAGTCAATGTTCCAAGAGATGAGTTTCATAAAATGTCCTTTTCTAGTAGAAATTTCCTGAGTTTATTATACCAAAAGATAGAGTTGATTTATAGCAAAGTGATTGTAAGGCTATAAAAAAGGCTAGAGGATGGAGAAGTCCCCTCTTTCAATTGCTTGGAAATATGATATAATGAAGTGTTATCAAAAAAGGTTTCATTAGCCTTGAAAGGATTAAAAAATGACTACAAAACAACCGTTTTATATTACGACACCTATTTACTACCCGTCTGGCAAGCTCCATATCGGGTCTGCCTATACGACCATTGCCTGTGACGTCTTGGCTCGCTATAAGCGCCTCATGGGCTATGATGTTTTCTATCTGACTGGTCTTGATGAGCACGGTCAAAAAATCCAGCAAAAAGCTGAGGAAGCTGGTATCAGTCCTCAAGCTTATGTCGATGGTATGGCAGTTGGGGTCAAGGAACTCTGGCAACTCTTGGATATCTCTTACGATAAATTTATTCGGACAACTGATGACTACCATGAAAAGGTTGTAGCGGATATCTTTGAACGACTCTTAGCCCAAGATGATATCTACTTGGGTGAATATTCAGGTTGGTATTCTGTATCTGATGAGGAATTTTTCACCGAAAGCCAGCTGGCAGAAGTTTTCCGTGACGAAGCAGGAAATGTGACGGGCGGTATCGCTCCATCTGGACACGAAGTGGAATGGGTATCAGAAGAGTCTTACTTCCTTCGTCTCAGCAAGTACCAAGACCGCTTGGTAGAATTTTTCAAATCACAGCCCGACTTCATTACGCCAGACGGTCGTCTCAATGAAATGTTGAAAAACTTCATCGAGCCAGGCTTGGAAGACTTGGCCGTTTCTCGGACGACCTTTACTTGGGGCGTGCCAGTGCCATCTAATCCTAAACACGTAATTTATGTCTGGATTGATGCCCTGCTTAACTATGCGACTGCTCTTGGCTACGGTCAGGATGATCACGCTAACTACGATAAATTCTGGAATGGAACAGTCTTCCACATGGTGGGCAAGGACATTCTGCGTTTTCACTCTATCTACTGGCCAATCCTTCTTATGATGCTTGATATTAAGCTGCCCGACCGCTTGATTGCTCACGGCTGGTTTGTCATGAAGGATGGCAAGATGTCCAAGTCTAAGGGCAATGTGGTCTATCCCGAAATGCTGGTAGAACGCTATGGTTTGGATGCATTGCGTTATTACCTCATGCGCAGTCTTCCTGTTGGTTCAGACGGAACCTTCACTCCTGAGGACTATATAGGTCGGATCAACTATGAATTGGCCAATGACCTCGGAAACCTCCTCAACCGTACGGTTTCTATGATTAATAAGTATTTTGATGGTCAAGTGCCAACTTATGAAGAAAATGTGACAGACTTTGATGGAGCTTTGGCTCAGGTAGCAGCTCAATCTATTGCTGACTACTACAAACACATGGATGCAGTAGACTACCCACGCGCCCTAGAAGCAGTCTGGACGCTCATCTCCCGTACCAATAAATATATCGATGAAACCGCTCCTTGGGTTCTGGCTAAGGATGATTCCAAGGTCAAAGAACTGGCAGCAGTCATGAGCCACTTGGTAGCCAGCCTTCGTGTTGTGGCACACATGATTGAGCCTTTCATGATGGAAACCAGCAAGGCAGTCCTCAGCCAACTTGGCTTGCCTCAAGCAGCTTCGCTGGAAAACCTAGCAATTGACCAGCTCCCAGCAGGCCTGACAGTTGTAGAAAAAGGAACACCAATCTTCCCACGTCTGGATATGGAAGAAGAAATTGCCTATATCAAGGGACAAATGGAAGGCAACAAACCTGATGTTGAAAAAGAATGGAATCCAGAAGAAGTCGAGCTCAAACTTAACCGCAAGGAAATCAAGTTTGACGACTTTGATAAGGTAGAAATCCGTGTCGCAGAAGTCAAAGAGGTGTCTAAGGTTGAAGGTTCTGACAAGCTTCTTCAGTTCCGCTTGGATGCAGGAGACGGTGAGGACCGCCAAATCCTCTCTGGTATTGCTAAATACTATCCAAATGAGCAAGAATTGGTCGGTAAGAAAGTCCAAATCGTAGCCAACCTCAAACCGCGCAAAATGATGAGCCGCATCAGCCAAGGTATGATTCTATCAGCCGAGCACGGCGACCAACTGACTCTCCTTACCGTGGACGAGAAAGTCCCAAATGGAAGTCTGATTGGGTAGAGACATTTGTAGCTTATGCTTTTAATTGCTAATATTGTTGTCTATCTTATTTAATGAAAAGAGGCTGGGACAAAAGTCCGACCTCAAATATAAAAAGCGAACAAAACTAGTTTTCTGGTAATCAGAATTCCACTTTGTTCGCTTTTCGCATTTAATTATAGATTTGAAGGGCTTAATAATTAAGATTTTTAAAAATTGAAATCTTTTTGTCCCAAACTCTTTTGCTGTAATAAGATTAGAAAAGAAGATTCTTCACTGAGTTGCTTTTCATCTAGCTTATTTAGAAGTTCCTAGATCGTTTAGGCTAGCGATTTGATGGCAATGAGGATAAGGAGGCGGTGTTGTATAATTGTTCTAAGATATGCCAATTCTTATTTAAACTTAAAACCTTCATAGACCAGATCTGCTTTAGGATTGGTCTTTTTAAATTCGTTGGCTAGTTTATCCATCATCTTGACAGGTCCGCACATGAAGACAGTAGTTTGGTTGTCCAGAGGATAATTCTTGAAGTCCAAGTAGCCGGAGACTTTACTATCAACCAAATGAAGGTCAAACAGTGGATTCTTGGCTGCGTAGTCTTTGAGTAGGTCTAGGTAAACAGCATTTTCAGCTCCAGTATAAGCATAGTAGAAGCTGACTGGACGATTCAGATTAGGATTTTCGCGGATATAGGAGATGAAGGGTGTAATACCAATTCCACCAGCAATCCAAATCTGCTTTTCCTGCCCCTGGTCAAGAATCATGTGGCCATAAGCCCGGTCAATGGTGACCTTGGTTCCCTCTTGGATTTTGTCATACAGTTTCTTAGTGTGGTCACCAGAGTTCTTGATAGTAAAGTAGACGATACTGTCATGGCCACCAGAGATAGAGAAAGGATGCGGCGCTTTTTCAAATCCCTCTTGGAAAATCTTGATAAAGGCAAACTGTCCATACTGGTAGTCTAGCTTTTGACTGAGCTGGATCTTCAACTCCACAGTATCGTGGTTCAGTCGCTTGACTTGCAGGATTTTCCCCAGATGGCGAAAGGCCAAACTTTGGTAGAGGAAGATGATGTAAAAGCCAGAAGCTAAACCGATGATAGCGTATAATCCGACTACGAAGCCTAGCACGGTAGGTGTTAGGAGTCGACCGCCCATCAGCATATAAGCGTGGAAGAGACCAAAGATATAGGCCAAATAGACAAGGCGGTGAATCCAGCGCCAAGCCTCATATTTGATGTGCTTGCCAAGATAGGCCACCAGAACAATACTGACAAAGAGATAGATACCGACATTACCAAGCTGGCCTGCTAGATGAGAGCCCCAGAGACTGCCACCCATGGCAACGTTGTGGAGAGCGAGCAGGACGACGGAAAAGATAGCTGTAAACTTATGATAGGCGTACATCTTTTCGATGCCATTGAACCATTTTTCCAATAGGGCGTTCCGAGTCGCAAGTAAAAAGGTCAGCGAAAGGGTAGTTAAGGCCAGACCGGGTACGATAAAGTTGGTCATCCCAGCTGATGCCCAAGCATAGATGGTCAGGATTATGCTGACAGCGATAAGGGCGATTCCTTTGATAGATTTCATGATGTTCTCCTTTCTGATTTTTATCACTACTTAGTTGTAAATGAATTCATTACATTCTAACAAAGGAAAAACAAGCTGTCAAGACTGAGTTGTAATCATGCTACAAGTTGCTTCCAACTTTAGAGAATTCACTTATTAGCCATAAAAAACGCTCCTGAGTCTAGTTTTCTAGATTGTGGCAGGAGTGTTTTTCTTTTATATTAGAGAGTTGTCAAGTGCTGTATTTATAGCTTATTGCTCATTGGGTTCATCTGTTTGAACAGGCTCATTACTTGTGAAAGAAAGATTCTTAGTGAATTCGGATAGATTTTCCTTGACTTCTTGAACAAGTTTGCTAGGCTTCAGCAGATTTATGTCTTCTTTCCAAGATTGGTAGCGCATGTCTACCAGTAGTTTGGCCAGGCGTGTCAGCATTTCCCGCTCCTGGTCTGTGAGAGCATTGGCATTTTCAAAAACAGCTAAGATTTTGTTGAAATTTTCCAGCTTGGTGAGGTCATTGATGGAGCTAATGCCGGCATCCAGGATGAGGCCGAAAAAGAGATCGAAAAAGTCTTTTAATTCCTCATCAGAAACGCTATCCACCCAATTTTTCAGAGTTTTATCTACTTGAAGGCTGTCTGGATTGAGGTTGTCCAGTAGGACAAAAGTCTGGCCACTGATCTGCCAAGTGAAGGTATCGTGCTGAGCCAGACCGCCGAAAGCTGTACTTTTGACAATTTGAGCCTGCTTGGGTGTTTCGAGCATCATTCCGACGATAGAGCCCTGCGGAATGTATCGCTTTATCTTGTTTGAAATAGTTTGGTAGCCTTGACTGGTGATGACCGAGTGATTCAGTCCAGGGGCATCATAGCTGTAAATGCTCTGAATCCGCTCTTGATATTCTAGCTCAATCTGACTAGCGGCGTAGGAGGCTAGATTTCCGCCCTTTGAGTGACCAGTCAGGATGAACTGGCCAGGCAGAGCATCCATGGCTTTTCGCAGATAATTGACCGCCGTTTTTTGAGCTGGTACCTGATCCATATAGGTCATGTGGAAGTCCTCTTTCCAGCCGATAATGGAATCATCGGTTCCGCGGAAGGTCAGGACATAGGTCTCAGGCTTGATTTTGAAAATCATAGCTGCAAATTGCTTTTGAACATCAGGATCAATGTCATTGACATAGCCCATGAGCTTGATATTTTTGAAGCGGGTGGAGCTGGCTACCTTTTCTAAAAGTTTCAGACGATTTTTAGTTACCAACATGGATAAATCTTGAGGCATTTTTTCAGCAGCTTCAAACAAGCGGCAAGTACAATCAGGGGACATCTGGTCAGACACAATCTGGTCAAAAGGCAGATAAGTTATCTCCGTCAGCATCAGCATATCCAGTTCATTAAAGGGGGTGTCGTAGATACTGTCGTAAGCTACTTGGTCTAGGTAATCAAAAATTATTCCCATATTTATCTCCAATATTCTATCTTCTTCCAGTATAGCATAAGTGGGGCAGGTTGTCAGAAAGGAAAAAAGAAAAGAGCGGAAACCTGAAGATATCCTTCAGAATTTCCAGCTCTTTTGATCTAGTAAGCCTTACCGATGAGGATGGCGTAGATAAAGAATAAGGCGAAGCCAAAGAGGAAGATCAAACCAAGGATGGAAAGACCTTTTAGCCATTTGCTCAGATGTTTATTCTCGCTTGTAACGAGGAGATAGTTTAGAAGGGCAAAAAATGGAGTAGTCAGGAAGGAAGCAATCATGGCAAAACGAAGCATGAGAGCCACACTACCTTGGAAGAAGTAGATGATAACGCCACCGATAATAGCTGTAGCGGTCATCCAGATATGCAGAGTTTTTTGAGAAGTCTTCTCTTCATTGAGAAGAAGGCGTAGAGATTCAGCATTTACACGGGAATAGCCATCGATAACGGTAATAACCGTACCGAAGATACAGAGAAAGGCGATGAAAGTAATCAGAATCCGTGACCAGTCGCCAAGAACGGATGCGTACATCCCAACGAATTGCTGGATGTAGGCAGCCCCAGCATCCTGAACTGCTTGGCCAGTTGGATACTGGATAAGAGCGCCCATAGCGACGAAGAAGATGGCCAGAATAGCCGTACCGATATAGCCAACGTTAAAGTCAAAGAGACCGTCTGTGACAGAGATATTGACAGATTTTCCTTTTTCAGCTGTCCAGAGGGAGTTGATTGCTGAAATCTCGATTGGAGCTGGCATCCAGCCCATTAGAGAAACGATGAAAGGCAAGGCAGCCATCTGCCAAGGTGTCTTTTCAACGAAGTCTGCTCCGTACTCAGGATGCTTGATAATGGCAACGATGACCGCAATAACGGTTGCAAAGGTTAGAGCGGACATGATCCATTTGGCAAGGCCGTCGAGGAACTTGTAGCCACCAAAGAGTAGCATTGCCCAGATCAGGATGATGAGGATCAGAGACCATTGAGTAATGCTGAGTCCAAGGGCATTTGGAAAGGCGCTGGCGATGATAGCAGCACAGAGAATTCCGACTCCTGCTGTATTGACCAAAGCGGAGAAGACATTTAAAACGAAGAAGATGCCCAAGTAGATTTTTCCTTTTTGAGCATAGCCTTCAACCAAGCTGTGGCCAGTTTCCAAGGTGTACTCAGCACCGAAGCGAAAGAAGGGATATTTGAAGAGGTTGGCCAAGATGACCAGTCCCATCAAAGCCCAGCCATACTTGGCGCCTGCTTGAGCAGAGGAAACAATGTGAGAGCCACCAACAGCAGCAGAGGCCATGAGGATCCCAGGACCGAGGGCTTTCAGTTTTGACTGCCAGGTAGATGTCTGAGTTTGTTCTAGCATAATAATCTCCTTATTATAAAAAATGAATTTTCAGACAATTCTGAATGTAGTGTTATTTTATCTTTTTACTCTATTTTTGTCAATACTCCTTGAAGGATTTCTTGAAACTTTCTGAAAATAAGATGAATCTCAGATCAAAAAAGTCTCTGTGATTTAAGGGAGAATTTGATATAATAGCAGTAAGAAAAATGAGTGAGGAAATGGAATGCACAAGATTTTACTGGTCGAGGATGATGCGGTCATCCGTCAAATGATCAAAAAAATGCTGGAACAGTGGGGCTATCAGGTTGTGGCGATTGAAGATTTTATGCAGGTTTTGACAACCTTTGTCAAGGAGGAGCCTCAGCTGGTGCTGATGGATATTGGTCTGCCTCTCTTTAACGGCTACCATTGGTGCCAGGAAATTCGGAAGATTTCGACGGTGCCGATTATGTTTCTGTCTTCGCGTGACCAGTCTATGGATATTGTCATGGCCATCAATATGGGCGCAGATGACTATGTGACCAAGCCCTTTGATAATAATGTCTTTCTGGCAAAAGTTCAAGGCTTGCTGCGGCGTTCGTATGAGTTTGGGACGGATCAAAGTCTTTTGGAATATCAGGGCGTGATTTTAAATCTTAAATCCATGGATTTGGTTTATGAGGGCGAGCTTGTAACGCTGACCAAGAATGAATTTCAGATTTTGCGGGTGCTCTTTGAGCATTCCGGTAGCATCGTGGCGCGTGATGACTTGATGAAGGAGCTCTGGAACAGCGATTTCTTTATTGATGACAATACCTTGTCCGTCAATGTTGCCCGCCTGCGCAAGAAGTTGGAGGAGCACGGTCTGAAGCATTTCATTGAGACGAAAAAAGGGATAGGGTACGGTTTAACCAATGGACATGCAGGATAAATTTTTCTTTTTGAAGCATCATCTGTACTCCCGTCGCTTCATCTTGTTGCTCTTACTGATTGTATTTTCAATTATGGGGATGTTTGCCTTTATTTTCGAGGATGGGCGCAGTCTGCTAGAGTATCAGTTGCTCTTAGCCTTTCTCCTCGCTAGCTTTTTCTTGGGAATGGATCTAGCTAGTGCCTATAAGGAATATCGTAACCAGCTCTTTTATGCCTCGGGTCGGCCTCAGACAGCCTTAGAGGCTCTCCTTTTTGAGAAACTGGCTCTTTTGGAAATGGACAAGAAGAACCGTGCGATTGAGGAGAGGGAGAAGTTAAATGACCTGATGGACTATTATACGCTCTGGGCTCATCAGATTAAGACGCCTATTGCAGCTAGTTCATTGCTGGTCGGAGAGATTGAGGACAAGAAGGTCAAGAACCAGCTGGAGCAAGAGCTCTTCAAGATCGAGTCCTATGTCAATATCGTCTTGCAGTATCTTCGTCTGGAGAGTTTCCACGAGGATTTGATCTTGAAAAAGGAAAATGTTGAAGACTTGGTCAAGGAGATTGTCAAGAAGTATGCTATTTTCTTTATCCAAAAGGGCTTGAGCCTCAATCTGCATGATCTGGATCGAACCATCATCACAGATAAAAAGTGGTTTGTCGTTATTTTGGAGCAAGTGCTGTCAAATAGTCTGAAATACACCAGCCAAGGCGGGATTGAAATTTATTTTCAGGAGGATACGCTTTATATCAAAGACAGCGGTTTGGGCATTCAAGATGCGGATTTGCTGCGGGTTTTCGAGCGAGGCTTTTCGGGCTATAATGGTCGTTTGACCCAGCAATCGTCTGGCTTGGGACTTTATCTGTCCAAGAAAATCGCAGATGAGCTGGGACATCAGATTAGCATCGCTTCGCAGGTTGGACAGGGAACAACTGTCATGATTAGCTTTTCAGAGAAGAAGATGATATTTGAATAAGGCATTCTTACAAATTTGTAAGGTTGGCCAGTGAAATTGAAAGGTTAGGTTATGGTACCGACCTTTCTTTTTTTGTAAGATAGATGTATAAAGAAGACAAGGAGATATGAAATGAAAACAAGAGGATTAAATGCTTTCCAACTCAAGCTTTTCATGGCCTTTTTAATGGTTTTTGATCATATTGGTAAGATTCCAGGGCTTTTGCCGACGGGCTGGGACGGGATTTTTCACCTGCTGACCCGCTGTGTAGCCGCTTGGTTTGCTTTTAGCGCAGTAGAAGGCTTTCTGCATACGCGCAACCGCTTGGCCTACAATGCGCGCTTGTTTATCTGGGCGGCTATTATGCAGCTGGGCAATACCATCTTGACCATGCTCTTTCATAGCAAAGGGATTCATCTTGAGAATAATATCTTTCTCAGCTTAGCCTGTGGCGTTCTGGTGCTCAATCTTGTATTTGGTCTCTCCAAAAATAGTGAAGAGATTATGGATGAGAAACGCTATTTGCGGATTGGAGCGGCAGTCTTAATTGGTTTGGCAGGAGTTTTTTTGACAGAAGGCGGCATGACCATTATTCCTTTGATGCTGATTAGCTATATCTTCCGCAATCAGCCTGCTCTCAGAACTCTTTCTTACATGGTCTTGGCTTTTCTGCTCTTTTGCCTAAGCATTGAAATCTACCCAACCATGGGAGCGACCCTTTCGATGATGCTCTACAATTCAGACTGGGCCTTTATTACCGTCTTGCCCTTCCTCCATCTCTACAATGGCGAGAGAGGCTATAATGGTAAGTGGGGCAAATATTTCTTCTATGTCTTTTACCCAGCCCATCTCTGGGTCATCGCACTGATTGCTTATCTGGTGCAGAGATAAAAATATTGGCATTTAAAAATTAGTAAAATATGGAAATAAAGCTGTTTCTGTATTAAAATGGAATTATAGAAAAGGAGATCATAATGACCTTATTAGATGTACAACACGTGAAAAAGATTTATAAAACCCGCTTTCAGGGCAGCCAAGTGGAGGCGCTGAAGGACATTCACTTTACAGTGGAGAAAGGCGAATATGTCGCCATCATGGGGGAGTCAGGCTCTGGGAAGTCCACCCTGCTCAATATCCTAGCCATGCTGGACAAGCCGACTGAGGGCCGCGTCTTTCTCAATGGAACTGATACGGCAACCATCAAAAACAGCCAAGCTTCCAGCTTCCGCCGGGAGAAATTGGGCTTTGTCTTTCAAGATTTCAATCTGCTAGATACCCTGTCGGTTAAGGATAATATCCTGCTGCCACTAGTGCTCTCTCGCCGTCCTATTACCGAGATGATGCAAAAGCTGGTTACAACCTGCAACGAGCTGGGAATTAACAAGCTGCAAGAAAAGTTTCCTTATGAAATTTCTGGTGGTCAGAAGCAACGGGTGGCAGTTGCCCGCGCCATTATCACCGAGCCTGAGATTTTGCTGGCAGATGAGCCGACAGGAGCCTTGGACTCTAAGTCCTCGGCAGCTCTCTTGGATGTCTTTGACGATATCAAT
>NZ_RJPS01000015.1 GCF_003943505.1 Streptococcus cristatus
GAAATGATGGATAGTAAAATTCTTCAATATGTAAGATAACAAGACACCTTGATTTGAATGATGGTTAGTAAAATTCTCTAAATTCTCCACTTAATGACAATGTCCTCGGCTGTAACCTGGACCTTGTTAATCAAAGTTCTAACAATAAATTTTTGATGATCATAGTCCATAGTTAATATGTCGTCAGTATTTAGGACTTGCTTCATATCCTCTTTTCTTTTCTGCCGTTTGATTGCAGGGTCATTGTCTAACTCTTCCTCTAGCACAGCTCGCTGGCTAGAAAATTCAGCAGCTTTTATCTGTAATTCGTCTAATGTGATGCGGTCATCTATGTATAGATCATTCAGTTTACTGATTTTATTCGACAAGGCATCAATTTGCTTTTGGTAAGCCTCTCGATCTATGGAAAATTCCTGCTCAGCAAATAGCTCTTCGATATATTCGTCATCATGCTGTAGTTTGCTGATTTCTTTCAAGACATATTCCTCGATGTCAGACTTATTGTAAAATCCGGAGTCACACTTTTGATTGTTGTTGTAGACGGTCACGCCTGCCACCTTCCTAGGGTGTCTTTGATGGCACTCGTAGTCGATACGCCTAGTACCATCATTTTTAGTCCTACGCATAAGGATTTTAAGTGGCGCCCCGCAATAACCACATTGTCCAATGCCAGACAACATATATTTAGCACGAAACGGCCTTGGATTAGAATTGTCTGCAGCTCTCTGTTGTCTTATTTTAAGTTCTTCTTGAGTTCTATTGAAGGCTTCTTCGGTGATAATAGGCTCATGATTGCCAGGGAAGACTTGCCCTTTGTATTGATTATACCCGCAGTAAACGGGATTAGCCAGAATTCCTCTAACAATTCTGTAGTGCCACGCTGGAGTTTTTGGGTATTTATCATTAAGTTTGTCTCGTAACTTGGTGATAGACATTCCGGATAAGTAGGATTCAAAAATATCTCTAATAGCGACAGCTTCCAACTCATTGATGGTCACTGTTCCTGTCTCTTTTTGGTAGTCGTATCCATAAGAGGTCCTAGCCCACATCATAGACTTGCCAGCCTTGGCGCGGCCAAGTTTGCCTAGCTGCATGCGTTCCTTGATTTGCTCCCTCTCAAGCTGAGCAAATACGCTCAAAAGCCCAATCATAGCCTTACCAAAAGGGGTAGAAGTGTCAAAGTTCTCTTGCAGGCTTAAAAATTCTATCCTATTTTTGATAAAAATATCCTCGATTAAGTAGAGAGTGTCTTTTTGACTACGGCTCAAACGGTCTAGCTTGTAGACCAGGACAGTATCAAATTTTCTTTCTTTAGCGTCTTTGATGAGTCTTTCTAGCGCTGGACGCTCTGTGTTAGATCCTGAAAATCCTCCATCAGTATATATCTTGTAGACACTCCAATCTTTTATGTTGCAGTAGCTAGAGAGCTTAGCTTTTTGTTCGTCGATAGAGTACCCCTCTTCTTCCTGCTTTGTTGTTGATACCCTGACATAAATAGCCACTTTATTTGTTGTAATCATTGTATTTGTACCCCTTTTCTGATAAAATAGGTACAAGAAAAGAGATCATGCGAGGTTATCTCCATGAAAATCCTTTCTTGTAAGCCAGCCCTACGCTCAGACTCGCCAAAGTTTGAGAGCGTGGGGCTTTTTTTGTTTTATTTCACTTTTACTTTCATATCACCGTTCATCTTTTGAGAAGCTAGAGCGTCACCGTCATCAGTTTTAATGTGTAACATAGGGTAGGAATTAAAGTCTACACCGTTTATAGCAGCCCAAACATTAAAAGCCTCATGCTCTTTCTCTTTCAATCCATCAGCAAATGCCTGTAGGTCGGTTTTTGAATAATATTTATACTCATTCGGAACTGTCACATAAAGAATAGTATCCTTATTGTAAAAGGTATAGGTAGCAATGTCCACGCCTTTATCTGTTAGGTCTTGCTTTAGATAGTCAATAAAGCTAGCCATTTGGTCAGCTGTAACTCGTGGTAGTTTTTTATCACCTTCTGAACTAGCCTCAGTAGTCTCTGTGCTTTCTGAGGTCTTTTCTTCTGTCTCAGTTGTTGAACTCTGAACGGCCACCGTGGGAGTCTCAGGGGTTTCTGTCTTTGGTGTAAGACCTAAGGCCTGCAACACGAAACCAAGAGCAGCAAGGGCTAAAAAGCCACCTCCAAACAATTTTAATTTTTTCATGATGCGTTCTCCTTTTGTTTAAACTTTATAAATATCTACGACTTCTCCGATTGTACGGATGTCGTCGTCTTCCGTCAAGTAAATTTCCTCATATCCACTGTTCAAACTTTGCAAATACCAGGAGCCGTCGTAGTCTCTTTTTAATTTTTTGACAAAGTTTTTACCGTTAATTTGGAAAATACCGATATCGTTCACGTCGACTTGACTAGCAACTTTGATAAAGAGCAGGTCATTGTCTTCTATCAACGGCTCCATTGAGTCACCTGCTACCTTAGCGATAGTGTCATACTTGTCTGGCACGTCAGTAGCTCTGAGCTTGACCTCCATGTGCAAATTGTCTTCCTGAAATGTTCCATGGCCTGCAGCAACCAACCCCTCGACGTAGTCAATGATATAATCTTCATTGCTTATCTTTTCGAATATAGAAACAATCTTAGAATTTTCCTGCTCACCAAGTTGTTCCTTGGCAAAGTCAAGGACTTTTTCTTGTCTAGGCTCTTCTAGTTGGTCATAAATTGAAATAATTTCAGTTTTTTCGCTTTGGGTTGTAATTTTCTTGAGTTTACTATCTGTAAGTCCCAAAAGGTAGTCTGATGTAACATCAAAAATCTCTGCTAGTTTTTTTAAGTCTTTGCCTTTTGGGAAATTTTCATTTTTTTCCCACTTTGAAACAGTGGTATAGGTTTTCATTCCAAGCATTTCTGAAAGTTCGGTCTGAGTCATATTACGACCTTCTCTCAGCTTCCTAACTCGGTCTCCTAATTGTTTCATAGGATACCTCCTTTTTTCATCTTTTGATAAGTAAATTATATCAAAACTATGATTATAAATCAACTATATAAGAAAAAAGTTTTAAATAAAATATAAATTTTTCTATTTTCTTAAAAAAAGAGAAAATAAATCATATAAAATACTTGACATAAGATTTAAAATCATATAAAATATAATCATCTTTTAGAAAGGAGCAACTTATATATGGTAACCATTGCAGAATTAAGGGCTAAGCATAATAAGATGTCACAGCGTGAATTAGCAAAAAAACTAGGTGTTACTCAGACATCTATTAGCAACTGGGAGAAAGATCAGACAAAAATTTCAGGTGAGTATCTCATTAGTCTAGCTTTGTTTTTCAATGTGTCTACTGATGACATTCTTGGAATAAATAAGGAGGAGACATAAAAATTTTAAACCTTATATGATTTAAAATCATATAAGAGAAAGGAGCAAACATGAATGAACTCATCAACGTAACTCTGAATGATAACCATGAGCCAGTAGTGTCAGGAAGACAACTACATGAGGTTCTGGAAGTCAAAACAGAATATAAGAAGTGGTTTAGTCGCATGACTGAATACGGCTTTAATGAAAACGAGGACTTTTTAAAGGTGACCCAAAAATGTCTCACCTCTTCAACAGGCCAAAACACGACTGACCACGTCATCAAGCTAGACATGGCCAAAGAAATCGCTATGATCCAGCGAACGGAGCGAGGCAAACAAGTCCGACAATACTTTATACAAGTAGAGAAAGACTTTAATAGCCCTGAGAAAATCATGGCAAGAGCCTTGCTAATGGCTGATAAGAAGATTCATAAACTGGAGACGCAGATTGAAGCGGACAAACCCAAAGTCCTCTTTGCAGACGCAGTAAGTGCAAGTCACACATCTATTTTGGTCGGTGAACTTGCCAAGCTCATTAGCCAAAACGGCTACAAAATCGGTGCCAATCGCCTCTTTTCTTGGATGCGTGAAAATGGCTACCTGATTAAACGTAAAGGATCAGATTGGAATATGCCAACCCAACGTAGCATGGACTTGAAACTCTTTGAAATCAAGGAAACAAACGTGCAACACGCAGATGGACATATCACTGTTAACAAGACACCAAAGGTCACAGGCAAAGGACAACAGTATTTTATCAATAAATTCCTTAATCAGGGATGCTTAACAGGTTAGAAAGGGGCGAATATGAACGAATTAGAATGGTTTTGCTTTACTATCATTGCCAATACTATCATCGGCTTTGCTACGTACTACGCTAGCAAAAGATACAGAAAAAAGCTCATCAACGAGTATAAAAAAATACAAGATGATGAGCTTGAAAGAATTAGAAATAAACTTAATTTATGATTTTCTAGAGGTCTTTTGAATGAATTTTTTATTTAGGTTTTGTTTATGACTGTTAGCTTTATCAGCTAATTTTAAAGCTTTGTCCAAATCAACCTCGCCTGCTAAAACCTTGTAGGCAAGATCATTCATCTTCATAGCCTTGTCGGTTTCGGCATCGAGTTGGGACACTTTCTCAAGTTCTTGCAACCGTAATTCATGAGCTTGCTTGACTTTTTCAAGCTCCAAGGCATGTTGTTGTATGAGAGTATCGATCTGATAATGAAATTCTCTTTCGAGTTTTTCAACAATATGTGAATGTTCTTTAGCTTGTTTTTCAATCTCAGCTTTATTGTTAGCCTTAGATGCGGCATACGACCATAACCCTGAGATTATTGCAAGAATGACACTAATTGCAGGTTGAATAAGAACTTGATATTCCATAAGATTTCTCCAATCATTTTATTATTTTTATTATACCAAATTTAGAAAGGAGAGCGTATGACAAATTTTAAAAACTTGAATGTTCAACTAATCTTTCAGAAATGCAACGGATGATTATACAGCAGTCAAAAATGATTTTCTGAGAGATCCAAAACTTGAACCTGCCACAATTGGGATATTGATGGTTATTCTCAGCAATAAAGAGAATTGGCTAGTCTATCCAGAGGAAATAGCTAAACGATTAAATGTTAGTCGTGACATGATAGACCGTCATCTAAAAAAACTAGAGGATGCTGGTTATATGCGAGTTGTCAAAAAAAGCCTTGGTAGAGGCCGAGGAGTTCAGACTTTCAGATTCTTCTCAGATATCAAAATTACCGATTTTCAATTTGAGATTATGTTGCAGAGATTGGAGGATACTTTACAAAAGTTATCCACAGTTTGATATTTACATTTCCGACTTTTACAAATCTGTATTTTACAAATCTGTATTTTACAAATAAGTAAAATAAGGCACTAATAAATATTAACTAACAACAAGTATTAAATAACAATAAATATTAACTAACAACAAGTCCTACTCCTCTAAATAAATAAAAGAGAGAAATTTAAAATTTCTAATAAAGGACTTTGCAGAATTTGAAAGGAGTGTGCATGAAACAATTAAAACTAAGTATTAAACCTAAGCAGGAACCTACCGAGGGGCAATCTCTTAATTCGTCAGGATATTCAGTGAAAATCAATGACTGGGAATTAGGGCGTGGCGTTACTGATTTTAAGTTAGAAATGTCAGCGGACAAAAAACCAAAAGCCACCGTCACATTTACACCAGATATCCTTGAAGTCGACGACGTGGCCGTGGATCTTCAAATTTTAGGAGCGTTTGACCGAGCCTACTCAGACTTTATTGCCAAAACTCAAAACGAGACAGAAAAATCTGATTAGAAGGCGACAAAAAGCACCTGACGGCAATCAGGCGCTAACGAAAAATACTTTACAAAAGGATTATATCATGAAAAGCAATAAAAAGAAATGGGAACCACGCATTATCAATATAATGGCAGATGGCTCCGTCATCGAAGACTTGACTGGTTATGTTATCCCAGCAGGTCATACTTACTACAATGTCATAAAAGGCATCTATACAGAAAGGATTTAATCAATGAGATTGATTGACAGAATTAAAAATTACTTTTTCACGGAAGAACCAGAGGTTCTCACTCTGCCGGATGAAGCCGAGCGCTGGCGTTCTTTGGCAATTGAACTAAACGACGAATTGATAGAAACCCGAAAAGCGTATAGACACCTTTTTGACGAATGGCAACGTCAAGGAAAATTGCTAAAACTCTATCAAGAGTTGTTGGCTGCAAAGGAGAAATAATATGTTTAAAGCACAACAAACACTTAACCAAGTAAAACAACTGCAGAGAGAAATGCACGATTTCAGCCTTGCCTTTTTACTCGGCCAGGAAATAGGCCTTTTCCCAGAAAACGAAACAGCCAAAGCGAAAGCTCAGGCGATGCATGACGCGAGCCATCTTTTAGATGATGTCCTAAAAGGTAAATCAGTTGACGAAGCGACAGCTCGCTTGAAGAAGACTATGGTCAAAGAGGTAGAAGAAACGAAGGAAGAGGTAAAAGAAGATGACGAGAGTTGAGCTTGAAAATCGGGTGTGGCTGTTGGCCAACCATGAAGAAAAAAATGAATTATTGGATCTAGGTTTAGAATCCAAGGCTAGATATGTGAAGCGAGTCCTCGAGCTCGGGAAGGTGTACGCTCATGTTTAATTATGACAGGATAGACGCGCTGCAGCCACCGATTGAAAAACCTGAGCGCCCTGATCCGGACAATTGGGTCTGGAATGGGAGTAGCTGGGTCTATGTGGGGGATGATGTATGATTGAGGAATTACAAGCAGAAATCGCCGAATGGCGCAGAGCTTACGCTCATTTAGGCGAGGAGTTCGGCCAGATCATCGACAAGCAGCAGGACAAGATTATCTCACTAACCACCGAAAACAGACGCTTAAAGCGTGAAAATTGGAACTTGAAACAGACAAAAAGGAGAAGAAGATGACGAATATACCTTCAAACAAAGGGCGAAGTTATATCAGGGTCGAAATATCGCCGAAACAAAAAGAATTGATTGAAGTTTTAGCTGAACTCGAAGGCTCTACATCAAAAGACTTGTTGAACAGAGTAGTCGAGCAATTTATCGACAGCAATCTAAGACTTATTGATGATTATAGAAACAGTTTGGACGAACTGAAGCAACAAAGTAGACGCAGAATGACAATGAGGGTTTAAGGAGAAGAAAATGACTAATGAAATCGCTAAATTTGACACGCTAACACCACAACAGGCATTTAAAAGCCCGGCAGCGTTAGAGAGATTTAAGTCGGTATTAGACGGGAGTGAATCACAATTTGTCGCAAGTCTATTGTCGATTATAAATAACAATAGTTATTTGGCCCAAGCCACAAATACAAGTATCATGAATGCCGCTATGAAAGCAGCGACTTTGAAGCTGCCGATTGAGCCAAGCCTCGGGATGGCGTATGTAGTACCCTATAACCGAAGCGAGAAGCGTGGAAATACTTGGGTGAAAATAAATGAAGCTCAATTCCAGATGGGCTATAAAGGTTTCATTCAATTGGCTCAACGGAGCGGGCAAATCAGGAATATAAACTGCGATGTTGTCTACAAAGAAGAATTCTTGCGATACGACAAAGTTTACGGCACATTGCATCTAACGGATGAACAAGTTGATAGCGGAGAGGTTGAAGGATATTTTGCAAGCTTGGAATTGATCAATGGATTCCGAAAAATGATTTTCTGGAAAAAAGAAAAGGTCATAGCACATGCTCAAAAATATTCCAAAACTTACGACAAGACAACTGGTGATTTTAAACCAGGGACACCTTGGAAAACTGAATTTGACGCCATGGCTCAAAAAACGCTGATAAAAGAGCTTTTGAGCAAGTATGCGCCGCTTTCAATCGAATTACAAAAGGCTATTCTAGCCGACAATGAGGATTCAAATGTAAATGAAGTGAAGAGAGCAAAGGACATCACACCTCAAGAACCAGAAAATCTCTCTGATTTGCTGGGCACTCCAGAGGAAGCAGAACAAGCTAAAGATGTCACGCCTCTTGAAGATGATGTTCAAAATTCGGCTACAGATAACGTTCCAGATTTTGTTGATCCAGAAACTGGAGAAATCAAAGCAAGCGAAGGAAATCTATTTGATAATTTAGAAGACCTTTCTTAACACCTCTAAAACGCTCTCTGCGCCATTTTGAAAATTCGGTATATATTTTATCGAGCTAATCCATAAAATAGCGCAGAGACGAAATTAGAGGGGATAGAATTGATTTTAGAAAGGGAAGATAGATGGAACTTGTAAAATTAACCGAAGAAAATTATTACGAAGACAAAACTTGGCTATCGAACTCTCGCATGAAGCAGTATTTAGCTTGTGAAGCCAGAGCGTTAGCGATAGATGAAGGTCGCTGGGAGGATAAACGAGACAAAAAGCCTCTGATTTTCGGGAATTATGTACATAGTCGCTTTGAAAGTCTTGAAGCGCACGAAAAATTCAAAGAGGAAAACAAGTCAGCGTTATTTTCTAGCAGGAAGCCTTATGGTCTGCTAAAAGACTTTGAATTAGCAGAAGAGGTTATCAACGCTTTGGATAGCGATGAAGGATTTAAGCGGCTCTATGACGGATTTTCTGACGACGACGTGCGAAAGGAAATGATCGTGACTGGTTTTGTCGAAGGTGTGCCGGTGAAAGGTAAGGTTGATAGCATCAATCTTAGCCGCGGATATTTCGTGGATCTAAAAACCATGAAATCTATTTACGCTGAGGAATGGAACTCAGAGTTAAAAACGCGAGTTCCAGCTGCCGTCAACAACATTTTGAATTTTGGCTATCATGGACAGCTAGCTCTTTACCGCGAGTTGCTGAAGCAGATGTTAGATAAGGATTTTAGACCTCTGATTGTCGCGGTCAGCAAAGAAGCGGTTCCTGACAAGGAAATCCTGAAAATTGATGAGGAGTGGCTTGAAGAAGGTTTTGCTGGTATTAAAGAAAATATCGTGCACGTCTGGCAAGTCATCCAAGGCCAGGTCAAACCTCAGAAATGCGGACATTGCGATTATTGCCGTAGCCAGAAAAAACTGGATTTGGTAGTAAGTCTGAATGACTTGATCGGAGGCGTTTGATGATCTATCTCTACGAGAACCATTTAGGCGGCTGGTATACGCTGGATCACTATGAAGAGCCAGACTACTGCGGAACGTGCAGAAGCTTTGACGAATATATCGGGGCGTTTCGCAGTATGGAAGACGTCGCGCTGAAGCTGCTGAAAGAAGATGCTTCAGACGAAGAAATCCAGCGAGTGACTGGATTGAAAGTGATTATTAAATTTGAAAAAGCGAGGAAAGAAAATGATTGATTTTATTAAAGATGCCGGAATGGCGCTGGTTTGGCTGTTGCTAGGATATTTTATCGGCGAAAGCAACGCTAGAAAAGATAAGAAATAGCCCAAAACCAACAATTTCCATTTTGGAAACAACTCAAAAAATAACGTGCCGTGAACCACGAAAAAAGCGAACTAGAAACGTCAAAAACGGTCATGTGACCTTGGACGAGCGACTGCCCGTATTTAGCCAAACTCAAACAAAGGCAGTCGCGTTTTTTGAAAAATGAAATCTCTTTTACGATATCCAGGCAGCAAATGGAATCTTGCTGATAGGATTGTAGAATTATTGCCAGAGCACAAAACCTACCTAGAACCTTATTTTGGTAGTGGTGCGGTACTTTTTACCAAACAGCCTAGCGCGATTGAGACAGTCAACGACCTGAATGATGATGTCGTCAATCTTTTTGAGGTAATACAACAGGAACCTGAAGCACTGGCCGAAAAAATCTTTCTGACTCCGTACAGTCGAAAAATTTATGACAAAGCTTGGGAAGTTCGACCAGAGAATGAGATTGATAAAGCTCTAAATTTTGTCATACGCTCTGTTATGAGCCACGGCTTTCGTCCTACGGAAAAATCTGGTTGGAAAAATGATGTTAATGGTCGAGAAAAGGCTTATGCGGTTAGGCACTGGAATGATTTACCTAAAATTATCCAAGAAATGACTCTACGATTAAAACAAGTTCAAATCGAATGTCGGCCAGCGATTGAATTGATAGATAAATACAGTCGGGAAGATGTCTGCATGTATGTAGACCCGCCTTACCTCCTCAGCACAAGAACCAGAAAGCAATACACGGTGGAAATGGAAGACCATGATCACGAGGAATTGCTGGATATCCTGAACCAATCTAGGGCAAGAATTCTCTTAAGCGGTTATGACAGTGAACTTTATAACAAGCAACTGAGAAACTGGGAAAGAGTTGAGTTTGCGGCTACTGCAGAGCATGGCTTACCTAGAACAGAAATTTTTTGGATGAACTATCAACCAAAGAAGCAATTATTATTATTTTGAAGGAGCAACAAATGCAAAAAACAGCGGTAATTAACACGCCTTTTACAATCGTAACAAGCAAAACAGAACAGAATATCGAAATTGTCGGAAGTTCGTTGTGGAGTCCAGTGGCAGAATTTGTAAAACAAGATAGACAGCTATCACTCGACGAAAACGGCGACTTATTCGAGCCTGAATACAAGCTGGTGCTAGAAGCTAAGCAATCTGTTGATATGATTTTGGATAGCGCCTATGCAGCCGGAGAATTTGCAAAAGATACCAAAGAAGTTCAGACTCTCTTTAAATTTATTGAAGAAAACAAAAAGAATCTATTTGAAGAATTGGGATTCCACGGAGTCTTGCTATGAAACTTGTCCTGAATATTGAACCAAAGCCACAATCACGGCCAAGATTTGCGAGACGTGGAAATTTTACCACGACTTACGAGGACAGTGACATGAAAGTATGGCGTAATCAATGCCAGTTTTTGGTTGCTAATCAGTACTGGGGTCAGCCTATGCTTGAGGGAGCGCTGAGGGCGAGGGTGAGATTTTACATCAAGCCCCCCCAATACATCTCTAAGGTCAAAAGGAATCAGCAGGCACTCCTGGACGAGATTATTCCAGTAGGAAAGAAGCCTGATATTGATAATTACGAAAAAGCACTATATGACAGCATGAGCGGAATTGTCTTTCAGGACGATGGTCAGATAGCTTTGCATGATGTAGGCAAATTCTACAGTCTAAACCCTCGTATCGAGGTGGAAATAGAGGTTATGGAATGGAACTAATTAAAGACAGTGTAAAGTTTGCCGCTAGCTTGCTAATTGCGATGGCTGCCTGGATTGGATATGGCTATCTGATGTACCAATCAGGGTACAACCAAGCTAAAAGCGAGGTTCGGCCTATTATCATTCACAAGGCAGACAATGCAGGTGCTGAGATGCACGGCAGAATCACGGACAAGGAAATCATAGAGGGTCGCTACACGGTTACAGCTGGAGCGTACGGAAAGTTTCTTGTGACCAAGGAGCAGTACGAGAGTTTGAGTGTAGGGGATGAAATTCCTGATTATTTGAGAGGAGTTGGAAAATGATGTTAAAAATAAGAGTATTTGCGAAAGAGCTGTCTAAGATGTTTTGGCCTGAAGATATTGTCTATATAGACTACAGAGATAAGACCGTAACAGTTAGAGGCTGTCAGCATTTAGATTGTGATACCTGTCATGATGAATATAGTTGGGAAAAATGCGAAATAATGCGCTTTACAGATGTTTTGGATAATTCAGAGCCAAGAAAAGAAATCTTTGAGGGGGATGTTGTGAAAACCACTAGATTTGTTGGTAGAGCTGATGAAACAGGAGGTTACTATGAGTATGACAAGGAATTGATAGGAGTTGTCAAGAAGCTTGAAGGAACTTGGGTAATTGACACAGGAAATGACGCAGTGCCTCTGTGGTCTGAAATCGAAGAAAATGAAGTTATGGGCAACATCTATGAAAATCAAGAATATTTAAAGAACAGAGGTAATTAAGATGACCAAAACTATTGAAATCCCAGATTGGTGCTCCATGTGGGGCACCAAAGATGAGCGTTATGGTTCACTAGAAGAACTTAAAGAATTGTTACTCTACAAGCGTATCGTGAAATGGGATAAAGACTTTCTACTGCTTGAAGATGGCACAAAGGTCACTATTGAAATGTCTGAAAGTGATTGCTGTGCCTCAGCAGGTGGAGAGTTCAAGAATGTCACACTAGACGCAGTCATTACTGATGTAAAAATCGGAGAACCCACAAAATTCGACAATGGCGACGGGACCACTTGTGAGAATACGGTCACTATTTACCACAATCAAAATCCAATAGCTTTAGCAGAATGTGAGGCTGATGATGGCAATGGTGGCTATTACTACAGTGTAGGGTCACTAGTTATTGGAAAAATCCACTTTCCAGTAGTAGAGGCGTAGGAGGAAGTTATTATGACAGAAACTCAAGAGCCTTGCTTGGCAAAAATAGGTAAAAATTGGGAAAGAGCCGATTTTATTGGAGTATTTCAATATTCTTATACTCATGGAGATAGCCCAATGGTTGGTGGTTATAGAGCTGGACAGGTTTCATATCCAGTTGTAGTTGTTCGCTTTGGTGGTAAATTGTATCAGTTAAAACTTGGTGAAATTGACTTTTGTGAGGTAAAAAATGAGACCTAGAAAATATCCATATTCTGGAAGACCTAAGCTGATTAGACAGGCTTTGCCAAGGTTCATCCTGTTAGGCAATATCGCATTCAATAGAGATTTGGTGAAATACATTGATACAATGAAACAAGTGGCACCAAATCAAACGATCGTCTATTTTAAAATTCCTAAATTCCTTTCGCACGAGGAAAAGCATGTGCGGGTACCTCTCGAAATCGATGAGGTGGTCAAGATTTTAAACCGATGAAAAACAAAAAAGCCAAGGCTCTCTGCCTCAGCTAATAGTTTTCTCGCAAAGACTATTATACCATAAAAAGGAGACAGAGAGTGAACAAGGCTAAAGAGCTCTTGAAAGAGTTGCAGGATCTGGACATGGACATCCAAAGCCGTATAGATGAAATCAACGAGCTTGAGGCAGGCTTGCTCTCAAGTCCCAAATGGTCAGATGTTAAAGTTCAAGGCGGCCAGACCAGAAAAGTTGATGATGTCTATGCTCAGCTTATCGTGATGAAAGAGGCGATAGAGCAAGATACCAAGGAAGTTATTGATAGGAAACTTGAACTTGGTAGGCTTATAAATAAGCTTAAAAATCCAAAGCACAGAACTATCTTGAGGATGACCTACATCAACAAAATGTATGTCGATGACATCTGTGACAGTATGGGAGGTATGAGCTCACCTACTTATTACCGCTTGAAAAAGCAGGCAGTGAATGAGCTTGATGTTATTCTTACAGAATTGATAGTAAATGATAGTGATTGTACAGGCATGAAGTCTAAAATCTGTTAGAATGGTAGTATCAAGAATTAAGGGTAAGGCACCTATGAAGTGTCTGCCCTTTTCTTTTTCTCAAAACAAACAAAGCAGGGAGGAGGGCATGGAGAAAAGTGAACTAGCACGCAAAGACTATGAGGCAGGCATGAAGTACAAAGACATTGCTACCAAGCATGATGTCTCAATTAACACGGTCAAATCATGGCAACGTAGGCACAAATGGAGCCGTGACAAAAAGGGTGCACCCAAAACTCCAAGAGGTGCACCCAAAGGGAATAAGAATGCAGACGGGCACGGAGCACCTAAAGGAAACACCAACGCCCTCAAACATGGCTTGTTTGCTAAGTATCTACCTCAAGAGGTGTATGAGATAGCTCAGGAGGTTTCAGAGAAACAGCCTATAGAGATTCTTTGGGAAAATATCACGCTGACCTATGCTAATCTACTGCATGCACAACGCGTTCTGCATGTGCAAGATGTAGATGATACTACTAGTCTGCTTATAGCTAGCACCGCCAAAGGTGGCGCAAGTTATGAGATTCATACGGCTTGGGATAAGCAAGGTAAGGCTCTAGCAGCAATAGCAAGGGCTCAGGCAGAGCTTAAAAGTATGATTAAGACTTACGACGAGCTAACACGATCGTCTCTTGTAACCGAAGAGCAGAGACAGCGAATTGAACTACTCAAGATCAAGATTGAAAGCAATCAAGGCTCTAAGTCTGATACAAGTCTTATGGAAGCTCTCTTGAATGCAGTCAAAGGCGGTGACGAAGTTGAAGATTAAGTTTTCAAACAAACAATCCGACATCATTCGCAGGCCTTTTAATTATGAGTTGGAAGTCAACGAGGGGACTCCTCGAAGCGGCAAGACAACCGCTGGTCATTTTCGCTATGCCAGGTATTTGATTGAGTCGCCAGACGAGAATCATCTCATTGCTGCATACAACCAGGAACAAGCCTACCGTCTTTTTATTGACGGCGACGGCACAGGTTTAATGCATATCTTCAACGGAAACTGTAAAATCAGGCACGACGAGCACGGAGACCACCTCTTAATCGATACACCAAACGGAACAAAGCGCGTCTATTATAAGGGGGGCGGTAAAGCCAATAGCGTTGGGGCTATCACTGGTATGTCGCTTGGCTCAGTAGTCTTTTGTGAAATCAATTTACTGAACATGGATTTTATTCAGGAAGCGTTCAGACGGACCTGGGCGGCCAAGCTCAGGTATCATCTAGCTGATCTAAACCCTCCAGCTCCTCAGCATCCAGTTATTAAAGATGTCTTTGATGTCCAAAATACACGCTGGACTCATTGGACCATGGACGACAATCCAATTCTGTCCGAGGAGCGTAAGCAGTCTATTATTCAATCGCTGAAAAAGAATCCTTATCTCTACAAACGGGACGTGCTCGGTCAAAGAGTTATGCCTCAAGGCGTCATATACGGCCTATTTGACCTAGAGAGGAATATCAAGGATAGTTTAGTCGGCGAACCTGTAGAAATGTATTTCAATGGCGACGGTGGACAATCTGACGCCACCTCGATGTCTTGTAACATCGTTACTAAACATAGAGAGGGCAATAAGACTTTCTTTAGGCTCAACCGTGTAGCCCACTACTATCACAGTGGTGCTGAGACTGGCCAAGTCAAGGCTATGTCTACCTATGCAGTCGAGCTTCGAGCATTTATCCAGTGGTGTGTTAGCAAGTATCAAATGCGCTATACCGATGTCTGGATTGACCCAGCGTGTAGATCCTTACGAGAGGAATTGCATAAGCTAGGCATCCGGACAAGAGGAGCCTTAAACAATGCCCATGATGTTAGCAGCAAGGCAAAAGGTATCGAGGTAGGGATTGAGCGCGGCCAGAATATCATCTCTTCAGGTCAGTTCCTGCTTATCAATCATTCAGAAGAAGAGTATGATCATTATCACTTTTTGAAAGAGATTGGTCTTTACAGTCGTGATGATAATGGGAAACCGATTGATAAAGATAACCACGCGATGGACGAATTTAGATATAGTGTGAACGTATTTTATAAACGTTACGCCAATTTTTAGCAAAAAGGAGCCGATGAATGGGCATTATACAATTTGTCAAAAATCTATTTAAGAGAGGACAGTACGCAATGACTACAGAAAGTCTCGCAAGTATCACAGACCATCCTAAAATCGCAGTGACAAGCGCAGAGTATCGTCGAATCAATGAGAATCTAAGATACTATCAGAGCAAGATTGAGAAGATAACATACATGAATACGGACGGCATCAAGAAGCAAAGAGAAGCGACTCATTTGCCAATTGCTCGGACCGCTGCCAAGAAGATTGCTAGTCTGGTCTTTAACGAGCAGGCAACAATCAAGTTGGATGATGAACAAGCGGACGCATTCATCCAAGAAACATTGAAGAACGACCGCTTTAACAAGAATTTTGAGCGATACCTTGAAAGTTGTCTAGCCCTGGGTGGTCTTGCTATGCGCCCTTATGTAGACAACGGACGAGTGCGAGTGTCATTTATTCAAGCGCCTGTCTTTCTACCGCTTCAATCTAACACCCAAGACGTTTCAAGCGCTGGTATCGTGACTAAAACGATTAAATCAGCAGGCCAGAAGAACATCTACTACACCTTAATTGAGTTTCACGAATGGGGCAAGGATGGGAAGTACATCATTTCAAACGAGCTATACAGGTCTGAAAGCTCTGAACAAGTTGGTGTGCGTGTGCCGTTGGCAGAAGTCTACGAGGATCTAGAAGAACAAGTTGAACTTGACGGTCTAACAAGGCCGCTTTTTTCTTACCTAAAACCGCCCGGGATGAACAACAAGGACATCAATTCGCCCCTAGGTCTATCTATCTTCGATAATGCCAAGAGTACGATTGATTTTATCAATACGACTTATGATGAGTTCAAATGGGAAGTCAAGATGGGCCAACGTCGAGTGGCTGTTCCTGAGAATCTGACAGAAACCAGAATGGTATCTGACGACGGTGATATTAACATCGTCAAGCGCTTTGACGCTGAGCAAAATGTCTACTTGCGCTTGTCGAATAGCGACATGGATGGCGGAAACATCACTGACCTCACAACAGCAATCAGAGCAGATGACTACATCAAGAGTATCAACGAAGGCCTAGCGCTCTTTGAAATGCTTTTAGGTGTGTCTGCCGGTATGTTTACGTTTGACGGCCAGAGCTTGAAGACAGCTACTGAGGTTGTCAGCGAGAACTCAGACACTTACCAAATGAGAAACAGTATTGTCAGCTTGGTCGAGCAATCGCTGAAAGAGTTGATCATTTCGATCTGCGAGCTTGGAAGTCTTTACGAGCTATACAATGGTCCGATCCCTCAAATGGAGAAGATTGCAATCAATCTGGATGATGGTGTCTTCACTGACAAGAACAACGAGCTTGACTATTGGACTAAAGCTTTGGCTAGTGGCATTGTCAGCAAGGCTCACGCTATCCAAAAGGCATTTAACATGTCAGAGGTCGAAGCTAAGAAGATGATCCAGGCAATCAATCAGGAGACGATGGACACGGCTAACAGCCAGCGAACGCAAGAAGACATTGACTTGTACGGGGAGTGATTAAATGAACATAATTTCAAGGATTTTCTCGTTAGCTCCAAACCCTGCCAAGCTCTTCATGGAAAAGTCAGGAACATTGCTAGAGAGGATGCTAAATGAAAGGAAACAAGAGACCACCAATTCAATTCAATGACGAGCAACTGCTACTTCAAGCTAGCAACGTGGCAGACATCTATCACCAGCTGGCTTTGGATTTGTTTGATAACGTGGTCGAACGTGTGACAGAACGTGGTACTGTCTATCTTGATAAGCAACCCTACATCTGGCAACTTGAGAAGATGCAACAGATGCACATGCTCAACGAGGAGAATCTGAAGCTAATCTCTGAATACTCTGGAGTAGCCGAAGAACAACTGCGCTATATCGTCGAAAACGAGGGTTTGAAGCTCTACACAGACACGAAACAACAGCTTTTGGAAGATTTAGGCAGAGGATCCGCAGGAGATAGTAACCACATTCAAGAAATTCTTGCTGATTATGCTAGTCAAGCGGTCGGAGATATCCACAACCTAATCAACACGACACTTCCTAAAGCCGTTATTGGGGCTTATCAAGGTATCATTGAGCAATCTGTCGCTAGAGTTGTTACTGGCCTGTCTACGGCTGATAAGGCTATTTCTGACACGGTCATGAAATGGCAAGAGAAAGGTTTTCAAGGGTTCCAAGATAGCGCTGGGCGAAACTGGAAGATAGATAACTACGCCCGGATGGTTATTAAGACGACAACCTATCGAACTTTCCGAGAAATGCGAACGAGACCAGCTGAAGAATTGGGCATTGATACTTTTTATTACTCTAAAAAAAGCTCCGCCCGTGAAATGTGTGCACCTTTGCAGCATCAGATAGTAACTTACGGACCAGCTCGAATGGAAAATGGCGAGCGTATTCTATCTTTGGAAGACTATGGATATGGTAAGCCCGGCGGTTGTCTTGGTATTCATTGCGGTCACATGCTGACGCCTTTCATTCCAGGAGCAAACTACAAGCCTGATTTGGGAGAGGACGTGGCAGAGATAACGCCAGAGCAAGCAATCGAAAACGCCAACGCAGAGGCTAAGCAGAGAGCGCTAGAGCGGTCCATCAGAGCGAACAAGGAAAAGCTCCACGTCGCTGAGAAATTAGGCGATAAAGAGCTGATAGAAAAATATAATAGCAAGGTTAGGATCCAGCAGGGAGCCATGAGAGACTATCTCAAACAGCATCCGTTTCTACATCGTGATTATGCTAGAGAGAAGTACTACTACAATGATGACGCTGTTCAAAAGTTATACAAAACTATTGACAAACGCTCTAAAAAGGAGTATTCTGAAATACTACGAAATTTGGGAAACAAAGCGCCCAAGTCTTATAGTGATTTCCAAACCCTGAGCCGTTCTGAAAAGGAATCTTTGAGGTATGATAATAGGATTGTCAATTATTTCAAGGGGGGCATCCAAGAAAAACTGTCTGACAAGCAGAAACAGCTGGCAGTGGAGGCTTACTTTAATTTCAAGAATGACGGTATAGTGTTTGGAGACCACGCAATAGCTCGCTACATAGAGCGTATGAGACGCAATGATGGCACGTTCACCTACAACTATGACACGGTCAAAACAGCCTTTTCTCTGCCTCCTAACTACGTATCAGAGCAGAATGGCAGACTTGCAAGATACTATAACGGTATCCTCTACATCACTGAGCCTGATACAGATATTGTAGTAACTATGATGAAACGTAAAAAACTGAAAGGATTTAAACCATTATGAGATGCAGTCAACAAGTATTAGACATGCTAAAGCAAGCAGTCAGTGGTCAGATTGATAATTTTTGGGATTTCTCCTTTAAGTTTAACGCCCTTTTTGGAGAAGATGAGGACTTTGCCAAGGCTTGGGACAATGAAAACCCTGAAATGTTTGACGCTCTTAATGACTTTGAGCTGATGATGTTTTTAGAGGAGCACGACCCAAGTGATAAGCAAGGATTTATCAACTTCCTAACGCCTTACTACGAAAAGGCAAAGCAATTAGTAAAAATTAGCGCTTAGTACAATCTAGGCGCTTTTCTTATGCCCAAAATCAAAAAGGAGTAAAGAAATGAGATACAGAAAGAAGCCTGTTGAGGTTGATGCGGTGCGTTGGAACGGCAATAACCATAAAGAAGTGATTGACTTTGCAGAGAATAAGATTTGGTTCGATGGACTTGGGAACATATGGATTGCTACACTTGAAGGTGATATGGTGGCCAAAAAGGGAGATTATATCATCAAAGGCGTGCAAGGTGAATTTTACCCATGCAAGCCAGATATTTTTGCAGAAACATACGAAGAGCTGGAGTATCTGAATATTTTAGATACTATTTAGGAGGTGGTCACTCATCTTGACTGGTAGGAAAGACTACTTAAAACTACTCAAAAATACATAAACCGTATGGAAATCCAGACGGTTTTTATTTTGCCCTGGAGCATGGCGTAAAACTGTCTTAATTTGTCCATGTGACGTAAAAAAGGAGGAGTTAAGACATGAGTCTTAAACGTGAAATGTTAGTTGAGGCAGGTATCGAAGACAAGGCTGTCATTGACAATATTATGCAAGCGTACGGTGCAGGTATTGAAAATGCCAAGTCACAAGCCAAATCGGAACTACAAGCCGAAAACGAAACATTAAAACAGCAGCTTGAGCAACAAACCCAAGCTATCAATGAACTACAGGCCAAAGAGGGAGCAAGTGCTGAAAGCAAACAACAGCTTGAAGAACTAAAAGCCCAATTTGACCAGTACAAACTGGATAGTGAGGCAAACCTTGCTCAGGTCACTAAAACAAACGCTGTAGCCCTTGCTTTGAAAGATGTAGGAGCTTACAACTCTGAGGACTTGATGAAGTTCATTGACTTAGACAAAATTAGCCTAGGAGAAGATGGAAAGCCTCAATTAGAGGACACAATCAACAGTCTCAAGGAGTCTAGTCCTTACTTGTTCCATCAAGAGCAAGGGCAAGCAAAGCCGCAACCACGCTTTTCTGCCGGCGGGAATCCACCTGCAGATTCTGGCACAGAATTGTCGGAAGAAGATAAAGCCTTATACGCTGGCTTTGATAGCGTATAAAATCAAAAATAAAGAAAAGAGGAATATTACACATGGCAGTAAATTACGCAGCTAAATTTGATGGAAAGGTAGATGAGCGTTTTGCTAAAGAGGCCCTATCTACTGGAATTATTAACCAAGATTTTGATTTTACTGGTGTTGACACGGTTAAGGTCTACTCAGTTCCTACGTCAGGAATGAATGATTATAAGACAACCGGCCAGAACCGATACGGCGAGGCTGAGGAACTTGGCAACACCGTTCAAACTATGGTACTCAAGAAAGATCGTTCTTTCACCTTTACCATTGACAAGAAGTCTGAACAAGACACCAACGGAATTATGGAAGCGGGTAAAGCTCTTGCACGTCAGTTGTCAGAAGTCGTTATTCCTGAAGTTGATACTTACCGTTTTGCGACTATCGTAGCCGGTGCAGACTCAAGCCATATCGTAACCGCAGCAGTGACCAAAGACAACGCTTATGAGGCTGTTCTTGATGGCCAGGTTAAGCTAACTGACGCTTTTGTCCCAACGGCTGGTCGTGTCTTGCATGTGTCGCCTAAATTCTACAAACTTATCAAGCTTGACCCAACCTTCGTGAAGAATTCTGACCTTGGTCAAGAAATCACAATCAAAGGTCAAGTAGGTATGATTGACGGTTTGCCAGTCGTTTTGACTCCTACATCGCGTTTGCCACAAAATGTAGAGTTCATCATTGCTCACCCAGTAGCCACGTCATCTCCTGTGAAGTTAGAAGACTACAAAATCCACGACAACCCTCCAGGAATTAACGGCAAGCTTGTTGAGGGTCGCATCCGCTATGACGCTTTCGTTCTTGACAACAAGAAAAAAGCTATCTATGTTCACAAATCAGCATAAGGGAGGATAAGTAATGACTAAAAAGAAAACTGAGGAAACCACTGAGGAAGTGGTAGAAACGCAAGAAGTAACTGAGGAAACCACTGAGGAAGTGGTAGATTCAGTTTCTTCTAAGAAGTCGGTTACTGTGACTAAGGGCGGGGTATCTTTTACCCTGTCTGACCCTATCATGATTTCAGCCTTTGAAAATCAAGGCTACGAAGTGGAGGAATAAATTAAATGGCACAATTTAAAGCTAAAGCAAATTTCTACCTGGTCCAATCTGATCGTCACTTTGACGAAGGAAAAGTCTATGACTTGCAAGTAAGTGAAGCGGACAAAATCAACAAAATGTATAAGGCTGCGTTCGACGAAGATGGCTTAGAGCGCATCGAAGAAGAAGCTAAGAATGCGAAGGCGGCCGATACCGCCTCGTAAGGAGGTGAGTAGATGACCTACTTAACAAAAGATGAGTACGAAGAGCTTGGTTTTGACGTGGATGGCGATTTTGACAAATTGCTGAAGCGTGCAGAACTCGCTATCGATGCATATATTCGGGATTTTTACTCTCGAAATAGCTTCGATAGCGACCACGATGCTCGGAAAAAGGCTGTCAAACTTGCTACAGCTTTCCAGATTGCTTATTTGGACAGCTCAGGGATCATGACTGCTGAGGACAAGCAAGCAATGGCCAGCATGACCGTTGGGCGGACCTCTGTCAGTTATCGTGGAGGTAATCAAAACAGCGCTCAGATGCTTTCGTTGGCTGAAAGATACAATCTATCTAGAGATGCTGAAAACTGGCTGAAATTAGCTGGATTTGGCTTTGCGAGGGTTGATTATGATAGATAAAAGAATGCTACCGGATTCCGTAACGATTCAAAAAAAATTGAGCAAGGACGATTGGGGGAAAGAAACTTATGCAGAGCCTCTTTTGCTCTCTCCGTGCAAATTCGATAGGACGTTCTCTCAGACCGGATCAGGCAATCACCAGAGCGAAAATAAACCATCAACAGTGATTGTATATCACAAATACTGCCCTGTAGAGCTAGACAAGAGCTTTATAGGCGGTGTTGTTGATGATAAAGGGACGCTCTACATTGTCCGCAGCATCATCCCTCAATATCATCCATTCACTAAGAAGCTTCTGGCTTACGAAATCGAGGTGATTTGATGGGTGGTGTTTCGATTAAGATTGACTTAAAGGGCGTCGAAAAGAAAGTTTCTCCGGAAAATTTCGCAAAAGGGAAGCTGGCTATAGCCAATCAGGCTATGTTGGATATGGAGCAGTTCGTCCCGATACGAAGAGGAGACCTACGATCTAGCGGCCACGTCAGAAAGGATTCTATCGTGTATGCACAGCCTTACGCTAGAATTGTGTATTACGGCCGGAAACGGAAAGGCTTCTTTTCAGATAAGCAAAGAAGGTTCTTCTTTGCTAATAAAGAAAGATTATTGAGCCAAAAGCCGACGCCAGGGACAGGTCCTAGATGGGATAAAAAAGCTGTGCCACTCTATGCCCAAGCATGGGCAGACGTCGGCCTGCGAGCTATGGGGGTGAAATAATGCAGAATAATGACTTTTCAGAGGTCTTGCTTGAGCATATCAAAAGCATTCAATCAAAAATTCCGTCCGCCCTCGGATATCTAGACGAAAAGGAAGGGTTGGCAATCTACCCGCTGCCAGGAGGAAAAGTAGAGGACGAGGATATGGCTGGAACACAAACAGTCAGCCTGCCTTTTGAAATTGCGATCAAGTCAAGAGACCAAGCTTTAAACAATACGATACTGTGGCAGATAAATGCTGCCTTGTCAAAAATGGACTTGGATTTGCCGAGCAAAAACAAGTCATACAACTTTTTAAACCTTGCAGTTGATAAGCCGTACTTAAACGACTTAGACGAGCAAGGCTTTTATATTTACTTGCTAGATGTTACAGCTAGCCTCGAAATAGAAAGGGAAGAATAGATGGTAAAGAACAAAAACGTAAAACGTAAACATTACATCGGACCATACAAAGAAGCGACTCCTGATACTCCACCGACTGCACAAGAGTATCTCTGGATTGCGAAAGGAATTAAAGAATCGTCTCCTGATAACGATGAAAAGACAGACGACTTTTCAGATTTTGCAGGAGATGGAACGGTTGAAGAATTGGTAGTATCAAAAAAACGCGGACGCTCTTTCGAAGGTCTGCGTGATACAGACGACAAAGCTCAGAATTTTATCGCGGATAAACAGGACGCGGTGGGCGATGATCTTTTAGTTTGGTACAAAGAAGTTGATTCTACAGGGAAGACCCAATACGAAGGGCCAGCCCGTCTTTCTGAAATCGAAATCGGAGACGGTGAAGCTTCTGAAAATGAAAGTATCAAGTTTAAGATTGTATGGCGCCGCACTCCTAAGAAATCAGCTGTCGTACCAGGATAAGTTTTAGGCGTGAAATATCACGCCTTTTTCTTTTTGAAAGGAGAATTTTTATGGTTGTAATTAAAAAAATCAGTAATGTCATCCCAATCGATTTTGGGGAATTTCAGCTTGAATACAATGCAAATGACAAGGGAGCGAAAAACCTTGACAGTTATCGTGATGATCTATCGAAAAGATGGAAAAAAATCAGCAAATTAACCGATGAAGAAATCGCGATTCAAGCGATGGAAATCACAGAAGAAGGCTGGAGCAGATTGTTCGGCCCAGACGCTTTCCAGAAAGTGTATCAATTTGCAGGCGAAGACACGACGATTGCGTTCAATTATTTGCTTCAGGCCATCCTTGGCATTCAAAAGGAATACCTGGAGCGCAATTCAGAAGATACCATCAAGAAGTATCTAGCATGATGCTATGTTGGATATTTCAAGGAAGCTGGTAGATGAGCTTGTTTTAGAAATCGAAGGTGAAGAGCAGATTTTCCCGCTGCTCTTGTCGTTTGATAGAGTCTTAAAACTTTTTGAGATGTGGGGAGATGAGGAAATTCCCGAGATCATGCGCCCGCTACTCGCTTTGCAGATTCTGACTGGCGTCTCTTTTGAGAATTTAACGGTAGATGAAGCAATGGAAATTGTGAGGGCAGTCTTCGAAGAGCATATTCAGACCAGAAAAGTTGATGATGAGGTCGAGTATGACTTGGCCGGAAATGTTATCAAAACCACCTCAGCAGATGAGCCACATAAACGACTCTACAATCTGAAGTATGACGGTGATTATGTCTTCGCTTCGTTCATGCAGGCTTACAGAATTGACTTAATCGAAGAGATAGGGAAACTTCATTGGAAAAAGTTTAATGCTCTTCTTGTTGGGCTTCCTGAAGGCACAAAGTTTGTTGAAGTGTTAAAAATCCGGTCTTATGAGCCTCAAAAAGGGGACAGTTCGGAATACATCCAAAAGATGCGCGAGCTCCAGAAGGAATTTCGTTTGCCTGATGAAGATATCGACGACGAAGCTGAAGAAGATAGCTGGGATTAGAAAGGAGGTATAGATGGCAGATGGTAAGGTTGTCATCCAGGTTGAAATGGATGGGAACAAGGCTCAATCAGGAGTCTCTAAATTAAAAAGTTTGCTTGGCGGATTGAGTGAAAGCGGCGCTAAGCTCGGATCAGTGTTTAAGTCTGTTTTAGGTGCTAACCTCGTTAGCTCAGCTATCACATCCGGTATAGGTATGGTTGGCTCTGGCATCCGGGAAATGGTCGGAGAGTTGAACAGTTCGCAAAAAGCTTGGAAGACCTTTGAGGGGAATTTACAAGCTTTTGGTCGCTCTTCTGACGAAATAAGAAAAGCGAAGACGGAGATGCAGGACTTTGCAACCAAAACGATCTATTCAGCTTCGGACATGGCAAGCACCTACTCACAACTTGACGCAGTCGGTACTAAGAATGTTGGTAGTCTGGTTAAGGCATTTGGTGGGCTTGCAGCCTCAGCGGAAAACCCAGCCCAAGCCATGAAATCACTATCTACTCAAGCTACTCAGATGGCAAGTAAGCCTAAAGTAGCCTGGATGGACTTTAAAATCATGATGGAGCAAGCTCCTGCTGGTATGGCAGCAGTTGCTAAAGAGATGGGGATGTCTACCGCTGAGCTGGTATCGGCTGTTCAAGACGGCAAAATCAAGACAGAGGATTTCTTTGACGCTATGAACCGTGCAGGGAACTCTGACGCTTTCCAGAAGATGGCTACTGAGTTCAAGACGGTTGATCAAGCTATAGACGGGGCAAAAGAAAGTCTCTCTAACAAGCTCATGCCAGCGTTTGAAAAACTCAATGCATTTGGAATTAAGGCTGTCAATGCTCTATCTGATGCTCTAGAAAAAATAAATTTCGGCAAGCTGGCTGATGGTCTAGGGAAATTCCTTGAGAGTATCAATGTAGAGAAGATTGTAGCAAAAGCTAGCAGCACTATCTCAAACCTAGCAGGAAAAGTTAAGGCCTTTTGGACTGCCTTTTCTAACACTGGGGCGGTATCTGCCTTTATCAGCGCTATCCAGAGTATTGCAGGAGCTATTGGTCATATCTGGAATAGTCTAACCGCCTCAAACGAGCTAAACACTCTTGCTAGTGTCCTTGGGAATGTGGTGAAGTGGCTTTCTCAGGCTGCAACTGTAGCAGCTAACTTTATCAGTTCGCTGCCGGCTGGAGCAATTCAGGCAATAGTAGGCGGTTTGGTTGGTTTAGTTGCTGGCTTCAAAACCTTTAACTTTTTAAAAACCTTTAACCCTTTTAACATCTTCAAAAAGAATGCAACAGAAGCTGCAAGCGGAGCAGCTGAAGCTATTACGCAGGGACGGTCTAAAATCGCTCAAATTTTGGGTAGCTTAAGCTCTGTTATCGGTTCTATTGGAGGAGCAGTCAAATCTGCTGCAATCGGTATAGGGATTGGCATTAAAGCGGCATTAAGCGGGCTGTCGCAAGTCATCTTAGCTTTTGGCGCAGCCTTGCAAACCGCAGGCGTGGCCAATATCCTAGCCTTCGGCGGAGCGGTAGCTACAGCTGCAGTCGGGATTGGAGCTGGTGTGGCCATCATAGCAGCAGGATTTGCGCTGCTTGCTACGCAAGGTCAAGGGGTAGCTACTATCATCAATGCGGTAGGAGAAGCTTTTGCTACGGTAGCAAAAGCAATTATTGGAGCTTTTGCCCAAGCCATTGTTACAGTAGCTGGTGTGCTGCCGATTGTGACGTCTGCACTGGCTAATCTGGCCCCTCTAATCGTAGCTTTCGGCCAAGCATTCGGCGCAGCTGCTCCATTTGTCTCGGCGTTGGGGGAAGCGATAACCTCTATCGCCTCCGTTTTACCGCCTGTGATTAGTGCTTTTAGTCAAGGTATTGCGGCCATCGTTGAGGCTGTTACCCCAATTGTTGAAATTATAGGCAATGTCTTTACGACAGTAGCGCAAATTGTCGCAGATGCGATCGTTAGGATAGTGCAAGCTTTGACTCCATTTATGCCAGCGGTCGTACAGATAGCGCAGGCTTTGACTCCTGTGCTCCAATCAATAGCCGAGGCATTTACGACCTTAGTCGCTCAGATAAGTCCGATAATAGACAGCATAGCGAATCTATTCCGTACGCTAGGCAATGTCATCAAAAGCGTGCTTGACGGAGCGAAAGGTGTTATAGAGGGCTTTGGGAATGCTGTCAGGACCATTTTAGACGGTATATCTGGTATCTTTGATTCGATTGGTCGAGCTGCTTTAAGCGCTGGCCAAGGTTTTAAACTGCTTGCTCAAGGCGTAGTTATGATCACTAACACCAATCTTGGCGATATGGCTGCGTCTCTTGGAGCAGTTGCGCTCGGTGTTGGAAATATTGCAAGTAAATCAGCAGGATTGGCTCAAGCCGGAAATGCCATGAAAACACTCGGCGTTGGCATGACAACGGTATCAAGTCAAGCTAATGCAGCAGTTTCAGGGTTAACGAATTTTGCAACTAGAATTGCATCTTTACAGACCGCTGTCACAACATTACCTTCAATTCTTGCATCAGCCGCATCAAGCTTTGCTAGTTTTACAAGTCAGGTCGTTTCTGGTATCGCTGGTCTATCAGCTATCAATGCTCCTATTGCCGCATTGAGAATTCAAGTAACGACGATCACACCTGCTTTATTGCAGGCTGCCATGGGCTTTACTGTATTTGGTGCTCAGGTTATAGCAATCAACTCAAGCCTTACGATAGTCTCTGCTACCTTTGTGCAAGTTGGAACAAGCGCTGCAAGCGCCTCTGGCCAGATTACAGCTATTTCAGCAAGTACGGCATCAGCGATTGCAGCCTTTGCATCAATGTCTGCACAAGTTCAATCTTCTATGCAGATGATGCTTGCAGTGGTTCGCTCTACTGGTAGTCAGATGATTTCACAAGGTCGCCAGACTGGGCAACAGACCTCGCAGAATATCGCTCAAGGAATCCGAGGAGGAGGAGGGCAAGTAAGGAGCGCTATGAGCTCTCTGGTAAATGCCGCTCGTTCTGTTGGTATGTCTGGAGCCGCAACTATGCGTTATGTCGGGGCTATGATTGGCCAAGGTCTGGCTCAAGGTATGTATTCAGCTCTTTGGGCCGTAACAGCCGCAGCAAATGCCCTTGTGGCTCAGGCTGAGAGAGCGGCGCAGGCTAAAGCTCGCATCCACTCACCGTCTCGACTATTTAGGGATAATGTAGGTCGTTACATTTCGCAAGGTGTGGCTGTTGGTATTTTGGCAGATGCGCATAAAGTAGATAATGCGATGGGTGATGTTTACGACCAAATCAGAGCCTTTAAATATGCTCCGGAAGATATCATTGGCGTTGGTCAATCGCAGCTGTCTAGAACAGTGCAGGTCAAATCAGACCTAGAACGGTCAATCAAGGCCAGCGTTAAGGTTGTACAAGAGAAATCTAATAATCTTGTAGAACGAGCACTTGAAGTTGCTGAAAAAGCTGTGAAACGACCTGTAAACATGGTACTAGATGACGGAGCTTTGGTTGCTAAAATCGGCAAACCAATGAGCGATTATCAAAATGACAAATTATTACTAGATAACATGATGAGGGGGATAACGTAATGGACACAATCATCTATAACAATCATGACCTCTCTGAGGTTATCCGGATAATCGAGGTTATCAGACCAGTCGGAAATGAAAGGAGTGTCACGACAAATGACGCTCCTTTTTTAGGCGTTAACGTCCAAGATTTGAAAATAGGGCCTAAAAAAATCAAAGTAAAATTTGCAATCCACAAAAAGACGGCTAGAGATGCCGAAAGTGCAAAACATGCTTTGGCAAGCATCCTAAACACAAAGGACCCAGTGCGGATCACGATATCTGATGAACCTGATAAATACTATCTTGGCATGGCCGTCGGAGCTGTGGATATGGACAATGTTGCCCGCTGGTTTCAAAAGGGGGAGTTTGATATTTTGATTCCCGATGGTGTGGCCCACGCTATCACTTACAAGCGGTTTGATAACCCTAAGCAAGAGGGGAACAAGCTAGTTTTTGATCTGGTGAATAATGGGAATGTCGACGCTTTTCCCGTCGTTACCGTCAGAAACAACTCAGAAAATGGGTATATCGGCTTAGTCAATCCTAGCGGAGCTATGGAACTCGGCAATCGAGAAGAAACCGACTTAGAAACTTACAAACAGTCAGAAATCCTCTTTGATTATGTGACGAACAATGGGATCACAAAAGGATTTGCTGCAGCTAGGAAAGAATCTGGAGCGCTCAGAATTGAAAACAATTGGGGACGACCACACTTAGCTCTAGTTCCAGGCAACAATTCCGGAACGATTTCTTGGGATATTCCTGTCGATAGCTCCGGTCAAAGAGGAGCGTTGAACGATTACCTTTGGTGGCGGCAGATATGTTGGCTGGGTGCAGGGAATCAAATGGGGCTCATGAAAATAAACTTCGTCGACAGCACTGGAAGATTTATTTACGGAGTAGAAATCTACAAGCGCTGGTTTGGGCTGGAATGTGAGTACAATTTCTTAGTCCGTGGAGACAACGGGCCGCGTCTTGTTAAGAAATGGCAATTCACCGGGACGCATTATGATCATCACAACCCCTTTAACGCAGAGAGGGGCTGGTCTGATATCCAGCGCCGTGACGACATGGTGCAGGTATTTTGGTGGGGGACTTATCCACAATTTCATATTCCAGAAATTAAGGGAATAAAGACTGCTAAAATCCAAGTGATTATCAGCTCTATCAGCAACAATCCAATGATAAGTCATCTCTATCTAGACAGCCTTGTATATCGCAAGGACTTTGTCACGGGGATCCGTGATGTCCCAAATCGGTATCGACCAGGCTCGACGGTCGTGATAGATTGCGAAAATGACGGTATCACCGTGGATGGCCTGAACAAGTTCAGTGACCGCGTCCATGGGTCAAGCTGGTTAAAAGTTCCGCCTGGCAACAGCAAGCTAGAGGTTTACTGTTCGAGTTGGGCGAAGAACAAACCAACAGTAGCGGTCAATTTTGAGGAAAGGTGGTTATAAATGTTACTAACAATTCATGATGCTCACTTGCATCCTGTCGCTTCGATCGACAACGACAAGCAGACTACATTGAATTATTTTAACGATACCTGGCATCGTTTCTTTGAGACCGGTGCCGCCACCTTTGATTTTACAGTCGCAAAAAAGACCTTGAGTACAGATACGCATTCGAAGCGAGCTTACAATCTTTTGAGCGAAAAGAACTTTATCTCTTTTGAGTATGAAGGGGAAACCCAGCTCTTTACCGTCCGGAAAACAGTTGAAAACGAGAAAGTGATTAAAGTAAACTGCGTAAATCTCAACCTCGAATTGATTAACGAATATGCAAACCCATACAAAGCACCAAAAGCAATGTCCTTTAAAGAGTATTGCGAAGCTATGGATTTGCTCAATTTCACCTTGCTGCAGATTGGGATAAACGAAGTTTCTGACAAAAAAATCACTGCCGAATGGGAAGGTCAGGATACCAAATTAGCCCGACTTTTAAGTTTAGCCAACAAATTTGGAGCTGAAATCGAGTTTAAAACACGGCTTAATGATGATAGCTCTATCAAAGCGTTCGTGGTCAATGTGTACCATGAAAACGACGCTACACATCAAGGCGTGGGGAAAGTCCAGTCTAAAGTGTTGCGTTATGGACGAGACTTTCGCTCTCTTACTCGCACAGTTGATACAACAGGAATTTATAACGCCACTCGGCCAACTGGCAAAACAGAAGAAGGCGAAGTCGTAACGATTGCAGGAATGCAGGCGTTAGAAATTAAAAATGAAAAAGGAGAGATTGAGTTCTTTCAAAGAGGGGATATGCTCTACGCTCCTTTATCAATGAGTATGTTTCCAGCAGCATTTACTAGCGGAACAATGTCCGACCAGTGGATTCGTAAGGATTTTCCGGTCGAGTCCGCAAGTAAAGAGGTTATCCGATCTAGTGCTCTGAGAGAGCTGAAAAAGAATTGCTATCCTGCTGTAACCTATGAAGTAGATGGTTTTTTGCCTTATGGGCCAGGAGACACTGTTGAGGTTGAGGATGATGGCTTTTATCCAGCACTACTGTTACAAATGCGAGTCTTTGAACAATCAATGAGCTTTACTGGCACCGGAGAAAATAAAACGGTCTTCGCTAACTTTAAAGCGATTGAAAACAAAGTATCAAGCAGCTTGCAACAACGTTTAGAAAACATGCTGGAAGAAGCGAAGCCGTATTCAGTTAGTCTCGCTACTGATAATGGCCATATCTTTAAAAACAACCAGGGCGAATCCACAGTCTTCCCAACGCTCAAAAAGGGCAATAGGGCTGTGGAATGTACTTGGAAGTGGCTGATTGATAACGAGGATTTTGGCCAAGCTCCAAGCCATAAGGTCACAGCGGCAGGAATGAGGGAATCCCTTACCTTGACGGCTATAGCCTTGGTAAATGGTCAGGAAGTAGCCAGAGAGCAGTTGACTTTTACTAATGTCAACGACGGTCAAAACGGAGCTAAAGGAGACCCTGGGCCGCAAGGACCCAAAGGTTCTACTGGAGCAACTGGAGCCAAAGGCGACAAAGGTGAAACTGGAGCTAGAGGCCCTCAAGGTGAACGTGGGGCTCAAGGAGCTACAGGACCACAAGGGCCAAAGGGAGAGCGAGGAGAACGAGGAGACCCAGCTGACACCGCAGAGTTAAAAAAAGCTGTAACAGCGGCTCAAACCCAATTGGCAGATGTCAAAGACAATCTGGCAGGAGTCAGGGCGAACCTGACGCAGGCTCAGAGTCAGTTGAATAGCAATATCAGTCAAATACGCTCGGATGTTGGCTCCATCCGCACCAAGCAGACCCAAGCTGAGTCTGAGATAGCCAAGCAAGTGCAAGCGCTAAATGCAACTAAAACCGAACTTGCGGGTGTGAAATCCGCTCAGGCTACGTTTGAGCAGACGACTACTCGCAGGCTTGCTGAGCTGGCCAATGTGGCCGATGGTAAAGCTAGCAAATCTGAGCTTGTGCAGACAGCTGAGGAGCTGAAAAGTCGGATTGCGAGTGTGCAGGCCTCGGGTCGAAACCTCTTTTTAAATTCACTTTTTAAGCAAGATATCAGGAAAACTGGTATTTGGACTACGAGCACCTACACAGCTACCATCGATAGCGAAAACAAGTATCTTGGGCACAACGCCTTGAAAATCGTTGGGCAAGACCCAGCTGGCAAGGACGGCGGAAACCCTAAAATCACTTATCCAGCTACTGGGCAATATGGCAAAGTAGCGCCGGGAAGCATGACCAATCAGAATGTGACCATCAGCTTTTATGCCAAAGCAGAAAATGCTGGAACGATTTTACGGTCAAGACTTGGAAATATTGGTTATAAAGACGGGAATGTGACCTTGACCTTTGAGGTGCGAGCAAGCGGAATCCGTCAGGAAATCATCAATGCGACCAAGGACAAGGCTGATAAGACCTTGGTCACGGCAGAGGCTGGGAAGTTGAGGGAAGAGCTGGCAACTGTGCAAGCTTACGTCAACGCAGACGGCACACGAGCCGAATCTCTGCGCACTTACTCTCGCGAAGAGACCGCACGTCAGCTGACCACTCTGCGCCAGATCGTTGAATCTGGCTATGTGGGCAGGGCTCAGCACGCAGAAGACGTGCGGAGCATAAGCAGGCGATTTGAGGAGCTGCGGACAGGAGCTAGTAATTTACTCTTAAACACAGGGTTTAATAAAATTTCTGACGTTAATAATGTCAATAACCCGATACTTAAGCTCAATCAAAATGACTATAACGGTCACAATTCAATTGAGGTTGCTGTGACAGGTCAAAATAAAAATGCGTGGAAGGGAATTACCTTAAATGCAAGTATTAGTGGATTTAAAGAAGGCGACACAATCGCTGTCAGAATGCCGATTTACATTTTTTCTGACGTCCCCATAAATGCAGGCTTAGCTCTACAATTGAAGAACCATTCGAAAAATAAAAGTCATCTTTTCAAAGATTTAGGAGACTTACCTCGAAACAAATGGCACATTGTTGAATTTCTGCACACTTTTAATAACGACGCTGATTTTGAAGGTATGAATTTTTTCTATTTGTACTCAACGCAAAACGGACATTATAAAATCGCGGAGCCGTCGCTCACGTTATCAAATATAATCCCGTCAAGTTGGACACCAGCATTCGAGGATAGCAAAAGCTATACCAATACCAAGCTAGCCGAATATAGGCAAGACGTTGACGGTCAACTAGCCAGCATGCAAACTGCTATAAACACGGCTAATGGCTCATTGACGGTCTTTAATACGTGGAAGCAGTCAGCGCAGGAAACGCTGAACAAAGTTGGCAAGGTTGAGTCTGGTCTTAACGAGACCAAGACTAGTTTGGCTGAGTTTAAGCAGACAGCTGAAGGTCAGCTGACTACGATTACTCAGCAGGTCGCTGGTAAAGTCTCACAAACAGAGCTAACTCAGCGAGCTAATCAAATCACGCAAGCTGTGCAGGAACTTAGTAACTCAGTCCTCAGAAAAAGCCAAGTTAAAATCAATGAGGGGGGTATCATCTCTAGCGTTGAGAAGACCGTCAACGGCCAGACTTTGGCTAGCATGATTGTTCAAAGCCCGGAAAATGTTGAGATTATCGCCCGTTTGCTAAAAGTAAAGGGCGACATGATTGTCAACGGCTCTGTCACAGTTGACAAGCTGAACATTGAAGGTGAGCTATCTGCCCTAAGCGGTAAGCTTGGTAGAGTGACCTCTGGAGAAATCATCAACGAGTACGAAACGCCTTACACTAGAGGTGAAATCAGAATCGCTGACAACATCCAGATTACGAACCACAACAAATCAGGACCTCGCTCAAATCTAGGCAAGGAAGAAATCAAGATGCTGCCAAACGGCATTTTGATGAATGCTTATGACACCAATGAGAAGCCGATCCATACGATGCAAGTGTCGCCTGACATTATTTCGTATCAACGCCTTAACTACTCGCTGAAAGGCGGAGGGACAGGCTCTTGGGACTTGGCCTATTCAAACGGCTATTCCGCTCTCAACATCGATACAGTCAACCAGAAAATCAGGTTACAGGCTGAGTCTAGTTTGATGTGGGGGATCAATGCTACGTTTTTGCGAATCGGGAATCTAGTGACCGTTTCAGTTACTCGTATCATCAAAAACATTGCTAGCATTGTCGAGAATGCCAAAGCAGTTGAACGGATACCGGCCGGATTTCGGCCAATCTCCCAAGCCCACTTGACATTGACTGGGAACGTCAATGCGACAATTGATGCAACGTGTATCGTCCACTTAGAGCCCGACGGAGCTATCAGATACACAAATAACAAATTTGGTGATCGTGTCTGGACGGGGACTGTCAGCTATACGACTGTGGATGAATTCCCTCTGGCCGGAGACGTGCCGAAAGGCAAAATCATATAGAGAGGTATTTATGGATAGTAAATTTTACAATCTTATGCTAGCTGGATATAAGGAACGGCTAGATAACTCGACTTTGGGAGAAATCGAACTAAAGGCTCGATTGATCCTAGAGCAAGAAAAAAATGCGGAATTGCAAGCAAAAGTAACAGAGCTGGAAGCTTTGCTTGAAGAACAAACGAAACCAGCTAAAGAAGGAGAATAATCATGACTTTAGAAATTACAAAAACAACTAAAATCGTAGGCCGTATTAAAATCGACGACACAGTCGTCAAGACAATGACAGCGGATATTGACGATAAAGGTGTGACAACACATAACTCATGGCTTGATAATCCTGAGGTTTACACGACCAATCGTCGCGAAGTGCGAGATCAAGAAGAGGCATTTCAGGATGCGGTATATGCTGCTGAGGATGCGATTATTGCGGAGTTGGGAGCTGGGTCTAAAGAGAAAAAGGGGGTGATGAATGCAGGCTAACATTTTGGAATGGTCACACAGCTTGCGTGCCTTAATTGATACGCAGGATGAACTGATTGTGTTTACTTTAGCGCTCATCATGGGTGCTATGGCTATTGACTTCCTTACTGGAACTTTGGCCGCTAAGCTCAATCCCAACATTGAATTTCGCAGCAAAGAAGGAATCAATGGAATTATTCGCAAGATTGCTAGTATCGCTTTACTAGCTTTTTGCATTCCGCTGTCTATCTTGCTGCCTGAAGGAATTGGACTGGGAGCTCTACAGATCCTTTATTTCGGGTATCTGTTTTTTGAGCTAAAATCTATTCTGGAAAATTTTGATAAACTAGGTATTAACACAACATTCTTTCGAGAATTTGTTGAAAAAATATCAAATTCGGATAAAAATGATAAAAAATAGAATAAAAGAGCAGGCGCTGAAGCTTGCTCTGTTTGCTTTTGCTGCGGGCTACTTTTGGCTCGCGGCGTTTGAAAAATTGAAAGGAAAATAAAAAAAAATGACAACAGCAAATGAACTTGTACAATTTACGATTGGCTTAGCGAACTCGGGCATGGGTGTTGATAAAGATGGATTCGGAGGCACTCAATGCGCTGATCTAGTGACTTACCCATCTAAACATTTCTTTGGAGTGGATTTGTGGGGCAATGCCGTTGATTTGCTAGATTCCGCAGAAGCTGCTGGCTGGGAAGTACACCGCATGCCAACCGATGCTAACCCACGAGCTGGAGCATTTTTCAACATGAATGCTTGGTTTGGTGGTGTTAACTATGGGCATTGTGGCATCGTCATTGAGGATTCTGATGGTATTACTATGCGAACTGTTGAGCAGAACATTGATGGAAATGTTGATGCTCTAATCGTTGGAGGACCAGCTCGATACAATAATCGAGGTTTTGAGGACGTAATTGGCTGGTTTTATCCACCATACAGCGACGGCCCAGCGCCAGCTACTCCAGCAGATGTATCACCAACATCAGACGAAATTGAGCTCACGCCTGAAACAGGCGCATTTAAGGTAGGAGAAGTAGCTATCAATGTGCGCCGTGAGCCAAATCTTAATGGTGAAATCGTGCATGTCTACGAACCTGGTGAATCTGTTAATTACGACAGCAAGGGTTCAGCTAATGGCTACCGCTGGATCTCCTACGTTGGGGAATCTGGCAATCGTAATTACATGGCCATTGGTCAAACTGACGAAGCAGGGAATCGCATCACTCTCTGGGGTGATTTGAGCTAAAAAACCGCAGCGGAAACTGCGGAAAATAAATATTTTTTCTTAAATTTTAATCTACCCCCCGGCCGAAAAGGCTGGGGCTTTTTTTGTTATAATGGGAAAATTTAAAATTTTCCGTAGCGATAGACTTGGCAGGCCGACAGCGATGTCGGTCTGTTTTTGTTTTCCCTCGTTTATATTAGATAGAGAATTTTAGTGTCTTTTATTGAAATG
>NZ_RJPS01000016.1 GCF_003943505.1 Streptococcus cristatus
AGCAGACTCGCTTGTTGAAACTGACTGGCTCAAGCTCATTGACGCTGAAGCACTTGCACTTACTGAGACTGATTGACTCAGGCTCAATGACGTTGAGGCACTGTTGCTCACTGAGACGGATTGACTACCGCTCAATGAGGTTGAAGCTGATTCACTTGCTGAGACAGACTGGCTCAAGCTCAGTGACGCTGAAGCACTTGCGCTTGTTGAAACTGATTGACTCAAGCTCAACGAAGATGAAGCACTTGCACTTACTGAAACTGACTGACTCAAGCTCAGTGACGCTGAAGCACTCTTACTTAATGAGACGGATTGGCTACCACTCAATGAGGTTGAAGCTGATTCACTTGCTGAAACTGACTGACTCAAGCTCAACGAAGCTGAAGCGCTCTTGCTCAATGAAACTGACTGACTCAAGCTCAGTGATGCTGAAGCACTTGCACTTACTGAGACTGACTGGCTAGTGCTCAATGAAGTTGAGGCACTGTTGCTCACTGAGATGGATTGGCTACCGCTCAATGAGGTTGAAGCTGATTCACTTGCTGAGACAGACTGGCTCAAACTCATTGACGCTGAAGCACTTGCGCTTGTTGAGACTGATTGACTCAGGCTCAATGAAGTTGAGGCACTGTTGCTCACTGAGACGGATTGGCTACCGCTCAATGAGGTTGAAGCTGATTCACTTGCTGAGACAGACTGGCTTGCGCTCAATGAAGTTGAGGCACTTGCACTTACTGAAACTGACTGACTCAAGCTCAGTGACGCTGAAGCACTCTTACTTAATGAGACGGATTGGCTACCGCTCAATGAGGTTGAAGCTGATTCACTTGCTGAAACTGACTGACTCAAGCTCAACGAAGCTGAAGCGCTCTTGCTCAATGAAACTGACTGACTCAAGCTCAGTGATGCTGAAGCACTATTACTTAATGAGACGGATTGGCTACCGCTCAATGAGGTTGAAGCTGATTCACTTGCTGAGACAGACTGACTCAAGCTCAGTGATGCTGAAGCACTATTACTTAGTGAGACAGATTGACTACCACTCAACGATGCTGAGGCACTCTTACTCAATGAAACTGACTGACTCAAGCTCAGTGATGCTGAAGCACTCTTACTTAATAAGACGGATTGGCTACCACTCAATGACGCTGAAGCGCTATTACTTAATGAAACTGATTGGCTCAGACTCAGTGACGCTGAAGCACTATTACTCAGTGAAACCGATTGACTACCGCTCAATGAGGTTGAGGCGCTCTTACTTAATGAGACGGATTGGCTACCGCTCAATGAGGTTGAAGCGCTCTTGCTCAATGAGACAGATTGACTCAAGCTCAGTGACGCTGAAGCACTATTACTTAGTGAGACGGATTGGCTACCGCTCAACGATGCTGAAGCGCTCTTACTTAATGAAACTGATTGGCTCAAGCTTAATGATGCGGAGGCACTCTTACTCAATGAAACTGACTGACTGCCGCTCAATGAGGTTGAAGCGCTCTTGCTCAATGAAACTGACCGGCTCAAGCTCAAGGACGCTGAAGCACTCTTGCTTAACGAAGTTGAGCGGCTCAAGCTTAATGACGCTGAAGCACTATTACTCAATGAGACTGACCGACTCAAACTCAACGAAGCTGAAGCGCTCTTACTTAATGAAACTGACTGGCTGCCGCTCAATGAGGTTGAAGCGCTCTTGCTCAATGAAACTGACCGACTCAAGCTCAAGGACGCTGAAGTGCTGGCGCTTACCGATGCACTCGCTGAGGCACTGGTTGACTGTCTTTGACTTAGACTAGTTGAAGCACTTCTACTCTTATAATCACTGTCAGAAAGTTTTATAGTAATCGTATCCGTAGTCTTATCTTTATAGATAATGGTAACTGTTCTATTATCACTAATAGTGAAAGAGTCTATACGTTTTTCCTGCTTATTATTTAATTTTTCAACGGCTGCTAATATACGTGTTTTTTCTTGAGAATTTAATCGAGAAACATTCTCTACTTGGAAGGTTTCAGTCGGTGCTACCCCTTCCATAATATCTGTCAGCCTACCTTGCACAATACGGACATTACCTGGCGAAGCATTTCCTGCACTATTTTTATTCCCAGCCTTATCCGTTGCTACTGCATTGCGTTGCCAACTATTTCTACCATTTTTATCATACTCTAGATTATCATTCAAATGAGCTCTTACAGTAATACGGGCTGGACTAGCAGTAGTCGCTGTGATATTCCCCGTTAAATGCTCTACAGTCCCCGTCCCATATTTATTATCTTCAAAGAAATTATTTTTAATTGGCGAACCATTTGCATCTGCATTTGAAACGATCTTAAATTCTGATAATTGCCCGCTATTATCTGTAGCAGTGAAATTAATTTGAATATCATCTCCTGCGTACACAATATAGTTGCCATTTACAGGGGTCAGGGCTTGACCATTACGAGTCACCGTCGCACTTGGAACTGGAACAGCATCCACATTAGCTGGGATAACAGCTGTAGTATTATCACGGTAGGTAATGGTAATATTCCCATTTTCAGCTACCGAAATCGTTCCGGTTACGCCATCTTTCGTAAAATCACTACCAGATAAAAGCGACTGGTTTTTTTCTTTAAATTTTTCAAGTACTTGATCGCGTTCACTTACAGTCAAAGAAGATGGATTCTTAACAATAACGGTATCCCCACTAACTGGGTTGTTTCGTTCATTAAATCCCTTAATATGGAAATTCGTACGTGCTGTCGCAGTCTGACCATGAATATCTGTTACTGTATATTCCAGAACATAGGTACCAGGCTTATAGGGTTTCCAAGTTCTGTTTTCACGACCCACTGTCCCTATTATGTCAATGGTGTATGACCTTTGGGCACCTATTTGTCTCCCCGATTGATCATAGATATATAGATCTCCAAATACCCCTTTCTTGTTAGTTGGATAGTTCGGTGCATTTAAACCTGTAATAATAGCATTGGATGGGGAGGGCGTGATTTTAGCCATCCCTTGATCATCATTCAGCCTTATCTGAAAATTATTGACTGCTTCATCATTATAAATTGTGATAGTGGATGGCATAGAAATCGTAGGTGGTTTAGAGGCTGCACGTGAGTGTGCCCCTCTAGCAATTTCTGCCCCATTTCGTGCATCACGCACACCAGAATTAGCCGCCAACACAGCATTGACAATCGAATTACGCGCTGAAGTAGCTTTTTGCACTACTGTTGTTAAATCACTAGTTGGATCAGCGAGGGCTTTTTCAATTTCTGTTACTGCAGCATTGGCCTTAGCAAGAGCTGAATCCGTATTTGGTAAATCAACCGCTTTTGCTAGATAGTCACCTATTTCAGCTGAAAGATTGGTCAACTTCCTACGGTTTTCTTCTTGTTGTTTAGCAGTGACTTCTGAAGATGCTATTGCAACCGCAGCAGCTTCAATTAAGCTAGTTGTGACAGAAGTTGATTGAACTCCACTAACACTATTCTTACCAGTAATTTCAGTTATTTTTAATTCAGCTGAGTCAATTTCAAGGTTCTTTGCTTCTTTTGAAGTAGAAGGTTGCTGGTCAATTGCTGTCGTCGATCCACTCTGTTCAATAGACAAACTTGACACTACAGAAACATTCGATCCACTTGTTGATTGACTGGCACTGCGGAAGCCGGCCTGACCAGACTCTTTTGGTGAAGTTGCTACAGTCTTATCTACCGTTTGACTCTTCTCAGCTTGTTTGAGCGCATCCTTGCCTTGGGCTTGGTTCTTATCCGCTAGCACACCAGCGGCCAGGTTATTGCTGGTTGCTAGGGCTTGGCTATTGCTCAAAGTAGCGCTAGCTAAACTTTGTCCCGCACCAGATGAGACAAAGCTATCAGCAACATTGACTCTGATATCCAGTGAGACAGAATTAGAAGCTGAGACAGAAGCATCAGCTTCTGACGCGCTAGTTAGCACTTTATCCTGTTCTAGAGAAGTTGTATTGTTAGCACTTTCTAGCTTAGCGGGCGCTTTGCTCTCTGATACTTTTACAGCAGGCGCAGTACTCGCTGATTTGCTAGTCAAGACCGAACTGCTAGCAGATACAGACCGGCTAATAGAAGTTGAGTTACTAGCGGAAATTGATTGACTGAGCGATTGACTAACAGACTGGCTAGTCGAGATACTAATAGAGACTGACTCACTTGTAGAGACAGAAGCGCTGGCTGACTGAGCAACTGAAACAGAGGCCAACTCAGAAGCTTGTTCTGCTTTTGCTTTTCGCATTTCCGCTTGCGCTTGAGCAATGATCGAATTTGTACCTGCTTCTGCAGCTTCCTCATTGTCCTTGACTTCAGCTGAAATAACAGCTTTGTCTGTATATTCAGATGTTTCATCCGCATAGACAGACTGCTCCTGAGTCACCATCAAGCCTGCCGCTCCAGCAGCTAGTATCCCTCCTAAACCTGCAAGAGTATTGAGGCTCAGATGATCGTGATCAAGCTCTTCTGTATCTGACAAGCTGCTTGAGACAACTTCTCCCATTCCACCGATACGAAAGAGATCGAGTTGAGAATTTGAAGCTTTTACCCAATTTTTTCCAGACTTATAGAGCTTATATCGCTTCTTTTCGTCAATAATCTCGAAATCTTTGTTATATTTCTTACTTCGAAACATCCTTTTCCTTTCCTTTTCCAACATGCCAGTTTTTGTTAATCTCATGACCATTAGCAAAGATGCTGGCTTATTGCATACCATAGTTTAAACGTAACAATAGACACTTTTGTACATTTTTATGCTAGGTTTCCTAATGTACCAAGTAGTATTTTAACAAAAATAAGACAAGAATTCAATCTATTGAAATCTTGTTTTATTGAAAATAAGCTTGATAAATCAAGCTATTTTAAACTATCTATATTAACCTAGAGATTTAAACTATAGATTATTATAGGAATTAACAATAAGTAACTATTTATACAAAAAAAGCTAGACGGCTGACCCGAGATACTTGGCTCAGATCCGTCTAACTTTTTTATATATTTTGAATGAGTTAGCGAGAAAGATGATTAATAATCCAAATCTTCTGCATACCCAGCTCCATTACCTACAAAGTAGCCTGTTTTACAGTTCATACTAAACAGATAAGTACCATCTGGTTTATAGAGATTGTAGTAGCCATTTCCCTTGACAATGTTAACTTTTTCAAGGATAAACTGATCTCCTGTGATGTAGCCACGCTCGCGAGACACCTTGAGGATTGTTTCCAAGACACCTGGATTGAAAGTCCAAGCAGGATTGTTCACATCATCGATAGCTGCTTGATTGTAGGGTACACGGCTAAGGTGACGCTGGAGGTTGACTCCTGCACTTGGTAGTCCGATACCAGTTTCTGCATTTCTAATACCACTAGGGTCACTAGGCGCTGGAGTCACAGCTGGCGGCGTTGATGGGACTGATGGTGCCGTAGAAGCCGCTGACGGTTCCACTGTCGGACTAGGCGCTGGTGCTGGTAGCTGCTGACTACGTCCTTGAGCAATAGCCGCCTTCAAGACCTCATCCAACTTGTTATTGCCTGTCGATACATCTGGAAGATTGGCATTTTCTTTCACTTGGGCATCCGTCTTCAATAAACCGTCAACAACGGCCCCCGTATTGAATTGTGAATTGACACTTTGGATCGCTGAAATTTGCTTAACAAGATCATCATATTTCTTCTTAGCAGCTGTATATTCTGAGCTACCAGTCAAGACATCCAACTTAGCCTTCAACTTGTCCAAATCACCAAATTTGTCATTTTTGATAGCCGTCTGACTACTATCCGTAAAGAAGCTAGCATAAAGGTCTTCAAATTCTTTAGCAGCCTCTTTCTTAGCTTCGCTAGAACTTGCAGATTTCTTTTTGCTAGAAGAAACTGTCGAACTGGAACCAGTTGTCGACTTGTGGCTCCCCCGACCTTGATGAAAATACCAAGTCGTTCCAGCGGCAAGCGCTACAAGACCTAAGGCTGAGTATAGGAAGGCTTTCTTCTTGTAGAAAGGCTTTGTCTCAGGATCGTCCTCATCCTCAAATACTGTCGGAACTGGCTTTGATACCGGCTTTGTTGCCGGGATGATTGGTGCTTCAGCTGCAACTGTTAGCGCTGGTTGTGCAGCCTTTGTAGCCTCTACATTTTCCGAAGTTGCAGCTTCTGTTTTCACTGGCTGTGCCGAAGGTGAGGTCACATTGGCAGTATTTTCCTTCGCCTGAGACTGACTCTTAAGCTGTTTGATGGTCTCTTGTATCAAAGCTTCTTTTTGTTGTGCCAGCTCTTCCATGATTCTCAGCTTTTGGGTTTCAAATTTTCCAGCCTCGATTTCATCTCGGTGTTGCTTGATGTACTTATCAAGGATATTGTCTCCTTCAGTCACACCTGCTTCGACTTCCTCGTTTTTCCGAGCGGCCTGACCGACAGTCATTTCTTTCGCATCTTCTAAGTCCAGAACGGTTTCTTTTGATTCTTGCTCTGTTGGCATCTTTTCTTCTTTGCTCACAGCATTTCCTTTCTAATCTAGTTGTCTTTTGACCCTTTGGCCAAAGTATTGATATAAATCAACTTTTAAAGTACCATTGTAAAGTTTTCGCTTTTTATCCGCCTGACTGCCATATTTGGCTTCAAAGGCCTCATCGCTGGTCAAGATAAATTTACTCCATGTCTTCAAGGGAGCAAAGGTTTCTCCCATTTCTTGATAGAGCTTGGTCACCGCATCATCGTCTAACAAACGCTCACCATAAGGCGGATTGGAAATAATGACGCCATTGATCTTGTCCGTATGAAGGTCTTGCAGGCGCATTTGCTTAAATTGAATCTGGTCAGCAACGCCGGCTTCTTCCGCATTTTTCTTGGCAATCTCTACCAGACGAGCATCCAAGTCAGAACCTGAAATATCTAGTTGGATGTCTTGGTCAATCTGAGCCAGTGCTTCTGCCCGAAGCTGACGCACCAAGTCCTTGTCTACCCAATTCCAGTCTTCAAAAGCAAAGGATCGGTGCAAACCTGGGGCCATCTTCATCCCAATCATAGCCGCTTCGATACAGAAGGTTCCTGATCCGCAAGTCGGGTCAATCAAGGGTTTGTCTGGGTACCAATTTGACAAAAGCAAAATCGCGGCTGCCATATTTTCTTTGATTGGCGCTCCGCCTTTTTCTGTCCGATAGCCACGTTTGAACAAGCTAGAGCCACTAGTATCAATCATGACCGTCACTAAATCTTTCAAAATGGAAACTTCAATCTTAAATTCTGCTCCATTTTCCTGCAAAGGGACACCTTCTGGACGAGCATAATGCTTTTGCAGTTTTTTTACAACTGCTTTTTTTGAAATGGCTTGAACACTGGGCTCATTATGAAGTTTTGACTTGACGCATTTGGCTTTAGAAATGGGGAATTTGGCACCTAAGGGTAGATAATTTTCCCAGTCCAAAGCAAAGACACCTTGAAAAAGCTCTTCAAATGTTTTAGCTGGAAATATTCCCACAACAATCTTAATCCGATCTGCTGAGCGCAGCCAGAGATTGGTTTGAATGATGGTAGCAATATCGCCACTAAAGCGAACACGGCCATTTTCAACCTGACAATCTAGACCCAAATCCCGAATCTCACGGCCAACCACAGCTTCTAGACCTGCTGCTGCAGTAGCAATTAAATTAAATNTTTCTTTCATTCTTTCTTACTCTATCACTATCCGCTTGGCCACGCCGTTAAAAACTAGCCTCAGCTAGAAAGNAGAATGTTCTTNCTTGGCTCCTCNTTTTGAGAAAAACCTTGCTTTCCTATTTTGTCCCTTGCAGCAATTTTCTGTCTAAGGGACTCTATATCTTAATCAAAAAGCTAGCATATGCTAGCTAACCTATGTGCAATTTTCTATAAGCCATGTTTTGTTCCAGAAATGACTAGGTACCATCTCCTTCGATAATCATCTGTCTACTGTTTCCAGTCAGAATGCTATGTTCGTTTCCACGCATTCCGTGCCCCGACCAAAGTTTGGGTTGCTAGCTTGAGGGGTTTACCGCGTTCCACTTCTTCTGTTTCCAGAAGAACTACGTCACTGTGGCACTTTCAGACCTATTCAGACCTATCTAAAGACTTAGCCTTTTCAGTCGCCGTAACGGATTGCTCCGTCCCTAGGCTTATTGTTTCGCCTAGCACAAACACTACCAGCATCACAGCCGGTGCTAGCATGGACTTTCCTCATGAAAATATCAAATCTTCACGCGATTATCCAAAAATTGCACTCTGCAACATTATTGCTCTTCGTTGTCCAGAATTTGCTTGCCAAAAACTTCCTTTTCCAAACGGCTTAAACGTTTCAAAATATCGAAGTTAGTCGCTGTTCCCATCTGTGGCATCTCAATTGTTGGTTGAGCTGGCTGACTAGGCGTTGAAGGAGTAGCAGTTGCTTGATTCGATACTTGTTCTTTGAGAATAATAATCTCCTCACGCAACTCCTTTACCAAAGCTGCATAAGTTTCATAATCCTTGATCACATTATCCAAAAATTCATCCACTTCAGCTTTGCTATATCCTCGCACTTCGCGCTTAAAATCTTGATCAAAAATATCTTTTGCTGTATAAATAATACTCGCCATGCTCTCGCTCCAATCTAGTTTATCATATCCAATTATATACGAAAGCACCTATAAAAAGCAAGATTTATACCCTACTTTTCCGAAAAAATTTCTGCAACCTCATTCAGGTCATCAAATGTTAATTTTTTGATAAAATACTGTCCTTGATTTTTCATCTCTCTGTAAAGATACTTAAGATTGGTCTCATTTTCCTCATCGTAAAATAGATAAGCTCCATCTGTATTTTGAAGCAGAAATTGGTTATATTCGCGAAACTGACTCGGACTTTGATAGCTAGGATAGGCATATTTAACGAAATCTACTTGTTTAAAATTCGCTAGTTTGGCCTGATTTTCTTCGTTCCAATTCTTTCCCTGGTCTTCAAAAAGAAAAATCGTAGCAAGCTTAAAATTATAATCTTTTCTTAATTCCCGAGCGACTTCTAAAACCCAAGTTTCAAAACCTAGATTTCCCGTAAAGATGAGCCACTCCAATCCTTCATCCAGCAAGCGCTGTAAATCCCGTCTGACCGCCTCTTTGATGATCTTGATCCGCATGTCTTTTTCATTCATAATGCCAAGTTCAAAAGCCTTGTAACCTACAATTAATAGACTTGTCATTTATTCTCCCTCAAAAAATATTTTTATGATATAATAGAGTGATGTTATTGTACCAATAAGGAGTTTTATGGTCAACTACCCTCACAAGCTAAAAATAAAAAGTAAATTAGCCCATCCAAGTTCAAAGACGGCTGTTAACTTTGCCAATCGTGGGATGTCTTTTGAGAAGATGATCAACGAATCCAACAACTACTACTTGAGTAGGGGACTCGCTGTCATCCATAAGAAGCCAACACCCGTTCAGATTGTCAAAGTGGACTATCCTCAACGCAGTCGTGCAAAGATTGTGGAAGCCTATTTCCGACAGGCATCCACGACCGATTATTCTGGTGTCTTTAAGGGACATTATATTGACTTTGAAGCCAAGGAAACACGGCAAAAAACAGCCATGCCTCTAAAAAATTTCCATCTACACCAGATTGAACATATGGAGGCAGTCCTTCAGCAAAAAGGAATCTGCTTTGTCTTACTGCACTTCTCTAGCTTGCGGGAGACCTATCTACTTCCAGCATCTTATTTGATTACATTTTATAAGATGGATAAAGGCGGAAAATCCCTCCCTTTATCTTACATTCAAGAACATGGATTTTTAATCGAAACAAAGCAATTTCCAAGCATCCCTTACCTTGAAATTATCGAACAAAAACTACTAGGTGGTATCACAAATGAATAAACAAACCCTTTTGCAGGCCTTAAAATATCTTGCAAGTGCCTTCTTATCTCTCTTTATCATTGGAGTTGTGAGTGGCGTTCTGGTCTTCACATACTATGTCGCCAAGTCTCCTACCCTTTCTGAGAAGGATCTTGTCGCAACAACTTCAAGTAAGATTTACGATAGCGATAACAATCTGATTGCGGACCTCGGTTCTGAAAAGCGGGTCAATGCGTCAACAGACCAGATCCCTACACAGCTAGTAGATGCCATCGTTGCGATTGAGGACCACCGCTTCTTTAATCACCGTGGGGTTGATTTTATTCGGATAGGCGGAGCCTTCCTGAGCAATCTTCGAGGAGGCGGACGTCAAGGGGGATCTACCTTAACCCAGCAGTTGATCAAGCTGACTTATTTCTCTACTTCCTCAGCAGATGCTACTCTTTCTCGGAAAATCCAAGAAGCATGGCTGGCAACTCAACTTGAGCGAAAGGCTACCAAGCAAGAAATCCTGACCTACTATGTCAATAAAGTCTATATGTCCAATGGAAATTACGGGATGCAAACAGCTTCCCAAAGTTACTATGGCAAAGATTTGAAAGATTTGACCCTTCCTCAGATTGCCCTGCTTGCAGGAATGCCTCAGGCTCCTAACCAATATGATCCTTACACAAATCCAGAAGCTGCCACTCAGCGTCGTAATCTCGTACTATCTGAAATGTATGAACTCAAGTACATCTCACCAGAACAATACGAACAAGCTATCAATACACCAGTGACCGACGGCTTACAGAGCTTGAAAAATTCAGCTAGCTATCCTGCCTATATGGATAACTACTTAAAAGAAGTTATTGAGCAAGTCGAAGAAGAAACTGGCTACAATGTCCTTACGACTGGTATGGAAGTTTATACCAACGTTAATACCGAAGCACAGAAAAAATTGTGGGATATTTACAACACGGAAGAATATGTTGCTTATCCAGATGATGAACTGCAAGTGGCATCAACCGTTATGGATGTTACCAACGGGAAAGTCATTGCCCAACTGGGTGCTCGCCATCAGTCTTCCAATGTTTCTTTTGGTACCAACCAAGCAGTCGAAACAAATCGCGACTGGGGTTCTACCATGAAACCAATTACCGATTATGCCCCAGCATTGGAATACAATGTTTTCACTTCCACTGCTGCCTCAATCCAAGATGCTCCTTACTATTTCCCTGGAACATCTACTCCAGTCTATAACTGGGATAAACGCTATTTTGGCTGGATTACCATCCAATATGCGATCCAAGAATCTCGTAACGTCCCAGCCGTCAAATCGTTAGAAGAAGTCGGATTGGATAATTCCTTGAAATTCCTCAACGGTATTGGCATCAATTATCCTGAAATGCACTATTCTAATGCCATTTCAAGTAATACAAGCAAGGCTGGCAATCAATATGGAGCAAGTAGTGAAAAAATGGCTGCGGCTTACGCTGCATTTGCTAATGGTGGAACTTATTACAAACCACAATATGTCAATCGAGTTGTCTTTAGCGATGGAACAGAAAAAGTCTTTTCAAATGGCGGATCAAAAGCTATGAAAGAGACGACAGCCTACATGATGACAGACATGATGAAGACAGTTCTTCAGTCTGGAACTGGTACCAATGCTGCAATTCCAGGAGTTTATCAAGCAGGTAAAACTGGTACTTCCAACTATGCAGATGATGAGCTAGAAAAGTTGACAAAACCTTACTACAGTTCTAGTATTGTCACACCAGACGAACTTTTTGTTGGCTACACTCCACAATACTCTATGGCTGTTTGGACTGGTTACTCAAATCGCCTCACTCCTGTTTTAGATGATGGAGTTAAGGTAGCAACCGATGTTTACCGCTCTATGATGCTCTATCTGACAGGCTATAGCAATGAAGACTGGACACCACCAAGCGGACTTTTCCGTAGCGGATCCTATCTCTATCTCAATGGTACTTCTACTTACAGCCGCGCTTATACCCAATCATCTTCAAGCTCCACTTCTGAGTCAAGCTCAGAATCTTCAAGTCAAAGTACGAGCGAATCTAGCGAAGAACATAGTAGTACCAACTCTAGTTCCCAAACAAGTTCAACAAGTTCTGGAACAACCAGCAGCTCAACTAGTTCTAACCAAGGAACTGAACATCGTTAAACTAAAAAAGATTGGATTTTAGAAATCCAATCTTTTTTATGTTTAAATAAATCAATAGCTTTCTGCAATTGCTCATCCTATCAAATTATTTCGCCATTAGCAAGAGCTCCCATTGGATCCCATGGTGCTAGGACAATTGGATCAGCATTGTAGGCTGCCAACTCTTCTGGAGTCAATAATTCTTTTCTGACTACGATTTGGTAAGTGTACTCATCCATCCAAGCGTCGCTAGCGACAAAGTATCCCTTATCACCAACCTTTTCGCCCCAAGAATTTTCTACTTTCCATTTTTTAGCTTGACCCTTTTCATCCAAGTCCACTCCAGCCAGTACCATGGCATGGGTCATGAGGCTTTCGCTGTAATCAAGACGACCTGCTTTATCTTGGGTCAATTGGATATCCATGCTAGAGGTTAAATCATGCATACCTGCTTCCATGATACCAGCCTTGCGATTGCTGGATTGACCCACATCAGAGCCAAACCAAACGGTCTCACCAGCCTGCATCTGTGCAATAGCCAATTCCTTGAGACGTTTCATTTCTACATTCAAATAGCGAACAGGTTTACTGCCGACTACATTGCCCAACATTTCGACCGTGTAAGACTTGCCATAAGGTTTATCAGCAGTTGGCGCATTGATGATAGACACATAGTCATCTAGCTTGAGGTCTACATATTTTTGGTAAAAGGCCTGCGGAGTCAAATCAGCTTCCCTATGGTAGTTGCCGTCCTTGTCCCGATAAGCAAAGTCAAACTTCCGAGGAGGTAAGCCCAGCGACATTGCTAGGAAGTTGAAAATTTCCTGCAACAAAGCTTCTTTCTTGGCTTGTAGACTAGCTTCATCTGCACCACTCAGGGCCAGTTCGCGCAAGATTTGCGCATCCTGACGTAGGAGTTTATTGAGCAACTGATTGAGCTCTCGGCTATTGCTGGAAGAAATGGACTCTGGATAGACTGACTTAGGCACAACGCCGTATTTCTCAAAAAGCGCTACTACCATATCCCACTGACCGCCATCCTGCTGAGGCGTATCTAGGAGAAACTTAACCTTGCGGCTAGTCAATTCTTGGTCAGCCGTTGCCAAAACTTGCTCTAAGAACCAGTTGGATTTTTCATACTTATCCCAAAAGAAGGTATGAGCTTGAGACAGTTCAAAGTCCTCCAACTGAAAGCCAGCAATCATCTTGTGGCGGAAGGTATTGAGGGCTGCAAACATCCAGCAGCGGCCAGAAGCCTTCTGGTCGCTGACCTTGTCTTTGGTGAGATCCAGTGAGAAAACAGGTGCATTTTCTACAGCAGCAGTCCGTTTTTCTAAAGAAGTCAAAAGACCATTGTGGCTAATAGCATTTTCCATTGCCGCATACTTGGGATTGGCCTCATAAGCAGCATACAACTTATCTGTAAAATCTTGTTTTAATGAATTCATAGAATCCTCCTTGTCATTATACATCTATTATAGAACTTTAAAAAAAGAGCGCAAGTAAAAAAGTTAGGCAAGCCTAACTTTTTCTTTTTAAATCTGATTTTAGGATCCCATAGACGGAAAAATCTCTGACTTGTCCTTTATGAAATATAGCCTGACGGAAAGTACCTTCGTAGCTCATGCCAGCTTTAGTCATAACACGCCCCGAAGCTGGATTGGCTGTTACAAATCTTGCTGTGACACGATTGAATCCTGCATCTTGCAAGAGATAGTTTAGAACAGCTTTCAAAGCTTCTGTCATCAGCCCTTGCCCCCAATAGTCTTTACTTAAAATATAACCGACCTCGCAAGCATTGACTGCTTCATCTCTATCTACCACACTAATATCACCAATCACTTGTTCAGGTTTTTCCTTCAGACAGATGGCCCACTTGTAAAAATCCATGTTTTGATAATTCTCAACCCAGCGAGCAATAGACTGTTGGGTAACATCAGGACTCTCATGAGCATCCCAAGTCACATGCAGCAAATTATCCGGACGAGAAGCCCAATTGTCATACATAGCTTGAGCATCCGATTCCAGAAAAGGTCTTAGCAAAAGGCGTTTGGTTTCAATAGACTGTGTACCTGTCTTTTCCATAACTTCCTCATTTCTTGGCTCAGACTAAAAAGTTTCGATCGAGATTTTCACTTCCAAAATTCATCAAAAATTGTAATTGGCAAATGGCGTTTGTGCTGACCTTTGTGCCACCAAGACTCGATCGTTTCTTGGGCTTGGGCTGAAACGGACTTGCCTTCGAGATAATCATCAATTTCATTGTAAGTCACGCCCAGAGCAACTTCATCCGCAATCCCAGGTTTTTCTTCTTCCAAATCAGCCGTCGGAACCTTCTCATAAAGAGCTGGATCGGCACCCAAAGCAATCAAAAGCTGTTTACCTTGGCGTTTATTGAGACGATAAAGGGGCACAATATCTGCTCCGCCATCTCCGAACTTGGTGAAAAAGGCTGTAACATTTTCTGCTGCATGGTCGGTCCCAATGACAGCTCCGCTATATGAACCAGCCAAAGCATACTGGGCAATCATGCGGCTGCGGGCCTTAATATTGCCCTTGTTAAAGTCAGAGACTTTGGCACCTGTTGCCTCCACAGCAGCTGTCATGGCATCAGCGGATTCCTTGATATTGACTGTCAGACTGAGGTCAGGCTGGATGAAAGCCAGAGCCTTTTGGGCATCGTCCTCATCCGCTTGAATGCCGTAAGGCAGGCGGACAGCGATAAAACGATAGCTCTCATCTCCTGTCTCTGCCCGCATTTCTTCTACGGCTAGCTGGGCTAAACGACCAGCCAAGGTTGAGTCTTGACCACCAGAAATGCCCAGAATATAGCTTTTCAAAAAAGGATGCTTTCTCAGATAGGCCTTGAGAAAGTCCACCGTCTTGCGGATTTCTTCCTCTGGGTCAATGATGGGCTTGACGCCCAGTTGAACGATGATTTCTTCTTGTAGGCTCATTTTTCTGCTCCTGTCTGGTAGGCTTTCTTGCGCATCTGGTCAATCAAATCCATCTTATCCTGCCAAATATCACGCGCCAAATCGACAGGATAATCTTGTGGATTGAGGACCCGTTTGTACTCGTCCCAGAGTTTGTCAAATTCTTGGCGGGCATAGTCCTGAATCTCAGACAGACTCGGCAAATCGTAAACGAGCTGGCCTTCTTTATAAATATCCACCAAGAGTGGCACCGCATCGAAATTCTTGACTGTTTTGTTAATATAAGTATAAGTCGGATGGAACATTTCCAGCTCTGCCAGATGGGTGACATCTACACCATCATAAGTGATGTAGTCGCCCTCAGACTTGCCTTTTTCACGGCTGGTAATCCGCCAAACCTGCTTCTTGCCCGGAGTCGAAACCTTTTCAGCATTGTTAGACAGCTTGATGGTATTGCGCAAGTGCCCATTCTCATCTTCAATCGCTACAATCTTGTAAACCGCGCCCAGAGCTGGCTGATCGTAAGCGGTAATCAGCTTGGTTCCCACGCCCCAGACATCTATCTTAGCCTTTTGCATTTTCAAGTTGAGAATAGTATTTTCATCCAAATCATTGGAAGCGTAGATTTTAGCATTTGGGAAGCCCGCTTCATCTAACTGCTGGCGAACTTTTTTGGAAATATAGGCTAGGTCTCCAGAATCAATCCGTACACCCAAGAAATTGATTTTATCCCCAAATTCACGCGCTACACGGATGGCCGTAGGAACCCCGATCCGAAGGGTATCGTAGGTGTCTACCAAGAACACACAGTCCCGATGAGTGCTCGCATAAGCCTTGAAAGCCTCGTAATCATTGCCATAAACCTGCACAAGTGCATGGGCATGCGTCCCCAGAACGGGAATATCAAAAAGCTTGCCTGCCCGAACATTGCTGGTACCATTTGCTCCACCGATAACGGCCGCCCGTGTACCCCAAATCGCCGCATCCATTTCCTGAGCACGACGGGTACCAAACTCCATCAACGGCTCATCTTCGATCACAGAGCGGATACGAGCTGCCTTGGTCGCAATCAAGGTTTGGAAATTCACGATATTTAAAATCGCAGTTTCTACCAACTGACATTGAGCCAGCGGCCCTTCGACCTGAACAATCGGTTCATTGGCAAAAACCAAATCTCCTTCTTTAGCAGAACGCACGGTCAGCTGCATCTTGAAATCACGTAAATACTCTAAGAAAGCTCCGTTATAGCCCAAGGACGCTAAATAGTTCAAATCTGTCTGACTGAATGTCAAATCATTCAGATAAGCCACAATCCTCTCTAAGCCCGCAAAAACGGCATAGCCATTATTAAAAGGATTCTTGCGAAAATAGACTTCAAAAACAGCACGCTTATTATGGATACCTTCGTTGAAATAAACCTGCATCATATTGATTTGGTATAAGTCTGTATGTAAAGTCAAACTGTCATCTGGAAACATAATTGAGCTCCTTTTATCATAGTTATTCTATATTATAACATAAATTGCAAGAAAGCCTTGATTCAATAGCAAAATACCTCCAGAATTTCTTCCGAAGGTATCTTCTTCTATCTTTCACTTGGAAATATTAGATTCCATAAGTCTTGTTCACGCGGCGCATCTGTTTAAATTCTTTTTTATAGGTTACTTTAACTGCTACTTTCATTTTTGCCACCTCGTTTCTTTTGATGCTTTTATTATAGGCCTCAAAGCTTAAGGAAGGCTTAGAATTTTCTTGCAGAAAGCTTAAACCAATAAATCCAAACTTTATCTGGCTAATCCAGAAAATCGCGTTTTTCAAGATGCAGGGATACCAGGTGCCAATTGGCATCCTGCCGCCAGCTAGGATTGGCAACGATTTGACTGGCTACCTTGCGCGCTTCTTCCAAAATGGGATAATCCTCCACGATGTCCGCTACCTGAAACTCTGGAATACCAGACTGACGGGTCCCAAAAATTTCACCAGAGCCACGCATCTTGAGGTCTTCCTCAGCCAGAACAAAGCCATCTGTCGTCTCAGTCATGATTTTCATCCGTTTCTTCCCAGACTCCGTCTTGGGATTGGCAACCAGAACGGCATAAGACTGCTTATTTCCCCGTCCCACTCGGCCCCGCAGCTGATGAAGCTGGCTGAGCCCGAAGCGGTCAGCATCCATGATAACCATGATGGTCGCATTCGGAACATTGACGCCGACTTCAATAACTGTAGTTGACACTAAAATATCCGTTTTCCCGTCCTTGAAGTCCTGCATTATAGCTTCTTTTTCGTCATTTTTCATGCGGCCGTGAAGGAGAGCCACCTGAGCCTGATTGGCAAAGTAGGTCTTGAGCTCTTCCTCTAGCGCAATCGCGTTTTTCAAGTCCAAGGCCTCGGATTCCTCAATCAAGGGAGAAATAAAGTAGACTTGGGCGCCCTTGGCCAGCTCTTTTTTCATCCAGTCCAAGACCACTTCTAACTGTTCATGCTTAACCCAGCGGGTAATGATGGGCTTGCGGCCAGCCGGCATCTGGTCGATAATAGAGACATCCATATCACCAAAAGCGGTAATAGCAAGCGTTCGAGGAATCGGTGTGGCTGTCATCATGAGGACGTCTGGATTATTCCCTTTTTCCCGCAAAATCCGACGCTGGTCCACCCCAAAACGATGCTGCTCATCAATAATGACTAGGCCCAGTCGATGATAGACTACCCCTTCCTGAATCAAGGCATGGGTGCCGACCACCATATCTACTTGCCCTGACTCTATGGCAGCTAAAGTCTCTCTGCGTTCAGCGGCTTTCATACCACCAGTTAGGAGGGCTAAATTCAGCTCAGGAAAGAGCTGATTCAGGCTGTCCAGATGCTGCTCAGCCAAGATTTCTGTCGGCACCATCAAAGCCGACTGATAGCCTGCCGTATAAGCAGCATACATGGCCAAGCCAGCCACAACAGTCTTACCACTACCAACATCTCCCTGCAAGAGGCGATTCATGTGAACAAGCGATTGCAAATCACTGAGTATTTCTTCCAGACTCCGTTCTTGGGCTTCCGTCAGAGAAAAGGGTAATGCAGCCTTCTTTTGAGCCAGCATTTTTTCCTGCCAAGGGATAGCGAGTCCCTGGCTGACATCCTTGGTCTCATGCTTCAGAACCTGCAGCTGCATCTGAAAGTAAAAAAGCTCTTCAAACTTGACTCGACGCAGGGCCTGCTTATATTCCGCCAAATCTTTGGGAAAGTGCATGGCACGCACGGCTTGAGTGCGCCCCAAAAGCTGGTAGCGCTCCAGAAGGATAGGGGGAAGATTTTCCTCTAACAACTGATCTAGACCTTGGTCAAAGGCCACCTTAATCAGCTTGACTAGACTGGCCTGACTGATTCCTTGGGCAACTCGATAAACAGGCTGCAAGTCGTCTTCGACCTGAGCTAAAACCTTCATCCCCGTCAGACTGGCCTTGGCCTTATCCCATTTACCAAAAATAGCCACCGTCGCTCCCAGCTCAATCTTATCTGCCAGATAAGGCTGGTTGAAAAAATTGACTGCAATCGCGACTTCTCCCTGCTTGATCGTAAAACGCAGGCGATTGCGCTTGTATCCATAGTACTGGACATTAGCTGGAGTCGCGACGATCCCAGAAATAACTGCCTTTTCTCCATCTTCCAAGTCGAGGACATTCTTGCTCTTAAAATCCTCATAGCGAAAAGGAAAATAGAGCAGGAGATCCTGCAAGCTCTCAAGGCCTAGTTTTTTAAATTTTTCAGCCGATTTTGGCCCCACTCCTGTCAGGGCCGTCAAAGCCTGATGCAGATTCATCCTGTCTCCTTTCCTTCTTCTTAATTGTCTTTTATTTTTTATACTCTCTCGGTACCCTATCGCTGATTAAGCAGACCACTTCATAGTTAATCGTGCCACGCTTTTCTGCCACATCCGTTGCTGTGATAAGCTCAGCTCCACTCTGGCCAATCAAGACCACCTGCGTTCCCAAAGGGTAGACTCGAGGCAGACGCACCGTGATCTGATCCATGGAAACACGACCGACAATTGGACAGCGCTGACCATCGATCAAGACATCGAAGCTCTGCATATCCCGGGTCCAGCCATCAGCATATCCCATAGGAATGGTTCCAATGATTTGCTGGCTATCACTGGTATAGGTCGCCCCATAGCCGACATGGGCACCCGCTTGAATTTCTTTGACGTGAACCAGAGCAGATTCTAAACTCAAAGCTGGTTTGACCTCATAAGGCAAGTCCAGCACTCGTCCACTAGGATTCAGCCCGTAAATAATATCGCCCAGCCGAACAGCATTCATAATCGTTTCACTGTGCCAAAGAGTTGTAGCAGAGTTGCTAGCATGCACAATCGGCGGCAAGAAAGCTAACTCATTCAAAATCTCTTTAAAGCGACTTAATTGGGCTACAAAATGACTTGTATCTAATTCGTCAGCTGTTGCAAAATGAGTGAAAATTCCTTCTACCACAGCTCCTGCTGCTTGCAGGCGGCTAATTGCTTGCTGGGCTTCTTGACTATCACGGAAGCCAATGCGTCCCATGCCAGAATCAATCTTGATATGGACGGTCAAGCCCGTCAGATTAGCCTGCTGGCTCAAGAGTTCCTCTAGCCAAACTAGGCTGGCTACCGTCAAGGTAATCTGCTGCTGGATCGCTAAAGGCACAGCTTCCAATGAAGAAACACCCAAAATAAGAATGGATTTAGCAATGCCAGCTTCTCGTAGTTCGAGAGCTTCGTCAATATTAGATACGCAAAAACCGTCTACAAGGGCCTGAACGTGTTGAGAGACAGGAACCGCACCATGTCCATAAGCATTGGCCTTTACTACTGCCCACTTCTGGACCGACCGAGGAATATGAGCCGCAATTTGCTCAATATTAAATGCAATAGCAGACAGATCTATGACTGCTTTAGTGGGTCTATGTAGACTAGC
>NZ_RJPS01000017.1 GCF_003943505.1 Streptococcus cristatus
TATCACCGAGCCTGAGATTTTGCTGGCAGATGAGCCGACAGGAGCCTTGGACTCTAAGTCCTCGGCAGCTCTCTTGGATGTCTTTGACGATATCAATGACCGGGGCCAGACCATTCTCATGGTAACCCACTCGACTTCGGCAGCTAGTCGGGCCAAGCGGGTGCTCTTTATCAAGGACGGGATTCTCTACAATCAAATCTTCCGCGGCAACAAGACTGAGCGGCAGATGTTCCAAGAGATTTCCGATACATTGACGGTCATGGCAAGTGAGGTGGGCGACTATGTTCAAACTAACAAGTAAACTGGCTTTATCAAATCTGATCAAAAATCGCAGTTTGTATTATCCATTTGCCTTGGCAACGGTACTGGCAACAGCGATTTTGTATAGTTTTGTCTCACTGGCTCATAGCCCTAATATGGAGAGCTCTTATGGTGGTACAGCGGCTCGCATGACCTTGCAGTTTGGTATCCAGGTCATTCAGATTGCGGTGCTCATCCTTATCACCTATGCCAATAGCTTTGTTATGAAGAACCGTTCGCGGGAGCTCGGTGTTTATAGCGTGCTGGGGATGGAAAAACGCCACCTGCTACTTATGACCTTCTTTGAGCTCTGTGTCTTTTATCTGGGCACGGTCGGTCTGGGAGTCTTGTCTGGACTAGCTTTAGATAAGATGCTCTACGCCGTTCTTTTGAAATTGATGGGAATGCCGGCAGTTCTTGCCTCGACCTTCCAATGGCAAAATGTCTGGATGACTCTAGTCAGTCTAGGTGTCGCATTTGCGGTGATTTTGTTGCTTAACTCGACTCGCCTTCTACGCTATAGCTCTCTTAACCTAATGAAAGAAAAGAAAGCAGGCGAGAAGAAGGGACGCTTCCTTTGGGTGCAAACCTTGCTGGGGCTCCTGCTCATGGGTGTGGCTTATTACATGGCTTTGACCGTTACCAAGCCTGTCGCTGCTATCGGCAATTTCTTTATAGCCGTGATCATGGTTATCCTAGCAACCTATCTGCTTTTTAATGCAGGTTCGATTACACTATTGCAATTTCTCAAAAAGCGCAAAGGCTACTATTATAAAACGCAGAATTTCATTTCTGTTTCCAATCTCATCTCGCGGATGCGTAAAAATGCAGCGGGCTTGGCAACTATTTCCATTCTATCTACCATGCTCTTAGTGACTCTGGTTGGTACAATCAATATCTATGTTGGAGGTCAGGATTATATTACTACCTTGCATCCAAAGGATTATAATGTCAGCGTCGTCCTGCCGAACTCAACTGACCAGACGGAAGCTCTGTTGGATAAGGTTCAGCAAGTAGCTCAGAACACAGGCCTGAAGAAGCCAAGCTATACTACCTATCTCTATCAATCAGCCTTCATCATGAAATTAGCTGGTAATGATGTGACGGTTCCAATGCAAAGCGAGCTGGATTCGGATCCAAGTATCTTGACCAAGTCTGCTGGTACGATTACGGTCATCAATCGTCAGGATTATGAAAAAATGACAGGGAAAAAGATAGACTTGGCAGATGATGAAACTCTTGTCTATGGAAAAAATGTTTCCTTAAATAAGGATAAACCTCTCCGATTAAATGGTAAAGACTGGAAGATTAAGCAGCTTTTACCGTCGAATTTCACGCATGGGGAAATCCCTAATCCAAACGACGTGGCCATGGAACAGGGTCTCTATATGGTGGTCAATGATAGTAAAGAAGTTGGACTAAATGTTGCACACTATTACTACATTGGGGTTGCTTCAGAGACTAAGGACAGTAAAAAGTTTGTCGACCAAGTCCAGCTGGCCTTGAGAGATACTTTGGATCAGGAACAAGTCCAAGATGGTAGCTACGCAATGGCTAGTGACCGTCATAGCGCAGAAAAGAGCTATCAGGAACTTACTGGAACCTTGCTCTTCATCGGTGTCTTCCTCTCCGTTATCTTCCTTTTAGGAGCTGTTCTCGTGATTTACTACAAGCAAATCTCTGAAGGCTATGAAGACCGTGATGGCTTTATTATCTTACAAAAAGTTGGTTTAGATGAAAAGCAGACTAGAAGTACCATTCGCAAGCAGATTTTGACTGTTTTCTTCCTACCTCTCATCTTTGCTTTTCTACATATAGCAGCAGTCTTTCATATGCTGCGCTTGATAGTTGCCCTACTAGGTGTGACCAATCTACCTCTCTTAATTCAGACAACACTTGCGACTTGCGGCGTCTTCCTCCTGACCTATATTTTAGTATTCTTACTAACTTCCCGCAGTTACCGCAAGATTGTCGCCCGCTAAGAGCAAATCCCTGACCTCTGGTCGGGGATTTTTTGGTGGCTCGATTTTTACCACTCATCTCTCTCATTTTACCGCTTGTCCAAAAAGCCGAGATTTTTCAAAAAAGACTTGCTATCATAGTCTCAGAAGTTAAGACAGGAGAAAATATCATGTTAGTAGAAACGAAAAATCTAAGCAAGGTTTATGGCGATAAGGTAGCGGTTAATGGCCTGAATTTAGAAATTGAGGCAGGTAGTTTTACAGCCATTTTAGGGCCAAATGGCGCAGGAAAGTCGACAACGATTCAGATGCTGATTGGACTTTTGCAGCCGACATCTGGGCAAATCACTTATGCAGAACAAACCAAGCTGGGCGTGGTCTTTCAAAATAGTGTGCTGGATGCCAATTTGACAGTAGTTGAAAATCTGCAAATCCGTGCTAAGCAGTACAAGCAGGTGGAGACTGGCAAGATTGAGCAGTTAATCGAGCAACTGGGGCTAACTAACTTTGCTAAACAGCGCTATGGGACACTTTCTGGCGGACAAAAGCGACGGGTAGACATTGCCCGTGCGCTGCTCAATAGCCCTGACCTACTTTTTCTGGATGAGCCGACGACGGGCTTGGATATCCAGACCAGAGAAAGCATTTGGAAGCTGCTCAAAGACTTGCAGCAGAAGGAAAATATGACCGTAGTTTTGACTACCCACTATCTCAATGAAGCTGACGACGCAGATAAGATTTACATCGTAGATCATGGTCAGGTCATTGCCCAAGGCTCTGCTGACCAGATCAAGGAGAGCTATGCCTGCAATGTTTTGCGGGTTCTGACCCAAGATTCAGAGGGATTGAAGGCCGCTTTACCGACTAGCTGCGAATGGGAACAAGGCAAGGAGAATGAATTTTTCTTTTATCCTGAGACGACTAAGGAAGCCTTGGCTTTGCTGGGCCAGATTGGTTCTTATATTGAACAATTTGAATTTCAAGCAGGGACGATGGATGATGCCTTTATGTCCCTGACAGGAAGAGAGGTACGTTAAATGTTAATGTTGATCAAACGAAATTTTTTACTCTATTTTCGCAATCATAGTGGGGTGATCCTCTCTCTCTTTGGAGCCATTATTCCCTTTGTTTTATATCTAGTTTTTCTAAAGAACAACATGAAAGGCACTTGGTCAGACAGTAGCCATGCGGCGGAACTGCTCGACTTTTGGTTGATTAGCGGGACGCTGGCTGTCACCGCCTTGACAACCACCCTATCAGCTTTTTCGCAACAAACTGAAGACCGAGAAAGAAAGGTGACCGCTGACCTCTTTATCACAGATTTGGGGCAATGGGGCTTGCGATTTAGCTACCTAATCAGTGCCTTTGTGATTGGCTTTGTCATGCAAGTCTTCATGTTTGCCGTCATGCTGACCTACTTTATCCTAGCGGACAAGATTTCCTTTGACTGGGCGCTGCTTCCCCAGCTGGTCTGCCTCATGCTGCTCAATAGCTTGCTGGCTAGTCTCCTCAATGCGCTAGTTGTTCCTTATTTCAAATCGGTGAATTCCTTGGGACAGTACGCGACGGTCATTGGTGCGGCCTCTGGTTTTCTAGTGGGAACCTATATTCCGATTGGGACTCTGCCCAGCCTGGCTCAAAATCTCATGAAACTGACTCCCTCAACCTACATGGCTTCCCTTTTCAGACAGGTCCTGATGAAGGATTCTCTGACTGAAGTTTTTGCGGACCAGAGTCAGCTCCAGCAAGAATTTGAGAAGCTCCTGGGTATCCGTATCGAATGGCAAAAACTCTTGACAAGCCAAGAAACATACTATATAGTTGGAGTAGTGCTCACTGCAGCAGCCCTGTTCTGGCTAGGTCAAAATTGGCTGCTGAATCAACGGATGAGCTTCAAGTAAAGAAAGTAGGAGGATTAGGTTTGCAGACAAGATTTGAAGAAGATGCTCAGATTTCCTCCCAAGACCCGCTGGTGGTCGTGAGAGCGGATCAGCTAGCTGGTGAGGCCAAGACCGTCCTAGACTATCTGGAAAACTTCAAGGTTGGTCCAAGTGGCGTCCTGCCTATCAAGTCGGATGATAAGTTGGTCATGCTCAAGACAGAGGATATTATCTTGGCCGATATTAATCAGACAACCCTTATGATTTACAGTACCGAGGGCATTTACACAACGACAGAAACGCTGACTCGCTTTCAAAATCGTCTCAATAGTCGCAATTTTATCCAGGTATCTCGCCACGCAGTCATTAACATCGATCATCTGGAATCCTTGTCGGATAGCTTTTCTGGCAATATGACTGCTAAGCTGACCAATCAGCTCAAAACCGACGTCAGTCGCCGCTATGTCAAGCTGCTTATGGACTATTTGGGAATTTAGGAGAGAAATTATGACCTTTAAAAAAATTCTTATCGGTATGCAGGATGGTCTGAGAACAGGTAGTTTGGTCTTTCTGCTGGTAGGCCTGTTCTCAGGAAAAACATTTTCGTTGACTCCTAGCTCTATTCTCAGTGTTCTCCTTGTCAGCGCCTTGATTGGAGTTGCAAGCTATATCTTTGATGCGACAGATCGCTTTCCATTTCCTTTCCTACTTTTCTGCCACTTTGTAGTGACAGCGACCATCGTTTGTCTGGCTGTGATCTGCAATGGCTGGGGAAATATGCTTTTCGGCTGGTTCTTCTGGCTAAACTTTGTTTTGATTTACCTCTTGGTTTGGTTTCTTATCTCCGTCGATTCGATGATCAAAACCAAGAAAATCAACGAGGCCTTAAAAAATCGTAGAAAACACTAATGTATCCAAGACGCAAGCAAGTTTTATCGAGAACTTGTTTGTTTTTTTATTTAACAAAGGAGCTATTATCTCAAACTGCCGTCTTCCTTTCAAAGTACGATTTCCGCTTTTCTTGACAAAGATTTTTAAAGTGTTATAATTTGAATGAATAGAAAATTAAATTCATTCACAACAGGAGAAGGTTATGGATAAAAAAGCTGAATTATTGGCTGAGGCTAGGCAGGTGTTTGCTGAGAAGGGCTATAAAAAGACAAACATTTCAGATATTACAAAGCGTGCTGGCATGGCTGTCGGCTCCTTTTATAAATATTATGAGTCCAAGGAAGCTATTTTTTTAGAGGTTTATGTAGCGGAGAATAACCGCATACGTGAGGAAACCATGCAGCGCGTGGATTGGCAGGGTGAGCCAGAGGCAGTCGTTGAACAGCTTTTTGCAGTCACTTTTGAGTTGATTTCGCCTAATAAAATTTTGGCTGAGTGGAGCAAGCCGGGCATTTCTCAGATCTTGCACGACTACTATAATCAGGATGCTGGCCGCGCGGCCAATGCCTTTCACCAGTTTCTGATTCGGACTTTCAGCCAGCGCTTGCAGGAGAAGGGCTTTTCACAGGAGGAAGTCGCCCAAATCATGAAGGCTTACGATTTGATCTACTACATTGACATGCATGTGACAGAGCAGGATTTTCCAGGCTATTTTGAGAGTATCGAGACCTTGGTGAAATATTTTTTAAAGGGAATTTTTGCTAAATAAGAATTTCCTTTTCTTGGAAGATAATCTGAATGAATTTATAAAAATATTCATTCAGATAAGGGGGTGGATTTGTGTGAGATAGAGTGATAGATTAATTAAATTAGAGACAATCCTGGAATGAATAGTACATAATATTTATTCAAACTAGAAAGTGAGGAAATAATGATGAAACAAGGTGGAAATATGTTGAGTGGAAGGGCTATTTTTGGTCTTTGCCTAGTTGTGATTGGTCTTTTGACCCTTGGTTATGGTGGGGTGGAATTTGGCTTTGGCCTAAGTTTGGGCTTTCAGTCTTTTTTGATTGGTGGTCTTATTTGTATCTTGCTTGGATCGCTTGTGATGCCAGGCGTAGCAGTAGCTATCAAGCTGGTGGTCTTGGCCTTGACGGTGATCAGTATCTTGCTCTATATTCACAGTATGCCTGATTTGGAAATTCTCTTACAACTGATAGCGGATGTGGCTGTCATAGGTTTTGCTGCTTTTCTGGCAGTGCTTNTNTTGAGAAAGTAGGNNGANNAAATGATTATNGTTTATGATTCAGTAACGGGTGTTGGGAAGCGATTTGCAGAATCGCTGGGCTATCCGACACAAAGCATCAAGGAAAAGTTGGAAGAACCCTGCATTCTCATTACGCGAAATGCAGGTGCTGGGAAAATTCCCTGGTCCACTAAGCGATTTATTAAGAAAAATGCAAGCCTGATTAAAGGTTTTGTCAATAATGGAGATTCGGTGAAGCATGGTCGGACCTTCTGCGGGGCGACAGCTTTGATTATCGAAAAATATGGGCTGGCGCATATCTGCGATATTGACCGAGGTGGCAAGGAAGCGGACATCAAACTTGTGCAGGAATACTTGGCTAAACTCTAAGAGCGATTATTTACATGATAAATCTATAGGAAAAGGATGGGTGACAATGGCTCATCTTTTTTATAGGAATGTTCGATAAAGTTTGTTTTTCTCCTAATTTTAGGAAAAACGCTCAAAAATATAAAAATGCTTCTTGCCTTATTGAGATAAGCTATCTTGTTTTATAAAATAGGAGGGAAACGATTATAAAAAGGTAAAGCGCTTCCTTGAAAAATAGAAGCGTTTACTAAAGAAAAAGAAGGAGGATCCTATGGAAAGGATCATTGGAATCGAAAGAGAGTTTACAGCATAAGGAAGTTTTCTATTGGCGTTTGCTCGATAGTTATTGGGACGTGCTTCCTCTTATTTGGAGCAAGTGTGGCGGGAGCGAATCCAGTTTATGCCGAGGAAACAAGGGTGCTGGTTGCTGCAGAAAAGCCTGTGGAGGAAAATCCCGTTGAGGAAGAAGTGACTGCTGAACCAGTGACAAGTCAGGTAGCTGAGCCTGTTGTGCATTCTCAGGAGGAGAAAAAAGAAGAAAATCCTCAGCTTTCTAAAGCGGCGGAGGACATTTCAGCAGCAACTCAAAATGGAGCAAAAGAGAATAGCCAAGAAGCTACTCAAGAAAAAGCTGCGCAGCCTGAGATAAAATCTGCGACCAAGGAAGAAGTGAGCCAAATGATCGAAGATAGAAAAGTGAATTTTAATCAGAATTGGCACTTTAAATTAAATGCTAATGCTAAGGAAGCTATCCAAGCTGAGACGGATGTCACATCATGGAAAAAATTGGATCTGCCTCATGACTGGAGTATCCACTTTGATTTTGACCATGAATCACCTGCACAAAACGAAGGTGGCCAGCTCAACGGTGGAGATGCTTGGTATCGTAAGCCTCTGAAATTAGACGAAAAAGACCTTGATAAAAATGTTCGTCTCACATTTGATGGTGTCTATATGGATTCGCAGGTCTTTGTCAATGGCCAGCTGGTCGGGCATTATCCAAATGGCTACAACCAATTTTCATACGATATTACTCAATACCTCCACAAAGATGGTCGGGAAAATGTCATCGCTGTGCACGTTGTCAACAAGCAACCAAGCAGCCGTTGGTATTCCGGAAGCGGGATCTACCGTGATGTGAGTTTGCAAGTGACAGATAAGGTTCATGTTGAGAAAAATGGTACAACTATCTTAACGCCAGAACTTGAGAAACAACAAGACGGTAAGGTTGCTACTCATGTGACCAGTAAGATTGTCAATACAGACGATAAAGACCATGAAATCACTGCGGAGTATCAGATTGTCAGACGTGGCGGAGAAGCAGTCACAGACCTAATCCGCACTGCTAGCCAAAAAATAAAAGCCCACGAAAGCAGTACCATCCAGGCAAGTTTAGAAGTAGAAAAGCCGGAACTGTGGACCGTGTTTAATGATAAGCCTGCCTTGTATGAGCTGGTAACACGGGTCTATCGTGATGGTCAGCTAGTCGATGCTAAGAAAGACTTGTTTGGCTATCGTTATTACAACTGGACGCCAAACGAAGGCTTCTCTCTCAATGGCCAGAAGGCCAAATTCCACGGAGTATCCTTGCACCATGACCACGGGGCTCTAGGAGCAGAAGAAAACTATAAGGCAGAGTATCGTCGCCTCAAGCAGATGAAGGAAATGGGGGTCAATTCGATTCGTACGACCCACAATCCTGCCAGCGAACAGACTTTGCAGATTGCGGCAGAGCTGGGTCTGATGGTCCAAGAAGAGGCTTTTGATACTTGGTATGGAGGCAAGAAGCCTTATGACTACGGACGTTTCTTTGAAAAAGATGCGACTCACCCAGAAGCTAAAAAGGGTGAAAAATGGTCTGACTATGACCTGCGGACCATGGTTGAAAGAGGCAAAAATAATCCTGCTATTGTTATGTGGTCGATCGGAAATGAAATCGGTGAAGCAAACGGCGATGCTCATTCTTTAGCGACGGTTAAACGTCTGGTCAAGGTCATCAAGTCAGTTGATAAGACCCGCTATGTCACGATGGGGGCTGACAAATTCCGCTTTGGTGATGGTAGTGGTGGTCATGAGAAGATCGCAGATGAACTGGATGTAGTTGGCTTGAACTACTCAGAAGATAACTACAAAGCCTTACGTGCCAAACATCCAAACTGGTTGATTTATGGTTCTGAGACATCTTCGGCAACTCGTACGCGTGGCAGCTATTTCCATCCAGAGCAAGAATGGATCGGAAGCAATCAGTCTTGGCGCAACTATGAGCAGTCTGACTATGGAAATGACCGTGTTGGCTGGGGTAAAACGGCAACCGCTTCTTGGACCTTTGACCGAGACAATGCGGGCTATGCAGGACAATTTATCTGGACAGGTACAGACTATATCGGCGAGCCAACTCCTTGGCACAACCAAAACAACACACCTGTGAAAAGTTCTTACTTCGGAATAGTAGACACGGCGGGCATTCCGAAAAATGACTATTACCTTTACCAAAGTCAGTGGATTTCAGCTAAGAAGAAACCAATGGTTCACCTGCTTCCTCACTGGAACTGGGAAGATCAAGACTTGGCAGACAATGTTGCAGATGCTGAAAATAAAATACCAGTCCGTGCATACTCCAATGCTGCTAGCGTCGAATTGTACTTGAACAACCAATCTTTGGGAGTCAAGAAATTTAATAAAAAAGAAACCAGCGACGGCCGCAGCTACCAAGAAGGAGCAAATCCTCAAGAGCTCTACCTTGAGTGGAAAGTAGCTTATCAGCCAGGTACTTTGGAAGCTGTAGCTCGTGACGATCAAGGTAAAGAAATCGCCCGCGACAAGATTGTCACAGCAGGTCAGCCAGCAGGAGTGCGCTTGGTTAAGGAAGAGCACGTTATCGCAGCAGATGGAAAAGACTTGACCTATATCTACTATGAAATCGTCGACCGTGACGGCAATGTCGTGCCAACAGCTAATAACCTCGTTCGCTTCCAGTTGCATGGACAAGGCCAGCTTGTCGGTGTAGACAATGGTGAGCAAGCCAGTCGTGAACGTTACAAGGAACAAGCAGACGGTTCTTGGATCCGCAAAGCCTTTAACGGTAAAGGAGTTGCCATTGTCAAATCAACAGACCAAGCAGGTAAATTCACACTGACTGCCCATTCTGGTTTATTAAAATCAGACCAAGTGACGGTCTTTACCGGTAAGGATGAGCAGAAAGAAAAGACCGTTTTAGGTACAGAAGTGCCAAAAGTTCGCACAGTTTTGGGACAAGCTCCAAGCTTGCCAGCGACAGTTCCTTTTGTTTACAGTGACGGTAGTCGTGCGGAACGCCCTGTGACTTGGTCGCAAGCAGACGTTAGCCATTCAGGTATTGTAACCGTCAAAGGAGAGGCAGACGGTCGCCAAGTAGAAGCACGTGTGGAAGTTTTAGCTGTTGAAAGAGAATTGCCAGTCATCAAACGAGTAGCTCCTGGAACGGACTTGAGCAGTGTAGATAAGTCGATCCCTCTTGCTCTAACTGACGGCAGTGTCGAACATTATGATGTAGATAAATGGGAAATCGCGCCAGAAGATCAAGCCAAACTGTCTGTGGCAGGTTCTCGTATTCCAATGACAGGTCATCTAGCAGGCGATACTATTACTGCTACCTTGCTCGTGGAAGAAGGGGAAGCAGCTGGCCCTGTGACGCCACTAGTGACTGTGGGTGGTGAGGCAGTATCGGATCTGACTAGTCAAAAACCAGTCCATTATCAGAGCCTTTCCTATGGAGCGCAGCTCCCTTCAGTAGCAGCTACAGCTGAAAATGCGGATGTGACTGTGGTTCAAGCCAGTGCTTCAAACGGTATGCGCGCAAATATTTATGTTCAGCCCAAAGATGGCGGAGCCCTGCAAACTTATGCAGTGCAATTCCTAGAAGAAGCACCGAAAATTGATCATTTGAATCTCCAAGTGGCAGAAGCTGATAAGCTCAAAGAAGACCAGACTGTCCAATTAACTGTTTTGGCTCACTATCAAGATGGCACTCAGGCAGTTTTACAGGCAGATAAGGTGACTTTCTCTACGAAAGGTGAAGGAGAAGTTGCCGTTCGTAAAGGAAGCTTAGAACTACACAAGCCAGGAAATGTGACTTTGAAAGCAGAGTATGACGGTGCTGAAGGGCAAGTGGAGTTAACGATTCAAGCCAATACGGAGAAGAAGGTGGTTCAAGCAGTCCGCCCAGTCCATGTGGTAACAGACTTGCATCAGGAACCAAAACTGCCAACAACTGTGACGGTTGAGTACGATAAAGGCTTCCCTAAAGTTCATAAGGTTACTTGGCAGGCTGTCGAAAAAGAAAAACTTGATCGCTATCATACTTTTGAAGTGGTCGGAAAAGTTGAAGGTATTGAGCAGGAAGCGCGTGCTAAGGTGTCTGTGGAAGGCATTGTCGCAGTAGAGGAAGTCAGCGTGACAACCCCACTTGCGGAAGCACCACACCTGCCAGAGAGTGTCCGAACTTACCATTCAAATGGTCAAGTTTCCTCAGCAAAAGTTACTTGGGACGTTATTTCGTCAAGTCAATATCAAAAAGAAGGCGTCTTCACGGTCACTGGTCAGGTAGAAGGTACTCGATTGCCAACCAAACTCCATGTCTGTGTCTCTGCTAAGACCGAAAATGGAGCCAATATTTCTGACCAATGGACAGGTTCAGAATTGCCACTGGCCTTTGCTTCGGACTCTAATCCAAGTGACCTAGTATCTTATGTCAATGATAAGGTGATTTCTTACAATGACCAACCAGCCAATCGTTGGACTAACTGGAACCGACGGGAAGAAGATTCGGTAGGCGTTCTCTTTGGAGATTCTGGTATTATGACCAAGCGGGCAGTAGACAATCTGAACGTAGCCTTCCACGAAGATCACGGCGTTGGGGCTCCGAAATCCTACGTGATCGAGTATTATGCTGGCAAGACTGTGCCGACTGCGCCTAAGAATCCTAGCTTTGTCGAAAGCGAAGAGCATGTCTTCAACGATGATGCCAACTGGAAACCAGTGACCAACCTCAAAGCTCCAGATCAGCTCAAAGCTGGGGAAATGAATCACTTTAACTTTGATAAAGTCGATACTTATGCGGTTCGGATTCGTATGGTGAGAGCGGATGACAAGTGGGGAACCTCGATCACAGAAGTCCAAATCTTCTCTAAACAAGTGGCTGCAGCGAAAGAGGCAGAAACCCGCATCCAAGTGGCTGGTCAAGACTTGCCAAACTTTAATCCAAGCTTGACTGACTATTATCTCCCAGCTAATGACGGGCAAGTACCAGCAGTAACTGCTAGTGTCAGCAATAATGGTCTGGCAACAGTCGTGCCAAGTGTCCATGAGGGAGATCCTGTTCGTGTTGTCGTGAAGGCAGAAAATGGGGATATCCTCGGGGAATACCGTCTCCACTTTACAAATGATAAAGACTTGCTGGCTCGCAAGCCAGTAGCAGCAGTAAAACAGTCTCGCTTGCTTCACCTAGGTCAAAGCCTAGACTTGCCAAACAAAGTTCCTGTTTACTTCACTGGTAAATCAGACTATGAAGTCAAAGACCTGACTGTAGAGTGGGAGCCAGTTCCGGCTGAAAATCTGGCAAAAGCTGGTGAATTCACTGTTCGAGGGCGCCTTCTAGGTAGTGGCCTACCTGTCGAGCTCTCTGTCCGAGTGACCGATAAGCAAGGCGCGTCTGTGTCAGACAATCCATATTATGATGAAAATGGCAATCAAGCCTTTGCTTCAGCAACCAATGATATTGATCCAGGTTCTCATGACCGTGTGGACTATATCAATGATGGGGATCATGATGACAGTCGTCGTTGGACTAACTGGTCTGCTACTCCATCGGTGAATCCAGAAGTCTCAGCAGGTGTTATCTTCAAGAATCAAGGCAAGATTGTCAAGCGGACGGTCGTTCAAGCCAAACTGCGCTTCTTTGCCGATAGTGGAACAGATGCACCTTCTAAGCTTGTTTTAGAGCGCTATGTTGGACCAGATTTTGATGCCCCTGTCTATTACTCAAACTACCAAGCCTACGAACCGAATCATCCGTTTAACAACCCTGACAACTGGGAAGCTGTACCATATAACATCAATCAAGAAATCCAGGCAGGCACTGAACTTACAGCAAGCTTTAACGCTGTCAAGTCTAAAGCGATGAGATGGCGGATGGAAAGAAAAGATGACAAGAATGGAGTTGCTCTGACGGAGATGACCTTCTTGGCACCAAGTGAATTGGCTAAGGAAAGTACAAATTCTAAGATTTTGGTAAATGGAAAAGAACTGCCAGACTTCTCTCAAGAGCGTCAGAATTATCAAGTGACTTATACAGGTCAACGTCCGAAGATTACAGTAGCAGAAAGCGACCAAGTAGCTTCAACGGTTGTGGATAGTGAAGATGATCATTTGCCAGTCTTGGTGCGCCTTGTTTCAGAAAATGGTAAGCAGGTCAAGGAATACCGCATCCAATTTACCAAGGAAAAACCAGTGACTGGGAAAACTGCAGCTGCTGTCCAAGAGGAACTGCCAAGTCTAGAAGTCCTCGAACAAGAGCTCAACTTCCAAACAGTTGAAAAAGAGGATCCGACGCTCAAACTAGGAGAAAGTCGTGTAGTTCAAGAAGGCCAAAATGGTCAGGAACGAGTTCTCACAGAGGTTTATCCAGATGGCAAGCGAGAAGAAAAACTAAGAGAAGTTCTCCAAGCTCCGACAGATCAAATCATACTCATCGGAACGAAGAAAGAGACGCCTCAGCCATCACCTGAAACTCACCATGTGACTCCTCAAAAACCAGAAGAGACTGGTAAGGGCGAAACTCGGATTGTAGAAGTTGAGAACGGTCAAAGTCCGCCTCAGCCAGCAGCAGAAAGATCTGCTCAAGCACCAGCAAAAGCTGAAGAAGAAAAAACAAAGGCTGAAGAAACAAAATCGGAAGCTAGAAAAGCAAGTCAAACCGACAGTGGTCGTTTGCCAAACACAGGGAACCGTTCTGCACAGCTAGCAGCGCTGGCAGGAATGGGACTTTTAGGCTTAGTAGCTAGTCTTGTAGCAAAACTAAAGAAAAAAGAAGATTGAGTCTCGTTGAGGATTGATCTAAAAAACAAAAGCTGTCGAATGAAGAGAGTGGTACAGAAATCGGTAATTCGTTAGAATTCGATTTCGTCGTCTCACCTCCGCACAGTTGAGTAGGGCTGTAAAAGTTGATGAAATCAGCGTAGTAGAGCCCACTCAACCACTGCGTCTTGCTCGACAATCCAAAGACAATTGAGAGGCTAGGATTTTTGTCCCAGCCTCTTTTGCTATTTTTCCTAGGGAATTGTAGAAAATAGAGCAACTGAACTATCAATCGTCAAATTTCTGTTTAAGATGACAAAAATGTAAGTTTAAAGCTTAAAATGAAAGGTTATTCGATGGTAGGAGGACGAGGAATTTTATATCATATAGGTGTAAGAAAAACAAATCATAAATAATATTCAAATAAAAGGAGGCCCACTATGAAAACAAATCTCTTCAACCATAAACAAAAGACACAAATAGCGCAAAAGATTTCTAAGGAAGAAATCGAAAAAACCAGACTGGGCTGTGCATCAAGCCAGTATTATTTCTGGTTACAATATAGTCATTAAGAAGCAGATGCAGTGAAGGGGCTGGAGAGTGGTACAGAAATCGGTAATTCGTTAGAATTCTATTTCGTCGTCCTACCTCCGCACAGTTGAGTAGGGCTGTAAAAGCTGATGAAATCAGCGTAGTAGAGCCCACTTAACCACTGCATCTTGCTCGACAATCCAAAGACAATTGAGAGGCTAGGACTTATGTCCCAGCCTCACCACCTTTTTGCCCAAATGGAACTGAAAGTTTAGAGAGGCCCACTTGCAAAGCAAGCCAAATCATACAGCCAGCTCCCTCTAATGAACATCAGGTTTTTCCATAACTGGAAGAACGCTAAGTGACAAAAATGTAAGATTAGCGTCTAAAATGAAAGATTAGCTTATGGAAACTTGTCGGGCTTTTCGGTATGATAATAGTATCGTTTTTAGTTTGCTTTCATTGGAAGTCAGCAACTCGGGTAATCTTAGAGCAGAGCTAGCTGATAAAGTATTGAAAGATAAGCTAAATAACCATTTCAAACATAAATAAAAAAGAGGTTCAAGTAATGACATTATTAGATGTACAACATGTGAAAAAGATTTATAAAACCCGCTTTCAGGGTAGCCAAGTAGAGGCGCTGAAAGACATTCACTTTACAGTGGAGAAAGGCGAGTATGTCGCCATCATGGGGGAGTCGGGCTCTGGGAAATCCACCCTGCTCAACATCCTCGCCATGCTGGACAAGCCGACAGAAGGCCGTGTTTTCCTCAATGGAACTGACACGGCAACTATCAAAAACAGCCAGGCTTCCAGCTTCCGCCGGGAGAAATTAGGCTTTGTCTTTCAGGATTTCAACCTGCTGGATACCCTGTCGGTCAAGGATAATATCCTCCTGCCACTAGTGCTCTCTCGCCGTCCTATTACCGAGATGATGCAAAAGCTGGTTACAACCTGCAACGAGCTGGGAATTAACAAGCTGCAAGAAAAGTTTCCTTATGAAATTTCTGGTGGTCAGAAGCAACGGGTGGCAGTTGCCCGCGCCATTATCACCGAGCCTGAGATTTTGCTGGCAGATGAGCCGACAGGAGCCTTGGACTCTAAGTCCTCGGCAGCTCTCTTGGATGTCTTTGACGATATCAAT
>NZ_RJPS01000018.1 GCF_003943505.1 Streptococcus cristatus
CAAAATAAGAATGGATTTAGCAATGCCAGCTTCTCGTAGTTCGAGAGCTTCGTCAATATTAGATACGCAAAAACCGTCTACAAGGGCCTGAACGTGTTGAGAGACAGGAACCGCACCATGTCCATAAGCATTGGCCTTTACTACTGCCCACTTCTGGACCGACCGAGGAATATGAGCCGCAATTTGCTCAATATTAAATGCAATAGCAGACAGATCTATGACTGCTTTAGTGGGTCTATGTAGACTAGCTTTCATTGTCTTCCTCCAAAATCACACTGGCGGTCACCAGATTTCCAGCATGACTGATTGATAGCCATACCGAACCAGCAAAGGGGGACTTGCTGAAATAAGGCGCCCCCTTATCATCATTTAAAATTTCCAAATCCTGAAAAGTCACAGGGCCAATGCCGGTCCCCCAAGCCTTGGCAAAAGCTTCTTTAGCTGACCAGCGACCTGCCAAATATTCCAGCTTGCGCTTGCCCTTTAAGGAGCCAAACCGAGCCATCTCCTGAGCCGTCAAAATTTTCTCAGCAAAGCGCGCATTCTTCTCGTAGGCCCGAGCAATGCTGGAAATCTCTTCTATATCTATTCCGTGTCCTCTTATCATACTTCTATTAGGAATACGAAGCAAGACCCTTCTCCCAAGGAGATTGAAAGAAAATCTAATTTCGACAAGGCAAACCGATGAGAATGACACTGAAATGTATCAAAGAGGTTTAACATCATCAAAATTAGATTTTCATAGAGTATGAGCTTGCCTATATTCATTAGCAGACTCCTATCAAAAGCCTACTAATCCTTTCTTTTAAGCTTCTTTTTCTAAGGTATCATAGATTTCCTGAATGAGCTCTTCTGTCTTGTCCCAGCCCAAGCAAGGATCGGTAATGGACTTACCAAAGACTTCTGGCTCATTCTGGCGGCCATCCTCCAAATAGGACTCAATCATGAATCCACGCACCGCCTTTTTGATTTGCTCATTCCAAGCACGGTTAATCAGAGTCTGGCGGATAATCCGGATCTGCTCCAAATACTGCTTTCCAGAATTGTCATGATTGGTATCAATCAGGATGAAAGGATTGGACAGCTTCATATCTTCATAGCGTTTGATCACATCCAGAAGATTTTCGTAATAGAAGTTAGGCTTGTTCTTACCGTACTCATCTAAAGCTCCACGCAAAATCACATGCGCCAGGGGATTGCCTAGAGTTTCCACTTCCTGGCCATGATAAAGGAAGATTTGCTTATTCTGAGCAGCATAGACGGCATTAAACATGACCCCAAGATTGCCAGATGTAGGATTTTTCATACCAACCGGAGCGTCAATACCAGACGCTACAAAGCGATGTTCTTGGTCCTCAACCGAACGAGCGCCTACGGCATGGTAACTGACCAAATCATCTACCAGCACTAGATTAGAAGGATAGAGCATTTCATCAGCAGTCGTCAAGCCTGTCTCAGTAATAACTCGGTAATGCAACTGGCGCACTGCCTTTAGCCCATTGATCAAGCTTGGACTTTTTGAAGCATCTGGCTGGTGAACGAGCCCTTTATAGCCGTCACCATTAGTCCGAGGCTTGGCAGTATAGACCCGCATGACGATAAAAATCTTATCCGCTACCTTCTGCTGCAGGTCAGCCAAGCGGCGAGCATACTCCAACACCGCCTCTTCATTGTCAGATGAGCAGGGGCCGATAACCAAGAGCAAGCGTTGATCTTCTCCCTTGATGATGGCAGCCAATTCCTGATCGCGCTGATTCTTCTTTTGTAGAGCTTGGTCTGACAAAATCGTTGCAGACTTGATCTGCTCGATGTCAATTTCCTGACCTTTTGCTATAAATGCCATATTATTTACCTAGTGTGTCGTATATCTCATGGACGAGTTCGACCGTCTTGTCCCAGCCTAGGCATGGATCTGTAATAGACTTGCCAAAGACTTCTGGTTCATTTTGTCGACCATCTTCCAAGTAAGATTCTATCATAAAGCCACGAACAACCTTCTTGATTTTATCATTCCAGTCGCGGTTGATCAAAGTCTGACGGACAATACGGACTTGCTCCAAATACTGCTTGCCAGAGTTATCATGATTAGTATCAATAATGATAAATGGATTTTCTAAGCCCATTTTTTCATACTGGGCGATTGTATCCAGCAGATTATCATAATAGTAGTTTGGAATGTTCTTCCCATATTCATTGATGGCACCACGCAGAATCGCATGAGCCAAAGGATTTCCACTCGTTTCTACTTCCCGATTTGCAAAGAGGAAGCTCTGCTTGTTCTGAGCCGCATAAATGCCATTAAACATGACATTCAGATTTCCAGATGTTGGATTTTTCAAGCCAGTCGGGAAATCCGCTCCACTGGCTACAAACCGGTGCTGCTGATCTTCAACAGAACGAGCACCGATCGCCATATAGGAAATCAAATCATCTACTAGGGGAAGATTTTCTGGGTAAAGCATCTCGTCAGCCGTCGTCATTCCAGTTTCCGAAATCACACGGTAATGCAGGTTGCGCACCGCCTTAATCCCGTTGATTAGACTAGGTGCCGCTGTCGCATTAGGCTGGTGAATCAAGCCCTTATAGCCATCGCCATTGGTCCGTGGCTTGGCAGTGTAGACCCGCATGACCATAAAGATCCGATCTTTGACTTCGTCTTGAAGTGCTGCCAAACGCTTGGCGTATTCCAAGACAGCCTCTTCATTGTCTGAGGAGCAAGGGCCGATGACCAAAAGGATACGATCATCCTCACCGCGGATAATAGCTTCTAGTTGGCGATCTCGTTCTTGCTTACGAGCCAGAATAGAACCTTCTAACTTAGCAAGCTGACGCACTTCTGCTACATTGATTGGTTGACTAGTTGCTTTAAAGGTCATCTTCTCTCCTTATGAACTACTTCTTGCGACCATGACAGTTTTTAAATTTCTTACCTGAACCACATGGACATAAATCATTTCTTTTAACAGAGGATAAATCAACATTTTTTGGAAGATTTGGGTTTTGGGCAGCAATATTGCGAGTAGCTGTCGTGCTGATACTGTGCTCTGTACGTGGACGTTCTTGCTCATGAATTTGTGCTTTCATCATGAGACGAGTCACATCAAACTCGATAGAGCCAATCATGTCATTAAACATCCGGAAACCTTCTGCCTGATACTCAACAACTGGGTTGTTCTGAGCATATCCGCGAAGTCCCACAGCCTGACGCAATTGATCCAAGGCGTCGATATGATCTGTCCATTTATTATCTACAACTCGTAGAATCAGCACTTTTTGGAACTCTTGGACTGCTTCTTCATCTCGAAGCTTAGAAATCTGATTGTCATAAACTTCAGAAGCACGCTCCATCAAGTAATCTTTGATTTCTTGCTTGGATTTACCTTCTAAATCATCAGCTGAGATAGAATCCTCTGCTACAAGATTATATTTAGCAAAATTCAGAATCGCTTCAATTCTTTCATCATGGTCTGAATGGCTGCTACCATCTACGATCCGATTAATGGTACGACGGATCATAGCATGAATTTCTGGAGCCAAATCACGGTCTGCTGTGATGACATCATAGCGTTGAGAATAGATAATCTCACGTTGTTCACGCATGACATCGTCATATTGGAGGACTTGCTTCCGAGTATCGTAGTTATTACCTTCAACCCGTTTTTGGGCTGCTTCCACCTGACGCGTCAGCATCCGAGACTTGATGACGGACTCTTCTTCGCTAAGATTCATCCGATCAAGCAAGGCCTTAATACGCTCTGAACCGAAACGTTTCATCAAATCGTCTTCGAGAGATAGGTAGAATTGTGATTCGCCTGGATCACCTTGACGACCTGAACGTCCACGAAGCTGGTTATCAATCCGGCGGCTTTCATGGCGCTCTGTACCGATGACACAAAGTCCACCCAATTCACGGACACCTTCACCTAGCTTAATATCGGTACCACGTCCAGCCATGTTGGTCGCAATGGTAATAGCACCACGTTGACCAGCATTCATGATAATCTGTGCTTCTTTATAGTGGTTTTTAGCATTCAGAACTTCATGAGGAATTCCTGCAGCTACTAATTTTTGAGAAAGATAGTCACTCGTGTCAACCGATACTGTACCGACTAAGACAGGCTGGCCTGTTTTGTAGCGTTCCTTGACGTCTTCCACGACTGCTTTAAATTTCGCTTCCAAGCTAGGATACAGCAAATCTGGATGGTCAATACGTTGGACCGGACGGTTAGTTGGAATTGGAATTACGCGAATATTATAAATTTCGCGGAATTCTTCTTCTTCTGTCTTACCAGTCCCTGTCATCCCTGATAGCTTTTTATACATACGGAAAAGGTTCTGGTAGGTAATCGAAGCAGATGTTTTTGATTCTTCTTGGATAGGCACAGCTTCTTTTGCTTCAATCGCTTGGTGAAGTCCATCAGAGAAACGACGACCTTCCATTGTACGCCCAGTAAATTGGTCAACGATGAGGATTTCCTGCTTTTCACTCACGACATAATCCACATCTAAGGTCATAATATAGTTAGCACGTAAGGCATTGTCGATAAAGTGCGTTAAAGCAACATTCTCAAGGTCGTATAGATTTTCTAAGTTAAAGTAACTTTCAGCCTTATCAATACCAGAATCTGACAAACCAATCGTCTTAGATGGGATATCAATGATATAATCATCTTTTTGAAGTGTTTTCACAAAGCTATCTGCTCTGTAATAAAGCTGATTCGTATCAGAAGCTGTCGGTCCTGACACGATCAATGGCGTACGCGCTTCGTCAATCAAGATAGAATCCACCTCGTCAACCAAGGCATAGTTCAGCGGACGCTGTACCATATTTTCAGCCCGAACCACCATGTTATCGCGCAGGTAGTCAAAACCAATTTCAGAGTTGGTTGAGTAGGTGATATCACAAGCATAAGCTTCTCTTTTTTCCATTGGTGACTTAGATGCTAGGTTGATACCAACAGAAAGTCCCAACCAAGAATAAAGTTCACCCATCTCAGTCGCATCACGTTCTGACAAGTATTCATTGACTGTAACAACGTGAACTCCTTGACCAGATAAGGCATTCAGGTAAACAGGCATAGTCGCTGTCAGGGTTTTTCCTTCCCCCGTACGCATTTCTGGCACATCACCATGGTGAAGGACAATCCCCCCCATAATCTGAACCTTATATGGGAAAAGACCTAAGACACGCTTAGCTCCTTCGCGGACAACTGCAAATGCTTCAAACAAAAGTTGATCTAGCGTTTCACCATTTGCATAGCGTTCCTTAAATTCAACCGTTTTTGCTTGCAATTCTTCATCGGTCAAGGCTGCCATTTCGTCCTCATAGGACATGACCTTGTCCGCCATCTTTTCTAATTTTCTTATTTCACCTTTATCATTTTCAATGATTTTTTTTAAAATATTAGCCATTTTATTCCTTACTCGCTATGTTCTGTTTATAAATGTTTCCTCTCATTATAGCATGTTTCCCCATATCTTTCAAGAAATAATCCATTTGGCAATTGGCTTGAAAGGCTGTCATTTCTCAATTTACACGCTTATCTGCCTAACTCTTCTTGCTCTCAAATTTGCTAAATAATCATGGTTTTCACGAAGTAGTTTCTCGCATAATTCTCCTAATTTCGATATAATAATAGCAATGAATATCAAAGAAGAAATTATCAAATTATCAAAAGAAATTGGCATTTCTAAAATTGGCTTTACGACAGCAGATGACTTTGACTATCTGGAAAAGTCGCTGCGCTTGTCTGTAGAAGAGGGTCGAAATTCAGGTTTTGAACACAAGAATATTGAGGAGCGAATTAAGCCCAAGCTGAGTTTGACCTCAGCTAAGACCATCATCTCTATCGCAGTCGCCTACCCCCACAAGCTCAAGCAACAACCACAAAAAACAGCTTACAAACGAGGAAAATTCACTCCCAACAGCTGGGGGCTGGATTACCACTATGTCCTACAGGACAAGCTAGATCGGCTTGCAAAGGGAATTGAGGAGTTGACTGCCAACTTTGAATATAAAGGCATGGTGGATACAGGAGCCTTGGTCGACACCGCTGTAGCCCGGCGAGCAGGAATAGGCTTTATCGGCAAGAACGGCTTGGTCATCTCCAAGGAATTTGGTTCTTATATGTTTCTGGGTGAGCTCATTACCAATCTGGACATTGAGCCTGACCAGCCTGTCGACTATGACTGCGGAGACTGCAATCGCTGCGTAACAGCCTGTCCTACCTCCTGTCTCATTGGCGATGGGACTATGAACGCCAAGCGCTGCCTATCTTTTCAAACCCAAGATAAGGGCATCATGGACCTAGAATTTCGCAAAAAAATCAAGACAGTCATCTATGGTTGCGACATCTGCCAAATCTGCTGCCCCTATAATAAAGGCTTGGACAATCCGCTCGCAACAGAGATTGACCCCGAACTAGCTCACCCTGAGCTCCTGCCTTTCTTGGAACTTTCTAATGGTCAGTTTAAGGAAAAATTCGGCCATATAGCAGGTAGCTGGCGGGGCAAAAACATCCTGCAGCGCAATGCCATCATTGCTCTAGCCAACGCCAATGATCGCTCTGCCATTCCCAAACTGCTAGAAATTATTGACAAGGGACAAAATCCAGTCCATATCGCTACGGCCATCTGGGCTCTCAGTCAGCTAGTACGCGAAGCCAGTCCTGAAATGATTGAGATGATTCTTGCTGTGAAAAATCCCACAGAAGCTATCAAAGAGGAACAGGAACAATTCCTAAAGAAATTCCACTTAACTAACTAAAAATAAATACAGTCTAATTTAGAAACTGCCTTAGAACGCAACTTATACTAAATCAGACTGTATTTTTATGTTATTCAATTAGAAGCCATCTACGTTGGTGTAGATTTTTTGGACATCTTCATCGTCTTCAAGGACGCTATACAATTTTTCGAAGGTTTCTAAATCCTCTCCTGTTAATTCCACTTCTGACTGAGGAATCATTTCAAGCTCTGTCACTTGGAATTCTTGGATACCAGATTCACGCAAAGCTACAATTGCTTTATGTAGGTCAGTTGGCGCTGTATAAACTGTGATACTTCCTTCTTCAGCCTCTACATCGTCCACATCCACATCTGCTTCTAAAAGCAATTCAAAGATGCTATCTGCATCGTCACCAGCAAAAACGATGACACCTTTATTATCAAAAAGATAAGACACAGAGCCGCTAGCTCCCATGTTTCCGCCATTTTTCCCAAAGGCTGCACGGACATTGGCTGCAGTCCGGTTGACATTCGAAGTCAATGTGTCAACAATCAACATAGAACCATTTGGCCCAAAGCCTTCATAACGGCCTTCTGTAAAGGTCTCGTCTGTATTTCCCTTAGCCTTGTCAATCGCCTTGTCAATAACATGCTTTGGCACTTGCGCTTGCTTAGCGCGATCAATAACGAACTTAAGGGCTGTGTTCAACTCAGGATCTGGTTCACCTTTTTTCGCTGCTACATAGATCTCTACACCAAATTTAGCATAAACTTTTGAGTTTGCGCCGTCTTTAGCTGTTTTCTTAGCTACAATATTGGCCCACTTACGTCCCATTGGAATTTCTCCTTTAACTATTCTACATTTTTAATCTTCCTTATTATAACACAGGAAAGGCGAAAAATCATCCAACAAAAACAGGAAAGTCCCCAATTCCTTAAAATTATCTGCTGAAATACGAACTAGATATAGAAAAGATTAGAGTACTAGTTCCTTATATCTTTTAAAATACCGAGATCAGTCATTACATTCTCTCGATAGTAAAATGAATAATACCAATAATTTTGAGGTGATATCCCTATCATTCTCCAGTAAATCTCCTATTTTACTAGAGCCTTCTCTCATTTCTTACTACCAAAGTTTGCTAATCAAATAAATAAAAAATCGATAACTTCGTAAAGAAGTTATCGATTTTTGCGAGCTGTTAACTAATCGTCTACAACTCTTCAGTGATTACTATCCAAGCTGGAAAGAATTAATCTTCTTCTTTCAATCTTGGTTTAATCAAGCTGACACCTGCAAGTGTTGCAACAATTCCTAAACCAAGTACTGCTGCTGAAGATGATTTCTCACCTGTATTTGGCAGAGCAGTAGTTCCAGGAACTTTCGGTTCCACTGGCTTGTTCGGTACTTGTTTATTTGGTACCGGAGCTGGAGTTGGCGGAACAGGTTTCGGTTCTGGTTTTGGTTCTGGTTTTGGCTCCGGAGTTGGAGTTGGTTTTGGTTCCGGAGTTGGTGTCGGTGTAGGTGGAACTTCTACCTTCTTGTACGTTACGACTTCATCTGCTGGTTTAGCTGAGTCTGCTGTAACCTTCACATCTGCTACGCTTGCTTTATCTGCTACATAACCCTTGATGTCTGGTGAAGTTTGTCCCTTGATCACGTCATCTTGTGATGTCCATGGGCCTTTTTCTACGATCGCTTTCGTTACGACGTTGATCTTCAGAATACGCGTGAATTTAGCGCTNTCTGTGAAGCTTGGTGCTGCTTCTTTACCATCTTCGTATACGTACTTGATCGTACGGCTCAATTCCTTCACAGCTTCTTGTTGAGCTGACTTGATCTTATCATCTGTCCACTTAGGTCCATCCGGATTGTTTGGATCCATTGGATCGTTTGGTTTCGGCGGATTATTCGGATCGAATGGTACTACGCCTTCTTCCAATTGAACAGTGAAGTTTTGGTCCTTGCTTGCATCATCATCAAAGTTTTGTGGATCCTTGAACTCATCGTTCACAACCTTGTAACCTTGGTTAGTCAATTCTTTCAACTTCGCAAGGTATTGGTCACGGCTAATTGGTTCGCCTGACTTACCGCCTTCTGAGATCTTAGCCAATTCTTTCTTAGCTTGGTCTACGAAGGTGATGGTTGCTTTTTGATCTGCCTTCTTGTACGTTAC
>NZ_RJPS01000019.1 GCF_003943505.1 Streptococcus cristatus
CTTTCCCTTTTAGTTATTGATTTATCAGTGATTTTGATGGTGGTAGGAAATAAATTTGTAAAAAAGATAAAAAAATTCAAAAAAAGTGTTGACAAGTGAATGGATAGGTGATATACTGATATAGTTGTCGCTTGAGAGAGCGATAAAGACCTTTGAAAACTGAACAAGACGAACCAATGTGCAGGGCGCTACAACACAAGTTGTAGTACTGAACAAAGAAAAAAACAATAAATCTGTCAGTGACAGAAATGAGTGAGAACTCAAACTTTTAATGAGAGTTTGATCCTGGCTCAGGACGAACGCTGGCGGCGTGCCTAATACATGCAAGTAGAACGCTGAAGGAGGAGCTTGCTCTTCTGGATGAGTTGCGAACGGGTGAGTAACGCGTAGGTAACCTGCCTGGTAGCGGGGGATAACTATTGGAAACGATAGCTAATACCGCATAATATTGACTATTGCATGATAGTCAATTGAAAGGTGCAAATGCACCACTACCAGATGGACCTGCGTTGTATTAGCTAGTTGGTGGGGTAACGGCTCACCAAGGCGACGATACATAGCCGACCTGAGAGGGTGATCGGCCACACTGGGACTGAGACACGGCCCAGACTCCTACGGGAGGCAGCAGTAGGGAATCTTCGGCAATGGACGGAAGTCTGACCGAGCAACGCCGCGTGAGTGAAGAAGGTTTTCGGATCGTAAAGCTCTGTTGTAAGAGAAGAACGAGTGTGAGAGTGGAAAGTTCACACTGTGACGGTATCTTACCAGAAAGGGACGGCTAACTACGTGCCAGCAGCCGCGGTAATACGTAGGTCCCGAGCGTTGTCCGGATTTATTGGGCGTAAAGCGAGCGCAGGCGGTTAGATAAGTCTGAAGTTAAAGGCTGTGGCTTAACCATAGTACGCTTTGGAAACTGTTTAACTTGAGTGCAGAAGGGGAGAGTGGAATTCCATGTGTAGCGGTGAAATGCGTAGATATATGGAGGAACACCGGTGGCGAAAGCGGCTCTCTGGTCTGTAACTGACGCTGAGGCTCGAAAGCGTGGGGAGCAAACAGGATTAGATACCCTGGTAGTCCACGCCGTAAACGATGAGTGCTAGGTGTTGGGTCCTTTCCGGGACTCAGTGCCGCAGCTAACGCATTAAGCACTCCGCCTGGGGAGTACGACCGCAAGGTTGAAACTCAAAGGAATTGACGGGGGCCCGCACAAGCGGTGGAGCATGTGGTTTAATTCGAAGCAACGCGAAGAACCTTACCAGGTCTTGACATCCCGGTGCCCGTCCTAGAGATAGGATTTTGCTTCGGCACACCGGTGACAGGTGGTGCATGGTTGTCGTCAGCTCGTGTCGTGAGATGTTGGGTTAAGTCCCGCAACGAGCGCAACCCTTATTGTTAGTTGCCATCATTGAGTTGGGCACTCTAGCGAGACTGCCGGTAATAAACCGGAGGAAGGTGGGGATGACGTCAAATCATCATGCCCCTTATGACCTGGGCTACACACGTGCTACAATGGCTGGTACAACGAGTCGCAAGTCGGTGACGGCAAGCTAATCTCTTAAAGCCAGTCTCAGTTCGGATTGTAGGCTGCAACTCGCCTACATGAAGTCGGAATCGCTAGTAATCGCGGATCAGCACGCCGCGGTGAATACGTTCCCGGGCCTTGTACACACCGCCCGTCACACCACGAGAGTTTGTAACACCCGAAGTCGGTGAGGTAACCTTTTAGGAGCCAGCCGCCTAAGGTGGGATAGATGATTGGGGTGAAGTCGTAACAAGGTAGCCGTATCGGAAGGTGCGGCTGGATCACCTCCTTTCTAAGGAAAAACGGAAGCCATTGGTCGTCATGTTTAGTTTTGAGAGGTCTTGTGGGGCCTTAGCTCAGCTGGGAGAGCGCCTGCTTTGCACGCAGGAGGTCAGCGGTTCGATCCCGCTAGGCTCCATTAGGATAGTGGAAACTATTCTAAACTTGTCCATTGAAAATTGAATAACTATATCAAATAGTAACAAGAAAATAAACCGAAACGCTGTGAATATTAATGAGTTTAAGACTGAAAGGTCAAAAATAAGGTTAAGTTAGTAAGGGCGCACGGTGGATGCCTTGGCACTAGGAGCCGATGAAGGACGTGACAAACGACGAAATGCCTCGGGGAGCTGTAAGTAAGCGCAGATCCGGGGATGTCCGAATGGGGGAACCCAACAGGTACTACCTGTTACCCATCTCTGTTAAGGAGATGAGGAGGAAGACGCAGTGAACTGAAACATCTAAGTAGCTGCAGGAAGAGAAAGCAAAAGCGATTGCCTTAGTAGCGGCGAGCGAAACGGCAGGAGGGCAAACCGAAGAGTTTACTCTTCGGGGTTGTAGGACTGCAATGTGGACTCAGATTTTATAGAAGAATGACATGGGAAGGTCAGCCAAAGAGAGTAAGAGCCTCGTATTTTAAATAGAATCTGTACCTAGCAGAATCCTGAGTACGGCGGGACACGTGAAATCCCGTCGGAATCTGGGAGGACCATCTCCCAACCCTAAATACTCCCTAGTGACCGATAGTGAACCAGTACCGTGAGGGAAAGGTGAAAAGTACCCCGGAAGGGGAGTGAAATAGAACCTGAAACCGTGTGCCTACAACAAGTTCGAGCCCGTTAATGGGTGAGAGCGTGCCTTTTGTAGAATGAACCGGCGAGTTACGTTATGATGCGAGGTTAAGTTGAAGAGACGGAGCCGTAGGGAAACCGAGTCTGAATAGGGCGAATTAGTATCATGATGTAGACCCGAAACCATGTGACCTACCCATGAGCAGGTTGAAGGTGCGGTAAAACGCACTGGAGGACCGAACCAGGGCACGTTGAAAAGTGCTTGGATGACTTGTGGGTAGCGGAGAAATTCCAAACGAACTTGGAGATAGCTGGTTCTCTCCGAAATAGCTTTAGGGCTAGCGTCGACATAGAGATTCTTGGAGGTAGAGCACTGTTTGGGTGAGGGGTCCATCCCGGATTACCAATCTCAGATAAACTCCGAATGCCAATGAATTATGGTCGGCAGTCAGACTGCGAGTGCTAAGATCCGTAGTCGAAAGGGAAACAGCCCAGACCACCAGCTAAGGTCCCAAAATAATTGTTAAGTGGAAAAGGATGTGGGGTTGCACAGACAACTAGGATGTTAGCTTAGAAGCAGCTATTCATTCAAAGAGTGCGTAATAGCTCACTAGTCGAGTGACCCTGCGCCGAAAATGTACCGGGGCTAAAACAATTTACCGAAGCTGTGGATACCTTTATAGGTATGGTAGGAGAGCGTTCTATGTGTGGAGAAGGTGTACCGTGAGGAGCGCTGGAACGCATAGAAGTGAGAATGCCGGTATGAGTAGCGAAAGATGGGTGAGAATCCCATCCACCGTAAGACTAAGGTTTCCAGGGGAAGGCTCGTCCGCCCTGGGTTAGTCGGGACCTAAGGAGAGACCGAAAGGTGTATCCGATGGACAACAGGTTGATATTCCTGTACTAGAGTATGAAGTGATGGAGGGACGCAGTAGGCTAACTCGTGCGTACGAATGGATGTACGTCTAAGCAGTGAGGCGTGGTATGAGTCAAATGCTTATACCTCTAACGTTGAGCTGTGATGGGGAGCGAAGTTTAGTAGCGAGTGAGTGATGTCACACTGCCAAGAAAAGCTTCTAGCGTTGTATCATACTCTACCCGTACCGCAAACCGACACAGGTAGTCGAGGCGAGTAGCCTCAGGTGAGCGAGAGAACTCTCGTTAAGGAACTCGGCAAAATGACCCCGTAACTTCGGGAGAAGGGGTGCTGACTTTGGTCAGCCGCAGTGAATAGGCCCAAGCAACTGTTTATCAAAAACACAGCTCTCTGCTAAATCGTAAGATGATGTATAGGGGGTGACGCCTGCCCGGTGCTGGAAGGTTAAGAGGAGTGCTTAGCGTAAGCGAAGGTATGAATTGAAGCCCCAGTAAACGGCGGCCGTAACTATAACGGTCCTAAGGTAGCGAAATTCCTTGTCGGGTAAGTTCCGACCCGCACGAAAGGCGTAATGATTTGGGCACTGTCTCAACGAGAGACTCGGTGAAATTTTAGTACCTGTGAAGATGCAGGTTACCCGCGACAGGACGGAAAGACCCCATGGAGCTTTACTGCAGTTTGATATTGAGTGTCTGTGCCACATGTACAGGATAGGTAGGAGCCTATGAGATCGGGACGCCAGTTTCGATGGAGGCGTTGTTGGGATACTACCCTTGTGTTATGGCCACTCTAACCCGGATAGGTGATCCCTATCGGAGACAGTGTCTGACGGGCAGTTTGACTGGGGCGGTCGCCTCCTAAAAGGTAACGGAGGCGCCCAAAGGTTCCCTCAGACTGGTTGGAAATCAGTCGCAGAGTGTAAAGGTATAAGGGAGCTTGACTGCGAGAGCTACAACTCGAGCAGGGACGAAAGTCGGGCTTAGTGATCCGGTGGTTCCGCATGGAAGGGCCATCGCTCAACGGATAAAAGCTACCCTGGGGATAACAGGCTTATCTCCCCCAAGAGTTCACATCGACGGGGAGGTTTGGCACCTCGATGTCGGCTCGTCGCATCCTGGGGCTGTAGTCGGTCCCAAGGGTTGGGCTGTTCGCCCATTAAAGCGGCACGCGAGCTGGGTTCAGAACGTCGTGAGACAGTTCGGTCCCTATCCGTCGCGGGCGTAGGAAATTTGAGAGGATCTGCTCCTAGTACGAGAGGACCAGAGTGGACTTACCGCTGGTGTACCAGTTGTCTCGCCAGAGGCATCGCTGGGTAGCTATGTAGGGAAGGGATAAACGCTGAAAGCATCTAAGTGTGAAACCCACCTCAAGATGAGATTTCCCATAACGCAAGTTAGTAAGAGCCCTGAGAGAAGATCAGGTAGATAGGTTAGGAGTGGAAGTGTGGCGACACATGTAGCGGACTAATACTAATAGCTCGAGGACTTATCCAATTTTCATTGAGCGCAGCGTTTTTTAAGTATTGTGAGCTTTGAGTAGTTATTCAATTTTGAGTTGACAAGGCAATAAGATATTGTAAGTTAATTCAGCAAGTTAAGTGACGATAGCCTAGGAGATACACCTGTACCCATGCCGAACACAGAAGTTAAGCCCTAGAACGCCGGAAGTAGTTGGGGGTTGCCCCCTGTGAGATATGGTAGTCGCTTAGC
>NZ_RJPS01000020.1 GCF_003943505.1 Streptococcus cristatus
TGCTTCATCTTCGTTGAGCTTGAGTCAATCAGTTTCAACAAGCGCAAGTGCTTCAGCGTCACTGAGCTTGAGCCAGTCTGTCTCAGCAAGTGAATCAGCTTCAACCTCATTGAGCGGTAGTCAATCCGTCTCAGTGAGCAACAGTGCCTCAACGTCATTGAGCCTGAGTCAATCAGTCTCAGTAAGTGCAAGTGCTTCAGCGTCAATGAGCTTGAGCCAGTCAGTTTCAACAAGCGAGTCTGCTTCAGCGTCAATGAGCACTAGCCAATCCGTCTCAGTGAGCAACAGTGCCTCAACTTCATTGAGCCTGAGTCAGTCAGTTTCATTGAGTAAGAGCGCTTCAGCATCACTGAGTGGTAGTCAATCTGTCTCATTGAGTAATAGTGCTTCAGCATCAGTAAGTCTGAGCCAGTCTGTATCAGCAAGTGAGTCTGCCTCAGCATCGTTGAGCGCAAGCCAGTCTGTCTCAACAAGCACAAGTGCTTCAGCATCGTTGAGCTTGAGCCAATCAGTTTCAGCAAATGCAAGTGCTTCAACGTCAATGAGCTTGAGTCAGTCAATTTCAGCAAATGCAAGTGCTTCAACGTCACTGAGCTTGAGTCAGTCAATTTCAGCAAGTACAAGCGCTTCAGCATCAGTAAGCTTGAGTCAATCAGTTTCAACAAGCGTAAGTACCTCAGCGTCAATGAGCTTGAGTCAATCTGTTTCAACAAGCGCAAGTGCTTCAGCGTCAATGAGCTTGAGCCAGTCAGTCTCAGTAAGTGCAAGTGCCTCAGCTTCGTTGAGCTTGAGCCAATCCGTTTCAACAAGTGAATCTGTTTCAACCTCATTGAGCTTGAGCCAATCAGTCTCAACAAGTGAATCTGCTTCAACCTCATTGAGCGCAAGCCAGTCTGTCTCAGCAAGTGAATCAGCTTCAACCTCATTGAGCGGTAGCCAATCCGTCTCATTAAGTAAGAGTGCTTCAGCGTCAATGAGCGCAAGCCAGTCTGTCTCAGCAAGCACAAGCACTTCAGCATCAGTAAGCCTGAGCCAATCAGTCTCAACAAGCGCAAGCGCTTCAGTATCAGTAAGCTTGAGTCAATCAGTTTCAACAAGTGAGTCAGCTTCAGCGTCAATGAGCTTGAGCCAGTCTGTATCATCAAGTGAATCTGCTTCAACGTCATTGAGCACCAGCCAGTCTGTCTCAGTAAGTGCAAGTGCTTCAGCGTCAATGAGCTTGAGCCAGTCAGTCTCAACAAGCACAAGCGCTTCAGCGTCAATGAGCCTGAGCCAGTCAGTTTCAACAAGTGAATCAGCTTCAACGTCATTGAGCACCAGCCAGTCTGTCTCAGTAAGTGCAAGTGCTTCAGCATCAGTAAGCCTGAGCCAGTCTGTCTCAGTAAGTGCCAGTGCCTCAGCCTCGTTGAGTGGTAGTCAATCAGTCTCATTGAGCAATAGTACTTCAGCGTCATTGAGCGCAAGCCAGTCAGTTTCAACAAGTGCAAGTGCCTCAGCTTCGTTGAGCTTGAGTCAATCAACTTCAGCAAGCACAAGCACTTCAGCATCGTTGAGCTTGAGTCAATCAGTTTCAACAAGCACAAGTGCTTCAGCATCAGTAAGCCTGAGCCAGTCAGTTTCAACAAGCGAGTCAGCTTCAACCTCATTGAGCGCAAGCCAGTCAGTTTCAACAAGTGAGTCAGCTTCAACTTCATTGAGCACAAGTCAGTCTGTCTCAGCAAGTGCAAGTGCCTCAGCATCATTGAGCTTGAGTCAATCAGTTTCAACAAGCACAAGTGCTTCAGCATCAGTAAGCCTGAGCCAGTCAGTTTCAACAAGCGAAAGCACTTCAGCGTCAGTGAGCGCAAGCCAGTCTGTTTCAGTAAGCGAAAGCACTTCGGTATCCGTAAGCAGCAGCCAATCTGTTTCAGTAAGTGAATCTGCTTCAGTGTCAGTAAGCATGAGTCAATCTGTCTCAGCGAGCGAAAGCGCCTCAACTTCAGTAAGCAGCAGCCAATCTGTTTCAGTAAGTGAATCTGCTTCAGTGTCAGTAAGCATGAGTCAATCTGTNTCAGCGAGCGAAAGCGCCTCAACTTCAGTAAGCAGCAGCCAATCTGTTTCAGCAAGCGAAAGCACCTCGGTATCCGTAAGCAGCAGCCAATCTGTTTCAGTAAGCGAAAGCACTTCGGCATCTGTAAGCTCTAGTCAATCTGTCTCAGCGAGCGTAAGCACCTCAGCTTCAGTCAGCGGTAGCCAATCTGTTTCAGTGAGTGAAAGTGCTTCAGTATCCGTAAGCGCAAGCCAATCTGTCTCAGTAAGTGAATCGGCTTCAGCATCAGTAAGCATGAGTCAATCTGTTTCAGCAAGTGAAAGTGTCTCTGGATCTGTAAGCTCTAGCCAATCTGTTTCAGTAAGTGAAAGCACCTCAGCTTCAGTAAGTCAGAGTCAATCTGTTTCAGCGAGCGAAAGTACTTCGGCATCCGTAAGTGGCAGTCAGTCAGTTTCGGCAAGCGAGAGTGCTTCTGCCTCAGTAAGCTCTAGCGAATCTGTTTCAACAAGCGAAAGCACTTCAGCGTCAGTGAGCGCAAGCCAGTCTGTTTCAGTAAGCGAAAGCACTTCGGTATCCGTAAGCAGCAGCCAATCTGTTTCAGTAAGTGAATCTGCTTCAGTGTCAGTAAGCATGAGTCAATC
>NZ_RJPS01000021.1 GCF_003943505.1 Streptococcus cristatus
AGCAGACTCGCTTGTTGAAACTGACTGGCTCAAGCTCATTGACGCTGAAGCACTTGCACTTACTGAGACTGATTGACTCAGGCTCAATGACGTTGAGGCACTGTTGCTCACTGAGACGGATTGACTACCGCTCAATGAGGTTGAAGCTGATTCACTTGCTGAGACAGACTGGCTCAAGCTCAGTGACGCTGAAGCACTTGCGCTTGTTGAAACTGATTGACTCAAGCTCAACGAAGATGAAGCACTTGCGCTTGTTGAAACTGATTGACTCAAGCTCATTGACGCTGAAGCGCTTGTGCTTGTTGAAACAGACTGGCTGGTGCTCAATGACGTTGAAGCACTTGCACTTGCTGAAACTGATTGACTCAAGCTTACTGATGCTGAAGCACTTGCACTTACTGAGACTGATTGACTCAGGCTCAATGAAGTTGAGGCACTGTTGCTCACTGAGACGGATTGGCTACCGCTCAATGAGGTTGAAGCTGACTCGCTTGTTGAAACTGACTGGCTCAAGCTCAACGAAGCTGAAGCACTTGCACTTACTGAGACTGATTGACTCAGGCTCAATGAAGTTGAGGCACTGTTGCTCACTGAGACGGATTGGCTACCGCTCAATGAGGTTGAAGCTGATTCACTTGCTGATACAGACTGGCTCAAGCTCAACGAAGCTGAAGCACTTGCACTTACTGAGACTGACTGGCTCAAGCTCATTGACGCTGAAGCACTTGCACTTACTGAAACAGACTGACTCAAGCTCATTGACGCTGAANCACTTGCACTTACTGAGACTGACTGGCTGGTGCTCATTGAGGTTGAAGCACTTGCACTTACTGAGACTGACTGGCTCAAGCTCACTGATGCTGAGGCACTTACGCTTGCTGATACAGACTGGCTGGTGCTCATTGAGGTTGAAGCTGAGGCACTTGTTGAAACTGATTGACTCAGGCTCAATGATGCTGAAGCACTTGTGCTCAATGAAACTGATTGGCTCAAGCTCAATGATGCTGAAGCTGATTCACTTGTTGAGACTGACTGACTCAAGCTCATTGACGCTGAAGCTGATTCACTTGCTGAAACAGATTGGCTGCTGCTTACGGATACCGAAGTGCTTTCGCTTACTGAAACAGACTGGCTTGCGCTCACTGACGCTGAAGTGCTTTCGCTTGTTGAAACAGATTCGCTAGAGCTTACTGAGGCAGAAGCACTCTCGCTTGCCGAAACTGACTGACTGCCACTTACGGATGCCGAAGTACTTTCGCTCGCTGAAACAGATTGACTCTGACTTACTGAAGCTGAGGTGCTCTCACTTACTGAAACAGACTGGCTACCGCTGACTGAAGCTGAGGTGCTTGCGCTCGCTGAGACAGATTGACTAGAGCTTACTGATGCAGAAACACTCTCACTTGCCGAAACTGACTGACTTGCGCTTACGGATGCTGAGACACTTTCACTTACTGAGACAGATTGACTAGAGCTTACAGATGCCGAAGTACTTTCGCTTACTGAAACAGATTGGCTGCTGCTTACGGATGCTGAGACACTTTCACTTACTGAGACAGATTGACTAGAGCTTACAGATGCCGAAGTGCTTTCGCTTACTGAAACAGATTGGCTGCTGCTTACGGATACCGAGGTGCTTTCGCTTACTGAAACAGATTGGCTGCTGCTTACTGAAGTTGAGGCGCTTTCGCTCGCTGAGACAGATTGACTCATGCTTACTGACACTGAAGCAGATTCACTTACTGAAACAGATTGGCTGCTGCTTACGGATACCGAAGTGCTTTCGCTTACTGAAACAGACTGGCTTGCGCTCACTGACGCTGAAGTGCTTTCGCTTGTTGAAACAGATTCGCTAGAGCTTACTGAGGCAGAAGCACTCTCG
>NZ_RJPS01000022.1 GCF_003943505.1 Streptococcus cristatus
GTTACTTCGTCGGGATCAAGCTCACCGTTACCGTTCTTATCAAGACCGACTTGAACTGTGTGTGTGCCATTGTTATTGTCTACAACTTTAGCTAGTGGAGACTTACCATCTTTTCCGTCTTTAACGATGGTAGATGAGGTTACTTCATCTGGATCCAACTGACCATTGCCGTTCTTATCAAGACCAACTTTAACAGTATGTGTGCCGTTATTGTTGTCTACGACTTGAGCCAATGATGGCTTGCCATCTTCACCTTTAGCACCAGTTGCGCCTGTTGCTCCAGTTTCACCTTTATCACCCTTAGCTCCGGTCGCACCTGTAGCACCGGTTGCCCCAGCTTTTCCATCTTTAATGACTGTAGAAGATGTCACTTCATCTGGATCCAACTGGCCGTTATTGTTCTTATCGAGTCCGACTTGAACTGTATGGGTGCCNTTGTTGTTATCAACAACCTTAGCTAGTGGAGACTTACCATCCTTACCGTCTTTAACGATGGTAGATGAGGTTACTTCGTCTGGATCGAGCTGGCCGTTATTGTTCTTATCAAGACCAACTTTAACAGTGTGAGTGCCGTTATTATTATCCACGACTTGGGCTAATGATGGCTTACCATCTTCTCCTTTAGCACCAGTTGCGCCTGTTGCTCCAGTTTCACCTTTATCGCCTTTTGGTCCTGCTGCACCGGTTGCACCGGTTGCTCCAGTTTCACCTTTATCACCTTTAGCTCCGGTCGCACCTGTAGCACCGGTTGCCCCAGCTTTTCCATCTTTAATGACTGTAGAAGATGTCACTTCATCTGGATCCAACTGACCGTTATTGTTCTTATCGAGTCCGACTTGAACTGTATGGGTGCCGTTGTTGTTATCAACAACCTTGGCTAATGGAGATTTGCCATCCTTACCGTCTTTGACGATTGTTGAAGATGTTACTTCGTCTGGATCTAACTGGCCATTGCCGTTCTTATCAAGTCCAACTTTAACAGTATGTGTGCCGTTATTGTTGTCTACGACTTGAGCCAATGATGGCTTACCATCTTCTCCTTTAGCACCAGTTGCGCCTGTTGCTCCAGTTTCACCTTTATCTCCTTTGGCTCCGGTAGCTCCTGTAGCACCAGTGGCACCTTTATCTCCTTTGGCTCCGGTCGCACCTGTAGCACCAGTGGCACCGGTTGCGCCAGCTTTTCCATCCTTACCATCTTTGATGATTGTAGATGATGTTACTTCGTCTGGATCAAGCTCACCGTTACCGTTCTTATCAAGACCGACTTGAACTGTGTGTGTGCCATTGTTATTGTCTACAACTTTAGCTAGTGGAGACTTACCATCTTTTCCGTCTTTAACGATGGTAGATGAGGTTACTTCATCTGGATCCAACTGACCATTGCCGTTCTTATCAAGACCAACTTTAACAGTATGTGTGCCGTTATTGTTGTCTACGACTTGAGCCAATGATGGCTTGCCATCT
>NZ_RJPS01000023.1 GCF_003943505.1 Streptococcus cristatus
GATGATGTTACTTCATCTGGATCAAGCTGACCATTATTGTTCTTATCAAGTCCGACTTGAACAGTATGGGTACCATTGTTGTTATCAACAACCTTAGCTAGTGGAGATTTACCATCTTTTCCGTCTTTAACGATTGTTGAAGAAGTTACTTCGTCTGGATCCAATTGGCCGTTGCCATTCTTATCCAGTCCAACTTTAACAGTATGAGTACCGTCGTTGTTGTCTACTACTTGAGCCAATGATGGCTTACCATCTTCACCTTTGGCGCCAGTTTCACCTTTATCGCCCTTAGCTCCGGTTGCGCCTGTAGCACCAGCTTTTCCATCTTTGACGATAGTTGAAGATGTTACTTCATCTGGATCAAGCTGACCATTGTTGTTCTTATCGAGTCCGACTTGAACAGTATGGGTGCCGTTGTTGTTATCAACAACTTTAGCTAGTGGAGACTTACCGTCCTTACCGTCTTTGACGATGGTAGATGAGGTTACTTCATCTGGATCCAACTGACCATTGCCNTTCTTATCAAGACCAACTTTAACAGTGTGTGTGCCGTCGTTGTTGTCTACGACTTGCGCCAATGATGGCTTGCCATCTTCACCTTTGGCACCAGTTGCGCCTGTTGCTCCAGTTTCACCTTTATCGCCTTTAGCTCCGGTCGCACCTGTAGCACCGGTTGCCCCAGCTTTTCCATCTTTAATGACTGTAGAAGATGTCACTTCATCTGGATCCAACTGACCGTTATTGTTCTTATCGAGTCCGACTTGAACAGTATGGGTGTCGTTGTTGTTATCAACAACCTTGGCTAATGGAGATTTGCCATCCTTACCGTCTTTGACGATTGTTGAAGATGTTACTTCGTCTGGATCTAACTGGCCATTGCCGTTCTTATCCAGTCCAACTTTAACAGTATGTGTGCCGTTATTGTTGTCTACGACTTGAGCCAATGATGGCTTACCATCTTCTCCTTTAGCACCAGTTGCGCCTGTTGCTCCAGTTTCACCTTTATCTCCTTTGGCTCCGGTAGCTCCTGTAGCACCAGTGGCACCGGTTGCGCCAGCTTTTCCATCCTTACCATCTTTGATGATTGTAGATGAGGTTACTTCGTCTGGATCAAGCTCACCGTTACCGTTCTTATCAAGACCGACTTGAACTGTGTGTGTGCCATTGTTATTGTCTACAACTTTAGCTAGTGGAGACTTACCATCTTTTCCGTCTTTAACGATGGTAGATGAGGTTACTTCATCTGGATCCAACTGACCATTGCCGTTCTTATCAAGACCAACTTTAACAGTATGTGTGCCGTTATTGTTGTCTACGACTTGAGCCAATGATGGCTTGCCATCT
>NZ_RJPS01000024.1 GCF_003943505.1 Streptococcus cristatus
ACAGACAGAAACGCAAGGGGATAACCAAGCCTCATTGAAATCTGCTACACCTGCTGCGACAGAGACAAGTCAAGAAGCGAAAGATTCGACTGCTTTTAAAAATGCTCAGCCAGCTACAGGCACAAGCCAGCCAGCTGCAGCCACTGCTCAACCTGCTTCAGCAAATGCAAGTCTAAACAAGAGCGCTTTAGAGAACTACCTCAAAAACTTGCGCAGCAAGGACTTTTCAAGTAAGACAGACGATAGTCTAGAAATCTTGAATGGCGTAATGACGGCTGCTGATGGTGTGCTTCAAACTGCAACAAAGCAAGAAGAAATTGATAAAGTTTATCGCAATCTAGTGACTTTTGTTAATTCTGGTCTTCGTGATAAAAATCCGAAGTTCATCCCAGATCAGGATAAAACTCCTCGCTCAGCACTTTATGAGTTTGAAAGTGCTACACCAGGAAAAACAACTCCGCTTACTCTGAACTACTTGAAGCCAGAAGACACAAAAATCTACAAAAAGGGCGATAAAGTAAAGGCCATCCAGCCAACTGAAACAACTTATGTAGAGTATGATGGAAGTGGTAGATGGACCTTTAAGGGCTATGACCATGATAGTCAGGTGATTGACAAAGATGATGTTTTCTTCACAGGTAAGTGGGAATATACACCAACACCATACAAGGCTACCTATAGAGCAGTTAATGGCTCACCTGGGAAAACTCCGCCATCTTATGTTGCAAATTGGAGCCCAGAAGATAAAAGAAGATTTGCTGAGGGTGAAGTAGTAAAAGCACAAGAATTTCACTATGTTTTTTATACTTCAGAAGAATATCCTAACCGAAAAGGCTATTGGGCTTTGACTGGCTTTGATGCTCCAAGTAAAGTGGCAAACAATGGCGATGTAGAGTTCGTAGGAACTTGGAAATACTTTGAGGATGTCACTGTATCCTACAAACCTATGAACCAGCACGATTTTGAGAATTTTTATCATTTACCAAGTAGTCCTAAGACCTCACGTGACGAATATAGATTACCTCTTCCTAAGGAGATAAAAGATCTAGAAAGTAAGCTATACGATTACAAGCTTACTTTCAATCAGTTTGATGAACGCCATGAGTATTTACCTAAAGATATACTGGATACGCGAGCAGCCTTGCTTCGCTACGATGAAGTTCAAGGTGTCTACAAACCCTTTTATGATGCGGAAAATGAAGGAAATTGGACCTTTGAGGAAGATGTAGTAGATTTAACCTTCAGTCGTGAACTAGAGCGGGCGGCTACATATGGGGAAATACCAAAAGTTACAATACCATTGATGTTTAAATTTACACCAGTTCCTCGGAAA
>NZ_RJPS01000025.1 GCF_003943505.1 Streptococcus cristatus
GGGCAGGGCAGCCAGATAGTCCTCGGCCTCAAAACGAGACTTGACCGGATTATAGAAAAGCACAGCCTCCTCAAAGTAAATATCCTCTGCCGAGGCATTGCCCTCAGCATCAACCGTCTCAATCCCGCCGGGATTTTGTACCTCAAGGAGAAAGGCGATCTCGACTGCGTGATTCTTCTTGTCCCAGTTTATCTCATAGTCAAAAGGAAAGCTCTTTCCCATTTCCTCGTCCAATATCTCTAAAAAACCGTACTTAGCCATGATTTCCTCTTTTCATTGTGATAAAATATTACTATCTATAATAGTAACACAAAACGCTAAGAAAAACACTTGCAGAAAGGAAATCTTATGCCAGAAACCCTAGCCCTGCGCATGCGACCGACCAGCATTGATCAGATTATCGGCCAGCAACATCTGGTCGGACCTGGAAAAATCATCCGTCGCATGGTTGAAGCCAACCGCCTGTCCTCGATGATTCTCTACGGGCCACCCGGCATCGGAAAAACCTCTATCGCCTCAGCTATTGCCGGCACAACTAAGTTCGCCTTTCGGACCTTTAACGCCACCGTAGATAGCAAGAAGCGCCTGCAGGAGATCGCTGAAGAAGCTAAATTTTCTGGCGGACTGGTGCTCCTGCTGGATGAGATTCACCGCTTGGACAAGACCAAGCAAGACTTCCTACTGCCACTACTAGAAAGCGGGCTAGTCATCATGATTGGGGCGACGACGGAAAATCCTTTCTTTTCTGTCACCCCTGCCATCCGAAGCCGAGTTCAGATATTTGAGCTTGAGCCCCTAAGTAACGACGACATCCGGACAGCCATTCAGCTAGCCTTGACGGATAAGGAACGAGGATTTGATTTTCCAGTAGAGCTAGACGATGAAGCTCTGGAATTCATTGCTATCTCTACCAACGGAGACCTGCGCTCTGCCTATAACTCGCTGGACCTAGCCGTACTCTCTACCCCAGAAGATGGCAAGGGTATCCGCCACATCACGCTCGATGTCATGGAAAACAGCCTGCAAAAGAGCTATATCACCATGGATAAGGACGGGGACGGTCATTACGATGTCCTCTCCGCCCTGCAGAAGTCCATCCGTGGCTCCGATGTCAATGCCAGCCTCCACTACGCAGCTCGGCTCGTTGAGGCAGGAGATCTGCCTAGCCTAGCTCGACGCCTGACCGTTATCGCTTACGAAGATATTGGCTTGGCAAATCCAGACGCTCAAGTCCATACAGTTACAGCTCTGGAAGCAGCCCAGCGGATTGGCTTTCCTGAAGCTCGTATCCTTATTGCCAATATTGTTATTGATCTGGCTCTATCTCC
>NZ_RJPS01000026.1 GCF_003943505.1 Streptococcus cristatus
CGAGAGTGCTTCTGCCTCAGTAAGCTCTAGCGAATCTGTTTCAACAAGCGAAAGCACTTCAGCGTCAGTGAGCGCAAGCCAGTCTGTTTCAGTAAGCGAAAGCACTTCGGTATCCGTAAGCAGCAGCCAATCTGTTTCAGTAAGTGAATCTGCTTCAGTGTCAGTAAGCATGAGTCAATCTGTCTCAGCGAGCGAAAGCGCCTCAACTTCAGTAAGCAGCAGCCAATCTGTTTCAGTAAGCGAAAGCACTTCGGCATCTGTAAGCTCTAGTCAATCTGTCTCAGTAAGTGAAAGTGTCTCAGCATCCGTAAGCGCAAGTCAGTCAGTTTCGGCAAGTGAGAGTGTTTCTGCATCAGTAAGCTCTAGTCAATCTGTCTCAGCGAGCGTAAGCACCTCAGCTTCAGTCAGCGGTAGCCAATCTGTTTCAGTGAGTGAAAGTGCTTCAGTATCCGTAAGCGCAAGCCAATCTGTNTCAGTAAGTGAATCNGCTTCAGNNTCAGTAAGCATGAGTCAATCTGTTTCAGCAAGTGAAAGTGTCTCTGGATCTGTAAGCTCTAGCCAATCTGTTTCAGTAAGTGAATCTGCTTCAGTGTCAGTAAGCATGAGTCAATCTGTCTCAGCGAGCGAAAGCGCCTCAACTTCAGTAAGCAGCAGCCAATCTGTTTCAGCAAGCGCAAGTGTCTCTGGATCTGTAAGCTCTAGCCAATCTGTTTCAGTAAGTGAATCTGCTTCAGTGTCAGTAAGCATGAGTCAATCTGTCTCAGCGAGCGAAAGCGCCTCAACTTCAGTAAGCAGCAGCCAATCTGTTTCAGCAAGCGCAAGTGTCTCTGGATCTGTAAGCTCTAGCCAATCTGTTTCAGTAAGCGAAAGCACTTCGGCATCTGTAAGCAGTAGCGAATCTGTCTCAGTAAGTGAATCNGCTTCAGCATCAGTAAGCGAAAGTACTTCGGCATCCGTAAGTGGCAGTCAGTCAGTTTCGGCAAGCGAGAGTGCTTCTGCCTCAGTAAGCTCTAGCGAATCTGTTTCAACAAGCGAAAGCACTTCAGCGTCAGTGAGCGCAAGCCAGTCTGTTTCAGTAAGCGAAAGCACTTCGGTATCCGTAAGCAGCAGCCAATCTGTTTCAGTAAGTGAATCTGCTTCAGTGTCAGTAAGCATGAGTCAATCTGTCTCAGCGAGCGAAAGCGCCTCAACTTCAGTAAGCAGCAGCCAATCTGTTTCAGTAAGCGAAAGCAC
>NZ_RJPS01000027.1 GCF_003943505.1 Streptococcus cristatus
CTTTCATCCCAGTCCATGCCCAACCAACGAAGGTTTTCAAGCTGTGAACGCTCACCATCTTCGACATGGCGCTTGCGGTCAGTATCTTCGATACGGATGATAAAAGTTCCACCATGATGACGAGCATAGAGATAGTTAAAGAGCGCCGTCCGCGCATTTCCGATGTGTAAAAGCCCAGTTGGACTTGGTGCATAACGCACTCGAATATCTTTTGTCAATTTTCGATCTCCTATTTGGGAATAGCAGGGATATCTCACCCTGCTTTCGTATTCAAACGTTATTATTATATCACATTCTCGATCCAGAATCTGCTGAATCGTATGATTTTTTAAGACAGTCTTTCTTCGAGAACAAAATCAATCGGCAGCCAAGCTAAGACCCGCTCCAATTGCTTTTCCCAGTAGTACCATTCGTGCTTACCAGGACTGTGACTATAGCTAATATCCAGACCTAGCTTTTTCAAATTCTCCACGGCATGGTTATTGGCCGCATAGAGGAAATCCTCCTCGCCACACCATGCCCAAAGCTTAGTCTTTTTATCAGATTGCTTGGCTATGTTCTCCAGCGAATGAGGGCTGCTGGTCCAGTCTTTATAGTCTCCAAAAATCCCTCGCCAGTAGGCTGGTGTTGCTATTTCAACATCATCTGGATGACTATCAAGAAAGCTCAAAGCCCCTGAAAGACTAGCCGCGTATGAAAAGCGGTTAGACTTAAGAGCCAGCTTAAAGGCTCCGTATCCGCCCATGGAAAGACCAGCGATAAAATTCTTCTCCCGCTTGTCAGACATATTGGGGAAAAAGCGCTTGAGTACCCGTGGCAGCTCTTCAGCGATAGCCTCGTAATAGTTAAATCCGTATTGAGTATCGGTGTACCAGCCATTGCTGGTATTCGGCATGACAACAATCAAGTTAGTCGAGCGAACGAGGCGCTCAATATTTGAGCGTTTGAGCCAACTATTGTGATTACCGTTCATACCATGAAGCAGATACAACACAGGAATATCCGTATCATCTGGTTCGTCCACGCGCGACGCATCTGGATAAAGGACATTGACTCCCCACTCCATCTCCAAGGCTTCTGAATAGTATTCTATCTGCATCACTGCCATCTTTTTTTCTCCTCTTGTAAAAACTACTGTTCTTGGCTAGGCGTCACCGCTAGCCACACTCTGAAAGCAAAGCCTGTTCTGCGACTGCCAAAAGATAAGAAAA
>NZ_RJPS01000028.1 GCF_003943505.1 Streptococcus cristatus
GTAGCCTTTCCTATCGTCAAACCCGGCTTTGCTGCTCTAGCTATCTTTACCTTTATCAATACTTGGAATGACTATTTCATGCAGCTCGTAATGTTGACCTCGCGGAACAATCTGACGATTTCGTTAGGGGTTGCGACTATGCAGGCTGAGATGGCAACCAACTATGGTTTGATTATGGCCGGTGCTGCTTTGGCGGCGGTGCCAATCGTAGCAGTCTTCCTCATCTTCCAAAAATCCTTTACCCAAGGGATTACTATGGGAGCTGTCAAAGGATAAGGCACTCAATAGAGGAAATAAAACTATGATTTTTGATGATTTAAAAAATGTGACTCGTTACAAGGGCCTTCATCCAAATCTGGATAAAGCGATTGATTATCTCTATGAGCACCGCAAAGACAGCTTTGACTTGGGACGCCATGAAGTGGATGGAGATAAGGTCTTTCTCTTGGTTCAGGAAAACACGCTCAATCAAGAGGCCAATGATCAATTTGAATATCATAAAAAATATGCAGATTTTCATCTGCTAGTAGCAGGGCATGAGTATTCTGCCTATGGTAGCCAGATAGTCGATGAGGCAGTGGCTTTTGATGAAGAGGCGGATATCGGCTTTGTTCATTGTCAAAATCGTTATCCTCTCTTGTTGGATTACCATAATTTTGCGATTTTCTTTCCAGGAGAAGCCCATCAGCCGAATGGCTATGCGGGTCTGGAAGAAAATGTCAGAAAGTATCTTTTTAAAGTGTTAATAGACTAGCCCTAGGTGAGCGAGATTTTTGAGGGTGCAAGGCTAGTAGAGAAAGGAGAAACTTATGTCAGATAAGGGAACAGGACTCATCAGAGCTATATTTGATACGGATAATTTCTTCATGCAAATCTGTGAGAAAATCCTAGATTTGATGACGGTCAATCTTCTCTTTCTCTTGTCTTGCCTGCCCTTGGTGACCATTGGGATTGCCAAGATCAGCCTCTATCAGACACTTTTTGAAATCAAGGGAAACCGTCGGGTAAAAGTAATCAGAACTTACACTCGAATCTTTCGAGAAAATTGGAAGCAAGGGCTCAAACTGGGCTTGCTGGAATTGGCTTTAGTCGGTATCAGTCTCTTTGACCTCCTGCTTTTTCGGACGCAGGAAGCTCTGCCTTTCCAAGTTTTAAAGGCGGTTTGTTTTGGAATTATTATTTTTACAATCC
>NZ_RJPS01000029.1 GCF_003943505.1 Streptococcus cristatus
GCACAAACTCCTGATAAGTAAGATTTTCTTTCAAAAGGATATAAGCTATTTTAAGAAGTTGATGTGCGAGTGCAATAGTTGCTTTTTGCGGTCCTCTCCTGCTTTGAATCTGGTAATAACGCTCTACTAGTGGACTTCCTTTTTGTTTTTTTGCAGCAAAAACTGTTTGACAGAGACACCTTTTTAAATAGGAATTGCCATGTCTGATTTTTGTGCTCCTCTTTTTACCGGCACTTTCATTATTTCCAGGACACAAACCAGCCCAGGAAGCGAGATGTCCAGCTGTTGGAAACGGGCTCATGTCTACCCCAATTTCCGCTATGATCACAGAGGCTGTAATGAGATCAATACCAGGAATAGAATCTAGGATTTCCACTGGTCTCTCATAGAGATTTAGATAGCCGTTCATACGCTCTTCCAAACAATCGATTTGTTTTTGATAAAAATCGTAAATCTCCAAGGACTGACCTAACATAAAACGATGATGAGCCGAAAAATACCCATCAAGTGCCTCAAGGAGTTGGGGAACTTTTCTTTTCAAACTGGTATAAACAGATTGGTGGATCATTCTTGGGGTAAGGGGCGTCTCATCAATAAGCAGTTGCAGTAAGTTTCGACCAGAAGCCCCCATGATATCTTCTATGTAGGTTGTTAGCTTAATACCTCCTGATTGGAGGATTTTATGGATCCGATTGGTCTCACGATTACGGCTCTCTACATAGTGTTTCCGTTGTNGTGTTAGCTCTCTCAATTCTTGAATGGTTTCATCAGGAACGAAACTGCGAGGGAGCAGGCCGATTCGTGTTAATTGGGCAATCCAGTGAGCATCTTTCTTATCTGTTTTTTGACCTGGAATAGCTTTCATATGAGCAGGCTGTGCTAGGATGAGTTCAAAGTCATCACAGAGTTCATGCCAGACAGGTCTCCAGTAAACTCCTGTGCTTTCCATGCCGACGGCTTCTACATGAAATCGACTGAGAAAATCATGACAGGCTTTTAATCCTTTTGTTGTTGTATCAAACTGAGCCATTTCACGCTTTGGACGAGTAGAAGTGAGCGGCCCATGTAGAATACAAACCACAAGAGTAGCTTGATGGACATCAATACCTGCACAAGATTGATAGAGAACATCCATTGTGATTCCCTCCATTTATAAAGTCAGAGAGC
>NZ_RJPS01000030.1 GCF_003943505.1 Streptococcus cristatus
CCCTCTGCTTTTAAAACATAGCCATTTTCATAGTCGAAAGTAATGTTGCCACTTGTCCCAGAAATTTTCATTCTATTTCCTTCTTTTCTCAAATATCATTATTCCTTTTCAAGAATCAAGTTCCTAATACTTAATCCGATCTCATTATAAGGAGAGAAATCTCAATCAAATTAGTACTTATACTTTCTCCTATTATACCACACCATAGATATCTTATGACCTTTGTCAACATTTGGTCAAAAAAAAACACTGAATCTTCAGTGTTCGTTTTGTTTCTTTACGCTTCTTGAACGCACGATTGCAGGAATATAAATATCAGCCCTAAAGCCCTATTCTAAGGGCTTTTCTATCTAACTTGGTCAATATTTGGTCAAAAATTTCACTTACTTTTTTCCAACTCACTCCGGCAATTCTACCTTCAAGCTCATATCTGTATTTTGCAATGTCTTCTGAGCAGCAGCTAGAAAGGCCAATCCATTATCAGATGGAGAATATTGGAAAGTAATATGAATGACTTTTTTATCAAACTTATCACCGTATCGTTCTACATACTGCTTGCTTTCGAGGAAGTGAATATAATTGTTCATTTTTTCTTGCAGAATTTCCAAATGGACTGCTTCTATCTCTTCCTCCCAGCCAACTGGATCCACCAGAAGAAGCTCTAAATGACTATCAACTNTACCAATTGCGTCAAGTTCGCTAGNTTTCAATTTTGAAGCGATGGCTTGGGTGACAATTTGAGTAAACTCTTCAGAAGAAAATATTTTTTGATTATCAGACAAATCATTAAAAATTAGATCAGGATTATTTCGTATAAAAATTTTGTCTGACTCTTCTTGTGTATACTGTTTTTTAGATTTCCAAAAACCATACTGCGCATAATTCATCAACTCTTTGCCAGTATGTTCTCCCGACATATAACTGTCAGCAACTTCTTTGGGGATTTCTCTAATCACTTCTGGGCAGGTAATATTNAAAGTTGGATAACGCAAGAAATACTTATCCCCATCTTGACANATTTCCAACATGTCTTTTTGACTTACATAAATTGTTTTCATTCATATCCTCCGTCAATTCAAGCTAGTTGAAAAATAAAAGTCTGAGACAAAAAGCCCCAGACCCGTTATC
>NZ_RJPS01000031.1 GCF_003943505.1 Streptococcus cristatus
GTCGATAAATGTAGACCACTTGTTAGGTGCGTGATGAGGAAAGTTACGAATTCGTCCCCCATTGACTTTGGTTGGCTTACAAGGCAAGCAGAAGTAGCGAATAAGGTCAGCCCCCTCTCTCATCTTTTGGTCTTTGAGTTTGAGAACTGTTCCAACTCCTTCAAGGGAGAGTGGAAGTCCTAAATAGGCGGACCAAATCATGCTACATCGCCACGAAACTGGGGAGAGAAATCCATCTGATAAGAATTCAGGATGATGTTTCTTGAGCCAGTTGGATAGGCAAATTCGCTCAAATGAAGCGTTGAATGCCCATTTGATGACTCTATCTTCTACTAAAGCTTCAAGAATATCTTGTGGTAACTTCTCTTTATTAAAGTCGTAAACAGTCACTGGTCCATTATCGACAGAAACTGCAATTAAAAGGAGTTCAAAACTGTCATCTTCCGCATAGCGATAGACACCAGATTTTCGTAGGTCAATTTCGCAATAGGTTTCAATGTCGATGCTAAGTTCTTTAATCGGCATAGTTTGTCCTTTCTGAAAAAGGTGACAGAAGTACTGCCACCTAAAGTTCTATTTGTTTTTTCGACTGAGTGGTGTTTGGCTAAGTTTTTCTTTGTTTTGCTTTGCCTTTCGTTCCACTTCATTTCGAATGTCATCTCTAATGGTCATATACCCGAAGTATAGACCGATAAGCACCCAGAGACCCATAATTGTACAAGTTAAAATCGTATACATCATCTACCAAATTCTCCATTTCTAGTTCAAAAAGTCATCATCGTCTTCTGTCGCAAAATCATCTTCGGCACGAGTGCGTCCTCCGAGGGGTTCACCATCACGCAATTTTTGCAAGTTATTCAAACCGCAAGCAATCCCTTTATTGCCATTGGAATTAAATGCGTAGAAGGTGATAGAAGCACGACCATAGATACCTGAGTATAGCTCAGACGTATCGATAATTTCTTGGCGGTTGCCATCAACCACACCAGGTTTGTGTGGCGAGTTGGCATTTACGAAGTAGGCATTTTTGTATGCTTCATCATCAGGGCGTTCAAGGTCACCATCTCGTAGGGGAGTTTTCAGAGTAGATAATGCAGGTACTGATTTGCCATTGCCTTTGAG
>NZ_RJPS01000032.1 GCF_003943505.1 Streptococcus cristatus
GGTATAGACAGCTACCTTGCCAGTAAGATTGAGCTGGCTGACTTTATCATCTGTTGAGGTTGGCTGTACTAGCACATTCTCAACCTCAATTTCTCGATCTTCAAAGACGGAATGACCAAAATCATCCTGTCCTGTCTTGACCTTGTCAATTAAGATCACGGTAATTCCCTTAATCCGTCCCATAGATCTCCATCACCCCAAATCTTTGCTTCTTTAGTCCCAAGCGTTTGAGTTCTGAGTCCTTGATAAAGAGACCACCACCGGGAACCAAATAGGACCCACTAACCGAATAGCCCAAAGCACTCTCAGCAAACTGAGTCATTGGTTCCTGCTCAGTAGAGGTCATCAAGGTACGAGCTACCACATCGACAGTAACAGACTTGACCACACTTGCAAAAGATGAATCCTCAGCCACAAGCACATCCAAGTCTTTCCCAATCTTCTTAGCTTCGACACGCAGAGAGTCAGAGACAATTTTCAACAGAGCCTCTGCTCTCTTGCGCTCGTCTGATTTTAAAAGACGCCACAAAGTTTCCAGATCTTCAACTGTTGCAAAGTCCCCCATTTAACTTACTCCTTATGCGCTTCCAGCAAAGCCAACAATTCTGCTTTCTTAGCTTTGTCACTGTACTCAACACCAAGCTCATCTAGCTTAGACTTGAGCTCTGGCACAGTCCAGTTTTCCGAATCATCCGCTTGTCCTTCTTGTGACTTTGTAAATTCAGCAGCGGGAACCCAGTCGCCCAGCAATTTACAATCTGTTTCAATTGTTACCAAAGTTTCTTTGTTAATATATTCCATATTAAGCCTCCACACGAGCAAATGCCTGCTCGTCAAGAATTCCCCAACCCACATACACCTGTGTACGCAAGCAAACTTCACGGTAGCGTTTCAAATCACGACCAGCACCGTCTGGATCACCGTATTTAATAATTTCAAGAGGAATTTCTTCAGCATATCCCCATTTAACAGCATTTTCAAAATCACCGACGATAACATGGTCTTTTTTAGCTGAGCTAGCAACAGTAGTCAATGTTTTATTAATATCAGACTTCATTCCGTAAAATGAGCCTGGATTTTGACCAAAACGGTATTCAGG
>NZ_RJPS01000033.1 GCF_003943505.1 Streptococcus cristatus
GATCCAACAGATCCAACAAAACCAGGAACTGATCTTCCAGTAGTTCCAGATGTACCAGGCACTACACCAGTAGGCCCAGATGGTACTACACCATTGACACCGAAAGATCCGAGCGATCCAAGCAAGGGTTACAACCCACCACCAATTCCAAGTGATCCAACTCAGGATACACCAATCAATTATGTTAAAGATGGTCAAAAAGCGATTATCACCTTCGTAGACCAAGATGATAACAACAAGGAAGTTGGTAAGGTCGTTGAAAGTGGTAAGTCAGGTGAGCCAATCGGAACTACTAACTACGCAACTCGTCTGAAAGAATTGACAGACAAGGGCTACGAAGTGGTGAACGATGAGTTCAAGGGACCTAAGACCTTCGATAACGATGATAAGAAGGACCAACAATTTGTGGTGACTCTTCGTCATGGTAAAGAAGCAATCAAGGATCCAGCAGAACTTAACAAGAAGGTTACTCGTACCATCAAGTATCAATACGCAGATGGTCAAACAGCAGGCCGTCCAGCTCTGAAAGCTCCTGTGACTCAAGAAGCAGCCTTCACACGTACAGGTGAGCGCGACCGTGTAACTGACAAGAAGACTTTCACTCCATGGACACCAGCTACGAAAGAATTGGCTCAAGAAGCTACACCAGTTGTAACTGGATTCGTGGCAGACAAGGCCAATGTCGCAGCCAAGACAGTGACTCCTGATGATAAGGATAGCGAAGAAGTTGTACAATACAAGAAGCTCGGTTCATACGTACCAAATGTACCAGACGGACTTCCAAAAGTACCAAACCTTCCATATCCAAACGATCCAACAGATCCAACAAAACCAGGAACTGATCTTCCAGTAGTTCCAGATGTACCAGGCACTACACCAGTAGGCCCAGATGGTACTACACCATTGACACCGAAAGATCCGAGCGATCCAAGCAAGGGTTACAACCCACCACCAATTCCAAGTGATCCAACTCAGGATACACCAATCAATTATGTTAAAGATGGTCAAAAAGCGATTATCACCTTCGTAGACCAAGATGATAACAACAAGGAAGTTGGT
>NZ_RJPS01000034.1 GCF_003943505.1 Streptococcus cristatus
GATGTTGGTGAAGTTTTCAAGATCACGACGGATGATGTCGTTAGCCTGTTTGTAAAGGTAACCGTAGGCAGTATCCACCACGTCGGTAGAAGTCAAACCATAGTGGACCCACTTGCGCTCTTCACCGAGCGTCTCAGAAACCGCACGCGTGAAAGCTACCACATCGTGGCGAGTCTCCTGCTCAATCTCCAAAATACGGTCGATGTCAAAGTCCGCCTTCTCGCGAATCAAAGCCACATCTTCCTTAGGAATTTCCCCCAACTCAGCCCATGCCTCGTCAGCCAAGATTTCCACCTCAAGCCAAGCACGGTATTTGTTTTCTTCACTCCAAATATTCGCCATCTCAGGGCGAGAGTAACGGTTGATCATGATTAAGATACCAAGGGCGACTAGAAAGCGACTGAATTTTAGGAAACCAATCTAAATTCCGAGCTTTCCGCCCGGGTTCAGTTCTGCAAACTAGATGCCCATTCCCTTTCTTTATTTACAGTTAGGAAGTCCGTAGCCCGTATTCAGTTTTGGTGAATATGTGAGCTCTTGTTCCTTTATTTTTATAGTTTTAAATATATCCTTTTATAAAAGAAGAGATGTGTTAGAGTAAGTATAGTTGCCTAACAAATCTATCTCATTTTTTCAGGCTACCAACTCAACTGTTTAAAAGCTCCTTCCAAAGTGCCTTGTTTTTTTAAACCTCTCATTGAAAATCCTGACAATCTATCTACAGTAGGCCAATCAAAGAATATTGCTGAAAAATTACTTTTTTCCTTTTTGGCAGGATAATAACAATACTTTCGGTGCTCATATTTACTGAATAGCTCTTCTTTCGTATAACTTTCAATTATCATATCCTCTGGTTCTAAAGGATATGTCTCATACACATCTTTACATGTTAAAAATAAACCTGGTTTAATTTTTTTATTCTCTTGTACACAATAAAAAATTTGGTTATGATTTTCATCAAATGTTCGACTAAATGAATCGCCATTATCTATCATAGCAATATTTTTAAAACATTTCTTATATCTTTCATCATACCCATAAGC
>NZ_RJPS01000035.1 GCF_003943505.1 Streptococcus cristatus
TGCAGTTTTGGCTAAGCAGCCAATCCAAACTACCTACACAGACGCAGTGAATGATGGTATCTGGACCTTTAAGAGATATATTCCAGCTGGCGCAGTGGTCAATCAGGCAGATGTTACCTTTGTTGGTCAGTGGGAATTTAGAGCCAATAAGTACCAAGCAAGTTACCGCTTCGAGAGTGAGACGGCAGGTAAGGCTCTTCCAGCGGAAATCACAGATTGGACTCCAAGCGACAGTGCAACTTATGTGAACGGTGCCTCTGTTTCGGCTCAACAACCATCCCAAACCACCTACACAGACCCAGTGAACGATGGCACATGGACCTTCAAGGGTTACGACGCAGCTAGCGCCGTTGTCAACAAGGATAATGTAGAGTTTGTAGGTAAATGGACCTTTGAAGCCAATAAGTACCAAGCTACTTATCGCTTCGAGAGCGTAACAGCAGATAAAACTCTTCCGTCAGCCATCACTGTCTTGACTCCAAGCGATAGTGCAACTTATGTGAATGGTGCAGCAGTTTCAGTCAAACAACCCGCTCAAACGACATACACAGACACAGTGAATGACGGTACCTGGACGTTTAAGGGTTACGACGCAGATAATGCCGTTGTCAACAAGGCTAATGTGGATTTTGTAGGCAAATGGGAATTTAAGGCAAACCAGTATCGAGCAGCTTACCGCTTCGAAAGTGCGACTGCTGGGAAGAATCTTCCAGTAGTTATCACAGCCTTGACTCCAAGAGACAGTGAGACTTATCTAAATGGTGTTGCAGTTTTGGCTAAGCAGCCAATCCAAACTACCTACACAGACGCAGTGAATGATGGTATCTGGACCTTTAAGAGATATATTCCAGCTGGCGCAGTGGTCAATCAGGCAGATGTTACCTTTGTTGGTCAGTGGGAATTTAGAGCCAATAAGTACCAAGCAAGTTACCGCTTCGAGAGTGAGACGGCAGGTAAGGCTCTTCCAGCGGAAATCACAGATTGGACTCCAAGCGACAGTGCAACTTATG
>NZ_RJPS01000036.1 GCF_003943505.1 Streptococcus cristatus
TCGAGTGACCTTGATGGAGTTTAAAATCAAGCCAGAAAGTCATCTCTGCCAAATGAGTCTCTCGCAATTTAGGAAGCATTTCCCTCACGTTATCATCTGTGCTATTGAGAGAGAAGGAAAACTCAGCATTCCAGATGGTGATTTCATCTTGCAGCCATCTGATAAAATCTTCCTGACTGGAAATCGTTCAGAAATTGTCCGCTTCCACAATAAAATCCGACCAAGAGTCATCAAGAGCCTCATGATTATCGGGGCAGGCAAGATTGCCTATTATCTCTTAAATATTCTCAAAAATAGTAAGATTGAGCTCAAGGTCGTCGAAATCAATCGCCAGCGGGCAGAGTTCTTCAGCCAAGAATTTCCTGAGCTCTATGTGGTCAATGGAGACGGTACAGCCAAAGATATTCTACTCGAGGAAAGAGCTGCACATTACGATGCAATAGCTACTCTGACAGGCGTCGATGAAGAAAATATCATCACCTCAATGTTCCTCAACAATCTTGGAGTTCAAAAAAACATTACCAAGATCAACCGGACAAGCCTCCTCGAGATTATTGACAATCAAGACTCGCAAGTATTGTCACGCCAAAAGGGATTGCTGTTGATACCATTATGCACTTTATCCGCGGACGGAATAACGCGCAATTCTCCAGCCTAGAAGCCTTGCACCATGTAGCAAATGGCCAAATTGAAACGCTTCAATTCCAGATCAATGAAGGAAATAAAATGGTCGAACAGCCACTTTCTCAGCTCAAATTGAGGAGCGGGGTGCTGATTGCTGCTATCATTCGTCAAGGCGTAGCCATCTTCCCAAGTGGAGATGACTATTTGGAAGTCGGAGATAAGATCATCGTGACAACCTTGATTCAAAACATCGATAAGGTTTACGATTTGTTAGAGAGGTAGCCCCATGAATAGACCTATGATTCGCTTTCTCCTCTCTAAACTCCTGCTCATCGAAGCGGCTCTCTTGTTGGTTCCAACAATCGT
>NZ_RJPS01000037.1 GCF_003943505.1 Streptococcus cristatus
GTGTTTTGAGCCGAAGGATGATTCATGGTGCTGGATTGAATCTCTGTATTATTCACTCTGCGACCATCATTAACTGCTGCTCCAGAATGCCAAGTTTGTCCATTATCATCTGAATAGATAACCCGAGAAGACTGAGAACCATGTAAATGGGAAGATTCGTTAGTCGAATAAGTCGGAATAACTAAACGTCCTTTGTGCAGGCCTGTATGAAGACGAATGCCTGTACCAGGGCCGACCCCGTAGAACTTCATCCAGTTTTCCTTGACCATAGGAGTAATATCACGCGGAGCAGACCAAGTCAGTCCATCATCCTTACTCACTGATGTCCATAGATAGCTAGTCCGAGCAACACGGAAAGGCGAATCTTTCTTAGTCGTGAAATAAATATTATCAATCAGGCGGTCTCCGTCATAAAGGTCACCTTTATCTCGATAGTCTTTTTCCTGTGGATTGACCACTACACGATAGGTTGTCGCTACACCGTTTGCATCATAGACTGTTCCATTTTCACGAATTGTATATTTTTGACCATTTTCGTGATAAAGAATCTGATAAACCTTGCCATCAATCGTTGTATAGGCTTCTTCGTTTTTAGCAGGCAGGTCAAAAACAGCCCGCCCTTCTGTAAACATATCATAGATGGCATGAATGGTTCCGTCTTTATCCTGAACCATAGCCACATCAATCGTTACAGGAGAGCCCTGATTCGGATCCGTTGCTTTGGGATTATTGCGCAAATTGACAATCGTCTTTTCTGGCCCCCAAGTCTGGCCGCCATCTGTACTACGGCGAATAACTGTGCCGATATCCCCCCAGTCTGACGCATGCAAGCGGCGCTGATCCGCAGCTGCAATCAAGGTGCCTTTCTGAGTCTTTAACAAGGCTGGGATTCGATAGCTTTTAATTCCTTGACTATTAGCCTGACCGCCAGCTCCACTCTCAAATACATCTGCCTTTTCACTCAGGG
>NZ_RJPS01000038.1 GCF_003943505.1 Streptococcus cristatus
CGTGGAGACCGTCAACCAGAGTTTACACAGGTGGACTTGGAAACTTCTTTCCTATCTGAGCAAGAAATCCAAGACATTACAGAAGGTTTGATTGCCCGTGTCATGAAAGAAACCAAGGGTATTGAAGTGACCTTGCCTTTCCCACGTATGAAATATGACGATGCTATGGCTCTCTATGGTAGCGACAAGCCAGATACTCGCTTTGACATGTTATTGCAGGACTTGACAGAGCTTGTAAAGGGTGTTGACTTCAAGGTCTTTTCTGAGGCACCGGCTGTCAAGGCTATTGTAGTGAAAAATGCTGCTGACAAATACTCACGCAAAGACATTGATAAGCTGACAGAGCAAGCTAAGCAGTATGGAGCCAAGGGACTAGCTTGGGTGAAAGTAGCCGATGGAGAGCTGACTGGTCCTATTGCTAAGTTCTTGACAGACCTGTCAAGTGAGTTGACAACTGCTTTACAATTAGAAGAAAACGACTTGGTGCTCTTTGTGGCAGATACCTTGGATGTTGCCAACGCAGCTCTGGGGGCTCTTCGTGTCCGTTTAGGCAAGGAATTAGGTTTGATTGACCCTGCTAAGTTTAACTACTTGTGGGTGGTAGATTGGCCAATGTTTGAGTGGTCTGAAGAAGAAGGCCGCTATATGAGTGCTCACCATCCGTTCACCCTGCCTCAAAAAGATTCTGAGCAGGAGCTGGAAGGAGATCTAAGCAAGGTTCGTGCGGTTGCCTATGATATCGTACTCAATGGCTATGAACTAGGTGGTGGTAGCCTACGGATCAACCAAAAAGATCTGCAGGAACGGATGTTTAAGGTTTTAGGCTTTTCAGCTGAAGAAGCGCAAGACCAGTTCGGTTTCCTTCTAGAAGCCATGGATTATGGTTTCCCACCACATGGAGGTCTGGCTT
>NZ_RJPS01000039.1 GCF_003943505.1 Streptococcus cristatus
TAGCCTTGACCTTGATATAGTCATTTTTTTGACTAAGCTGGTAAAAATCAGCTACAGCTTGCTCGGGATTGGAGGCATAAGTCGTCCAGAAGTCCCAATTGAGCTGGCTAGGGGCAGGGGTAATCAAGTCCATGAGCTCAGCACCAAGGATTTCACGCGCAGTCTGAACATCCTCAATCGTCTCTAATCGAACTGCTTCTTCGACCAGCTGGTCCTTTAGGTCAATCAATTTATCCAGATTAGTCTCAACTTCCAAAACGCCTTCGCCCACTCGAGCCAAAACACGATTGGTCAGGTAGATTCGATCCATTTCCTCAAATGAACTTTCAGAAATGACTTCTGTGATAAATGCATCTATAACTTCCTGACTCATTGATTCTCCTTCTTACATTCTAAATAGTCTCTGACAGCGTCTAAATCCTGAAAAACTTGTTCTGTTTTATTTAAGAAAGACTGTGCTGGTATTTTTAAGTCTGGAATACAAATGACTGGTATCCCAGCTCTATACGCTGCCTCAATCCCTGCTTCACTATCCTCTAGTACTAAGCAATTCTCTGGTAAAACATTCAAATCTCTACAGGCCTTTAAAAATATATCAGGGTAAGGTTTGCTTCTCTTTACATCTTTTGCAAAAACTAGATGGTCAAATAGGGACAGTATACCATTACTATCCAAGATCATTCTCGCTCGAGATTCAACACTTGAAGTTGCTAAGGCGATTGAAATACCTTCTCTTTCCAAAAAAGCAAGCAAATTTTTAGCACCTTTTTTTAAATTTACACCTCTGGCTAATATTCGAGCTTCCAGTTCATAAACTTTTTCCAAGGTTTGGTCAAAGTTCCAAGGTAAATCATAGGTGTCCAAAAATCGTTGAACATTCTCCTCTTCCCTATGTCC
>NZ_RJPS01000040.1 GCF_003943505.1 Streptococcus cristatus
TTGAAATATGAATTCCGATTAGCTTTAACAGATTTATTAAATGCAAAGATTCGTTATGGCAAGGAAAATTGTTCTGTAACTGGCGCGATGGATAAATATGTGAAAGGTTTTATCAAATGTATCGCGGATAAAGATACAACAAAATTTTACTGTCCGGTTATCTCAAGTTTGGAATGGAGTAAATAAGATGAGGTATGAAGCAATGAGATTGATTTGTTTTTTTGATCTTCCTATGGAAACTAATCAGGAAAAGCGAACCTACCGTAATTTTCGTAAAGAATTGATTGCAAATGGTTTTGAAATGCTCCAGTTTTCTGTATATTATCGAACTTGCCCTAATCGTAGTTTTGCTAGCAAATTCTACAAGAAATTAAAACAAAGTAATTTACCTAGTGGAAATGTTCGATTGCTGGCTGTGACGGAAAAACAGTTTTCTGAAATGGTTCTGATTATTGGTGGGAAGACGAAGCAAGAAGAAGTAGTCAGTGATAATAAGTTGGTAGTCATATGAAACTATATTTTAAGCATCCTTATAAGGAAAATCTAGCCATTAATTTTGGAAAATTTACGCAGGTTGTTGGTGAAGACCAACAGTTGAAGTATTATATTTGGCAATTATTAGTCTGGTATTTTGGTGGTAAAAAATACAACACAGAGGACTTAACACTCTTTGAACAGAGCGAGCCAGAAATTTGTACAAAAGAGATGATCATAAAAAGAAGTGAGTATAAGATTGTTTCGATTTCAAATATTCAGGATTTGATTGAGCAGATGGATTACAAAAAGGGAACAGTTGCATTTGATTTTTTAAAGTCTAAACTGGATAACCTAGAAGTGATAGAACAAATTGATTTTATCAATGATAAACTAGATCAAATATCGGCTATAGTAAATAAG
>NZ_RJPS01000041.1 GCF_003943505.1 Streptococcus cristatus
GAGCGGAGGTGTTGATTCATCAGTAACTGCCTTGCTCTTGAAAGAGCAAGGTTACGATGTGATTGGCATCTTCATGAAAAACTGGGACGACACAGATGAATTTGGTGTCTGCACAGCCACAGAAGATTACAAAGATGTAGCAGCTGTTGCAGACCAGATTGGCATTCCTTACTACTCTGTCAACTTTGAGAAAGAGTACTGGGAACGTGTTTTTGAATACTTCTTGGCGGAATACCGAGCTGGTAGGACTCCAAATCCAGATGTCATGTGTAACAAGGAAATCAAGTTTAAAGCCTTCCTTGACTATGCCTTGACACTGGGCGCTGATTACGTTGCAACGGGTCACTATGCTCAGGTGAAGAGAGACCAAGATGGCTTGGTTCACATGCTGCGTGGCAAGGACAACAATAAGGATCAGACTTACTTCCTAAGCCAACTATCACAGGAACAACTTCAGAAGACTATGTTTCCTCTGGGTCATTTAGAAAAGCCAGAAGTTAGAGCGATTGCTGAAAGAGCTGGCTTGGCCACTGCTAAGAAAAAAGACTCAACTGGCATTTGCTTCATTGGTGAGAAGAATTTTAAAGAATTTCTGAGTCAATATTTACCAGCCCAGCCTGGTCGCATGATGACAATGGATGGCCGAGATATGGGTCAGCACGCAGGACTCATGTATTATACCATTGGCCAGCGGGGTGGTCTTGGAATTGGTGGTCAGCAGGGTGGTGAGAATGAACCTTGGTTTGTGGTCGGAAAAGACCTTAGCCAAAATATCCTTTATGTGGGTCAAGGATTTTATCATGACAATTTGATGTCAACTAGCCTTGACGCTAGTCAGGTTCATTTTACAAAAGAAATGCCAGAAGAGTTTACTATGGAATGTACAGCTAAGTTC
>NZ_RJPS01000042.1 GCF_003943505.1 Streptococcus cristatus
TTTAGAGGCATACGACACAGATAATACTGTCGTTTATGACGAAATTGAATTAGCTGAAAACGAGGAATTTCGAAGTAGAAAATATAAAAATCGTTCTTTCTCGCTTCCGCTCTTTTATTTCCTAGTAGTTGCCCTGTCTATCATTATTTTTGTCACCTATTACGTTTGGCAATATGCCAATACAACTGCTCCGCAGTTTACCAGCTCCGATAGTTACAGCCTCGTCTCGAGCTCAAGTCTCGAAGATGGTTCAACTCCACCTGAGACCTCCACTACAGACTCTAGCTCAACAAAAGAAAAGCTGGAAGTCACTGGAGAAGGAAACTATTTGACTGCAAAGTATCGTGGCGAGTCGCAAACTACTCAGTTAACAATCTCAGCGAGCAACACCTCAAGCTGGATTAGTGTGACAAATACAGACTTGGCAGCTGGTACAACCCTTACTCCAACCCAATCAAGCCAAACAGTGACACTCTCTCCCAATACCACTTATACAATTACCTTAGGAGTTGTAAAAGGCGTCACTGTCACTGTCGGCAGTCAGAAAATAGACCTATCTACCTTGACCAGCGACAGTGCTATAATTACCCTTACAATTGAATCATAAAGGAAGAATGATGAAAAAAGAAAATATCCCTAACGCTTTAACCCTTGCCAGAATTGCCTTAATTCCAATCTTTATTTTGATTTTGACTTTTGGGCATTCGCCAGCCATGCATATCCTAGCTGGAATCATTTTCGCCCTTGCCAGTATCACAGACTACCTGGATGGCTATCTGGCTCGCAAGTGGCAGGTCGTGACCAATTTTGGAAAATTTGCCGATCCTATGGCCGATAAACTGCTGGTTATGTCCGCTTTTATCATGCTGATTGAAATGAAAATGGCTCCTGCT
>NZ_RJPS01000043.1 GCF_003943505.1 Streptococcus cristatus
TGACATTGGTAGCGTCAGCCGTCCGCAAGATAGAGCCCAGATTATGCGGGTCTGTCAAGCCATCCAAAATCAACAACAGAGGATTCTCTTCCTGCTCTGCTTTTTTCAAAACATCCGCCAAATCTGCATAGGCAAACTCTGATACCCGCAAGACAAAACCTTGGTGAACGGCTCCATCCGTCATCTCCTGCAAGGTTTTCTTAGGTGTCCAAGAGATAGAGACCTTCTTTTCTGCCGCCAAATCTTTCAGCTTGCTCACGTTTTTGCCACGCAAGTCGTCCTGAATGTAAAGTTTATTTCCCGTATTGGCCATCAAGGCCTCGGTCACAGCATGCACGCCGTAAACAATATCATTTTTTTCCATACTAACAGTATATCACAAGCTCCCCCAAAAAATCTGTCTAAAAGCTAAATATCTCTCTATGACAGCCTAGCATTTCTCAGCAATCAGCTAAAAACTTCATTTTGTTATCCTATTTATTTTTGAAACAATTCCCTATTTGAGACCTAGAAACAAGCTAGACTAGCCAGTTCCGCTAGCCGTTTTCCAAACAGAAAGAAATACTCCCTCATCAGACACTTACTTTTGTCCAACAGCTATCTCAAGTATCATTTACCTTAAAAACTAAAGGAAAGTGACCGACCGAGGCCTAATTTGCCACGAATCTATAGGAAAAGTAATCAGCCGAGACCTAGGTTGCCATGAATCTATAGGAAAAGTGACCAGCCGAGACCTAGATTACCAAGAAACTAAAGGAAAAGTGGCCAGCCGAGACCTAGAATACCAATACACTATAGGAAAAGTAGCTAGCCGAGACCTAGATTCCCATGAAACTATAGGAAAAGTGACCAGCCGAGACCTAGATTACCATGAAACTAAA
>NZ_RJPS01000044.1 GCF_003943505.1 Streptococcus cristatus
CGGAGTTTGGTCGGTGGAAGTGCCAGAAGATTTAGCTGGCAAGGCCTACCAGTATCATGTTCATTTTGAAAACCAGCATTTTTTGACGCGCGATCCTTCCTTATACAATCGCCACCAGTCCTGATGGCAAGCGCTCAGCTATTGTTGCTGAACAGGACAAGACTGTTGCTGGTTTTAAGGTATGTCAAGGCAAGGAGGCAACTTGGCGTTTAGATAATCCGAATCAGGCGGTCATCTATGAGATGCATATCCGAGATATTAGCAAATCGCCTAGTTCAGGTGTCGCAGAGCATTTGCGAGGGACTTTTTTAGGTGCTTGTCAACGTGGCACTAGAAATAGTCAGGAAGATCAGACTACTTTTGATTACATTCGCAATCTAGGTATCAATGTCGTACAGCTCCAGCCGGTTTCTGACCGACACAAGGACTATGACGAAAATGGCCAAGTTACTTATAACTGGGGCTATGATCCACAGAACTACAATGCACCAGAAACCAGTTTTTCTTCTAATCCAGATGATCCGGGTCAGGCCATCCGAGATTTGAAAACCATGATTCAGGCTTACCACGATGCAGGGATTTCTGTGACCTTGGATGTGGTTTACAATCATATTTATTCGACCTTTGACTCAGCCTTTCAGTCAACGGTTCCCGATTATTACTACCGGATGAATCCCAACGGTTCTTTCCAAAACGGTACCGGAGTTGGCAGCGAGACGGCCAGTGAGCATGAAATGTTCCGCAAATTCATGATTGATTCACTTCGTTATTGGGTAGAAGAATTCAATGTGGATGGCTTCCGTTTTGATCTGATGGGAATCCATGATGTCACCACCATGAATATCATCCGAGAAGAAATGGATAAAATTGATCCA
>NZ_RJPS01000045.1 GCF_003943505.1 Streptococcus cristatus
ATAAGATATTGTAAGTTAATTCAGCAAGTTAAGTGACGATAGCCTAGGAGATACACCTGTACCCATGCCGAACACAGAAGTTAAGCCCTAGAACGCCGGAAGTAGTTGGGGGTTGCCCCCTGTGAGATATGGTAGTCGCTTAGCAGGATAGGAAGTCGGAGTGCTTCCTTTTTGGGAGTTTAGCTCAGCTGGGAGAGCATCTGCCTTACAAGCAGAGGGTCAGCGGTTCGATCCCGTTAACTCCCATATAGGTCCCGTAGTGTAGCGGTTATCACGTCGCCCTGTCACGGCGAAGATCGCGGGTTCGATTCCCGTCGGGACCGTTGGAATTGTTAGACAGTTTCAAGAAGAAAGACTCGTTAGCTCAGTTGGTAGAGCATTTGACTTTTAATCAAAGGGTCACTGGTTCGAGCCCAGTACGGGTCATAAGCGCGGGTTTGGCGGAATTGGCAGACGCACCAGATTTAGGATCTGGCGCTTTAGGGCGTGGGGGTTCAAGTCCCTTAACCCGCATAGAAATATAAATGAGCCGGCTTAGCTCAGTTGGTAGAGCATCTGATTTGTAATCAGAGGGTCGCGTGTTCAAGTCATGTAGCCGGCATTTTTTTGGATAGAGATGCGAACGTAGTTCAGTGGTAGAACACCACCTTGCCAAGGTGGGGGTCGCGGGTTCGAATCCCGTCGTTCGCTTTGAGGCCGGGGTGGCGGAACTGGCAGACGCACAGGACTTAAAATCCTGCGATTGGTAACGATCGTACCGGTTCGATTCCGGTCCTCGGCATAGCGGATATGCGACAGGGCACCCTTAGCTCAACTGGATAGAGTACCTGACTACGAATCAGGCGGTTAGAGGTTCGACTCCTCTAGGGTGCAT
>NZ_RJPS01000046.1 GCF_003943505.1 Streptococcus cristatus
AAAGTTTTGTGGATCCTTGAACTCATCGTTCACAACCTTGTAACCTTGGTTAGTCAATTCTTTCAACTTCGCAAGGTATTGGTCACGGCTAATTGGTTCGCCTGACTTACCGCCTTCTGAGATCTTAGCCAATTCTTTCTTAGCTTGGTCTACGAAGGTGATGGTTGCTTTTTGATCAGCCTTCTTGTAAGTTACAACTTCATCGGCTGGTTTCGCTGAGTCTGCTGTAACCTTCACATCTGCTACNCTNGCTTTATCTGCTACNTAACCCTTGATGTCTGGTGAAGTTTGTCCCTTGATCACGTCATCTTGTGATGTCCATGGGCCTTTTTCTACGATCGCTTTCGTTACGACGTTGATCTTCAGAATACGCGTGAATTTAGCGCTNTCTGTGAAGCTTGGTGCTGCTTCTTTACCATCTTCGTATACGTACTTGATCGTACGGCTCAATTCCTTCACAGCTTCTTGTTGAGCTGACTTGATCTTATCATCTGTCCACTTAGGTCCATCCGGATTGCTTGGATCCATTGGATCGTTTGGTTTCGGTGGATTATTTGGATTGAATGGTACTACGCCTTCTTCCAATTGAACAGTGAAGTTTTGGTCCTTGCTTGCATCATCATCAAAGTTTTGTGGATCCTTGAACTCATCGTTCACAACCTTGTAACCTTGGTTAGTCAATTCTTTCAACTTCGCAAGGTATTGGTCACGGCTAATTGGTTCGCCTGACTTACCGCCTTCTGAGATCTTAGCCAATTCTTTCTTAGCTTGGTCTACGAAGGTGATGGTTGCTTTTTGATCAGCCTTCTTGTAAGTTACAACTTCATCGGCTGGTTTCGCTGAGTCTGCTGTAACCTTCACATCTGCTAC
>NZ_RJPS01000047.1 GCF_003943505.1 Streptococcus cristatus
GTTTAAAGATGTATTAGAAAAACACAGATCGCGCTTAATTAAAATATCAGAGAAGCACATAGAGGGTGATGAGGATGATTCCGTCATTGTTGCTGATAGGATTGCGTTTAATGCAATACTAGATTTTTACGCTGGGAAAATAAAAGAATCCCAGATCAAGGCATTAATTGAACCAGCAATTATGTACCAAAGAATGATAAGTAAGGCACAGGAGATATTTGAAAATGATATTGTGGTTGATAGCTATACCGACAATAAAGGGCTGATTGCCAACATACGTTCATATGCCGTTTTTGATTATTTAAAGGCAAAGCTCCAGGGGGGCAAAGATGACGACGGATATGCTATTTCGGCTGATGTTCTATCTGCTACACAATTTGGAGCCCCACAAAAAAGAATGCGTTTTGTAGTAATGGGTATTCGAAAAGATATTGCAGATGTAGTTAAACTTCCAGAAGGAAAATATAAAGACGGTCCATATAGGACAGTTGAGGACGCTATTAAAGATTTAGAGGATGTTGAGCCGGTCTATAATGTATCTGATGATAAAAGTGGCATAAAGCTACAAGCTAAAACTGGCTTGAGTGAGTTGGCGCTGACACTTCGTGACTCAGAGATGTTGCACAATCATATTATAACTAAAACGACACCAGCAGCTATGGCGCGTTTTAAAGCATTAGATCAGGGACAAAATTTTCATTCCTTATCTGAGGAAATGAAAACAAACACGTATACAGATGTTACAAGAACGCAGAATACGATCTATCTTCGCTTAAAATATGATGAGCCGTCTGGTACTGTAGTAAATGTGCGTAAATCAATGTGGGTACATCCGACAAAAGAC
>NZ_RJPS01000048.1 GCF_003943505.1 Streptococcus cristatus
GTGGAACACCACTTTTGCTCAATATTCCACCTAACAAAGAAGGACGATTTGCAGATGTTGATGTTGCAAGATTAAAAGAATTTCATCAGACGCTCAAAGACATGTATTCTACTAATCTAGCAGCAGGTGCCAGTGTGGTAGCGGATTCTACACGGAAGAATGCCAAATACAATGTCAATCATCTGGTTGATGGTGATGACAAGACATCTTGGGCGCTATCAAATGATGCCTTGACTGGTTCTTTCACAGTTGATTTGGGAGAGAATAAGCGTTTTGATGTGGTCGAGTTGAAAGAAGATATTGCTAAAGGTCAGCGGATTTCCGGTTTCAACATTGACGTAGAAGTCAATGGTCGTTGGGTTCGCTATGGCGAAGGCAGTACAGTTGGCTACCGCCGTCTTATCCAAGGCCAGCCGGTCACTGCTAGAAGAATCCGTGTTACTATTACGGGTGCTCAGGCGACTCCGATTTTGACCAACTTTGCGCTCTACAAAACACCTCAGTCTATCGAAAAGACAGATGGATATCCTTTGGGCTTGGATTATCATTCTAATACTGAGGGAAATAAGAATAATACGACTTGGCATCAAGAAAATGAAGGTGTTCGCGGAAGTTCTATGTGGACTAACCAAAAAGATGCCAGCGTTGAATATCAATTCACAGGAAATAAGGCCTATGTCGTGTCTACTGTCGACCCGCAACACGGTCCGATGGATGTCTATGTAGATGGTCAAAAAGTGGCAACGATTGATACGCAGAGCACCGTGCGCAAACGGAGTCAAACGGTATATGAAACAGGCAACCTAGCAGAAGGTACTCATACTATCAAGCTGGTGAATGCT
>NZ_RJPS01000049.1 GCF_003943505.1 Streptococcus cristatus
CTTCAATTTGACGAAAGGATTTAGAACGATGAGAGAAAAGTACGTTGAGCAAGCTTTGGTGAAGTCTGTGAAAGCTCGAGGAGGTATTTGTCCTAAATGGGTATCGCCCTCTTTTTCTGGTGTTCCAGATCGTTTGGTGTTTTTACCCAAGGGCAAGTTTGGCTTGGTGGAAGTAAAGGCTCCCGACCAGAAGCCAAGGAAGTTACAAGTGTCAAGACATAAACTGTTCGAGCGGTTAGGCTTTAAGGTTTATGTCATTGACCGCATTGAGATGATTGGAGAAGTGTTAGATGAAATTGACATTACATAACTATCAGGTAGTCGCTAAGGACTTCATCATAGGTCACCCTTATGCAGCAGTCATCCTAGACATGGGGATGGGGAAGACGGCTACAACCTTGTCTGCAGTAAATGAGCTGATGTTTGACCGATTTGAGGTTACTAAGGTTTTGGTTATTGCCCCACTGCGAGTCGCAAATACTGTCTGGAGTGACGAGATTGAGCAATGGTCTGAGTTGCGTAACTTACGGTATTCGAAAATAGTTGGTACTCCCAAGCAACGAAAAGTAGCCCTTCAGAAAGATGCGGATATCTATATCGTAAATCGTGAAAACCTACCTTGGCTGGTGGAACAATGCAGTCCGTATTTCAAGTGGGACATGGTTGTAATTGATGAATTGAGTTCTTTCAAGTCATGGCAGTCCAAGCGTTTCAAAGCCTTCATGACTATGCGACCTTACATGAAGCGAGTGGTTGGACTAACAGGAACACCAAGCTCGAATGGACTGATGGACTTGTTCGCAGAGTTTAAAGTCATTGACGGAGGAGAACGTCTTGGT
>NZ_RJPS01000050.1 GCF_003943505.1 Streptococcus cristatus
GAGTTAAAGGACATTCTGGAGGTTTTAGAATTAGCTAGCGCAGAGGAGGGGCAGAGAACTTTTCCCCTACTCCATACAGCTAACCATGCTCTAAAACAACTTATCTCAGAACACGATGCCCTAGCTGACAAATACCGAAAGGAGGGGGGCCATGACGGAGCTTGAAGAAAGAATTTTGAGACTGATACCAGTAGGGGCGGACGAGCCACGCGCAGGGCGAGATATTGCCAATGTACTGGGGCTGGAGATGAGAGCCTTACGAGATCATATTCTTCGGCTTATCGTTCGCTATGGTATTCCTATTGTGGCCAAACGTGGGGCAGGTAACGGCTACTACATCCCTGCTAATGATACTGAACGCCTAGCAGGTATCAGGGAACTAAAAGCTCAGTATGACACAGAAGGAAGGCGTCTAGATGTGCTAATTAAAGCTGATTTAGAAAGCTACAAAGAGCTGCTGAAGGGAGCTGATCAGAATGTTTAGTCTCAGCAAAGAAAGTGAATATGAGCTAACTCATGGCGTTCTGGAGCTTGTGGAGAACTATCTAGAAGCGCGTGAGAGGACCAAACCACGCTTGACAGGGTTAATTTCATCCCAGCAAGCAATGGACGAACTGGACATAAAATATAAGACACTACAACGGTGGGAAAAAGCGGGTCTAAGGCGATACAAGCCACCGCTAGAGGACGCTAGAAAAGTGTATTACAGGGTTAGCGAACTTTTAAAATTTTTGGGGGTGGAAAATGGCAAGGTATAACATACATCCCGCCCAAGGTGGCGGCAAGTATCATGATATGAAAATCTATAAGGATCGGCAGCCTAAAC
>NZ_RJPS01000051.1 GCF_003943505.1 Streptococcus cristatus
ACTCTGTGAAGTTGTTCGCTACAAATTCAACAGCAGGATCCAATTCATAAGATTCCTCGTGATACCAGATACAAATGCATGGATTTTCAGTATCCTCTGCATAATTTAGACATAGAAAGTCTCCACCATACAATGCTACTATGGGGATTAGTTGCATTCCGACATTATCTTCATCAAATACAATACGACCTTCCAATTGCGTACTCACAACTCCGATATCGTAAACCTCTTCTGCTTTCTCACCTGAAATAGCTAGTATGGCTAAAAAGCGATCGATTACTTTCTCATTATTTCTAAATTGAAAATACCGTTTTGAAGGAATGCCCCCATTCTCTTTCTTTATAAATTCCTTATAATCATCAGGTAGTTTAACCCTCCACGCTACCTCTCTTTCATGCAATAAGGCATCAGTTGGCAAAGGTGAGATAATTGCTTGTTCTTTCTGATTCATAGTTTCAGCTTCTTTCTCTATTTAAAATCTTTATACCACTAGCTCTGAGGAATTAATCATTTTCTTCCTTGTCCCATAATGGGGATGGGTACATCTTACCCATTCCTTCTTGAACATAATAACGATTGAAAAAAATAGTATCTCCCAAAAGTTTTAAAAACTTCTCTTTTGCTTCTGAAAAGTCTGTAAAGTCGAAAATTCCTCCCTTACTTGCTCGATCCATTGTAGCGTAGACATTGTACACTTGCTTAGAATCGTCAAAGTCGATTACCACTTCCCATTCACCAGGACCATATTCATTAAAGATAGAATACCTCAAACTCTCGTATCCTAAATTATGAATGGCTGACAACAGATCCAAACGTTCTTTA
>NZ_RJPS01000052.1 GCF_003943505.1 Streptococcus cristatus
AAAAACGGTACTTCTATCTTCCCATATCCTATCAGAGGTGCAAATGGTGACAGATGATGTAGTCTTGATTCATCATGGGCGCATTATTGAGCAGGGACAATTGGAAGAGGTGTTGCAAGATTCAGACAGTCTAGAAGATCTCTTCTTTGATTTGACAGAGGAGGTTTAAGATGAAAGAAACGATGTCTTTATTGCATTCAGAATGGTTGAAAATTCGCTCAACCAAGGCTTTCAGAGTGAGTATGGCCTTCATGCTGCTATTGGTGCCTGCCGTATCCTGGCTGGAGGGCCGACAGTATTTATCTGTCGGCTTGGATGCCACACCTGAGACGGTTCCCGGTCTCGCAGAAGCCATTGACCCGCTGGAATATCTAGGCCTCAATGGGGCTTCTATGGCAGGCATGGTTTTGGTCATCTTAGCTGGAATTTTGGGAGCTATGGAATTTCAGTCTCATAGCTTGAGAACCAGTCTTTTGACCTGTAATAACCGCCTGAAGTTGCTTGTGGGGAAACTCATGACCTTTGCTTGCTTTTCTCTTGCCAGTAGCTTTTTATCAATTTACTTTAGTTATATGGTCATGCACCTGGCTTTAGGAAAGGAAGGGCTTGATCCGATTCTGCTCAATCAGGCAGCTTGGAGTTTGATTTTGTGGAAAACCTTATCTCTAACCCTATTGGGAATCCTTTCATTTTTGTTAGGTTTATTGGCTCGGACCATGCTGGTTCCTCTGCTTTTTCTCGTACCCCAGATCTATAATCTGGGAAACTACCTGGCAGCTCACACGAGTTGGGGAGCTTATCTGCCACAGCCAGCAGGAG
>NZ_RJPS01000053.1 GCF_003943505.1 Streptococcus cristatus
AATCCAGCCAGCGAACAGTTGTTGAATGCTGCAGCTGAGCTTGGATTCTTAGTGCAGGAAGAAGCCTTTGATACTTGGTACCACAGTAAGAAGACCTATGACTACGGCCGTTTCTTTGACCAAGAAGCAACCCATCCAGATGCTAAACCAGGTGAGAAATGGTCTGACTTTGACTTGAGAATGATGGTCGAAAAAGACAAGAACAATCCATCTATCATCATGTGGTCTCTCGGAAATGAGGTTGAGGAAGCCAATGGAGATGTGCGTTCTATTGCGACAGCTAAGCGCTTGAAGGCTGTTATCAAGGCCATTGACACAGAACGCTATGTCACCATGGGTGAAAATAAATTTAGCCAACGTTCTTCTGGAGGCTTTATCGAAATCGCTAAAATCATGGATGTTGTAGGGATGAACTATGGTGAGCATAACTATGAAGCAGTGCGTCGGGCTCATCCAGATTGGAAGATTTATGGATCAGAAACATCTTCTGCAACTCGGACTCGCGGCTCCTACTACGATCCATCACGGATTTTGAACCATGACCACAGTGCTGGTCGTCGTTATGAGCAGTCTGACTACGGAAATGACAAGGTAGCATGGGGCCGGACAGCGACCCAGTCATGGACCTTTGACCGTGACCATGCCGGCTATGCTGGTCAGTTTATCTGGACAGGGATTGACTATATCGGTGAGCCGACTCCTTGGCACAATATGGATCGTACCCCAGTTAAGAGCTCCTTCTTTGGTATCATTGATACAGCAGGTCTGCCTAAGAATGACTTCTATCTCTACCAAAGCCAATGGCGCTCAGTCCAAGAC
>NZ_RJPS01000054.1 GCF_003943505.1 Streptococcus cristatus
GTCATGATGTCTTTGAGACGACCAGAGTATACTAACATCTATTCATCTGGTAAGAGGGATTTTATCATCCAGATATTCATAGCTGGATGTCCGGCGGAGTTAGTAAGTGGTTGTTGCAGTGATGTGAAACTATAGTGTTGATAGATGGACACAGCCGTAGCCAGTTCAGTAGCGGTTTCTAGATAAAGCTGTTCATAACCTGCTAGACGTGCTTCTTGGAAAATCTGCTTTATCAGCCGACTGGAATAACCTTTGCCACGACTATTTTTAGTGACATACAATTTTTGTAATTCAGCAATCTTATCAGAAACAGGTGCAAAGCCACCACAGCCAACCAGCTGACCTTCGTCTTCCAGAACAAAGTAAGCTGCCCTCTCTTGCTGTTGATAATAGTCGGCCAAATGATCCAGATGAGAATCAAAGTAGACAGTTCCTGGTTTGTCAAGCCCGAATTCTTCTAGGCTAGCTCGAATGAGCTGCGCTACAGCTGGATTGTCTCTCATTTCTATTGGCCGTAAGTTCATGATAGTCCTCCGATAGGATGTATCGACTAATTAAACAATACCTTGTGCAATCATAGCGTTTGCTACGTTTTCGAAGGCAGCGATATTTGCTCCTGCAAGGTAATCAGTACCAAGTCCGTATGTTTCAGCAGTTGTTTTAGCTGTGTTGAAGATGTTGGTCATGATGTCTTTGAGACGGCCGTCCACTTCTTCACGAGTCCATGAGAGGCGAAGGCTGTTTTGGCTCATTTCAAGGGCAGATACAGCTACACCGCCAGCGTTGGCAGCTTTGGCTGGTCCATAAAG
>NZ_RJPS01000055.1 GCF_003943505.1 Streptococcus cristatus
AGCACTTCAGCATCTATCTCAGCAAGCATCAGTGCTAGCCAATCAGCATCAAGCTCAGCAAGTGCAAGCGTAAGTGCATCAGTAAGCGCAAGTCAATCGGCTTCAGCATCAGCAAGCCAAAGCACATCAGCTTCTGTATCTGCAAGTCAATCAACTAGCGCATCAGTATCTGGTGCAAGCGTAAGTGCATCAGTAAGCGCAAGTCAATCGGCTTCAGCATCAGCAAGCCAAAGCACATCAGCTTCTGTATCTGCAAGTCAATCAACTAGCGCATCAGTATCTGCAAGTCAAAGTACTTCAGCATCAGTGAGCGCAAGCATCAGTGCTTCAGCATCAGCATCTAACAACCAGAACTCAGCGTCTATCTCAGTAAGCGCGAGCCACTCTGCGTCAATTAGTGCGAGCCAAAGCACTTCAGCATCTATCTCAGCAAGCATCAGTGCTAGTCACTCAGCTTCAGTATCTGCAAGTCAAAGTACTTCAGCATCAGTAAGCGCAAGCCAAAGTGCCTCAGCTTCAGCATCTAACAACCAGAACTCAGCNTCTATCTCAGCAAGCGCGAGCCAGTCTGCGTCAATTAGTGCNAGCCAAAGTGCNTCAGCTTCAGCNTCTAACAACCAGAACTCAGCGTCTATCTCAGTAAGCGCGAGCCACTCAGCGTCAATTAGTGCGAGCCAAAGCACTTCAGCATCTATCTCAGCAAGCATCAGTGCTAGCCAATCAGCATCAAGCTCAGCAAGTGCAAGCGTAAGTGCATCAGTAAGCGCAAGTCAATCGGCTTCAGCATCAGCAAGCCAAAGCA
>NZ_RJPS01000056.1 GCF_003943505.1 Streptococcus cristatus
CATTTATTGGTCCTGCTAAGTTAGCCAAGATAGCCGGCAAGAGCAAGCTGATTAGCCGATTGTCACAGGTGCCCAAGATTGAAAAGGGCTTATCTTATATAAAACAAGCTCGTACGATGTTGTCTGACAACTATCTGAGCACACTAGCACGGGAGAGCTACGGTGCGACCAAGGACTTCTTTAGAAGTCGTTTGGGGAATCTTTGGGATGACTTGAGTTACAAGAAGTTCTCCTTTGCGGGGTTGGATAAATTCCGTCATGGAGAGGACATTGGCAAACATACCGCTCGACTTTACCAGAGTACGGGTGAGAGTGCGGAGTTTCAGCGTATACGTCGGGATCTTTATGGCGAGGCAAGCGAGCAGAGCGGTCGGAAGGTTGGCCGAGAGTTCAGCAAGGAAGCCGGTGCGCAAGCTCATCCTGAAGTCCATTGGGAAGGCCACAAGTGGGAAAGCCATTTGGATGACCTCCATCAGAAAATGTTGAAGAATAATGTTCCGGTAACTTCTGAAGTACATACGATAGAAGAGATAGCTAAACAACAAGCTGAGATATTAAAAGTCCGCTATGGCGAGGAGGCGCTTTCTTCAAGTTTGAAGAAAGGTAACTTCGGTGAAATGGTTCAGGATGAGTACTATCGTCAGTTTGGTTATGAACGTATCAGTAAGGACATAGTAACGGGATTGGGTGATGCTGGTCATCAGGGGATTGATGGTGTTTACTACAATCCTAATGGCCACCCACCATACATCATTTCGGAGGCTAAGTATAATAAAGCTAGACTTGGTAAAACTAAAG
>NZ_RJPS01000057.1 GCF_003943505.1 Streptococcus cristatus
CTGTTGACCACATTAGTCACACCCTGTTGTAAGGTATTCCAAGCATTCTGAGCGCCTTGGATCAGACCGTTGATAATAGAAATAACCCCTGATTTCAGGGCATTCCAGCCATTCACAGCTGTTGACTTGATACTCTCCCAAAGAGAGGACAGGAAGTTCATGAAGCCATTCCAGATATTTTGCGCACCCTGCACAAGACCTGTTATCAAGTTTGTTACAGTAGATTTTACCCATTCCCAAGCCGCTGAAGCAGCCGACTTGATAAACTCCCAAATCGCAGATAAGGCAGCTGAAAAGTTTTCAAATGCAGCTTTCCCAAAGCCTACAATGGCATCAACCAAGCCCATGAAAATGGCCTTAATACCTTCCCAAACCAGAGAAACACCATTTTTTATGCCTTCCCAAATCAAGCCTAGGTCAGCACCTAGCTGAGTGAAATTCCCAGTCACTAGATCAATGATGACCAAGATCGCACCTAAGAAGATAGATTTGATAAACTCCCAAGCCCCCTGAAAGATCATCTTGATGCCTTCAAAAATCTGAGAGATGCCATTTGAGACGCCATTCCACAAATTTAAAAAGCCATCAATAAAAGGCTGGACGATAGACATGATCGTCGTAGTAAATTGGGTCCAAGCAATTGAAGCAGCCGTTTGTATTGTCAGCCACAAAGNATCGAAAAATACAACAATTCCATTCCACAAGTTCTTGACATTCTCAACAGCCGAGCTCCAAGCTTCAGACACGCTAGACCAAAGGTTGTTAGCACCTTCTGCTATGCCAGACCATAAACC
>NZ_RJPS01000058.1 GCF_003943505.1 Streptococcus cristatus
GATACACCAATCAACTTCGTGAAGGATGGCCAAAAAGCGATTATCAGCTTCGTAGACCAAACTGACGGTAATAAGGAATTGACTAAGGTAGTTGAAAGCGGTAAGTCAGGTGAGCCAATCGGTACAACTAACTACGCAGCTCGTCTGAAAGAATTGACAGACAAGGGCTATGAAGTGGTGAACGATGAGTTCAAGGGACCTAAGACCTTCGATAATGACGATAAGAAGGATCAAACCTTCACCGTTACTCTTCGTCAAGGTACAGAGAAGATTACAGACCCAGCTAAGCTCAACAAGAAAGTATCACGTACAATCAAGTACGAATACGCAGATGGTGAGACAGCCGGTCGTCCAGCTCTGAAAGCTCCAGTGACTCAAGAAGCAGCCTTCACACGTACAGGTGAACGTAACCGTGTAACTGGTAAGGAAACCTTCAGTGCATGGACACCAGCTACGAAAGAATTGGCTCAAGAAGCTACACCAGTAGTAACTGGATTCGTGGCAGATAAGGCCAATGTAGCAGCGAAGACAGTAACTCCTGATGATAAGGATAGCGAAGAAACAGTTAAGTACAGCAAACTTGGTTCATACGTACCAAATGTACCAGACGGACTTCCAAAAGTACCAAACCTTCCATATCCAAACGATCCAACAGATCCAAGCAAACCAGGTACTGATCTTCCAGTGATTCCACATGTACCAGGCACAACACCAGTCGGCCCAGATGGCACAACACCATTGACACCGAAAGATCCGAGCGATCCAAGCAAGGGTTACAACCCA
>NZ_RJPS01000059.1 GCF_003943505.1 Streptococcus cristatus
GGACCTGTCCTGCAGATGGAAGTAGGGGCTCTCTTGGTCGGAAGAATATACAATCACAGTCAGGACAGTTTGGTCAGAGGACAGGAGAAGGGCTGCTTTGGTCTGGGTGGATCAACCATTCTTGTCCTCTATCCAGCAGGCACGATTCGCTTGGATCAGGATATCCTGACTTACTCAGACCTCGGAATAGAAACCCAAATTCAAATGGGGGAAAAGATTGGAGAAAAGCTATGTTTAAACGATTAGCTGTTTATTATAAGGAAATGTTTCCTTTGCTGCCGCGCTTTTTTGTGGCTGCCATCATGTTTTTTGAGATTTATTTTGTCCTTCTGCTCAATGACGGAGTGACCAAGTTTCACTTTGACCATCAGGAGTTGATTGGGATTTTTACGATTTTTGTCTTTCTGATGATTCTGCGGATTGCGGATGATTTCAAGGACTACGAGACCGACCGACGCCTCTTTCCTCATCGGGCTCTGCCATCTGGACGAGTGAAAAAGAAGGACTTGGCTGTTGCCCTCAGCTTTATCGTAGCTGTCTCTGTACTCCTCAATGTCCTCTTTATGAACAATATCGGCTGGTTCCTCTTTCTCTATATCTACGGAACTCTCATGTCCTTCTGGTTCTTCAAGCGTGACAAGATTCAAAATTCCCTGCCACTGGCTCTAGTGACCCATAATCCGGTCATGATGATTTTGAATCTCTATACCATCTCTTTTGTCTGCTACAAGTACAATCTGCCTCTCTTGTCCCTGCCGACTGTCCTGCTGGCC
>NZ_RJPS01000060.1 GCF_003943505.1 Streptococcus cristatus
CCCTTGACCCATAGCTCCGCTTGAGAAAACAGGATCATTCACATCGCTCAAAGCTACTGCCTGACCAACAATTGGAGAAATGATTGTTTCATCTTGGAGAGCTGCTGGAACATTACCAGTTGTTTCTTCTTCGACAAGTTTTTCAGTTTCAGCTTTTTCTTCAGCAGTTTCTTCGTCTTTGTATCCGAACATATAAGTCAGAACAAAACTCAAACCAGTTGTCAGAACAACCATAAAGATATATTGCAACAATTGACCATTCAGGTAAAGGAGTGTACCTGGAATAATTGTGATACCGAAACTTGTACCTGCAAGCCCCATAATAGAAGCTAACCAACCACCAACAGCACCAGCACCCAGTCCAATGACAAACGGTTTAACGAAGCGCAAGTTAACCCCGAAGATAGCTGGCTCAGTAATACCTAATCCTGCAGAAAGTGCTGCTGGGAATGCAAGAGCCTTGAGTTTTTTAGATTTTGTCTTCACAGCTACAGCCAAAGTCGCACCAGCCTGAGCTGTCATAGCAGCAGTGATAATCGCATTAAATGGATCTTTCCCAGTTTGAGATACCAATTGAGATTCCAGTAAGTTGAAGATGTGATGAACACCAGTTACGACAATCAGTTGATGTACTGCACCAATAATCAAACCAGCAAGACCAAACGGAAGGCTAAGAAGGAACTCTGTACCATTCAAAACATATGACTCAACAATGTGGAAGACCGGACCAATCACAAAGAGTCCCAAAATAGACATTACAAGGAAAGTAAGG
>NZ_RJPS01000061.1 GCF_003943505.1 Streptococcus cristatus
ATCGTCATGTTGAAGATGATGTCGTTCAATACCGAGACGGGAACTTGGCAGGTGTGAAGGGTGGAGATGGCTTTGGAACCATCTATTGGGTTTATGGTTCTAGCCATAAGATTTTTGATTGGCAGTTTAATGAGCAGGGAGAGGTTATTGATGAGCATGGCAGGGTGGTTATCACTGCCATGCGTTTCAATTACTTGGAGACGGCTAAAAACAGTCTGCAGTCTTTGGACACGGAATTGGCTTCATTGGTCGGATTGCGAGATCGTCTAAAAGCAGATGGTCTTTCGAGAGGGGAAAAAATCTACTTAGACAGTGAGCAGGCCTTAGTTACTGCTTCGGCCATTGAAAATATTGCAACAAAAGGATTGGACTTGCTGATTAGTCTGTATGATGATGCCATTCAAGAAGCCGAAGATCTCTGGAATCTAATTGTCCGCCAGGCCTATACTGCGGGTCCCAAATTGAGTGAATCTGAAATTTACTCTGCTCTGTCAGATGTTGGTGTGACAAGAGAAAGCATTAGCGTGTCGGATTTTCAGCGTTACCGCGAAAAGAAGGCGTTAGCCTATGAGCTTAAGCGAGAATTTGAAGGCATTGCTCAGAAAATGCGTTCTGGTATTCAAAAACAGTTGGATCAGGATCAAGAATTGGCAAGGAATTTTAAACAATGGGATTTGATGAGATAATGGGCAACTTGCGGAATCAACGTGCAAAGATCGAAGAAGATTTCAAGGAATATAAGCAGGATTATGA
>NZ_RJPS01000062.1 GCF_003943505.1 Streptococcus cristatus
GTAAATTCATTGTCTGCGGTGACAGTCACACGGCTACTCACGGAGCTTTTGGAGCTATTGCTTTTGGAATCGGTACTTCAGAGGTAGAGCACGTCTTTGCAACGCAGACCATTTGGCAGGTCAAGCCTAAGAAAATGTTGGTCAAATTTACCGGAGTGCCACCTAAAGGTGTCTATTCCAAGGACTATATCCTCGCTCTGATTGCCCGATATGGTGTGGCTGCAGGTGTTGGCTATGTGGTAGAGTATGCTGGTGATGCCATTGACCATCTGACCATGGAAGAGCGCATGACCATCTGCAATATGTCCATTGAGTTTGGTTCAAAGATGGGTATTATGAATCCTGACCAGAAGACTTATGATTATGTTCAAGGGCGGCCGGGAGCACCTAAGGACTTTGAGGCGGCGGTAGCTGATTGGAAGACTCTGGTCAGTGATCCTGATGCTGTCTATGATAAGGTCATTGAGATGGATGTTTCCCAATTGGCACCTATGGTGACTTGGGGGACCAATCCTTCTATGGGAGTAGAGTTCGGCACGGCTTTCCCTGAAATCCGTGATATGAACGATGAGCGGGCCTACAATTATATGGATTTCGCCCCAGGTAAGAAAGCAGAAGATATTGACCTAGGTTATATCTTTATCGGATCCTGTACCAATGCCAGACTCAGCGATTTGCAGCTGGCAGCTAAGTTTGTCGCTGGTAAACACATTGCTCCCAATCTAACAGCTATCGTCGTACCAGGCTCTCGTC
>NZ_RJPS01000063.1 GCF_003943505.1 Streptococcus cristatus
GATAAACTCTGTCACACCAGCTTCTTGCATTTTAGCAATACTATCGTAGAAACGAACCGGCTCCATGACCTGACGAGTTAATAATTCCTTAATTCTATCAGCTTCCATAATATCCGCCTCTGTATTGCCCACTAGCGGAAGTTGAAAATCAGCAAATTCTGTTTCAGCCAAAACCTGAGCTAATTGCTCACTGGCTGGTTTCAAAAGAGCCGTATGGAAAGGACCCGAAACATTCAGCGGAATCAAGCGTTTCACACCTGCTTCCTTGAGGAGTTCCACCGCTTTATCCACCGCTGCCACATCTCCCCCAATGACGATTTGACCTGGAGTGTTGTAATTGGCAGGAGAGACGACTCCTAGCTGACTAGCCGTCTGGCAGGCTTCCTCAATAAGAGCCACTTCCGCATTTAGGACCGCAACCATCTTTCCAGAACCAGCAGGAGCCGCTTCCTCCATGAAAGCTCCACGTTTTGCGACTAGAGCTACCGCTGTTTTGAAGTCCAGCGCGCCAGCAGCTACCAAGGCAGAGTATTCACCCAGAGAAAGACCAGCCACCATATCAGGCTGGATTCCTTTTTCAGCCAGCAGGCGATAAATAGCAAGAGAAGTTGTCAAAATTGCTGGTTGAGTATAGCGAGTTCGGTTGAGTTTTTCTTCATCTTGGTCAATCAACGCCCGAACATCATAGCCCAGAACTTGACTCGCTTCCTCAAAAGTCGCCTTAACCACATCATACTGTTCATAGA
>NZ_RJPS01000064.1 GCF_003943505.1 Streptococcus cristatus
ACTCGGACGAAAATTAGGCGTTCACATGCATGCCATCACCAAGGACGGCATTTATACTGCCAATCGCAACATTGGCAAGTACACTGTCTATGAGTCCAATCTGGTCAACATGCCTATCTTCTATCGTACGCCTGAAGAAATGGCTGATAAAGAAATCGTCGCTCGGGCGAAAATTAGGCGTTCACATGCATGCCATCACCAAGGACGGCATTTATACTGCCAATCGCAACATTGGCAAGTACACTGTCTATGAGTCCAATCTGGTCAACATGCCTATCTTCTATCGTACGCCTGAAGAAATGGCTGATAAAGAAATCGTCAAGTGCATGTATATTGATGAGCCGGAAATTTTGGATGCGGCCATTGCCAAGCTGCCACCGGAATTAGCCGAAAAATATACACTAGTTAAATCAGCTCCTTTCTATCTAGAAATTGTCAAAAAAACTGTCAATAAAGGGGCTGCTATCCTTCATCTGGCTGAAAAACTGGGCTTAAGCAAGGAGCAGACTATGGCTATTGGTGATGAAGAAAACGACCGCGCCATGCTGGAAGCCGTTGGCTCTCCTGTTGTCATGGAAAACGGCAGAGAAGAACTCAAGAAAATCGCCAAATACATCACCAAGTCGAACGAAGAATCCGGCGTAGCACACGCTATTAGAGAGTGGGTTTTAAAATAATGTTTAGCTACAAAATTGGAATTTCAGCTCAGGAACACGATGATTTTGTCACGGCTCATCCGCAG
>NZ_RJPS01000065.1 GCF_003943505.1 Streptococcus cristatus
TTAGGGATTTTTAAAGGAGGTGCTGTCATGGATAAGATTTCAATGACGCTGACAGTTTATTTTGAAGAGGGATTTTGGTACGGTCTTTTCGAGCAGGAACATGCTCAATCTTATAGAGTTTGCCGAGTCACCTTTGGTGCAGAGCCTAGTACGCAGGAATTGTTGGATTTTCTAAACCGTTATTATCATCGGTTGCAGTTTAGTCCTAGCATCAGGGTGAAGGAGAAGACTAAGTCGGTCAGTCCTAAACGCCTGCAGAGACAGGCTAAAAAAGAGCAGATGGCTTCACGTTCTTCAAAGTCTCAGGAAGCGCTGAAGCTGCAATTTGAAGAGCAAAAGCAAATCGCTCGCATCAAGCGCAAGCAACAGAAAGAACTGGCTAAGCAAAGGAAATTCGAACTCAAACAGCAAAAACGATTGGAAAAGCACAAGGGGCATTGAGCCTGGTTTTTCTGATTGCTATGAAAAGTCTTCTGTCGGGAGGCTTTTTTGTTTTTAAACAAATTTTTCTTGTCTCGAAACTATACCAATTTTATGTTGACAAATATCAAGTTGTTGTGTATAATGGTTTCGTCTCTCGATAAAAAGATAAATAAGACTATACCAATTTTCAATAAAGGAGGAACTAGCTTTTTGCCAGCAAAAGGCTAGAAATAAATCTATGTGTGGAATCGTCGGAGTTGTGGGAAACCGCAATGCAACAGATATTTTGATGCAAGGACTTGAAAAG
>NZ_RJPS01000066.1 GCF_003943505.1 Streptococcus cristatus
TTGCAGGAGGCTTGCGGAGAACCCTGTCACATTCTCCATGTAAGCATTGGCTGACAGACCTGTTGTTTTATAAGCTTCAGCAGCATATCTTTTGACCGTATCAGCACTACCCTTGAAAAGAGTCTCAACCCCTCCTAAAGATTGTTGGAGGGCTGCCCCCTCATGGATAGCCGCTGAAAAGGCCTTGCCAATTCCAGCCGCTGCTATCGCTTTGGTCGCCACGCTGACCAAGCTAGAGCCTAGAGATTGACCAGCACTTTGGCCAGCAGCCGATGCCTCTGGATTTAGAATAGCTTGGATTTTCCCAGTTATCCCTCTTGCAGATGGAATCAACTGCACATACGCTTGTGCGATTTCTGTAGCCATTACTTCTCACCTCCTACCTCAGCTAAAATTCGTTGACGATACGCTTCAAATTCCTCACCAGAACTAAAGACCATCTCATCCCTTTCTTTCTCTTCTCCGATCAGCTTTTGAGCTATCATAGTTGGCCTGTTCGCACCCTTTTGACCATCTTTGGTCTTAAACCAGAGAAGTGTTGACAGCCTATCCAGCGTACTAGCCATCAGCAAGGTTTCAAAAGGCACCTTCTGATTACTCAAGGCCATCTTGATCCGAGAGTCCTCTTTTAAACCAAAAGCAAAGACAGCTACCTGTTGAGCAGGTAGCTGCCTATAATCATAAATGCCATAGGTTTCAGCTAGATCGCAGATGAGAGCGTCTTCATCC
>NZ_RJPS01000067.1 GCF_003943505.1 Streptococcus cristatus
GTCTATAATACAGCTAAACCAATTCTTTCAGTAGAATTGTCAGAATTAGATAGTGATGACTTATTACTCAATACCCCAGAGGCTACCTATGATTTACGAAAGGGAATAAATGGGCAACAAGAACACAATCCTGAAGATTACATAACAAAAATTACCGCAGTCTCCCCTAGTGATCAGGGAATGGGATTATGGCAGGAAACTTTAGCTACCTTTTTCTGTAATGACCAAGAATTAATTGATTATGTTCAAGAAATTATTGGTATGGCAGCTATCGGTAAGGTCTATCAGGAACACATGATTATTGCCTACGGAGGCGGAGCGAACGGCAAGTCTACTTTTTGGAATACCATTGCTCGTGTGCTAGGCAGCTATTCAGGTAAATTATCTGCGGATGCCTTAACTATGTCAAACAAGCGAAATGTCAGTCCTGAGCTTGCTGAGCTTAAAGGGAAACGACTGGTCATTGCTTCTGAGATGGCTGAGGGTATGCGACTCAATACAGCCGTTGTGAAGCAGATTACTTCAACTGATGAGATTCAAGCAGAGAAGAAGTACAAGGATCCATTCCACTTCGTGCCCTCACACACGCTAGTTCTTTACACCAACCATCTGCCTAAAGTAGGGGCGAACGATGATGGAACTTGGCGACGTTTGGTTGTTATTCCCTTTAATGCCAAAATAACTGGTCGCTCTGACATCAAAAACTTTGCGGACCATTTGTATGACAA
>NZ_RJPS01000068.1 GCF_003943505.1 Streptococcus cristatus
ACGAAGAAGCAGAAAAGGCCTTCAAGGAAATGAAATAAAATAAAAAAGAATGGATGTAAAAATCCATTCTTTTCATTCTGTTCTGATTAAGCACTAGCGCCAGATGTTGCATCGGCATCTCCACCGCCGTGACCACCACCGGTATCTGAAGCACCAGAAGTGGCATCGGCTGCTGCAGCTGCAGGAGCAAAGGGACCACTTCCTCCAACCAAGCGTTGACCAGTTGTTTTTAGATACCAATCTAGCCAAGGCTGGAAGTTGAAGACGATTTCGTTGATACCAGCGTAAGATCCATCAGGATAGTACATTGCTTGGTAGTTGTGGGTATTGATAACACCTGCTGGTGAACCCGGCACGATTGTACGAACGTACTCTTGATCACCATTACGAAGAACACCAACCACCCATTCCACGTTCTTCATGCGAGCAGCAGGAAGAGAGTTGTGTAGAGTTGAGAGACGACCACCTGATTGGGATGGTACACGTTTGGCAAACATAGTGTCTGGATCTTGATGAGCGTTGTTATAGTAAAGGAACTGGTTATTATCATCTGCGTAAGTCAACTCAAACGGCATGGCCTTTAAGAACATGTCGATTTGGTTAACAGTCAGGATACCATGGTCAAGCTTGACATAGGTATCGCCAGAAACAGCACCAACAGCTTTTGCAGCTTTTTCTACCCATTCTGGATCGTCAGGGTCAACTTCTGTGATGGTTGTTGCGATT
>NZ_RJPS01000069.1 GCF_003943505.1 Streptococcus cristatus
ATCAAGCCTGAGACCTATGTCCTGACCTTCCGCGGAACCGATGATTCCATTATCGGCTGGAAAGAGGACTTCCACATGACCTATATGGATCAGGTCCCAGCTCAAAAAACGGCGGTCAATTATCTGCGAAAAGCCATGGATGCTCTGCCTGGGCAGTTCATCCTGACGGGCCACTCGAAGGGCGGCAACTTAGCTTCCTACGCTGCTAGTCAGATCGAGCCAGAGTATCAAGAGCGCATTCAGAGCATTTACAGCTATGATGCTCCTGGACTGAATCACTCGGTCATCACCAGTCAAGGCTACCAGACTATTTCAGACAAGATAAAGCGCTACATTCCGCAAGGCTCTATCGTCGGAATGATGCTCGAAACGCCCAAGCAGGCTCAGATTGTCAAAAGTACAGCTATCGGCTCTGGCCCAGCACGATACCTTCACTTGGCAGATCAGTGGCCAGACTTTTGTCCTACTGGACAACCTTAATCCAGACAGCCTTCAAGTAGATAAAACTCTGAAAAACTGGGTAGATAGCGTTTCTGATGACGAACTAAAAGACTTTTTCGACCTCTTTTTCGGCCTCATCCTAGATGCTGGCATCAGCTCCATCAATGACCTCACNAAGCTGGAAAATTTCAACAAAATCCTAGCTGTTTTTGAAAATGCCAATGCTCTCACAGACCAGGAGCGGGAAATGCTGTCGCGCCTCGCCAAACTACTGGTAGACATG
>NZ_RJPS01000070.1 GCF_003943505.1 Streptococcus cristatus
TACTACACAGATACAGTGAATGATGGCACCTGGACCTTCAAGGGTTACGATGCAGACAATGCAGTCGTGAACAAGGCTAATGTTGAGTTTGTAGGAAAATGGGCATTTGAAGCCAAGAAGTACCAAGCAACTTATCGCTTTGAAAGTGCGACAGCCGGCAAAGCTCTTCCAGCGGCTATCACATCCTTGACTCCAAGCGACAGTGCGACTTATGTGAATGGTGTTGCAGTTTCAGCTCAACAACCAGCGAAAACTACCTACACAGACACTGTAAACGACGGTACATGGACGTTTAAGGGTTACGATTCAGACAATGCAGTCGTGAACAAGGCTAATGTAGAGTTTGTAGGTAAGTGGGCCTTTGAAGCCAATAAGTATCAAGCTACTTATCGCTTCGAGAGGGCGACAGCAGGTCAAGCNCTTCCAGCANCCATCGCNGCATTGACTCCAAGCGACAGTGCAACATATGANAATGGNAATACTGTTTCNGCTCANCAACCATCNCAAACCACTTACNCNGATANTGTGAACGACGGCACNTGGACCTTCAAGGGCTATGANGCAGCTAGCGCCGTTGTCAACAAGGCTAATGTAGNGTTTNTAGGAAANTGGNCCTTTGAAGCCAACAAGTACCAAGCTACTTATCGCTTCGAGAGCGCNACNGCAGGTAANNATCTTCCAGCAGCCATCGCAGCATTGACTCCAAGCGACAGTGCAACAT
>NZ_RJPS01000071.1 GCF_003943505.1 Streptococcus cristatus
CTGCCACAGCTTTCTTCTGCCACAGCTTCCTTGGTCTTCAGCGGACGCTCCAAGCCTGGGCTAGTCACTTCCAGAAAATACTGGTCAGGAAAAGGATCGGGCTTGATAGAGTCCAACAGAGGACTGATAATATCGGTCAAATCTGCTGTATCATTGACCGTAATCCCCTCGGGCTTGTCTACAAAAACACTGAGAACATAGTCACCGCCCATCTTGCCGTATTCAATATCTACTAATTCATAGGGTTCTTGGATGGCTGGCTCAATGACTTCTCTTACTAATTCAACAATTGTTGCGATAAGACTGCACCTCCTCACAGACAAGAGGCGAAGATACTTCCTCGCCTCTCTTTTATATTCACTAAAATGATTATAGCATAGTCTGCCTTGAAAATCAAGGGATATACTTTTATTTATCTAGAAAGCCTAAAATAGACTCAATCAGATCACTGCGACTAGCTGCCTCACTGATGGCTCGTCGATGCGCTCGTAGAGCCGCTCGAAGAGCTGCTCGAAGAGCTAGAGTGACTTTCCTCCTCGCTCGTGCTGCTTGAAGAGGATGATGGTTCTGTTCGCTCACTTGTACTAGAAGAGCTAGTGACCGTGCCATCTGTTACGTAGAACCTAATCTTGGTATTTGATTTCAATTTGATGCTTTGACCCGCTGCTGGAGACTGGGATATCACCAAATCAGCTTGACTTGACTCTACAGAACTATCG
>NZ_RJPS01000072.1 GCF_003943505.1 Streptococcus cristatus
GCTATCAGTAGAGACATACTTGCGTTCTCTATGAAGCAACTAAATGATTTCAAGATTGTAGGCCATGTCCACGATGAAGTAATAATCGAATGTCCAATTGAACAAAAACTTGATGAAGTTGCATCATTAATGGGGATAGCACCTGACTGGTTGTCTGATATTAATCTTAGGGCTGATGGATATGAATGCTTTTTCTATCAAAAAGACTAGCAAAAAATCGCCACCTCGTAATTGAGATGGCGATTCTGTTATTTATTAAATTTGTTGTAAAGCTCTAACCCTTCTTTCTGAGTATTTTTTACTTTCTTATATCCAGCAGATTTCTGTACTCCTAGTTTTTCAAAGATTTCCTTATTCTCGTAACCATCAAATAACATTTCCAAAATATCTGGTGCTTGAAAATTTGATTCTGCAAGTTTTGCTTTCAAAAACTCAAACTGATCCATGAATAGATAAAGCTCAATGTCATCATCTATCATTGGTAAATCTTGTTTCTCTGTGAATGCTTCCCAAGATGAAATCTTAGGAGCATTTTTACTTGGCTTACGATAATCTTTAAGATAATCATTAACTGAGTTATTGTACCACCAGACCATCTGTTCATAGTCCTCTTCTGCGACTGGAACAAAGGCAGTTAGTATTGGAATACCCATAATACGACATTGACGAAACGTACCACGTAGCAAACCTGAATGGCGTGAATCCATGTAATAAT
>NZ_RJPS01000073.1 GCF_003943505.1 Streptococcus cristatus
AATCCACCCAATCAGAGGGATTGAAGAAATAGCAGCTATCGCTGATGTAGCAAAACCTGAAATAGCTGTTTTTGCAATTGCCAAAATACCAGGTATGCCACCTAAGCCTTGCACAAATGTAGCAATTTTAGCTACTGGAAGTCCAACTCCTAAAGCAACTACAGAAGTCTTAAGTAAATCTGCTGCTAGCTGATTATCCTTAAAAAACTTAGTTACATCTTTTAGTATTGATGACACCTCTTTTATAAATCCTGTCAGAATTTCAAATGCAGTGCCAAGCAAATTGACTTCTTGCTTACCGTCCCTTACTCCTAATAGCTCTCCAATGAAACTACTAACAATCCCAGCGATATTGCCAATAGTCGCCCCGATATTCTCAAAAGTGACACGGATATTATCTGCTATGTTGACAATTTGTTTTGCTGCATCATCACTAAAACCTAGCACCTTCAAAATATCGATGTTATCTTGTTTGTTTAAGGAGCCAAAAATCATGTCAAAGAAAGTCTGGAAAATTCCTGTGACCCTTGATAATTGATCATACACCGCACTTCCAAAAGCATCTCCAAATAGCTCAGAAGCTATCTTACTAATCCCTTCTGTTAATAGCAATCCAAGACCAGAAAACACATTCCCAATCATCGGAATGAAATTATCAAACAAAAATGTTTTGGTAGTATCAAATAGAGCATGTAATGCTGGCAAAATATTC
>NZ_RJPS01000074.1 GCF_003943505.1 Streptococcus cristatus
ATCCCAAAAAGCATCAAAATCCGCTGGAACTTCATCTCTGCCTTTGTAAGCCTTTGCTTCTGCTAATAAATCTGGATTGCGCATCTCATCCTCCAACACTATTATTTTTGTAAACCCTTACAAAAATAATAGCACAGTGCCTTCCCTTTTTCAATCCTTTGCAATATTAAGAATTTAATTTCTGTTTTTGCTGTGATTCTTTTTCTTTTTGAAACTAGTTTCAAAAATAGGTCGGAGAAGTTCCCTGACCTCTTTTTTGAGATTACATTATTAAAAACAAAGAAAGCGAGGTGAACAAAGAATCACACCTTTCAACCTGCTCTTTGTACATTTGATAAAAATTCTTGATAGAGTTGATTTCTAAGTAGCAACTGATGATGAGTTCCTTGATCCACAATCTGTCCAGTTTTATCCAAAACAAGAATCGAATCTGCTTTCTTGACTGTATGCAAACGATGTGCAATCGTCATGCGTGTTTTACCTGCTGTCAACTTATCAATTGCTTTACTGATTCTTTGTTCTGTCACACTGTCTAAACTGGCTGTTACTTCATCTAATAGATATATTGGATGCTCCAGCAATAAAGCCCTCGCAATATTAAAACGTTGCTTTTGCCCCTCGGACAACCCAGTACCACTATCAGAAATTTCCGTATCTAAACCTTTGTCTAAATCCCTTATCAAAGATACCAAACCCAATTCTTCTAAGAC
>NZ_RJPS01000075.1 GCF_003943505.1 Streptococcus cristatus
GATTTAGACATCTTAGCAGGCGCCTGCTCCAGTTCTTCTCCCGTTTCGATGTTGAAGAAAGAACCATCACGTTTTTCTACCTTGTCTGTCGCTACAAGAGCACCACGGTGGTCACGGTAGCTAGTCCCCAGAATCATCCCTTGGTTAAAGAGTTTTTGGAATGGCTCTTTGGTTGGAACNACACCGAGGTCATAAAGGAATTTATGCCAGAAGCGAGCGTAGAGGAGGTGGAGCACGGCATGTTCTGCACCTCCGATGTAAATATCAACTGGTAGCCATGCCTTGAGCAAGTCTTCGTCTGCTAATTTCTCGTTGTTATGCGGGTCAATATAACGCAGGTAATACCAGCTAGACCCAGCCCATTGAGGCATGGTGTTGGTTTCGCGGCGTCCTTTGACACCATCTTCCCGAGTCACTGCCAGCCAGTCAGTCAGATTGGCTAGAGGGCTTTCACCAGTACCAGAAGGACGAATGTCCTTGGTTACAGGCAGGACGAGTGGAAGTTCATTTTCAGGAACAGCTGTTGAAGTCCCGTCTTCCCAATGAATGATTGGAATCGGCTCACCCCAGTAGCGCTGACGGCTAAAGAGCCAGTCGCGTAGGCGATAGGTGACTTTTTCATTTCCGACACCTTCCGCTTCCAGCCAAGCAACCATCTTGTCAATAGCGGTAGCCTTGTCCAAGCCATCTAGGAAGCCAGAGTTAATG
>NZ_RJPS01000076.1 GCF_003943505.1 Streptococcus cristatus
TGATTGAATTGATTCAAGATAAATATGAAACGTATTGGAATGATATTGATAGACATATTCACTTAGAAAAATCGAAAGAGAACGGTCAAAACATAGGAATTATTTATGTTATTGATAACGATAATCAAATTGAAAGTAAGATTTCATCTAAGGATGGTGAGGTATTATTCAGTTATAACAATAGATTACAGGGAAACAAGCGTGTTGAAATTAGTTGGATTCATGAGGAAAAGCAACTTAGTTATGCTGGAGAATACTGGAAATTGGTAGCCGATAATAATACGATTATCGAAAGTAGGACGGGAACTTCAGTAATTGTTTGGGAACAACGCTCGGACAATGCGATGAATCAGTTATATACAGTTGTGAATCAGATGAGAAAGATAGTTTTAAATCATTTGCTTCAGAAAATTTTGTACTATTCGATAGCCTTGGTCTGCTTTCTTTTGGGTTGGAAAATATACTCTCTTTTAAGGAGGGATTGAAATTCGCAGGGGTTCTGAACTTCAATAAAGCTTCTAGGGATATGATGCTATCGGACGATGGCGATGCCTACTATCGTGCCGAGTTAAAGAAGCGCTTGAAAGGTCACGACAAGTCCGAATGGGACAAAATAATTGACGACTACAATCACACTCTTAAGTTTGATGAAACAGGGAATATCATTGACATTCATCCCTTGGAACAAGGCTATGTCGTTTCA
>NZ_RJPS01000077.1 GCF_003943505.1 Streptococcus cristatus
TCACTACACAAACTATCAAGAAGGGCTGGGAGACATTTCTGGTCGAATTAGTCATCGTTTCACTCATATCCGTTTGATGAAATCCTTCAATGGCGAAAAGAGTGAAGAAGAATCCATGGCTCACTTTTTTAATCAATTAACCCACAACTTTAAAAAGATTATCGGCTTGTCCTCTATTCAGAATACCTTATCAAATGGGCTGACCATGACCTTTATCATTTTACTATTGGTGGTAGCTGGTTTGGAAGTCTCTAAAGACAATATGACCATGAGTACTCTGATGACTTTTGTTCTTTATCTGACACGGTTGATTGACCCCATCACAGATATCTCTGAATCTATGACGGATTGGACAGAGTTTCAGAGTGTTTCAAATCGTCTCATGGAGATGGTAGAGTTAGACAAAGAAGTAGGAGGAGAAAAAGGATTAGAACTATCTGGATCGAGTATCATCATGAAGAATGTTAATTTTTCTTATGATCAGGAAAATGTCTTAAACGATTTATCCGTCAATATTCAAGCGGGACAGCATACTGCAATTGTTGGACCAAGTGGTGCAGGGAAATCGACTATTTTTGCTCTATTGATGAAATTCTATCAAGATTATAAGGGAGAGATTCTCATTGGAAGTCAGAACTTAGCAGACTTATCTGAGGAGCAGCTGAGAAATATGGTAGCTTATATTCCTCAAGATAATAC
>NZ_RJPS01000078.1 GCF_003943505.1 Streptococcus cristatus
CTGTGATTTAGAATCAACACCTTGTTGATTTAAGGAAACGAGCTTTGAAAAGGAGAGAAGCGACATGGCTTATATTGAAATGAAACATAGCTTTAAACGTTATCAGGTAGGTGACACAGAAATTGTTGCCAATCATGATATTTCTTTTGAGATTGAAAAGGGGGAACTGGTCATTATCCTGGGTGCTTCTGGTGCTGGTAAGTCTACGGTGCTCAATATCCTCGGCGGTATGGATAGCAATGATGAGGGAGACATTCTGATAGACAGCCAGAATATTGCTGACTACAATTCCCACCAGCTGACGGACTATCGTCGCAATGATGTGGGCTTCGTCTTTCAGTTTTACAATTTGGTGCCCAACCTGACGGCTAAGGAAAATGTCGAATTGGCTTCGGAGATTGTCAAGGATGCTCAAGATCCAGTGGCCGTTCTAACTGCGGTTGGTATGGAAAATCGCCTTAATAATTTTCCAGCGCAGTTGTCAGGTGGGGAGCAGCAGCGGGTCTCTATTGCTCGGGCGGTGGCAAAAAATCCCAAAATTTTGCTCTGCGACGAACCGACAGGAGCTCTGGACTACAATACCGGCAAGCAAGTGCTGCAAATCTTACAGGACATGTCTCGCAATCAAGGAGCGACGGTGATTATCGTGACCCACAATGCTGCCTTAGCTCCCATTGCTGATCGGGTCATT
>NZ_RJPS01000079.1 GCF_003943505.1 Streptococcus cristatus
GTCTAATTGCTGTTCCTCTGTCAAATCTAGTTTTTCAATCGCTGATGTAAGTACGGCTGGTAAGCAACCAGCGCTACCGGCTGTTGGTGTAGCACAAACCAAGCCCATTTTAGCGTTGTGTTCATTGACAGCAATGGCATTTTTTGCAGCAGTCAACACAGTATAATCTGACAAGGCCTTCCCCGACTGGATATAGTGGTGCAATTTGGCTGCGTCTCCACCGGTCAATCCGCTGCGAGACTTGCTCTCGTCAAGCCCAAGAAGGACTGAGGCTTTCATCACCTCAAGATTTCGACTCATCAGACGTAAAACTTCGTCTCTTTCCCGACCCGTCAATTCATATTCGGTCGCAATCATTAATTCAGCAACATTGCCATTAAAATCTAAATCAGCCTGCTCAACCAATTCTTTTATTGAATAAAACATCTCTTCTCCTATTTAAAGAAATTGACATTATGGAGATGGGGGATTTTCCGAATCTCTTCAATAGCCTCTTCGCAACTACGACTATCTACCTCAATGATCATAATCGCTTTCTCACCCGCTTTTTCTCTAGTCACTGTCATTTGAGCAATATTGATATTGTAGCGGGACAGAGCCTCCGTTACATGGGCAATCATACCTGGAACATCTTGGTGGACGATGATAATGGTTGGCGTATTCATGCTGAGTGAGACTGAGAAAC
>NZ_RJPS01000080.1 GCF_003943505.1 Streptococcus cristatus
TTATTGGTCTGCGCTTCAATGGTAAAGACATTATCACGAATCGTAATACCATAGCCTTCTTCACCATAGCCCTTGTCCGTTACCTTTTTAAACTCAATACGATGCGCGGATGTACTGTCTCCCTTGGCAAGCTCTAATCCTCGAGAAATCAAGTCATTAGCATAGAAATTAGCTGCCTTGTCAAATCCTGAATCTCCAACAGATAGAACGGTGTCTTCCAAAATAGAAGAACGTCCTTCTTCACCGTGCCATTGCTGAACAGTTGGAGCCACTGTCGGCTTGTCTCCAACTCCCTCGTCTGCATAGCGACCAGGAACTCTAACCTCAAATTCCTTGGTAATGGTTTGGCCTTCATGCACTTGTTGCAAAGAAACTTTAACTGTCTGGTCCGTTAGAGGTTGATAGACTTTATTGTTTAAATCAATAACACCTTTTTTATTGCTGCCGACTAAACTAACTTCACCTGGCAACTCAGGCATGATTAGCGAGCGTCCATCTTGAGCTAAAGTCAATGACTCTACTTGGTTAAGATTAGTTACTTGTGCTGGATCAGGAATATTAGAATAAGCGCGCAATTCTTGAATGCCAACATTACGCCAGCGCATACTACCTTCAGTGTATTTAGTGATTTCCAACTTGAGATATTTGGCTTCAATCGGAGTATCAAGATTAACCCTTTCATC
>NZ_RJPS01000081.1 GCF_003943505.1 Streptococcus cristatus
AGATTATTTGGCAATTAACCTTGCTCAATCTAATAACGGAAGTGGCAAAGATATGATGCTGGATTTATCTTCTGGTCAGTTAATGGATATTCAACAATTTGGCGATTTAAAACAGGTGCCTTCACCATATGGGAATCGAGATATTGCATTTGGTGGAGTGTATAAGGATCTGAGACAAAAGCTTGTGGAAAATTATCGCTTATATCTGGTAAGTGGATATATAGAAAAAGATTTATCAGAAAAAAATATGGATAAAGAAGTAGATGTTTCCAATACAAACTTTTCAGAACTATATCCTGAAATAGCTAAAGATATGAAAAACATTTCTCGACTCTATTTCAGACCTAAACAGTATAGTAGTAAAGAGTGGTTTGACAAGTTACTGTACTGGTTTGCGCCAAAAGGTCAAGATGCTTTAGAAGTATATGCGACAGATCCAGTCACAGGCGAGAAGACACAAATCAAATCATACGATGAACTTCAAGCATGGGCTGCTGAACATCCAGAATAAGAAAGTGGAATAGAATATGACCAAACGCTGTGGCTGGGTAAAGATGAACAACCCTTTATATGTGGCCTATCATGATGAGGAGTGGGGCAAGCCCCTCCATGATGATCAAAAATTATTTGAATTGCTCTGCATGGAGACTTATCAGGCTGGACTTTCTTGGGAGACCATTC
>NZ_RJPS01000082.1 GCF_003943505.1 Streptococcus cristatus
GGATGGAGGGGTGCCGGATGGAGGGGTGCCTGTAAGGGGCAATACGGTCAAGGGTCAGATTATCCGTGGGGCAGTGGATGGACCAGAGCGTCTCTTTTATAAAGATGTCTATCTAGATATTTACAGCTTGGTTGAGATTGTGGCGAGTTTGGACCTTGTGGACGAGGAGCATCTATCCAGTTATGGTGCTTCTCAGGGCGGAGCCTTGGCTTTGGTGGCAGCGGCTCTCAATCCGCGCATTAAGCAGATAGTAGCTATCTATCCTTTCTTGTCAGACTTCCTGAGGGTACCGGAGATTGGCAATACCAGCGAGGCCTATGATGAGCTCTTTCGTTATTTTAAGTTCCACGATCCTTTCCACGAAACGGAGGATGAGATTATTCAGACCTTGTCCTATATCGATGTGAAAAATATGGCTCACCGCATTCAAGGGAGCGTGCGGATGATAACAGGACTGGCTGACGATGTTTGTTATCCGATTACCCAGTTTGCGATTTACAACCGGCTGGAGTGTACTAAGGAGCACCATCTCATGCCAGAGTACGAGCATGAAGCCATGAATGTCTATGTCAATGATAGGGTCTTCAACTGGCTTTGTGGTTCAAAGATTGACCATCCTTCTTTGCTGGAAGCTTTTAAAGATTGGTAAAAATAGATAGTAGCAAGAAAGAAACCA
>NZ_RJPS01000083.1 GCF_003943505.1 Streptococcus cristatus
ATCAGCAAGCACAAGCATGAGTAACAGCGTATCTGCCTCAATCAGTGCATCTGAATCAGCAAGCACAAGCATGAGNAACAGCGTGTCNGCNTCAATCAGTGCAAGCCAATCAGCAAGCACAAGCATGAGCAACAGCGTGTCAGCTTCAATCAGTGCAAGCCAATCAGCAAGCACAAGCATGAGTAACAGCGTATCTGCCTCAATCAGTGCAAGCCAATCAGCAAGCACNAGCATGAGCAACAGCGTGTCAGCTTCAATCAGTGCAAGCCAATCAGCAAGCACAAGCATGAGNAACAGCGTATCTGCCTCAATCAGTGCATCNGAATCAGCAAGCACAAGCATGAGNAACAGCGTGTCTGCTTCAATCAGTGCAAGCCAATCAGCAAGCACAANCATGAGCAACAGCGTGTCAGCTTCAATCAGTGCAAGCCAATCAGCAAGCACAAGCATGAGCAACAGCGTGTCAGCTTCAATCAGTGCAAGCCAATCAGCAAGCACAAGCNTGAGTAACAGCGTATCTGCCTCAATCAGTGCAAGCCAATCAGCAAGCACAAGCATGAGCAACAGCGTGTCAGCTTCAATCAGTGCAAGCCAATCAGTAAGCACAAGCATGAGCAACAGCGAGTCTACATCACGTAGTGCTTCAGCTTCAGCATCAACAAGCA
>NZ_RJPS01000084.1 GCF_003943505.1 Streptococcus cristatus
GCCTCTGGCAAGGCTTGGGAAAAACCTTCTTTCAAGGCTTCTGCTACTTGAACAGCAGACAAACTTTCCTTAAAAGAATCTGGTGCTAACAAGATATGCATAATGCCTCCTATTTTTCCTTCCCATCCAAAATATCCATTACTTGGTAGAGGTCATAAACATTGATTTGATAGGGCGCTTGCTCTCTTACAATTGGCTTGGCATTAAAAGCAATTCCAATGCCTGCCGTTTGAATCATAGGCAAATCATTGGCGCCATCCCCCATTGCAATGGTTTGATTTAATTCCAAATTGTTTTCTTGAGCCCATTCTTTCAGCATCTGAACTTTAGTATCTTTGCTAACAATGTCTCCCAACACATGACCTGTAAGCAAGCCATTCTTGATTTCTAAGCGATTGGCCTTTACATAGTCAATTCCTAGCTCTTCAGCCAGTCTATCCACCGTTTCATGAAAACCACCTGAAACCAAGCCAACCTTGTAGCCCCGCGCATGCAGCTCATCTACTAATTTTTTAGCGCCAGGTGTGAAATGAATCTTATCAGCTATTTGAGAAAAGATAGTTTCCGGAAGTCCCGCCAAAAGTGAAACCCTCTCCCGTAAGGCAGCCTCGAAATCCAATTCTCCGCGCATGGCTCGCTCAGTGATAGCAGCGACTTGCTCCCC
>NZ_RJPS01000085.1 GCF_003943505.1 Streptococcus cristatus
GATTGATTTAGACTTTGCTGTCACTTACAATGGTCAGTATATTTTTTCAAAAGACAGGGTTATTTCTGCCACACCGATTGATAAGCAGAGCCTGCGTGATTTGATTGCCTACGCTAAGAAGCACCGAAAAGAGATTTCCTTGGGGACAGAACAGGCCATGCAAGGTTCAAAAATTATGACCTTTGGTATGAGTTCTTTTTCTCAGTGGGCTACCCAGTTTATTCCTAGAAAAATGACTCGGACGGTAAGCCATGGTTTTAACAAGATTGTGAGTAAGGCCCTGCCTCAGCATGAAGAAGACCTGCTGAAATTGATCCAAGAGCCCATTTATCAAGTGCTGATTTTGGCGGATCCAGCTGAGAGTGCCAAGATTGAAGCGGATTTCCCCCATTTGAAATTTACTCGTTCGAGCCCTTATGCGGCGGACATTATCAATCAAGGGATGTCCAAGCTGGAGGGGATTCGTCTAGTCGGTCAAGAGTATGGCTTTGATATTCATCAGGTCATGGCCTTCGGCGACTCTGACAATGACTTGGAAATGCTGTCGGGAGTTGGCTTGTCTATTGCTATGGGAAATGGCACCAGCTCTGTCAAAGAAGTAGCCAAGCATACGACTAGCAGCAATAGTCAGGACGGGATTCATCGGGCACTAGAACAT
>NZ_RJPS01000086.1 GCF_003943505.1 Streptococcus cristatus
GTGGTAGGTATTGTCCTCAGGAATCAAACCCTCGCTGACCAGCTTATCAACCAACAGATTGCCATTTTTTGTCCGAGTGTTGAGTAACTGATAGAGGTTTTCTAGCAGATCGCCGTAAACGATAGGGAAGTTGCTTTCTGTTCGGAATTTCTCAAGATCGGTGAAATCAACAAAAGGCACAAAATCCAAGAGCTGAAAGGCAGTCATATAGAAGACCTCAGCTGTCAGTTCGCGGTCTGACTCGAAGAAGGTCAATAGGTCAGTTTCGCTATCAGCTGCCCAAGCTCGAAGCAAGTAGTCCCTATCCTGATAGAGAAAGAAACAACGTTGTAGGAAGCTTTGGAGATTGTCTTTGTCAGAAAGTTGCGGCTCATAGATGAAGCCCAACTCGGCTAATTCTTGGCGCATAGTGTCTGGATTTGTCTTGCGATAACTATACTGATTGAAGCGCATATTTTTCCCTCTTTTTCTGGTTTTTATTTAAAATGACCTTTACATTATCCATTATACTTGATAAAATATAGATTGTCTAAAAAATTTTAAAGGAGAAATTAGATGGATTTCAGTTGGGCTATTAAATATGCCACGGAATTTTTAGGAACAGCTATCCTGATCATTTTGGGGAATGGTGCTGTTGCCAATGTTGAATT
>NZ_RJPS01000087.1 GCF_003943505.1 Streptococcus cristatus
GCCTCTTTTCGCCTGCGCAGCTTGTCCGCAGTCTCTCGGAAAATGCCATCGGTCGTCCAAACCTTGCCCAAACTATGGGAAATCCTTCGCTGCTCAAGGAAATTTACCAGAAAATCCTGCAAGCCGACATTGACCGCTATCTCCGAACTAGCCGGCTGGCAATGATAGCTAGTCCCCTCATCGCGCAAGGCTGCTGTCGGAATAATGATGGATGTTTCTTTGATATCCTCGTCTAGCACACCACAAGTCCCAAATAGAACCAGTCTTTTCATGCCAAAAGCGATCAAATCCTCCAGAATAGCCACACAAGCAGAAGCCCCAACTGGAGCATTGAAAAGAGCTAGCTCCTGCCCATCCACAAAGACACGATAAATAGGAATCTCAATGTTGGCCATAGATGTCGTCGTAATCAACTCATGGTCAAAATCCGCCAGCATTCGGGCAAAGGTCTCCCGAGCAAAGCAGGACACTGCCGTCTGCGGAAAGCCTTCAATAGGCTCTATCAAATCCTCTGGATTGATGATGGCCTTACGGTTTTGATCAAACTCTTCAAGAATCATCGACTTGTTTTGTCCCTTTCTTTAGCATAAAATAGCCAGCTAACATCCACTGACTCTATCCTACTATTGTATCATAAAAAGGC
>NZ_RJPS01000088.1 GCF_003943505.1 Streptococcus cristatus
CGAAAGAAGCTTATGCGCGTTTACTATGGACATTGGAACAGAATGACCAAGAACTAAATACCCCTTTTTATCATATCTTACAGACTGAGGGTGCAGGTCGTGTAACTGTATTGATTGGTTATGCGTACTAATGAATGAAACAAGTGCTTTATACCAAACTTCTTTAGCTCGAGTAGGAGTAGAAGAGGATAAAGGCTCTATCTTGGAGCAAGTTGGTCATTCNTTGGTCAGTCAAGGTGATGCTTTCCGTAGACTTCAGTTGGTGCTTCTCAAGAACGAGTCTTTTTATAGTTATAATAGTCTGCTTGGTACATCTGTGACGATGAAGCTTGATTGGGAAAAAGAGGAAGTGACTCTAACTTACTTAGATTCAGAGCTCATTTTGTCAATGGAAGACTTTCGGATTTGGCTAGCCTACACCGATTTGCTCTTGTCTCCCATTCTTCCTTTAGGTACCTTGGTAGAGTTAGATCGCGAGTTGCTTCCAGAAGAGCTGGTGTCTGAGATGGAGAAAGCTAAAGTCCCTTTTATGGCGATGATTATGGGACGCAGACTGCTTTCTGATCCAGATGATCGGGAATATATTGATTATCTAGCCAGCATCTATCCCTATGGTCTAAGGTTAGATGTAGACCCTTTGTT
>NZ_RJPS01000089.1 GCF_003943505.1 Streptococcus cristatus
CTTTTCACCAGCGGTAAAGTAGGTTCCAAGTCCCAACANATGATAGGCTGCTCGTGTCAATTTGTCTACACCTGACTCTGTCAAGCCAATAGCTTCCAAAAATTCTGCCTTGTCTTCATCATCCAGTTCAGAAATTTCTTCCTCGGCACGCGCTGAGATGACAACAACTTCAGCATTTTCTGTAGCTGCAAATGCACGAATCTGCTTCACATAGTCAATATTGTCTGGATCTGCCACTTCATCTTCACCTACATTGGCCACATAAAGTACTGGCTTAGTCGTTAAAAGAAAGAGACCTTTGACGATTTTTTGCTCTTCTTCTGTAAACTCAACTGTCCGAGCCGACAGACCATCTTCCAGAACAGGCTTGATTTTCTGCAAAACATTAAATTCTGCAACTGAGTCTTTGTCTTTCTGAGTACGGGCCATTTTCTCAACACGCGCATAGCGTTTATTAATGCTTTCCAGATCGGCCAAAATGAGCTCCAGATTAATGGTCTCAATATCAGCCATAGGGTCGACGAAGTCAGACTCACGGCCCTGTTCCCGCATGACATTTTCATCATCAAAGGCACGGACTACATGGACGATAGCATCCACTTCACGGATATTGGCCAAGAATTTATTTCCCAGACCTTC
>NZ_RJPS01000090.1 GCF_003943505.1 Streptococcus cristatus
AATGTAGCAGCGAAGACAGTAACTCCTGATGATAAGGATAGCGAAGAAACAGTTAAGTACAGCAAACTTGGTTCATANGTACCAAATGTACCAGACGGACTTCCAAAAGTNCCAAANCTTCCATATCCAAACGATCCAACAGATCCAAGCAAACCAGGTACTGATCTTCCAGTGATTCCACATGTACCAGGCACTACACCAGTAGGCCCAGATGGCACAACACCATTGACACCGAAAGATCCGAGCGATCCAAGCAAGGGTTACAACCCACCACCNNTTCCAAGTGATCCAACNAAGGATACACCAATNAACTTCGTGAAGGATGGTCAAAAAGCGATTATCAGCTTCGTAGACCAAACTGACGGTAATAAGGAATTGACCAAGGTTGTCGAAAGCGGTAAGTCAGGTGAGCCAATCGGTACAACCAACTACGCAGCTCGTCTGAAAGAATTGACAGACAAGGGTTACGAAGTTGTAACAGATGAGTTCGCAGGACCTAAGACCTTCGATAATGACGATAAGAAGGATCAAACCTTCACCGTTACTCTTCGTCAAGGTACAGAGAAGATTACAGACCCAGCTAAGCTCAACAAGAAAGTATCACGTACGATCAAGTACGAATACGCAGATGGT
>NZ_RJPS01000091.1 GCF_003943505.1 Streptococcus cristatus
ACTTTTGCGAGTGGTGACAAACGTGAGATGGAAAAAGCTATTCAGCTTCTAAATGAAGTGAAGGAGTCGATTATCAACGCTTATGAGATTAAGACATCTCTAAGTCGTCAGAAACTCTCAAACCTCATGGATGGAGAGACTTGGCTCAATGCAAAGAAAGCAGTTGAGTTAGGTTTTGCGGATCAGATTATCTTCGATGGCACTCATGACAATGATGAGTCACAAGATGCCTATGCATTTTCAATGCAGACAGTAACCAATCAAGTGGTCGCCAAGTGTGAACAGTTGATAGATAAACCCAAGGTTGCAGTAAGCACCTTGGAAAAACGACTACAGTTATTAAAACCCTAGGAGGACATTTATACTATGGACAAAATTTTAGAACTACGAGAAAAACGTGCCAAGGTTTGGGATAAAGCCAAGAACTTCTTAGATTCATGTCGTGATGAAAAGGGCATGATTTCACAGGAAGATAGTGAACACTACGATAAGTTGGAACAAGAAGTGGTTGACCTTGGAAAAGAGATTGACCGTTTGGAACGCCAAGAACGTATTGAGCGTGAACTGTCACAAGCAACTAGCGCGGCTATTGTCTCTCAACCACGAACTGATGCTGGTGGTGATGAGAAGAC
>NZ_RJPS01000092.1 GCF_003943505.1 Streptococcus cristatus
TTGATCTTCCAGTAGTTCCAGATGTACCAGGCACTACACCAGTAGGCCCAGATGGTACTACACCATTGACACCGAAAGATCCGAGCGATCCAAGCAAGGGTTACAACCCACCACCAATTCCAAGTGATCCAACTCAGGATACACCAATCAATTATGTTAAAGATGGTCAAAAAGCGATTATCACCTTCGTAGACCAAGATGATAACAACAAGGAAGTTGGTAAGGTCGTTGAAAGCGGTAAGTCAGGTGAGCCAATCGGAACTACTAACTACGCAACTCGTCTGAAAGAATTGACAGACAAGGGCTACGAAGTGGTGAACGATGAGTTCAAGGGACCTAAGACCTTCGATAACGATGATAAGAAGGACCAACAATTTNTTGTTACTCTTCGTCATGGTAAAGAAGCAATCAAGGATCCAGCAGAACTCAACAAGAAGGTTACACGTACCATCAAGTATCAATACGCAGATGGTCAAACAGCAGGCCGTCCAGCTCTGAAAGCTCCAGTAACACAAGAAGCAGCCTTCACACGTACAGGTGAGCGCGACCGTGTAACTGACAAGAAGACTTACGGTGCATGGACACCAGCTACGAAAGAATTGGCTCAAGAAGCTACACCAGTCGTA
>NZ_RJPS01000093.1 GCF_003943505.1 Streptococcus cristatus
GTGTAGTACCATCGTGTAGTACCATCTGGGCCTACTGGTGTAGTGCCTGGTACGTCTGGAACTACTGGAAGATCAGTTCCTGGTTTTGTTGGATCTGTTGGATCGTTTGGATATGGAAGGTTTGGTACTTTTGGAAGTCCGTCTGGTACATTTGGTACGTATGAACCNAGNTTCTTGTATTGTACAACTTCTTCGCTATCCTTATCATCAGGAGTCACTGTCTTNGCTGCTACATTGGCCTTATCTGCCACGAATCCAGTTACGACTGGTGTAGCTTCTTGGGCCAATTCTTTCGTAGCTGGTGTCCATGCAGTGAAGGTCTTCTTGTCAGTTACACGGTCGCGCTCACCTGTACGTGTGAAGGCTGCTTCTTGAGTAACAGGAGCTTTCAGAGCTGGACGACCCGCTGTCTCACCATCTGCGTATTGATACTTGATGGTACGAGTCACCTTCTTGTTGAGTTCTGCTGGATCCTTAATTGCTTCTTTACCATGACGAAGAGTAACCACAAATTGTTGGTCCTTCTTATCATCGTTATCGAAGGTCTTAGGTCCCTTGAACTCATCGTTCACCACTTCGTAGCCCTTGTCTGTCAATTCTTTCAGACGAGTTGCGTAGTTAGTAG
>NZ_RJPS01000094.1 GCF_003943505.1 Streptococcus cristatus
GCTGAGTCTGCTGTAACCTTCACATCTGCTACGCTTGCTTTGTCTGCTACGTAACCCTTGATGTCTGGTGAAGTTTGTCCCTTGATCACGTCATCTTGTGATGTCCATGGGCCTTTTTCTACGATCGCTTTCGTTACGACGTTGATCTTCAGAATACGCGTGAATTTAGCGCTGTCTGTGAAGCTTGGTGCTGCTTCTTTACCATCTTCGTATACGTACTTGATCGTACGGCTCAATTCCTTCACAGCTTCTTGTTGAGCTGACTTGATCTTATCATCTGTCCACTTAGGTCCCTCTGGATTCTTAGGATCCATTGGAGTATCTGGTTTCGGCGGATTATTCGGATCGAATGGTACTACAACCTGACGCATAGTAACGGTGAAGGTTTGATCCTTCTTATCGTCATTATCGAAGGTCTTAGGTCCCTTGAACTCATCGTTCACCACTTCATAGCCCTTGTCTGTCAATTCTTTCAGACGAGCTGCGTAGTTAGTTGTACCGATTGGCTCACCTGACTTACCGCTTTCAACTACCTTAGTCAATTCCTTATTACCGTCAGTTTGGTCTACGAAGCTGATAATCGCTTTTTGGCCATCCTTCACGAAGTTGATTGGTGTATC
>NZ_RJPS01000095.1 GCF_003943505.1 Streptococcus cristatus
CTTAGCTGAAAGAGTAGCTAGGCAAGAGGACAAAGTTGCGAAGGAGACGGAGAAACTAGAGACCTATCGCAATCAATTACAAACAGCGATGTATCAAGCCTTTATCAAACGCCAACAAAATAGTCCCTGGACTTTTGATGAAGCATTGACGCAGGCCTTTGGCCAAGAAGAACAATCAACACTATCCGATAATAGAAACGAGGAATAACACATGACAAAAAATTGGACCTTTGACCAACCCCTAGATGATAAAATACCAACGTCTTCATCAGAAGAACGTGCGAAGATTGCGGCACTATTTCATCAGGAAAAACATCAAGAAATTGAAGATGTGGATTATGTGGCGGCCTTTGAGATGGAACAACAAAAGGCTAAAGATCAGTCTGTTTCACAACAAAAATCACAAGAGAAAATAGAGCCAAGACAAGTTCCATCACCTACCATTACCAGCGACTACAAGCAACATTTAGCCAATGTCATGGCTCAAAATAATGAGGACATTCTTCAAAGTCAGAAGAAAATCGAAGAGTTGCACCAGTTGATTGATGATAAGAATAAGCACAATAAAAAACTACAAGCCATTTCAGAAGCTATTGATGACTTGTAAGTACGAGCAG
>NZ_RJPS01000096.1 GCF_003943505.1 Streptococcus cristatus
GTATAGAACATCAAAAAGCAAAAAAGACTTCATCATCATCTCAATGGAAACAAAGTTATTTAATGAAACAGATGAAACAAGAAATCAAGGGAATGGGTGTAAATGAGATGGGAAATATCTTTATTTGGAGTGGTTTCAAATATTATCTTCGTCAGCCTACTGATAGTTACATTATTTATAGCCCAATCAAATATTGGAAAGAAATTCATCTCATTGATAAAAAGTTTGAAAGTGGATTTGCTTTCAACCGAAGACATTTTCACACTAAAATTGATGCGTTAGTTTCTTGTATTCTTTGGTCAAATGTAGATGAAAAATTAGATAATATTACCCTTGAAGCATTCAATATAGCCAATAACGAAATCTTACAAGAAGAAGATTTAACCATCAATCGTATTTATACGAAATATAGTAATGTGTATTACGACAAACGGAAATTTAGTGACGATAAATTATCTGATTTTGTATTGGGGTTAAATGGAGCAAAATTAGTAGGCACGAATAAAATTACTTCTCAGACAATTATAAATAACAATCTAATTGGCTATTTGCGAGCTTCTGGAGTGAATTTTGACAATCCTGACTTGGCTTCTTCTCTACTAGTTGCTAGTCTATAT
>NZ_RJPS01000097.1 GCF_003943505.1 Streptococcus cristatus
AAGTAAATCCCAGACAAGTCTCCCTCCTGCATGACCTGCACAAGGCAAATCATCTGCGCTTGCTCCAAGGATAGTCCTTGCTCAAACAGATAACCAAGAGCTGACTCCTGATAAAGAGAGAGCAAGGTCGCTTGGATGGCTTCTTTAAGTCCATCTGGCTTCACATTGAGCCGGCTCTCAAACTGACCGGCAAATGATGAAGCCTTCCCATCCTCAATGGTTGCTGATGAGCGAACTGCAAAGCGACAGCCTGTCTGAGAAAACTCCTTGTGGACCCAACTTTCTGCTGCCGTCAGGTCTTCTTGACTAAACTGCTCTCTGGCCCAGTCCTGCAGTTGCTGACTGAGCTGGGACAAGTCTAACTCCCCAGACCGATAAGCTGCTTCCATCCGCTCCAAGTCAGCAGAGCTGGCAGATTTTTGAAAAAAGTCAAAAGCAAACACTGCAAAGTCAGGAATCAGCAAACCAGCAGCCTGCATTTTCAGCAAATGATAGGCCTTGCCTCCAACCCGGTCAAGCCCTGTCTGCTTGATTCTTTTCATCAAAGTACCCCCATCAAGAGATAAACAGCAACGGACAGAACCATGGTCGTCTCCGTGATATAAGTATAACG
>NZ_RJPS01000098.1 GCF_003943505.1 Streptococcus cristatus
CTACAAGGATGCCATCATACGGGTGGATGCTTATTTCCAATTTCTCATGCTTTCTGATTTAGTTGATGTGACCATTAAGATTGAGGAAGTGCAAGAAACAAAGTATGCAAAAGTTCATCACCTGTATCTGTATTACAATCCAATGAGTTCTAACAAAGATATTCGTCTGGCTTTTGGACCTTATACGGATCAAAAATATATTGACTTATTACAGTTTTTAGATGTGATAAATCAAGTTGCTCCTTGGATTCGAATCTATAATGAAGCTGTGGAAAAATAATATGGTTTAACAAACATAAAAAACCAGGTAAATTTAACAGGCCTCCCAAAGAGTTAGATACAAAAATCTAACCTTTCGGGAGGCCTGTTAAAGTAGAATGCTTTTTGTTTGATTCAATGGACTTTACTCGTTTTCAGTTGCCACAAAATTTTGTTGGTAATTTTGCTGCTCTTGATAGGGATTTTGGCTAAATTGCTGATCTTGGTATTCTGTATTATTATAGGAATCATTGCTAACGAGTTCATATTTTGTAGGCTGACAATAAAAAATAAACAGAATAAAATGGCCAAAAAATGGGACCAAGTACAAAAAGAGAAGAGCCCAATAA
>NZ_RJPS01000099.1 GCF_003943505.1 Streptococcus cristatus
GACTATGGCAGATTATGGCAGTAATAATGACCGAGGGTACAATCTTCTACTTAGGGTAGAAGAAACAGGAACTAGCACCGCCAATAATACCTCAACTGTACGTGTTCAATTGTGGCTACGAAATGGCCAAACAACCTTTGGGATGTATAACTGTAGTGCCAGTGTTTCCATAGATGGTCAAACTCTTTCTTGGAGTGGTAGACCAGATATGTACAGCATGAACTCTTCTCTTCATCTCATTGATAAAACCATCACCATCGCTCACAATTCCAATGGTCAAAAGACCATTGGTTTTTCTGCGACCTTTTCAGGAAGTGGTGGATGGTCACCAGGAACTCTTAATACCGGTTATCAATCGTTACGATTACGAGATATTCCACGGTCCTCAACAGCTAGTGTTTCTGGGAATATGATGGGTTCTCCAATTACCATTTCTATTACGAGAGCAAGTGGGGATTTTACACACAAGGTTACTTGGCAATTTGGTAGTTTGAGTGGAGTGGTCGCAACTGGTGCAACCACTTCTTGTAGTTGGACACCAGAAGTTGCAAAATTAGCTCCTCAAATCCCCAATGCGACCTCTGGTATTGGCACAATTTTAGTAC
>NZ_RJPS01000100.1 GCF_003943505.1 Streptococcus cristatus
GATGGAAAAGCTGGCGCAACAGGTGCTACCGGTGCAACTGGAGCCAAAGGTGAAGATGGCAAGCCATCATTGGCTCAAGTCGTAGACAATAATAACGGCACGCACACTGTTAAAGTTGGACTCGATAAGAACGGCAATGGCCAGCTCGATCCAGACGAAGTAACCTCATCTACCATCGTCAAAGACGGTAAGGATGGAAAATCTCCATTGGCTAAGGTTGTCGATAATAACAACGGCACGCACACTGTTCAAGTCGGACTNGATAAGAACGGAAATGGTGAGCTTGATCNAGGCGAAGTAACATCATCTACAATCATCAAAGATGGTAAGGATGGAAAAGCTGGGGCAACCGGTGCCACTGGTGCTACAGGCGCAACCGGAGCTAAGGGCGATAAAGGTGAAACTGGTGCTACAGGCGCGACCGGAGCCAAAGGCGATAAAGGTGAAACTGGCGCAACAGGCGCAACAGGCGCCAAAGGTGAAGATGGTAAGCCATCATTGGCTCAAGTAGTAGACAACAACGACGGTACTCATACTGTTAAAGTTGGACTGGATAAGAATGGCAACGGCCAATTGGATCCAGACGAAGTAACTTCTTCA
>NZ_RJPS01000101.1 GCF_003943505.1 Streptococcus cristatus
CAGTCTTTCGTCCTGTGATAAGCTGCAAATAGTCAATCACAATCAGACTCAAACCGCTCGTTTCCTGAGCCAGTCTCCTCGCTCTCGCTCGAATGTCTGAAATCCTGATACCAGCCGAATCATCGATGAAAATCGGTGCTTCAGCAAGTCTACTCTGAGCATAGACCAGCCGTTCCCACTCGTCTGTGGACAAAGAACCCGTCCTGATGTGATGATTTGGTATCGCTCCTTCTGCCGACAACATCCGCTCAACCAGACTTTCAGCACCCATTTCCAGAGAAAAGATAGCGACAGGCTGATTGGCCTTTGTAGCAACATTTTGAGCGATATTGAGAGCAAAAGCCGTCTTACCCATCGCTGGCCGTGCTGCTAGAATGATGAGATTGTCTTCATGCAGACCAGTCGTCAGCTTGTCAAAATCAGAAAAGCCTGACTCTATACCCGTGATTTCGCTAGTATTATTTGACCGTTCTTCAATTTTGCTATGATTTTCCAAGAGGACATCATGGATCGGACGGAAGCTTCCCTTATTGCTCGACTGGCTCACTTCCAAGAGTGATTTCTCAGCCTTAGCAATAATCTCATCAATGT
>NZ_RJPS01000102.1 GCF_003943505.1 Streptococcus cristatus
ATCCAAGGTAGAAGTTTGATATAGCCTAAACTAACCCCATTTGTAATCAAAGGGCCGTGGTAACGTTCTTCGTACATACTTATCCTCCAAATAATTTCTTTAAGCCCGATTTAGCCCATCCAGTGAGGGAACTATCGTCTGATTTGCCAACTTTAAAATTCATAGCCCAAGAAAATGCCATCCCAAGTCCAGCACCAACAACTGTACCAATAGGACCACCAATCATCGTGCCGATTGCCGCACTAGCATAAGCTGCGCCTGCACTAGAAACTGTATCTACAGTCTGATTCACTGCAAAGTTCCGGATTTTTTGACCTGTTGTAGAGGTTTCATCATCAAAGAAAGATTCTTTGAAATTCATTACAATTGATGAAATAGAACCTGCAGCTCCCAAAAATTTTCCACCTTTAGCCCATTTGCTTGCTTCCTTAAAGCCTTTGAAGTCACTAAAAGGATTCAAACCAGATTTAAATGAATCCTTCGCTGCAGCAGCTCCAGACTTTCTGGCATCGGCCCAAGCATTTTTCCAACCGGTCATCTTAACACCTCTACCGATATTGGTCTTGCGAATATCAGACTGTTTAG
>NZ_RJPS01000103.1 GCF_003943505.1 Streptococcus cristatus
GCTCAAGCTCAATGACGCTGCTCAATGACGCTGAGGCACTTGTGCTTACTGATACAGACTGGCTTGCGCTCATTGAGGTTGAAGCTGATTCACTTGTTGAAACTGACTGGCTCAAGCTCAATGACGCTGAAGCTGACTCGCTTGTTGAAACTGATTGACTCAAGCTCAACGATGCTGAGGCACTTGCACTTGCTGAGACAGACTGGCTCAAGCTCAATGACGCTGAAGCTGATTCACTTGTTGAAACTGATTGACTCAAGCTCAACGATGCTGAGGCACTTGCACTTGCTGATACAGACTGGCTGGTGCTCAATGAGCTTGAAGCTGATTCACTTGCTGAGACTGACTGGCTCAAGCTCAATGACGCTGAGGCACTTGTGCTTACTGATACAGACTGGCTTGCGCTCATTGAGGTTGAAGCTGATTCACTTGTTGAAACTGACTGGCTCAAGCTCAATGACGCTGAAGCTGACTCGCTTGTTGAAACTGATTGACTCAAGCTCAACGATGCTGAGGCACTTGCACTTGCTGAGACAGACTGGCTCAAGCTCAATGACGCTGAAGCTGATTCACTTGTTGAAAC
>NZ_RJPS01000104.1 GCF_003943505.1 Streptococcus cristatus
ATTTTATAAGTTTTTTTCATTATAATCCTCTTTTCTTTTTTGGAAATAGCAGAGCTGAGCTCTTATTTCCATTTAATGACATATTTTTCACTGACAGCCACCAGCTTCATCCCCAGCAGGCTGATAACCGAAACCAATATGATAATAGCAAACATAGTATCGTACTGGAAAAGTTTCTTGGACTGAATCATATAAACACCCAAGCCTTCGAAACCGCCCAGCCATTCAGAAACCACGGTCGTGATAAAGGCATAGGAAACACTGACGCGCAAGCCCGCATAGAAATAGGGAAGACTGGCTGGAATCTTAAAATGCCAGAGAATCTGCCAGCGATTGGCCTGCATAAGCTCAAAGAGAGTCAGAGTATCCCTATCACAATGCCGAAAACCGTCCAGAATACTGACGATAATCGGAAAAGTCGTCGTTAGAATAATGAGTACAATCTTAGGCAAAATCCCATAACCCAGCCAGAGAACCAGAATTGGCGCCAAAGCAATGGTCGGAATCGTCTGCACCACGACCATCATAGGGTAAATCAAATCATTGAGCCAGCTCATGCTGTCCATGAGCACAGCTAGTA
>NZ_RJPS01000105.1 GCF_003943505.1 Streptococcus cristatus
TACCTGCCTAACCGTATGCAGGCGACCCTTGATTTTTCGACTTTGGGTAATTCTGCCGGATTCAGCTGCCAAATAGCGGTGCAGGTCTTCTACTCCCAAGCGATAGACCAGCGCTGTTCCGCCACTAAACAGCTGAGCCAACTCCTCATCCAGCAGTAACTCAGCTAGCCTGTATGTCTGCCCCTTAATTGTCAACCGCAAGTCCTGACTAATGGTAAAAGCCTCCAGCTTGGCATCTGCCACAGCCAGCACTTGACTATCAGGACAGACCGGACGCAGAGCGGACTTGATTTTTCGCTGGAAGAAAGCCGCAAAACTAGAATAGGGGCCAGATTCATAGTCGGCCAGATTCAGCTGATAATTTTCCACAAAAGCTGCTATTTTCTTGCGAGAAAAAAGAGTGTAGTCTTTCAAAGTTAGAAGATAAGACAGGCTAGGTCGGGTCAAGAAAGACAACAAGATGCGGCCCCAAGCAGTCCCATAAAGCTTATCTAACAGCCCCGCCTTATATTCTGTCGGTTCCACTACTTGGCCAGTCTTTCTTTGATAGACCTTAACCATGCGGGAGAACCCCCAGAC
>NZ_RJPS01000106.1 GCF_003943505.1 Streptococcus cristatus
TACTTTAACGACGCACAACGTCAAGCAACAAAAGACGCTGGTAAAATCGCTGGTCTTGAAGTAGAACGTATCGTCAACGAACCAACTGCTGCAGCCCTTGCTTACGGTTTGGACAAGACTGACAAAGAAGAAAAAATCTTGGTATTCGACCTTGGTGGTGGTACATTTGACGTATCTATCCTTGAATTGGGTGACGGTGTCTTCGATGTATTGGCAACTGCAGGGGATAACAAACTCGGTGGTGACGACTTTGACCAAAAGATTATCGACCACTTGGTAGCAGAATTCAAGAAAGAAAACGGTATTGACTTGTCTACTGACAAGATGGCAATGCAACGTTTGAAAGATGCGGCTGAAAAAGCTAAGAAAGACCTTTCTGGTGTAACTTCAACACAAATCAGCTTGCCGTTCATCACTGCGGGAGAGGCTGGACCTCTTCACTTGGAAATGACTTTGACTCGTGCTAAATTCGATGATTTGACTCGTGATCTTGTAGAACGTACAAAAGTTCCAGTTCGTCAAGCCCTTTCAGATGCAGGTTTGAGCTTGTCAGATATCGACGAAGTGATCCTTG
>NZ_RJPS01000107.1 GCF_003943505.1 Streptococcus cristatus
CAGCTAAGTTTTGGTCAGGATTTAGTGACGACTTGAGCCCTAGATGGTTGCCGTAGGCTGTTTCGTGGCCGCCGCCTAGAACGATGGGTCGGAGATTAAGCTCTCGTAGGCGTTTGACTGCTCGCGCCAAGCTTTGCTGCAGTTGTTCCAGAGAGCGGTTAGGTCCGTCAATATCGCCAACGTCAAAGACTCGAACGTTTCTACCTAGATGCCAAGGAAGCTTGGCCAGCTGAGTTCGAATGGCTTGAGGACCTTCAACTGCGCCCACTCGGCCGTTATTGATATAGACACCCTTGTCACTCTTGAAGCCAATCAGGGCAAAGTTCACCCCTTCAAAAGGNGTTAAGCTAGGATCATTTAAGTCCAGAAACTCAATGACCATACCCCATTTGGCAGTATATAGATTGTCCTCTGGACCTCGCTGATAGTAACGGTTGTCTAGCTGATAGTAATCTTCTAACATGATTTTGTCCTTTTTGATAACGATACTTGCGACTTTATTATAAGAGTTTCCGCTAAGCCTGTCAATGACTTTTGGCGGGAAAAGAAGCCCAGCTGCATGTGAGCGGG
>NZ_RJPS01000108.1 GCF_003943505.1 Streptococcus cristatus
ACTTTATTAGCAGATGCTTCCAACTCTTCACGGTGAGCAAAGAAATCTACTCCAAGTTCAACTTCTACATCTTTCAGCATATTTTCGATGATGACATTGTAACCACCAATAGGAATTCCTTGGTAACGGTCGTTAAAATAGTTATTATCAAAGGTTAAACGAACTGGAAGGCGTTTGATGATAAATGGTGGAAGGTCTGTCGCAGAACGTCCCCATTGTTTTTCAGTATAACCCTTGATCAATTTTTCATAGATATCCGGACCAATCAACTTGATAGCTTGTTCTTCCAGATTTTCGGCTCAACATCCTTCATATCAGCTGTCTGCTCAGCAATTTTATCTTTCACTTCGTGTGGAGTTTTTGTCCCCCACATAGCATAGAAAGTATTCATATTGAAAGGAAGATTATAAAGACTTCCTTTATAGTTTGCGACAGGTGAGTTGATATAGTTGTTAAACTCAGCAAATTGATTAACATAGTCCCAAACTTTTTTATTAGAAGTATGGAAGATATGGGCACCATATTTATGGACATTGATACCTTCTACATTTTCACAGTAGATGTTC
>NZ_RJPS01000109.1 GCF_003943505.1 Streptococcus cristatus
GCTTACAATGCGTACCTTCCACACGGGTGGGGTTGCCTCTAATACCGATATCACGCAAGGTCTTCCTCGTGTCCAAGAAATCTTTGAAGCCCGCAATCCGAAAGGGGAAGCGGTCATCACAGAAGTCAAGGGTGAAGTTACTGCTATCGAAGAAGATGCGTCTACTCGTACTAAAAAAGTCTTTGTTAAAGGTGCAACTGGCGAAGGTGAATATGTGGTGCCATTTACAGCCCGTATGAAGGTGGAAGTGGGCGACCAAGTTTCTCGCGGTGCTGCCTTGACTGAAGGTTCTATCCAACCTAAGCACTTGCTGGCTGTCCGCGATGTCTTGTCTGTTGAAACCTATCTGCTTGCTGAGGTACAAAAAGTTTACCGTAGCCAAGGGGTAGAAATCGGCGATAAACACATCGAGGTAATGGTTCGTCAAATGATTCGTAAGGTGCGCGTTATGGATCCAGGTGATACAGATCTCCTCATGGGAACTCTCATGGATATCACTGACTTTACAGATGCTAACCGTGATGTGGTTATCTCAGGCGGTGTGCCTGCGACAGCTCGTCCAGTCC
>NZ_RJPS01000110.1 GCF_003943505.1 Streptococcus cristatus
CTGCTCTTAGATTGGGTTTTTGAAATTTGAGTAACTCTGACAAGTCTTTAAGTTAGATTTCCAAAAATTAATTTGTAGCAGATTCCAAATCTTCCGCAAAGATCACAAAGCCTTTTGGTAAGATATGAAGCTGCCCAGACAAGATTTGGCAATGACTTGCTAGAGCTACAGCTGCTCTTAGATTGGGTTTTTGAAATTTGAGTAACTCTGACAAGTCTTTAAGTTAGATTTCCAAAAATTAATTTGTAGCAGATTCCAAATCTTCCGCAAAGATCACAAAGCCTTTTGGTAAGATATGAAGCTGCCCAGACAAGATTTGGCAATGACTTGCTAGAGCTACAGCATCACTGTCTTCTACAAGATAGTTTTCAGTTGATTGGTTAAAAATAGCTTGGACCTTTTGTCCATCGTAATTCCATTCCAGAGATAGCACATCAGGCTTGATTTCTTCTAGACCATATTTCCCATGCTGGATAATGCCTGAAGCATCCTTACGAAGATGAATCAACTTCTTCATGAAATTAAGCATGTCATTGCTTTCGGAAACACGTTCCCAAGGCA
>NZ_RJPS01000111.1 GCF_003943505.1 Streptococcus cristatus
GATTCGTGGCAGATAAGGCCAATGTAGCAGCGAAGACAGTAACTCCTGATGATAAGGATAGCGAAGAAACAGTTAAGTACAGCAAACTTGGTTCATACGTACCAAATGTACCAGACGGACTTCCAAAAGTACCAAACCTTCCATATCCAAACGATCCAACAGATCCAAGCAAACCAGGTACTGATCTTCCAGTGATTCCACATGTACCAGGCACTACACCAGTCGGCCCAGATGGCACAACACCATTGACACCGAAAGATCCGAGCGATCCAAGCAAGGGTTACAACCCACCACCAATTCCAAGTGATCCAACGAAGGATACACCAATCAACTTCGTGAAGGATGGTCAAAAAGCGATTATCAGCTTCGTAGACCAAACTGACGGTAATAAGGAATTGACTAAGGTAGTTGAAAGCGGTAAGTCAGGTGAGCCAATCGGTACAACTAACTACGCAGCTCGTCTGAAAGAATTGACAGACAAGGGCTATGAAGTGGTGAACGATGAGTTCAAGGGACCTAAGACCTTCGATAATGACGATAAGAAGGATCAAACCTTCACCG
>NZ_RJPS01000112.1 GCF_003943505.1 Streptococcus cristatus
GATTATCTACCTCTTGTTGATAAAACTTTGAAAACAGATGATATTTTAACGGATTATACAGATGGTATTGTAAATGGAAATCTGATTGAATTTAAAGTTGTTATCAATGATATTAACACTGTTCTATTCCAAGCCATCAAATATCTATCCGCTCGGAGAATCAAAGGAAAAGAAATTCCCAAAAACATTCTGCTTGTGTCGCTAACGAATGAAAAAATCTACGTTTTTGATAGTCAGGAATATTTAATACATATCGAAAAAGTATATTTTGGTGGTGCAAGTGTAAAAACCTCTGGTTTTTCTTCTGATGCTCCTCTTGAAGTTTTAGAATACGGTCAAAGTCAACTAGACGAAAGTCGTCTTATTACTTTACTACGTTCAAAGCAATATACAAAAATTAACATCGACGAAAACTGTATTGTTGGTTGGGCAGAACGTTTTTATCGTGAAAATAAAGGAGCTAAAAAGTCTGATTTTATCGGTGACCATACTGGTAAAGTTAAAATTATTGGTGAAATTCGGAAACCTGAGAAACTAAAAGAGTTTATCAATCCTTATAT
>NZ_RJPS01000113.1 GCF_003943505.1 Streptococcus cristatus
ATCTAAAGTTGAGGCACAGTCTACTATCTTGACCGCCTGGTTGGCTGAGCAAAAGCTGCAGATGTCTGATTTTGCTACTGCTACTCTCAATAACAGTCTCAAGGGTGGATTTTCAGGGAAGGCTGCGACAGCTGCGACAAATTATCTAACAAGTATTCCACAACCAAATCTGCAAAACCCTATTAAATGAGGTCTGCTATGGAACAGATATTCAGACTAGAAGAGAAATATAAGCAAGAATTAAAGAAAATAGAGCAAGTTGAAGAAGCGCTGGATTCTATGAGATTAGATGCTCGGAGAAAGACAGATTTATTGAGTGACCAATTACTTTACTATTCTAGAGATCATTTAACAGATGAGATATATCTAGCACTTAGTAAGATGAATGACAATATGGAACAATTTGATTTGTCCGTCAAAAAATCTTTTGATGCACTTAGTGAAGAGAGGGAAGAAGTAACCGCTAAGTATCGGAAAGATTTAGAACGATTGGAGGAAGANTATTATAAAAGAAAGAAAGCTGAAAACTCTCAAATTTAGACTGTAAAAATATCA
>NZ_RJPS01000114.1 GCF_003943505.1 Streptococcus cristatus
TAAGCCATCATTGGCTCAAGTAGTAGACAACAACGACGGTACTCATACTGTTAAAGTTGGACTGGATAAGAATGGCAACGGCCAATTGGATCCAGACGAAGTAACTTCTTCAACAATCGTTAAAGACGGAAAAGATGGTAAATCTCCACTAGCTAAGGTTGTTGATAACAACAATGGTACCCATACTGTTCAAGTCGGACTTGATAAGAACAATAATGGTCAGCTTGATCCAGATGAAGTAACATCATCTACAATCATCAAAGATGGTAAGGATGGAAAAGCTGGGGCAACCGGTGCCACTGGTGCCACTGGTGCTACAGGCGCAACCGGAGCTAAGGGCGATAAAGGTGAAACTGGTGCTACAGGCGCGACCGGAGCCAAAGGCGATAAAGGTGAAACTGGCGCAACAGGCGCAACAGGCGCCAAAGGTGAAGATGGTAAGCCATCATTGGCTCAAGTAGTAGACAACAACGACGGTACTCATACTGTTAAAGTTGGACTGGATAAGAATGGCAACGGCCAATTGGATCCAGACGAAGTAACTTCTTCA
>NZ_RJPS01000115.1 GCF_003943505.1 Streptococcus cristatus
GCTACTTGTATAAGGGCTTGATTTTCTGTCCACCAAGTGGTAAGAGTTCCCCAGATCGTCATGATAAAGGTACTAATCTCTTGAAGAATAACTGAAATAAAAGCATAGATGGCATTCCAGATTTCAATGACTGCTGTCCGAAAGCCTTCATTGTTTTGCCACAGTTCTTGAATCCCAACGACTAATAGGGCAATCACTGCTATGATGCCTAGAACTGTTCCAACAATCGGAGCTGCTGCAACGACCAATCCGCCAATGGTCGTTCCCATGGCGACTGCTGCCGCTTGAAGGGCTAAGAGTCCAGGTAACAACAGACCGACAACTGTAATTAAACCACCCATAATGACAATAAAGGTCTGAATGGGACTAGGTAAGTTGCTGAACCAATTGGCGACAGCTTGTAGTAATTGAGCCAATAATTCTAAGACTGGTGCTAGAGCTTCAGCTAAAACACCACCAACCTCTGCCATGGCAGCTTTAGCAGTATTTTGTGCAATCGTAAATTTATCAATCGGATCAAGTGTTGCTTCATAAGTTGACGTCACAACT
>NZ_RJPS01000116.1 GCF_003943505.1 Streptococcus cristatus
TACGCCTTCTTCCAATTGAACAGTGAAGTTTTGGTCCTTGCTTGCATCATCATCAAAGTTTTGTGGATCCTTGAACTCATCGTTCACAACCTTGTAACCTTGGTTAGTCAATTCTTTCAACTTCGCAAGGTATTGGTCACGGCTAATTGGTTCGCCTGACTTACCGCCTTCTGAGATCTTAGCCAATTCTTTCTTAGCTTGGTCTACGAAGGTGATGGTTGCTTTTTGATCTGCCTTCTTGTACGTTACGACTTCATCGGCTGGTTTAGCTGAGTCTGCTGTAACCTTCACATCTGCTACGCTTGCTTTNTCTGCTACATAACCCTTGATGTCTGGTGAAGTTTGTCCCTTGATCACGTCATCTTGTGATGTCCATGGGCCTTTTTCTACGATCGCTTTCGTTACGACGTTGATCTTCAGAATACGCGTGAATTTAGCGCTGTCTGTGAAGCTTGGTGCTGCTTCTTTACCATCTTCGTATACGTACTTGATCGTACGGCTCAATTCCTTCACAGCTTCTTGTTGAGCTGACTTGATCTTATCA
>NZ_RJPS01000117.1 GCF_003943505.1 Streptococcus cristatus
CAAATCAGCTTTGAAGACCAAGAAGATGCCTATCTGAATAAGCTAGCTCTCAAGCAGGCCAAGACAAAGATTCTGCTGGCCGAGCAGGCCAAAGTTAAGAAAGAATCAACCTATATTTTAGGAAATATCAGCGATTTTGACTACTGGATCACCGATCAAAAACCTAGCCCTGAGCTAGAAGCTCTTCTGGCTGGGAAAGTCACTATTATTTGCTAGTTTGACAAGATTTCATTTTATAGCTTACGGAGGAAGCGACCATGACCAAGCAACCTATTCGTTTGATTATCAGCGACATTGACGGCACAATTCTCGATGACCAGCACCAAGTAGATCCGCAACTGAGGGAGCAGATTCCCTTGCTGAACAAAGAAAACATCCCCTTTGTCCTAGCCTCTGCCCGCTCTCCTCTGGGCATGGAGCCAATTGCTCGTAAGCTAGGGCTGGGTGATAACCCACTAGCCTGCTACAACGGTGCTCTGGTCATCAAGGGTGATCCGCAAAATTACGAGACCATTATCGAGCATCCATTGGATCTGTCTC
>NZ_RJPS01000118.1 GCF_003943505.1 Streptococcus cristatus
TAATTGGGCTACAAAATGACTTGTATCTAATTCGTCAGCTGTTGCAAAATGAGTGAAAATTCCTTCTACCACAGTTGCAAAATGAGTGAAAATTCCTTCTACCACAGCTCCTGCTGCTTGCAGGCGGCTAATTGCTTGCTGGGCTTCTTGACTATCACGAAAGCCAATGCGTCCCATACCTGAATCAATCTTGATATGGACGGTCAAGCCTGTCAGATCAGCTTGCTGGCTCAAGAGCTCCTCCATCCAAGCTAGGCTAGCCACTGTCAGGGTAATCTGCTGCTGGATCGCTAAAGGCACAGCCTCCAATGAAGAAACACTCAAAATAAGAATGGATTTAGCAATGCCAGCTTCTCGTAGTTCGAGAGCTTCGTCAATATTAGATACGCAAAAACCGTCTACAAGGGCCTGAACGTGTTGAGAGACAGGAACCGCACCATGTCCATAAGCATTGGCCTTTACTACTGCCCACTTCTGGACCGACCGAGGAATATGAGCCGCAATTTGCTCAATATTAAATGCAATAGCAGACAGATC
>NZ_RJPS01000119.1 GCF_003943505.1 Streptococcus cristatus
ATTTCTCTCTATCCACCTGATACCAAGTTTCTGTCTTGATATGCTTACGGTCCGTCGCTTGGTATTCCAAGCGAATCTTACTAGCCTGAGTCAACCGCATGAGCTTGGACTGACTTTTCTTGTCCAAATCAGAAAAACGAAGACTAGCTTCCTGACCAAAAATGGCCTGCCGCTCCTCAGAAGAAAGCTGCTCCGTTGGATAAAGCAGCTTGTCATAGCTGGAATTAAGAAGACTCGGCAACATGGCCTTCAAGATGGAAATTTTATAGGAAAAGACAGACTGGCGCAGCTGGTCGGCTAACCAGAGCTGCTCGGCATTGAGAACCGGCCTAAAGTCAAGAACTTCAGCAATATCTTTCAATTCTCCGATATGCCCCGCCAGATCTTTAGCTTCCTCATCAGACAAGCCAACAATCAGCCCCTGAATCAACCGACCGCCCTTGCCAAAAGGCACATGCACCCGCATCCCAGCTTCTAGCATCCCAGAAAACTCCTCTGGAACCGCATAGCTGTATGGTTTATCCGTCTGCATCAG
>NZ_RJPS01000120.1 GCF_003943505.1 Streptococcus cristatus
ACTCCTGATGATAAGGATAGCGAAGAAACAGTTAAGTACAGCAAACTTGGTTCATACGTACCAAATGTACCAGACGGACTTCCAAAAGTACCAAACCTTCCATATCCAAACGATCCAACAGATCCAAGCAAACCAGGTACTGATCTTCCAGTGATTCCACATGTACCAGGCACAACACCAGTCGGCCCAGATGGCACAACACCATTGACACCGAAAGATCCGAGCGATCCAAGCAAGGGTTACAACCCACCACCAATTCCAAGCGATCCAACGAAGGATACACCAATCAACTTCGTGAAGGATGGCCAAAAAGCGATTATCAGCTTCGTAGACCAAACTGACGGTAATAAGGAATTGACTAAGGTAGTTGAAAGCGGTAAGTCAGGTGAGCCAATCGGTACAACTAACTACGCAGCTCGTCTGAAAGAATTGACAGACAAGGGCTATGAAGTGGTGAACGATGAGTTCAAGGGACCTAAGACCTTCGATAATGACGATAAGAAGGATCAAACCTTCACCGTTACT
>NZ_RJPS01000121.1 GCF_003943505.1 Streptococcus cristatus
TGGCTGGCAAGCCATCATTGGCTCAAGTCGTAGACAACAATAACGGCACGCACACTGTTAAAGTTGGACTCGATAAGAACAGCAATGGCCAGCTCGATCCAGACGAAGTAACCTCATCTACCATCGTCAAAGACGGTAAGGATGGAAAATCTCCACTAGCTAAGGTTGTTGATAACAACAATGGTACCCATACTGTTCAAGTCGGACTTGATAAGAACAATAATGGTCAGCTTGATCCAGATGAAGTAACATCATCTACAATCATCAAAGATGGTAAGGATGGAAAAGCTGGCGCAACAGGTGCTACCGGTGCAACTGGAGCCAAAGGTGAAGATGGCAAGCCATCATTGGCTCAAGTCGTAGACAATAATAACGGCACGCACACTGTTAAAGTTGGACTCGATAAGAACNGCAATGGCCAGCTCGATCCAGACGAAGTAACCTCATCTACCATCGTCAAAGACGGTAAGGATGGAAAATCTCCANTNGCTAAGGTTGTNGATAAAAACAACGGCACGCACAC
>NZ_RJPS01000122.1 GCF_003943505.1 Streptococcus cristatus
ATCTACGCCCCGCAATCTCGTGACCAATTCCCGTCTGTTACCAAAAAAACAGATGATGGCTGGATTATCCTAGAAAATGGAGAGACAGAACATGCCTCAAAAGAGGCTCTGTTTGGGTATTTACTCTCAGAGCTGAAAAAGCGATGTGTACCGAAAATTTCATACAGTACAGAGGGAAAGGTCAACGGAGAAATTGGCGACACGCTGACGCTGATTGACTCTGAACATTATGCCCCCCCTCTCTACGTACAAGCTCGTATTAGTGAGCAGACAGAATCCTTGCTTGGTGCTAAAACAGATAAGACGACTTTGACAAACTTTGAAAGAAAGTCTAGTCAGATAGCTAGTGAATTGCTGAAACGGGTGGAGGAACTGGCCGAAGAGGCAGCTCCCTATGTCATTAAGCTAGCTACGGACAAAGGTGTTGTATTCAAAAACAACCAGGGAGAATCAACGGTCTTTCCAACGCTTAAAAAGGGCAATAAGACTGTGGAATGCACTTGGAAGTGGCTGATTGATAA
>NZ_RJPS01000123.1 GCF_003943505.1 Streptococcus cristatus
TTGTTACTCTTCGTCATGGTAAAGAAGCAATCAAGGATCCAGCAGAACTCAACAAGAAGGTTACACGTACCATCAAGTATCAATACGCAGATGGTCAAACAGCAGGCCGTCCAGCTCTGAAAGCTCCAGTAACACAAGAAGCAGCCTTCACACGTACAGGTGAGCGCGACCGTGTAACTGACAAGAAGACTTACGGTGCATGGACACCAGCTACGAAAGAATTGGCTCAAGAAGCTACACCAGTCGTAACTGGATTCGTGGCAGATAAGGCCAATGTAGCAGCNAAGACAGTGACTCCTGATGATAAGGATAGCGAAGAAACAGTTAAGTACAGCAAACTTGGTTCATACGTACCAAATGTACCAGACGGACTTCCAAAAGTACCAAACCTTCCATATCCAAACGATCCAACAGATCCAANNAAACCAGGNACTGATCTTCCAGTNNTTCCANATGTACCAGGCACNACACCAGTNGGCCCAGATGGCACAACACCATTGACACCGAAAGATCCGAGCGA
>NZ_RJPS01000124.1 GCF_003943505.1 Streptococcus cristatus
TTACTGAGATAGACGCTGAGTTCTGGTTGTTAGATGCTGAAGCTGAAGCACTGATGCTTGCGCTCACTGATGCTGAAGTACTTTGACTTGCAGATACTGAAGCTGAGGCACTTTGGCTNGCACTAATTGACGCAGACTGGCTCGCGCTTNCTGAGATAGACGCTGAGTTNTGGTTGTTAGATGCTGATGCTGAAGCACTGATGCTTGCGCTCACTGATGCTGAAGTACTTTGACTTGCAGATACAGACNCTGAGGCGCTTTGGCTCGCACTAATTGACGCAGACTGGCTCGCGCTTACTGAGATAGACGCTGAGTTCTGGTTGTTAGATGCTGAAGCTGAGGCACTGATGCTTGCGCTCACTGATGCTGAAGTACTTTGACTTGCAGATACAGAAGCTGAGGCGCTTTGGCTAGCTGATACAGATGCTGAGTGACTTGCACTGATGCTTGCTGATACAGAAGCTGAAGCACTGATGCTTGCGCTCACTGATGCTGAAGTACTTTGACTTGCAGATACAG
>NZ_RJPS01000125.1 GCF_003943505.1 Streptococcus cristatus
CTTTTTTGCTATGCCTGGCAGAAAAATCTCTTACTGCCTATGATGGCCATTGACAAGAACGGTCTTTGGGTGCATCAGAAGTTTGGTTATTCTATCCCTCGGCGGAATGGGAAGTCTGAAATCCTTTATATTCTTGAAATTTGGGGCTTGCATAAGGGATTGAATATCCTACATACGGCTCACCGGATTTCTACATCTCACTCCTCTTTCGAAAAGGTCAAACGATACCTTGAGAAAATGGGGTATGTTGATGGTGAGGATTTCAATTCCATTCGAGCGAAGGGGCAGGAGAGAATTGAGCTGTATTCAACGGGTGGTGTTGTCCAATTTCGTACTAGGACATCAAATGGTGGTCTGGGTGAAGGTTTTGACATGCTGATCATTGACGAGGCTCAGGAGTACACGACGGAGCAAGAATCTGCTTTGAAATATACGGTGACGGATAGTGCGAATCCTATCACAATCATGTGTGGGACACCTCCGACCCCTGTATCAAGTGGTACGGTCTTTACTAAGTAT
>NZ_RJPS01000126.1 GCF_003943505.1 Streptococcus cristatus
AGCTGTGAAGGAATTGAGCCGTACGATCAAGTACGTATACGAAGATGGTAAAGAAGCAGCACCAAGCTTCACAGANAGCGCTAAATTCACGCGTATTCTGAAGATCAACGTCGTAACGAAAGCGATCGTAGAAAAAGGCCCATGGACATCACAAGATGACGTGATCAAGGGACAAACTTCACCAGACATCAAGGGTTACGTAGCAGACAAAGCAAGCGTAGCAGATGTGAAGGTTACAGCAGACTCAGCNAAACCAGCCGATGAAGTTGTAACNTACAAGAAGGCNGATCAAAAAGCAACCATCACCTTCGTAGACCAAGCTAAGAAAGAATTGGCTAAGATCTCAGAAGGCGGTAAGTCAGGCGAACCAATTAGCCGTGACCAATACCTTGCGAAGTTGAAAGAATTGACTAACCAAGGTTACAAGGTTGTGAACGATGAGTTCAAGGATCCACAAAACTTTGATGATGATGCAAGCAAGGACCAAAACTTCACTGTTCAATTGGAAGAAGGCGTA
>NZ_RJPS01000127.1 GCF_003943505.1 Streptococcus cristatus
ATGCTAGCTGCCTGTGATGGAGCGATTACTTCGACTGTCCAACTGAAAGAAGAGCTGCTCAAATATAAAGATAAGGTGTTGCTGAACAGAAATCGAGCTTCCAGTGACTTGATTGAAATCAGTTCTCACTTTATCAAAGATTATAGTCAGCAGGATTCAAAAGTTAAGATTGGCTATTTTTCAGGTTCAATCAGCCACAATGAAAATTTTGAATTGATAAAACCAGCCATCCAATCCTTGCTTGAAGTCTACAAGAATGTGGAGCTTCATATCGTCGGACATCTGGATATTCCAGAGGATATGAAGCCGTATCAACAGCAGATCGTTGTACATGACTATGTTGACTGGAAGGATTTACCTCAGCTGATTAGTAGGGTAGATATCAATTTAGCGCCGCTGGTTGATTCGGTCTTTAATCGGGCCAAGTCTGAAATCAAATGGATGGAGGCTGCCTTAGTAAAAGTTCCTACAGTTGCTAGTCACATTGGAGCCTTCTCTGATATGGTAAAAGATGGAG
>NZ_RJPS01000128.1 GCF_003943505.1 Streptococcus cristatus
CCTTGATGGCGGCTCTGAATGATCATGGACAGTATGAACTGACGGACTTTGATGCTGAGATTTTAGAGCTCTTTGCGGCTGACTATGCGACAGAAGAAGAAACAGCTGCTGAAATCAAGCGAGTCTATCAAGTCTCTAACTACATCGAAGACCCTCATACGGCTGTCGCGTCTGCTGTCTATCAAAAATACTTGGCAGAAACAGGTGATCAGCGCAAGACTGTTATCGCGTCTACCGCTAGTCCCTATAAATTCCCAGTTGTGGCTGTTGAGGCTGTGACTGGTCAAACAGGACTTAGTGACTTTGAGGCTTTGGACCAACTGCACGAACTTTCTGGCGTAGCCCTTCCACCAGCTGTGGACGGCTTAGAAATTGCCCCTGTTCGTCACAAAACGACGGTTGCTGCAGACCAAATGCAGGTAGCAGTCGAGGATTACTTGGAATTGTAAAAATGGCTTAGAAAGCCTAAAATCAGCTGGATATCTGGCTGATTTTTTCTTAGGATGCCCAATGAA
>NZ_RJPS01000129.1 GCF_003943505.1 Streptococcus cristatus
TGGCAAGCCATCATTGGCTCAAGTCGTAGACAACAATAACGGCACGCACACTGTTAAAGTTGGACTCGATAAGAACAGCAATGGCCAGCTCGATCCAGACGAAGTAACCTCATCTACCATCGTCAAAGACGGTAAGGATGGAAAATCTCCACTAGCTAAGGTTGTTGATAACAACAATGGTACCCATACTGTTCAAGTCGGACTTGATAAGAACAATAATGGTCAGCTTGATCCAGATGAAGTAACATCTTCAACTATCGTCAAAGATGGAAAAGCTGGCGCAACAGGTGCTACCGGTGCAACTGGAGCCAAAGGTGAAGATGGCAAGCCATCATTGGCTCAAGTCGTAGACAATAATAACGGCACGCACACTGTTAAAGTTGGACTCGATAAGAACGGCAATGGCCAGCTCGATCCAGACGAAGTAACCTCATCTACCATCGTCAAAGACGGTAAGGATGGAAAATCTCCATTGGCTAAGGTTGTCGATAATAACAACGGCACGCACACTGTT
>NZ_RJPS01000130.1 GCF_003943505.1 Streptococcus cristatus
CACCACTACGAAAGGAGTCTATCATGAAAAAAAGTCAAAAAATGGGTGGCCTCATTTTGCTGGTCGCCACCGCTCTCTTTATTGATTTTACTGTTTTCCTTGCTCCCAGCAATCTCAGCTGGTCATCCAAGTGGATAATTGTCGGTTTGGTAAGTATAGGTCAGCTCGTGAGTATCTGGTCTTGGTTTCACATGAAACCATGGCCTAAGAGGATGAAAGAAGTTCAAGAAAAGCAGGTCTATGATCTAACCATGAAATTTTATAATCTATTGACTCTTTCAGCAACCTCTATCTATACTGTCGGAATCTGGTTATGGACTCCAAGTACCAATCCGCCTTTTATAAAGTACATTGCTTTGGGAGGCTTCCTCGCTATCCAGTTTCTCTTTCTTTTATTTTTTGCCTTGAAAAAGGTCAAGGAAAGAGTAGACGAGCGCTTTTATGCCAATCTGGCAAAAGCAGCGACTTTGATGTTTGCCATCTGTATAGCAACTTTGCTGGTGCTTGCAGGG
>NZ_RJPS01000131.1 GCF_003943505.1 Streptococcus cristatus
AATCAAGAGAGAATCAAGAGAGTGGAGCGCAAGGAGTTCAGTCCTTGGCGGACCTACAAGTCCAAGTCGCTTAAGTTTGCCAAGCTGAAAAATGAAGACGACCAGGTCATTGCTCTAGCTCCGATTAAGCTGGATGATGTTATGCTCGTGACCAAGAATGGCTATGCCCTTCGTTTCAATATTGAGGAAGTTCCTGTCATCGGAGCTAAGGCGGCTGGGGTTAAAGCCATAAACCTCAAGAAGGACGATGTCCTAGCGGCAGCCTTTATCGCCAATACAGACTCGCTTTACATCCTGACGCAGCGCGGATCGATTAAGCGTATGGCAGTCGCAGATATTCCTGTTACCAGTCGAGCAAATCGCGGTCTTCAAGTTCTGAGAGAGCTTAAGACCAAGCCACATCGAGTCTTTGCAGCTGGACCAGTCTATGGCGAAGCAGTGGACTTTGACCTCTTTACTACTGAAGCAGAAGCCGGTGAAGAGCAGATTTTGCAGGTGCTTTCTAATAA
>NZ_RJPS01000132.1 GCF_003943505.1 Streptococcus cristatus
CAAGGAAAGGTTCTTGATTTTGGAGTGTCCAACCAGAATCCTATGATGTTGGAGCTACTAAAAACAGAGGTCAAGCAGCCCTTGGTAGCAAATCAGCTCCAACTAAGCGCAGCTTTCTCACCTGCTTTTGAAGCTAGCTTCCATGTCAACATGGAGGGAGCCGCCGCAAATATGCGCGATGGTAGTATTTTCGAATACTGCCGCCTGAACGACGTCGTGATTCAGGCCTGGTCCGTCCTCCAACATGGCTATTTTGAAGGCGTTTTTGTCGGTTCGGATAAATACCCCAAGCTCAATGCCGTCCTAAACCGACTGGCCGACAAATATCAAATATCAGCATCCGCAGTGGCTATTGCTTGGGTGCTACGCTATCCAGCTCACATGCAAGCGGTCATCGGCACGACCAAGGCTAGCCGCATCATCGAATCAGCCATGGCAGCAGATATTGAACTGACTAGAAAAGAATGGTACGAAATCTATTGGGCCTCTGGAAAAGATCTTCCTTAA